>CAYHGX010000007.1:0-32181 GCA_964356355.1 uncultured Candidatus Peribacteria bacterium | reverse complement strand
CTGTTGCTGGGGTGAGTTATCCGGCAGTGAAGGGTGAAAGTCCGCTTGTTGCTGAGGCTTTTAGTCCTGATTTTATTAATAGAATTGAGGACCGGGTGGCGGAGGTCATTGGTGCCGTGGTTGAGTACATTAAGGAAGAAGTGAATAGAGCGAGACATGATTCTTTGCCGATTGTGACGGCAGCTGCTTTTGTTTTAATGCTTGCTGCTGCTACTACGATGATTGTGTCGAGACAAGGATCCGGGGGCGCTGAGTTAGCTGAAGAGGCGGAAGTGCTTAATCTTGCTAAGAAGCCGTTTGCTGTGTTGCTGGAAAATTCAACAAGGCTTTTTAATATTACGGATTTAACTAAAAGTGACAGGATGCTGAAAATGGATAGAGTGATTGAGCATTTGTTGGCGGGTAAATTTAAATATTTGGCAACGAATGAGGGGCTGTATCCTTCAGATAAAAACGGTGGAATGGTGGAGGGTTCTAAAAAGCAGGATATATATAGGTTTGCACTTATTGGTAAGCTTTCTGGTCATATGACTGCTGCTAGTGGTTCAGAAAATGCTTATCAAAAAACAACACTTGCGGATGCGGTGAATACTTTGTTGGAGCCAGGGTTGAGCGATGAGCAGTTGAAAACTTGGATTTGTTGGCTTTATGAAACTTCTTTTGCAACAAAGTTGGATACAACTAGACTTGGAATAGTGAGGGATGGAAAGGGTGTGTTTACAATGGCTACTTATAATCCAGAGCCTGGGTTTGAGACTAAAAAAAGTTTTTATGTGATTCAGCAAATGGATGTCAAGGATGGGATTGAACCTGGTGGTAGTTATAGTAAGACAGGAATGGATCAGGCGCTTTTGGGCGCAGGAAATAGGCTTCTTTTACCTAGTGGCGTTTCTCCTTATCATGACGTGAGGGTTCCGGCGAGTTTGCTAAAGGCTGATCCGCAGGTAACGTTGAAACTGGGTGAAAAGGGCACGTGGCCAATGAATGTGTCTACTATTAGTTCACGTATTGATGGTTTGCTGGAAAGGACGGCCGCTAATCTAGATAGGAATGTTACATTCCCTAATGTTTTTGGTAGGAGTATTACGATTGCAAAGATGGCTCCGCTTATTGATACTGCCGATCCTGTGGCGAAGCAGCTAGTGGAGTTTGTGCTCAATGGTATCGATAAAAATGACCACCCTAAAAGAATTAAGACGATTATCGGTTTTATTCAACAGTTGCCATATAAGCTGGAGTACGATTCTAATTTTGATCGTCCGGGTCTGTTGGTGCTTTTTAATGAGGGTGGGGATTGTAATAATGTTGTTGATCTTTATGTGCAAATGATGACAACGGCTGGGTATGATGCTGCAGTGATGTGGGTAGCTTTTAATAACAATAGGAGTGCGTTGCATGCTAGAGGTGGAGTGCCTGCTAAGTATTTTCCGGGTGCGGGTGCAAGAAGATGGGGAGCTGGTGAAAAGAATGAGTGGTGGACACCGGTGGAGCTGACCGGTAAGTATTCTGTTGGAGTGGAACCGTGGGGTGAGAAGGCGGAAACTACTTTTCATGTGGAGGTGGTGAGGTCGCCAAGTCCGGTGGAGGTGAAGAGTGCGCCTGGGTCTGGTAAAAAATAGATATTGGACTGACGGGGCTTTTTGGCTATAATTTGCGGGCTTTTTAATTTTTTTGTATGAAAACTTTTAGTTTGTTTTTAGTTTCTTTGGTGCTTTTGGCTGGGTGTGGCAGTGCGGAGGATTTGGCCATGCAAATACCGGGGTTGCCTAATCAGGATGATATTCAGGATCAGGTGGCGAAGGATTTAGCGGCACAGGGTATTGCGATGCCGGATTTAACTCAGGATCAGGGGCCGGAAAGTGCTGGAAAGGCATTGGTGCTAAGGGCAGATGAAAAGGAGACTGGGCTGGTTGATCCAACTGCAAAGGAGCTTTGGCCTCAAGTGAATGAATATGCTAAGGCGGCTTTTTCTGGAGCTACTTTAATTGGATTTAATAATTTTGGGCCGATGTTGGATGATAACTATACTATTCCCGGGCGAGAATTTGCCAATGGCCACAGTAATTACTGGGTTTATATTTTTGTGCATGAGGCTGCTGATATTACGGATTCAAAGGTGGATGAAAAGAGTGAGGCGTTTGGGGTGGAATTTAGTGGAGGAAAACTGAAATTGGTGCAGGTGGAAATTAATCAAGAGGAGGTGAATACTGGTGATTTATTCGGTGATGGACTTATGGCTACTGATTCATCTGTTTTGGTGCAAAATGCTGTTGAGGCTGTGAAAAAGGAATTCGGTGTTGATAAATTTGTGCATGCGAGTTTTGCTTGTAGACCAATGTGGCCGGCGACTTTTGCTTCTGGTAATGGAGATTGTAGGGTGACCCTTTATGAGAGTCAGCAAACGGGATTTAGAGTGGATGTTTATAATAATTCTGGTGTGGCTCAGAAGGTGGATCAAGTGGACTTTAGGTCAATTTAATTTAATTCGATTAACTTTACATATATGTTTTCAGCTTTCGTTGTTACTTTTCGTGAGAGCCTTGAGGCGGCGCTGATTGTGGGAATTATTTTGGCTTATTTGAATAAGTCGGGGAATCCGAAATTTGAAAAGAGCGTGTGGATTGGTGTGGCCTTGGGGGTGGTGGCGAGTGTGGTGATGGCGATTGTGTTTAATGTTTATTTAGGTGGATTTGAGGGTAGAGCTGAGGAAATTTATGAGGGGACGATGTATTTAACTGCTGCTCTTTTGATCGTGTGGATGGTGGTGTGGATGTGGATGCAGGGAAAGAATATTAAGCAAAATGTGGAGAAGAAAATTGCGGTGCATTTGGATAAAAATTATACCTGGGGAGTGATGCTTTTGGCTTTTGTGACTGTACTTAGAGAGGGTATTGAAACGGTGATTTTTATGCAGGCCTCTTTTGTGAAAGATAATTCTTTGACGGTGTTTTTAGGTGGTGCGTTGGGAGTGGTGGGTGCGGTGGTTTTGGGGTTGGCGATATTTAGGGGTGCGCTGAAGTTTCCGGTGAGGAAGTTTTTTATGGTGACAGCGGTGTTGCTCGCGATTTTTGCGGCAAATTTATTGTGGCATGCGGTGGAGGAATTTGGCGAGGCGGGATTGATCCCGGAGATTTTTTAGGCGGCTGCGGTGTTGCGTGCTTGGATATAGTTCCAAACTTTTGAGCCAACTGCGCGCCAGCTAAATACTGGAGGGGCTGCTTTAACTAGATCTGCTACTTCATCTTTTTTGCTTGGTGAGAGAGTGTCGAATTCTGGGAGTTTGCCTTTTTCTCCGCTGAGCTGGGTGGTGTTGGGGTCTGTGGCGAGGCGGGCCATGCCCTCTTTGAGGGCCCCGTTTGCTTCTGTTTTCGCTCGTTCTTTGTTTTTCATGAAAGCTGCTATCACTATCGCTCTTCTTTCTGGACTTAGTCCTTTGAGATTTGCGATGAGGGTTTCTCTATCATGAAGGTCGAGGCCGCGAATGTGGCCGTGGCCGTAGCTTAGATTGCGCAATTTAAGTTCTGGGATGTTATTTTCTCTTTGCATTCGTGCAAATACCTTTTGGCGGGCAAGATGTGGAGTTAGTTGTCTGCGGATGTTGGCGCGGAGGAAATCAATGCGTTCGCCACCATAGAGGGCATTTAACTGTTCTCTAGCGCTTGCAGAAATTGTTGTGACGAAGTCTGTAGTGAAGCTGGCGCGGAGGATTTCTGGATCTGGTTGTTCTGGGGCAGCTTCGCTTTTTGCTGCGGTGGGAATGTCTTCGCGGAGCTGGTATAGACCTTTCATTTTGGCTGGTGGAATTTCGATGACATCAGACATTTCTGCTGTTTCTAAAAGAGTCAGCATTGTATTTATTGGATTGTCGGGAGTGGTGGATTCTGTGAGTGTTGAAAAGTTTTTCTCTGCTCTTCCTGTGATGAAGAGACCGTATTTTGAGTTGGCTTGTTTTAGGTTTGCCAGGAGGGTTCGGGCTTGGGTTTTGATTTCGTCACTTACTGCTACTTGGTCTTCGAGTAAGAACTGTAATTCGTTTTCGGTAATGATTTCTACTCCGTCCAGGTAGCCTTCTGACCAATCGGATTCCAATCTGTTGCCGTTGATTCTTAAATTGAGTGCTGGGTAGAGGTGGGCTAGAACGTTGGCTAGCTCTTCGTCCCAGTTGGTGTTTTCGGGGTCGAGTGTTTGAACATTCAGGGCTGCAAAAACTCCAAATTTTTCTTTTGGTACATCGAGGATTTTATAGGTTGTTTCTACTACGCCGCCAGTGATTCCGAGGAGGCCTTCATGTTGTTCTACTTCTGGGCCTTGGAGTACTTTTATTGTTGTGCCATCGGTAAGTTTTACTTCCTCGATGACTTCGGAGGGGCGAATTCGTGCTGGGCCCATGGGGCCGGTTGGAAGTACTGCTTTGAGCTGACCTCGGGTGGTGGCGTCTACTGCGAGCCATTTGCCTGCTGGGAGGAGTTCATTTAATTGGTCGGGAGTGAGGCCGGCGCCGGCGCGTAGGGTGCCATTTTTTAGGTCGATATGAACCTCGTTGCTTAATGCATAGTCGCCATCGATTGATTGTTTGATTTGGCTGCTGTCTGGTACTCCTTCTGCTTCTATGGCGATGATCTTGTCGCTATCATATTCTACTCCGGGGGCACCAAAGTTTTCGGTGGCGCTGGTGAGAGCTCCAATGATAACTACTTGAAGACCTAGCTGTTGTGCTATTTGGGTGGCCCTGTGGAGATCGCGAGTACGAAGATGGTAGCGAGCTGGCACTTCGGCCTTGGCCATGTCACGGAGAAGGGGCTGGGTAACCATGTATGGAAGATGCTCCGTGGGAAGTTGGCCTGGTTCGTCAGTGAGATAGTTTAGTTGGCCTAGTCCTGCGAGTTTAAGTGCGTGTGAGGCCTTGTGATATAGAAAGGCATTTGGTAGATGAGGATTGTGATCTACGGTTGTTGTTGGATATGTTTCGACACTACCTAGTAGTGCTGATAGGTAGTGGGGGTTCTCCCCTTCAAGTGCTGAGTTGTTGGTGTCTAGTGTGCTCATGTCTTTAGTTTATGCTTCTTTGGCTGGGTTTCAATTGGTGGAAGATACTAATACTATTTTGCCTTTGTGGGAGCAAGTATCTGGGGTATGATTGTGGTGTTGAAGTGTCGTCAACACATATGCAGCAGATTGTAGTTACATTTTTGAAGAATCAAGGTCTGAATGAGAAGGATATTCAGATTTATTTAGATGTTTTTGAGCATGGACAGGCTTTTGCAAGCTCTGTGGCGTTGAGAACGAAGATTGACCGCACTACTGTTTATTCTGTTTTGAAGCGACTGCTTAAACGTGGGCTTTTGGTCCAGAGTGAGGTGAATGAGGTGGCGGTGTATATTGCTGTTTCACCGGAAATTTTTGTGAGGGATTTGGACAGGGAGATGGAGGAGCTTAAGGCACGTAAAGGGGTGGCGGCTGCGGCTTTGGTGGAGATGGCAAAGTTGGTTAAAAGTGCTTATGTGAAGCCGAAAACTCGGGTGTATGAGGGGGACAAGGCGATTGTGAATTTGTATCAGGAAACTTTAATTGAGGGGGATGTGCAAAAGGCGTTTATCAATCTTACAAGTATGCCGGGGGTGATGAAGGATTTTTTGAAAAAGCGCTTCATTCAGGAGAAGGTGGCGAAGAGGGTCTTTAGTAAGGTGTTGGTGGCGGGGAGTGAAAAAAGTGAGAGGTATAAGTCTTTGGATGCGGCTTCCAATCGGGAAAGTAGAATTGTTGAAAATCATCCCTTTAATTTACAGTCGGAGATTATTTTATTTGGTGGATCGCAGGTGGCGATGATCGATTTTAATAAGCAGATTCACGGAATAGTGGTGGAGAGTGAAACTTTTTATGCCACGATGGAAGCGATTTTTGACTATATCTGGGAGAGCGCGGGCTAGGATCAGGAGCTTTGCACTACCGTAACATTTAGGGTTGAAGGGACGGTGTTGTTGCCGGCTAGGTCTTCGAGGTTTTTAATTTTGAGACTATACCTTTCGCCTTTTACATAGGAAATTCCGTTGGTTTGAATAAATATGCTGTTGTTTTTGAAGTATACTTTTTCAATGTTGATCTGGTCGGTATTATTATCGATGTAATTGAGGTCGGTGACTTTGTAGTTGTTGGGATTTAGTAGGCTGCCTTCATTTAGTGGTTCACTGATATTTACTTCAATTAGGTTTTGGTCTGAGAATTTTTGCCAAACAATTACTGGTGGAATGGTGTCTTTGAGGAGTTGAAAGGTGAAATGTTGATCTGAAAGTAGGAAATTTGACCAGGTGCTTAGACCCTCTTTTACCTCAAATTCTGAGGATTTGAGTGAGTTTTCTGCAGGGGTTTTTACAATAAGGTTCCAGTGGTCTTTTGTGCCTGGCTGTTTGATTAGGTCGAGGTTGAAGTTTTCGGGAGTGATGCTTTTGGGTAGGACGTATTCAAGTGTGATTTCCTTTTTTTCGCTGGGTTTGAGGGTGAGATAGGAGTCAAAATACTGTTTTGAAGGAGTGCTGTTTTTGGGGATAAATATTCGAATATAGGCGGTGTAGATGTCGGAGTTGAGGTTGTAGTTTCCGAAATGCTCCATGGAGAGGGTATATCTTACTTTTCCTCGATTGTTTTCATCGAAGCTGACAAAGTATTCGTGTTGTTTTGTGATGTAGCGGTCGGATTTTCGGCCTCCAATATTGGCGATATTGGTGTAGATGAAGTTTTTATATTTTTCAGGAGTGAATCTGTCGGCCCAGCCTTTGGCTTCAATTGCTTGTTGTAGGGCGGTGTTTTTGAAATAGAGGATGAGTTTTTTTTGATCTAGGTCGGTTTTTATGACTTTGAGAAGAGCGGGGTATTTTGTAGGTGAAAAGATTATTTCATGCATTAGGGTATTGGCGAGTTCTCCCATGCCGTTTTTTCTGTTTTTGAGATCTTCAACGTTGTGCGTGTCGATGTTTTTTACGTTAAATTCCAGGGTTGAGAATAGGTTTTCTTTGGTGAGGAGAATGTCTCCTAGTTTTAGATCATAGATGCTAACGAGGTCTTCCAGAAGCTCAAAATTAACCGCTATTACTCCATCAAAATTGGTATTTTTTTGATTTGATTGTTGTTTGAATAATTTTTCGATGTCTTTAACTGCTTCTGTAAAATCGACATTGAAATTTGAATCTCTGAAGTACCAGCCTTTGAATTTTGGGTCGGCGTTAAGTAGGTGATTGAAGGGTTCCGGTGCTTTGGGTAAGTTGGCGACATTTGTGAGGCTGTAGGAATCGGCGAAACTTAGAGCTAATTTGCCTTTGTTGAGATTTAGAGTTCCGTATGAATTAATAAATCCACCTGTGGGCCTGAGTTCGTTGTTGTTTTGGAAGAGAATTAGATAGTTTTTTGGGTTGTTGAATCCGGCCATTTCTTTGGCGTAGGGCAAAAATATATCTAGATCACCGAGCAGTGATTTGATCACGTAGAAGGCTATAATTGCAATTACTGTCGTTGAGGACAGTAAGTACAATAGAATCTTAATTAATTTCTTGAGCCTCTCCTTTTTCATGTTTATTCAGTGAAGATCGCGTCCATAGTGCGTCCGATGAGAACGATGGCTTCAGCACGGGTGAGCTTGTCGTTTGGGCGGAAAACTGTGTTTGTACGGCTGACGATGTTTAAGGCAGCAAGTGCCTGAGCGTCTCTGTTTACAGTTGTTCCCTCTTGAATATCGGTAAAATGGAGGCTGGTGTCGTTGTTGATTGGGAGGGCGTTTGTGGCTTCGAGTAGCTGATAAAGATAGTGGGCGGTTTCTTCTCTGTTAACTGGATTAGCCGAATCATTGTTGAGGTTGAGGCTTGCAAGGATTGATTTATCTTGGTTTTTGAGGGTGAGGAACTTTTCAAATATTTTTGTGATAACTCCTTCAGTTACCGGATCGCTTGGGCGGAAGGTGAAATCGCTGTAGCCGGAAAGGAGGCCTTTGATGGCTAGTTGGGCTACGGGTTTGTAGGCCCAATGTTGAGTGGGTAGATCTTTGAAAAAGAAGAGGTTGCTGCCGGCGGCCAATAGTTTTTGTTGTAAAACATGGACGTCGATATCTCTAGGTTCGATGCCCTGTTTTGAGGCCATGGCTGCAGCGATACCAACTGCTTGTCCCACTGACATAGTTACAGGTTGGAGACGGGTTGTGCCGTTGACGATGTGACTGACTGAGATGTTTTTGTCGGCGGCCATAAAGCCATCAATCTCTTTTGGAATTGTGACACCATAGGGGATTTGGTAAGGGGCAATTGGCTGGAAGATATCACCTTTACCATATTTGCAGAAGTGCAGGTCGATAGGGTAATCACCAATAGCGATAGCATCATCATAGATATCAGCTCTTTCAATTCCTCCACCTTTTACTACGTCGGATTCAACTAATCTTTTTTCTCCAACTAGTCGTCGGCTTTCTCTTACGTATGGCATTTTTGCGAAATTATCTGAGGTATTGAATTCTCCGTCGAGGGCGTAATTTTCTAATCCGACTTCTGTTTGAAGGAAGTAGATGAAGCCACGTGAATAATTTTTAGCCTCTTCTAAAATTGCTTCGCGGGAGTAGTTTTCAAGGTTTTCAGAATTGGCATGAAAGTCGTTGCCGTATGAGTGGCTTGGAATGTTGATCATGAGCTTGTTGTTTGGCATGCGGCCGTAGCTCATGAGGCGATCAAAGTCGAATTTACTATTGGAGTCTGGGCATTTGTCGCCTTTTATTAGGCATTTGTATTTTTCGCGGTCGTAATTTGGGGGCATTTCAATAGTGGATGGAGTGGATGTTTTTCTGAGGATTGCTACGTAGGTTAGTGGCTGGATGCAGGAGTCTGCGCGGTCGGCCAGGGATTCTTTGGAATCTTTATCAATACCTATGCTGTAAGGGATGTTTCCGAGGTACATTAGATCGCCATATTCAGTAGCATCGATTGTGACGTTGGCGTTGGCGATGTAGCTGGTGCCGTTTTGGATGAAATTTACACCGAGAATATTGTTGCCTTCACGGTAGACTTTATTGATTTTGGAATTATAAAAAACTTCGAGATTTTTTTCTTGTCCAACCATTTCTTTGAGGATTTTGTCGCCAACATTTGGCTCGAAGCAGAGGTAACTTACGGTACAATTGTGGATTACGTTGGTATTTGGGGCATAATATTTTTCAAGTTTCTGGGTGAATTCGTAAAAGATTCCGGAAATACTGTCTGGACGACCGTCGATGGCTGAAACACCTGCGGCTGTAAGCATGCCGCCAAGCCAATCTGTTTCTTCAATGAGGCAGGTTTTTGCTCCTTCTCTGGCTGAGGCAATAGCCGCGGTAATTCCGCCTGTACCCGCTCCGGCAACGATGACATCACATTCTTTGGTGTGCTGTTGATCGATTTTTACTGCGTCTTTGGCAAGAGTTGAGGCATCGGAAAGGATTTTTCGGTTTTGTAGATTTTGATCAATAAAGAGGGCTCCTTTGAAGAGAGAGCCGATTGTGGGTAATGAGGCCGCACCAACTAAAATTAGAATTCCTGCAGTAAGTAGAAGCCATTTTTTTCTACTTGATGGTTGAGGGGGAGTTGGGGTTGGGTTGAAATCTTCCATATGTATGTGTTTATTTTTATTTATTATAGCATGAAAGTGTGGTTTTTGGAAGGAGGTAGGGTGGGGAAATCATAAGGGTTGACAGATCGGCGTAAAGCGTGGTATAGATAACTATCTTTAATCAAACTGAAATGGGATTGGGTAACTTAGGAAGGAATTTGGCGCTTGGAGCCGCTCTTGTGGGCTGCGGAGATCCTGGTGCTCATCGTACTGGTGATCTGGGGGTTTCAGATGTTGATTCTGGGCCTAGTATTTTTGCTGATGGAGGATTTAAGCCTGATTCTGCAATTGTGGATGCTGGGTCGGATGTCCCGGCGTGGGAAATTATTGATGCAGCTTTGCCTGCGGTGGATGGAGCAGTTAATGATATTGATGCTGGTGTATCGCCGGATTTTGCAGTTTCACCTGATGCTGCTTTGCTCGATGCTGCTTTGCCCCCACAAGTTACAGGCACTATTGAGGTGACTCGTTGTGCCTTGTTTCCGTCTGGAGTAGTGATTGCTTCTCCGGATAATCGTTCGTCACAACGTGTGGACATGGATGCTGTGGCAGTGCTAGCTGTTGCTGGTCAAACTAGTAATGTAAATACTGCCTGTTTTCAGGTCTTGGCGCACTTTGATCAGCCTGATGGTGAGTTGGTGGTACCGGAGGCGAGGGTGAGCTTGAATGGTTCATATTTCGATCTGCCTACGAAAATTACTTGGGGAGATGACATTGAAGCGCCTTTTGGCCAACGCAATAGTGGTGGTCGTATTCAACCAACAAATGGGGCCTTAACACTTCGAAGTGATGAGCCTGTGGTAGTGAGAGTGGAGCATCGACTTGGCGATAGTGATCATAGCAATGATTTTTATAGTGCTCCTTATTTATCATTAATTGGAGGAGAGGGAGTTGAGGTGAATTGTTATGATAGGGCGAATGAATTTGATGGATGTAGTGCGCCACCAACGGCTTTTACTAATAGTAATAATTATAGGCTTATTCCCAGGTATTATTTTGGTGATCGGGATCAAATTGTTCCTATATCTACGGGGCCTCAGGTGGATCCGGTAGTAATAGGCAGATGGGATGTTTTGAGTGATAGTGCGGCTTTTGGAGCGGTTTCGGCAATTGATGTGGATTGTGTGGACATAGCTACAGATTTGCCGGCTCCTGTGAATGGAGATGCTCTAATTGAGGTGAGAAATAGTGATTATCAGCTTGTGGATGTGGTGATGGGTGGGGCTTTGGAGGATGGTCATGTAGAGATGATTGATGGACAACCCGTAGAGATTTTTCCTGGCGATACTCTTAATCTTAATGTTAGAAATAGTGATTTAAATGTTTCTGAGGGAACGGAAGTGGATTTGAAATGTGATATAATGAATGTTGCTTTTGCAAGTCAGGATGCAGTATTGGACACAATTGATCCACAAAATCAGAGAGTTAATTGGAGTGAAAATGACAATAGTTGGAATTTGGTTACTAATCGAGCGCTTGATGAGGGTGGTCCGGGTGTTGATAATTTTTTTAACTGTTACCTGGACGGCGAAAGGCAGCCTGTGACTTGGGATAATTATTCTCAGTATCTTTGGAGTGGGAATACTGATTTGATTTGGGATCCGCGCGATGATCATGCTGGTGAAAGAATTCATCTTCCGCTTGATGAAACAAGAACTTTTAGCTGGAATTGTAATAATAATGGTGAGGTTAAAACTGTTGATTCCTTGAGATTGAGAGTGTGGCCCACTGATTTTGATGAAGCATATGATTTTGGAGTGGAGGTAGTGGTGGATGGAGGAGCGGGGATGATAGTGAATCAGGTTCATATTTCTCCGAATGATAATGGAACGCCGGTGGATGTTGATGTGCAACTTCCTTTGCCAATAAATGTAGTGAATAATTTGGAATTTCGATTAAGGCCGTTGGATGGTGCGGTGGATTTTCCTCAAACTTTGAATGATCAGCCGTACTTCTTTGTTGAAAGGCCTAATTTGAAGGCTGACCTGGAGGCTATTAGTGCGCACGGTGCTGATGGTGGGGAGTTTCCAATTGAGTATCATACTGTGGTACAGATAAGCGAAAATGCAAATGGTGAACCTGTTTATGATAATGTCTTTGTTGATTTAAATGATCCTGATCGATTTCCAACTAAGCCTGTACAAGTGGAATTTGCGACTCCTTGGTCACTTATTTCTGTGGAAAATAATAATCGGCCAGTGCTTGTGGATCCAAATTCACAGGAGGCGATTGAGCAGGGCGTGGTGGCATGGGAGGGACTTGTGAGTAACTATTACGATGGTGGAAAATTATTGCGCATGGACTTTCTGCATAACAATCCGGGAAAGGTGGCTTTGGGTAGAACGATTGTGGAGGTGCAGGTTGGAGGAAATACTGTGGTGGTTCCGGCTAATAACTGGAATGGTAATGGATTTAGCATAGTGCTTGATCCTTCAGCTAATGTGCCATTTTCTAGTGGCATCGCTGCGGTGACCAATGATCCGGATGTGGCGCTTAGATATACTAATATTAGGGTGGTGTTGCGCTCCGATTTTGACGGATTTGAGAATGGACTTACTTTTGCTTTGCAAAATATGGTGGTGATTGCGGGAAGCGATAATCAGGAAGTGGACATTGGTACTCGAGTTGCCAATGGAGGAGATGTGCTTGTGCCTGTGAATACTGCTGAATTAACTGGGCCGCCGATTGTTTTTTCGAGGAATTAGAACATGAGGTCTCGGATGTCGGGGTTGATCATGTTTTGGGTCCAGTAGGGGTCCCAGGTGATTTCGACGTATACTTTTTCGATGCCTTTTTGGCGACGGAGTTTGTCTTCGACTTCGCGGATGATGTGCGGGCCCACCGGGCACGCGGGGCTTGTGAGTGTCATGATTACGTGAATTTCTGATTTCTTTTTGACGGTAATTTTGTAGACAAGGCCTAGGTCCACGATGCCGATGAAGAGTTCGGGGTCGATGACTTGGTTGAGGAGGGGCCAGTAGGGGCCGGTGCGTTTTTCGGCCGGAGTTGGTGTGGATTTTGGCATTTTAATGTTTATTTGGGGGAGGATAGGGCCGTGCGAAGCGCACTTAGGCCGAGTAGGGCACATTTTATGCGGGCTGGAGAAATTTGAACTCCAAGCATCTCGTAAACCTCTTCATTGGTTATTTTTTCAACCTCTTCGATGGTTTTTCCGAGGACTTTTTCGCTTAGCATGGACATGGCGGCTTGGCTAATTGCGCAGCCGTTGCCGCTGAAGGCGATTTCTGCAATTTTTTTGTCTCGGCTGATGGCAAGATCTAGGCGAATTTTGTCTCCGCAGAGGGCGTTGTATTCGATAGCTGTTTTAGTGGGATGCTTTAAGGTGCCGAAGTTTTGCGGATATTTGAAATGGTCGAGAATGTTTTCTGAGTAGATGTCCATGATTATGAGAATGTCTTTAGGGTTCTTTCTATGGCAATTTTAGCACGTTGTATTTCTTCGGTGGTGTTGTAAATTGAAAAACTCATGCGGGCGGTGGCGGGTATTTGAAGTGTTTCCATTAGTGGCATGCAGCAGTGGTGTCCGGAGCGGATTGCAATGTTTTCTTCGTTGAAAATTGTGGCGATGTCGTGGGGGTGAATGCCGTCTATTGTGAAGGAAATTGCCGGGCTGGATTCGTTAATACTTTTGGGTGAATAAACTTTAATTTGTGGAAATTCTGCTAGCATTTCTTTGGCCTTTTTTGTGAGTAGGTGATCGTGTTTTTCGATAGCTTCGAAGCCGATTTCTTCAATGAATTCGATGGCTTTTTGAAAGGCAATTGTGTCGGCGATGTTTGGAGTTCCGGCTTCAAATTTGTGTGGAATTTCATTCCAGGTAGCTTCGAATTGGCTTACTTGTCCTACCATGTCGCCGCCAAAGAGAAAGGGCGGGAGATTATCAAGGATTTCTTCTTTTGCATAAAGAACTCCAATGCCTGTTGGGCCAAACATTTTGTGGCTAGAAAAGGCCATGAAGTCACAGTTTAGCTTTTGGACGTCGGTAGGCTTATGGCTAATTCCTTGGGCGTTGTCTATGAGCACGTGTGCGCCTACGGCATGGGCTTTTTCTATAATTGTTTCAATGTCGTTGATGGTTCCGGTGACATTGGAAATTGCAGTGATAGCTACTAATTTTGTTTTTTTACTAAGTAGTTTTTCGTAAGCAGTGAGGTTTAAGGTTAAATCTTTAGTGAGTGGAATTACTTTGAGCGTGGCGTTTTTCCTTTGGCAAAGTTGTTGCCAGGGAATGAGATTGGAGTGGTGCTCGAGTGCAGAGACGATGATTTCGTCGCCTTCCTTGATGTGGAGGTTGCCCCAGGTGTAAGCAATTAAATTGATGGACTCAGTGGTGTTGCGGGTGAAGATTATTTCTTTGGAACTTTTGGCGTTGATAAATTCTGCCACCTTTCTGCGGCAGGCTTCGTATTTTTCAGTGGCGATTTCGGAGATGTCGTAGATGCCGCGGTGGATGTTGGCGTTGTAGTTTTCGTAGTATTCGGTGATTGCTTTGATTACTGATTCCGGTTTTTGCGTAGTGGAGGCGCTATCTAGGTACACAAACTCTTTTCCGTTTTTGGCGGAGTTTTTGAAAATGGGGAAGTGTTTTTTAGGGTCTTTTATGTTGAGCATTTTTTAGCTACTAAGGTGCTTATTTAAAAGCTTTTCGAGGATTTCCGCAATAGCTTCTCGAGCGGTGAGGTCTTCAATTTTTTCTAGGTCTTGTTCTAAAAAGCCTTTGATCATTATTTTTTGGGCCTCTTCTTTATTGATTCCTCGGCTTTGGAAGTAGAAAAGTGTTTCGTCGTCCATGTTGCCGATGGTGGCACTATGGCCCGCCTTAACATCGTCGGCTTCAATTTCCAGTGAAGGAGTGGTGTGAGCTTTCGCTTTTGTGGAGAGCATCAAAGTGCTGTGAGACAGATAGGCTTCTGTGAGCTGTGCGGCTTTTTTGATGATTAATGTGCCTTTGTAGTCGATAGCTGATTGGTCGAAAAGGGCGCTGCGGAGATAGTAAAATGCTTTAGTGTTTTCATTTGTATGAAGGGAGTTTGTTTCTAATTGAAATTTATTTTTTTCCTGTCCGATGTTGATTCCTATGAATTTAACTTCTGAGTGGTGACCTTTTAGGTTGAAGTTTATTTTTATATTTTCTTCCCAGCCATTTGCCAAAATTGCCACTAATGTGAGGGTGGAGTTTTCGTGGAGATTTATTTCGCAGCTTTGAATTTTTTCAACTAAAATTGTGCGATTTTCGTTGGCCTTGATTTCTAGTTTTTTGCTTAATGTGTTGAGGTTTTCCATAGATTTGATTAGCCAACGGAACCGGTCATTTCCAATTCGATGAGGCGGTTTAATTCAATGGCATATTCCATTGGTAGTTGTTTGATGATGGGTTTGGCAAAGCCGTTTACGATTGTGGAGGCGGCTTCCTCTTCCGTGAGGCCTCGGGACATGAGGTAAAAGAGCTGTTCTTCACCAATTTTTGCAACTGTGGCTTCGTGGGCGATGGAGACGTTTTCTTCGTCTATTTGCATGATTGGATAGGTGTCAGAGCGGGAGTTTTCATCTAAGAGAAGGGCGTCGCAGGAGACGTGGCTTTTGATATTGCTGGCGCCTTTGTTTACCTTTAAGAGTCCACGGTAGGTGCCACGGCCACCATTCTTACTAATGGATTTGGAAACGATTTTGGAGCTTGTATTTGGTGCGCAGTGTACGATTTTTGCGCCGGCATCTTGGTGTTGGTGTTGGCCTGAGAAAGCCAAGGATTGCACTTCGCCTTTCGCTCCTTTGCCCATCAGGAAGATGGCAGGATACTTCATCGTTACTTTGGATCCAAGATTGCAGTCGAGCCAGAACATTTCAGCATTTTCGTAGGCGTAGGCTCTTTTGGTAACTAAGTTGAAAACATTTTTGGACCAGTTTTGGATTGTGGTGTATTGCACGCGGGCATCTTTTTTGACAACAATTTCTACCACGGCGGAGTGGAGAGAGTCGGTGGTGTAGGTGGGTGCCGTGCAGCCTTCAATATAGTGTACGGAGGAGCCTTCATCGGCGATGATGAGGGTGCGTTCAAATTGACCCATGTTTTCTGCATTAATGCGGAAATAGGCCTGAAGTGGGAGCTCGATGTGTACACCTTTTGGTACATAAATGAAGGATCCTCCGCTCCAAACTGCTGAATTTAATGCGGAAAATTTATTGTCATGAGCGGGGATAATTTTGCCAAAGTATTCTTTGAAAATTTCAGGGTATTTTTGTAGTGCTATGTCTGTGGATTCAAAAATCACTCCCTGTTTAGTGAGTGATTCTAGAAGGGAATGGTAGACAACTTCAGATTCAAATTGGGCGCCGGTGCCGGCAAGGAATTTTCTTTCTGCCTGCGGAATTCCCAATTTATCGAAGGTGTCTTTGATTTCTGCCGGTACGTCTTCCCAGTTTGTTTTGGCTTTGTCTTGCGGCTGAAGGTAGTAGTGGATGTTTTTAAAATCAATGTCGTTAAGGTCTGCGCCCCATGATGGCATGGGTTTATTGTTGAAAATTTCGAGCGCTTTGAGGCGATAGTCCAGCATCCATTTGGGCTCTTTTTTCTTTTCGGAGATTTGGCGAACGATTTCTTCATTTAAACCTTTTGGGCTTTTGTAGATTGCCTTGAGGTTGGTGGTGAAGCCAAATTTGTATTGATCGAGCGTAGATGAAACTAGCTCTTTGGTGGATTTTGGGACTGCCATGTTTAATTGGGATAAGGTTCGTCTCGCTACGGCGCAGGCGCGCTCGGCGGTTTTGGTTGTTAGCACTCGCTTCGCTCGCGCTTGATAAATGGTTCGTAGCCGGTTTTTTCTAGTTCAAGGGCGAGAGTGTGATCGCCGGATTTAATAATTTTCCCTTTGTGCATGATGTGCACGAAGTCGGGTTTGATGTAGTTTAAAATCCTTTGGTAGTGGGTGATTATTAGCATTCCGCAGCCAGTTTCTTTCATGTTTTGATTAATGCCTTTGGCTACTGTTTTTAGCGCGTCGATGTCGAGGCCGGAGTCAATTTCATCTAGAAGGGCAATTTTTGGTTGAAGGATGGACATTTGAATGATTTCTGCGCGTTTTTTCTCTCCACCGGAAAAGCCTTCGTTAATTGAGCGTGTTACGAAATTTTCCTCCATTTTGAGGTCGGAAATTTTGCCTTTAAGGGTTTTCATGAATTCACTGGCGTTGATGCCCCGAGAAGTGGAGTTCTCGAATTTCATCTGTGAATTTTTGGCAAGGCGAAGGAAGTTGCCGAAGCTTACTCCTGGGATCTCCATTGGTTGTTGAAAGGCTAAAAAGAGGCCTTTGTGAGCTCTTTCATTGGGGGCGAGATCGAGGAGGTCTTCGCCGTCAAGCGTGGCAGAGCCTCCTGTAACTTCGTACTTTGGGTGGCCCATAAGTACGTTGCAGAGCGTGCTTTTACCTGAGCCGTTGGGGCCCATGATGACATGAATTTCTCCGGAGCCGATTTTCAGCGATAAGCCCTTTAGAATTTTGAGTCCGTTGATTTCCGCTTTAAGATCACGGATTTCCAGTATATGTTGAGGCATTTGTTGGGTGTCATAGGTTACTTATGGTTGAATTTTTTAATCTCTTTAATGCTCTAAGTGTAGAGGAGGCGCAGAGTCTGTCAATTGTTTTTGTAGTTGATCTTTTTCGTGTTAGTATTTGTGAAAGAATCGAAACATAAAATTATGAGAATTTTTAAGAAGTTTTGGGCGTCGAATTTAACTCTAGCTCTTTTTCTTGGGCTTTTTGTGAATGTGGGCTTTGTTTCAAGTGCTGAAACTTTGGATACGGATGGACTTGTTACTAATGGAACCGTTTATGATACGGCTACTTATGGTACGACAACTTATGTAGGCGGAAGTTTTTCTTATATTGGTCCGAATACCGGCACTGGTGTGCCGATAAAGACTTCTACTGGTGCTGCTGCCACTTCGTATTCGAAGGTTAATAGGGACGTAAATGCGGTGATTTCAGATGGTGCGGGAGGCTGGTATGTGGGAGGTGATTTTACCTCTATAAGCGGTGTTAGTAAAAAAAATCTGGCCCATATTGATGCAGCTGGTGATGTTGATGCTACTTTTAGTCCTGAACCGAATTATCCCGTTCAGTCTTTGCTTTTAGATGGATCTGCTTTGTATGTGGGTGGTTCATTTTCTTCGATTGGTGGTGCGAGTTATTCTTATTTAGCATCGGTAGATACTACTACTGGAACTGCGAATGTGTGGGATGCTCAGGCTGATAGTACGGTTTACGACATGGCTTTGGATGGTACTACTCTCTATTTGGGCGGTACGTTTACGAATGTTGGGGGTGCTTATAGGAGCAAGGCTGCTGCGATTGATACTGCCACTGCTTTGGCTACAACCTGGAATCCTTACGTTCAGGGGACGGTTTATTCTATTGCTCTTGATGGTACTTATGCTTATTTGGGTGGTTCTTTTTGGTCGGTGAGTTCTGTTTCGGTGAGTAACCTTGCTTCTTACTCTTTGGCAGGGTCTTTATCGAGCTGGACGCCAAATCCAACTTCGGCGGTTAATGATTTAATTATTGATGGTACTACTTTGTACGTGGCGGGTTCTTTCACTTCGATTGATAGTACGACTAGAAATGGGCTCGCATCTTTTGATACGGGCACGGGGATAGTGAATAGTTGGGATCCTAGTGTAACTGGTGGTTCAAGCGGTATTAATGAGATTTCATTGTTTGGATCAACGCTTTATCTTGGTGGTGATTTTACAACTGTTGGTTCCAATACGCGTTATAATGTTGCGGCCGTTGATACTTCTACGGGAGCGGCGACATCTTTTGATCCTTACGCTGGAGGTACTGTAAATAGTGTGGCCATTAGTGGTGATGGGGTTTATTTGTATGTTGGTGGAACTTTTAGGAGTATTGGTAGTGGGACTGCTAGAAAAGTGGGTTTGGCTGCTTTTAATAATTCGACAAATTCTGTTTTAGGTTTTGATGCAAATGTTAGTGGTGGAAGTGCTGCGATATATGACTTGGCTTTGAGTAATGATGGAGCAACTTTGTACGCCGGAGGCAGTTATACGGTAATTGATGGCTCTTCTCGTGAGGATCTTGCAGCGATTGATACTGCGAGTGGAACATTGGTTTCTGGTTTTAACGCATATATAGCCTCTTCTTCGTATGTTTATTCTTTGTTACTTAGTGGTACTACGTTGTATGTTGGAGGAAATTTCAATACCTTGGCGACGTCGACGCGTCATAGCTTGGCGGCTGTTTCGGCTTCAACGGGAGCAGTAACTAGTTTTGACCCTAATGTAACTGGTGGATTTTTTGCTTATGTTTATGATTTGGTTTTGGACGGGACTACTCTCTATGTTGGTGGAAATTTTACGGCAATTGGAAGTTCTTCTCGGAGTCATCTTGCGGCCGTGGATACTTCGACTGGGTTAGCCACAAGCTGGGACCCTAATGTTACTGGTATGGCATATTCAACTTATATTAATGCAATTGCTCTGAGTGGTTCTAATATTGTTATTGGGGGTCGATTTACTGGTGCCGGCGGTGAATCTCGATCAAATGTGGCGGCAATTGATACTTCAACCGGGCTGGCCACAAGCTGGGACCCGGGGACGGATAGTACTGTTCAGGCGGTGGCGGTAAATTCTTCTACAGCCTATATTGGCGGTGATTTTGCGACTGCTGGAGGCTCATCCAGAGCCAGGGTTGCTGGTATTGATTTAACTACAGGCCTGGCAACGAGCTGGGATCCTGGTGCGAATAATACGGTTTATTCTCTAGCTCTTGCGACTGGGCATCTCTTTGTTGGAGGAAATTTTGGTGTCTTTGATAGTGTTCCGATGTTTTATTTTGGGCACTATACGATGCCGTCTAATAATGCGCCTTCGGTAACGATTTCTTCGGCAATTCCTCGTACTGATGGTAGCGGAGTTGTGGATATTGCGGCCGTAGCTGCTGATACTGATGGTGATGATACGGTTCAGTTAAAGGTGAATTATTTAGAGGGAAGTGATTGTTCTTCGGCAACGAGTGTTGCTACTTTAAGTGAGACTGACGAGAATACGACTGCGACCTATGGTGATCCAAATGTGGAAAATGATAATGGATATCAGATTGGTACTTCGGATGGTTATATTACAACTTCTTCAGGTGATAATACGGTTAATTTTGAGTGGGATACGATGACGGATTTGCCAAGTGTAGATGCGGCCACTTATTGCTTGAGGGTGACTCCTTACGATGGAACTGATGCCGGTACCGCTGCCACGACAACTTTAACTGTTGATAACGTGGTGAATGTGCCGGGAAGTGTTGCATTGAGTGCGGTTTCTACCTCACAGGTTAATGTGAGCTGGGGCGATAATTCTAATCCAACGGGTACGGAATATTATGCTGAAAATACTACTGCTGCTACAAATTCTGGGTGGGTTACTGATTTGAGCTGGAGTAGCACTGGTTTGACTTGTGGAACTTCTTATTCATTTCAGGTAAAGGCTAGGAATCAGGGAAGCGTGGAGACTAGCTTTGTGAGCGGTTCGAGCGTGAGTACTTTGGCCTGTCCTGTTGCTGATGTTCCGGGGGGTGGGTCTTCAATTTTGATCTACAATTTGTCGAGGTATAAAAGTGATGATGAGCCGGTTGTAAAGGAGGATGATGAGGAGGATGTTTCCGAGGAAGAACCTGTTGTTTCTGAAACTCCTGATGGTGATTTTGATAGTAGTGGTAATGCAATTGAGATTGTAACTGGGCTGGAAATTGTAAATCAGTCTGATAAAAGCTTGGGAAATGGTTATTCCGATGCGAAGAAAATTGAGGCAGCGATGAGTAATGTAAAGGATATACTTTTGGATAAGGAAAGAGTTAATTATGATTTGTTGATAGAGGCTGACCTTGCTCAAGTTGCGGATAATCAAGGGGGCGGAATTGCGGCTGATGAGGTGCCAATGAGTGAGGAGCAGATTTATGCGGAGCAGAAAAAGGTTCAAGTAGAGGAGGCTTTGAATATGCTTTCCGAACAAAAAACTGTGGACTTTGGGAAGTTGAGTGATGCAGAACGTGTTGTTGAGGATAAGGTTGATACTCAGATTCGAGACAAAATTTATGAGTTGGCAAATAACGGCACCGGTGCTGAGAGTTTCAAATTGAAAGTTGGTGATAAGGAAATGGTGGTTGGGCCGAAGACTAAAGTTTATGTGACTTTTGACAAAAGGAAGGCAAAATTGATGCAGGAAGAGGTAGATAAAACGGGCGAAGATAAGATTATAATTGGGCCGTATACTGTATTTAATGATAGTGGAGTGGCTGCGCCGTTGCTGGTTTTGGCGGGTGGACAAATTGATGATCCTAAAGCATCAGAAAAATACTATTTTGGTGGATTTGAGGGCCTTGGAAAGGCAACTGTTCAATATCCGACGAAGCCTGAGTTTACTAATGATTTAGAGGGGAAAACGGTTGGGAAAAATGCGTTGTTTTGGGTGGGTACTCCAGAGCCCGGGATGCAGTTGAATATGTTTGCGGTGGAGAAGGTGGACCCTAAGAATAAGAGTAGTTGGAAGGTGTCTCAGCTAGGGAAGGTATCTTCAGATGATGGTAATAAGGTGGCGGTGAATATTGATTTTGAAAAGGATTTGCCGAATGTTGATTTTAAGGGAGGAGCGAAAAAAATGTATTTTGTGATTCAGGATGAGAAAGGTAAAGGATCTGTAGTGGATATGAATGTGGATTTCGAGCAACAGCTTGATTTGAAGGGAGTTAATTTATCAACTGAGCTTGTGACTTTTGAAGATTCTGCGTCGATTACTGAGCCCATGGGTAGGCCTTTACTTGATGGTATTACTCAGCCGATGGGATTTGATGAATCCAGTTTGTTTACATCGGTGTTGCTTGCTCAAGCTGATTCTGTGAGGGAGAGAACGCTTGTGGGAGAGGGTATGGCTAATGTGAAGTATATGACGGGATATGCTGTTCCTGGTTCTACGGTGGTGGTTACTTGGAAGAGTTTGACTTATTCATCTGTGGTGATTGCTGATGCTTCTGAGGGATATTTTGAGGTAGCTATTCCAGAGGTGCTTGATGCTGGTGATCATGAGGCATTGGTTTATATCTACAATGATAGTAAAAATCTGATCAGTAATATTACGAGCTTGCTGTTTGGAAAGGGTAGAGCGGAAAGTTAGGGATTAGGCTTCTGCGCCTAATGTTTTGAAAATGCTTTCGCGGGTTTTGTTGCTGATTTCAAAAATTTTTTCGTTTGTGCTGTCGATTGTGCCGAGTATTTTTTCTTTGATGTAACGGACGAGCGCGGATGGGTAACCGGTTACGACACTTAATTTGTCGAGGGCAATTAGTGGTACGCGGGCGGCTAGCCTGGCGGCATCTGCAACGATTCTTGGTGCGGTTGCAACTATTCCTACTGCATTGGTGGTGGCCGAGGTGGCAATTTTGAGGCCTCCTTTTACAATGCTGAGTGTTGGTTTGCCAACTAATTCTACTGGCTTGGTGAGTAAATGTGCAGCTAGTTTGAATGGTGATTTTGCTGCCTCTTTCACCATTGATAGAGCCTTTTCTTTTATGTCTGTGGCACTTGATTTGATGTTGTCGATGGTGTCCTTTAATGGGGGATCGTTAAATTCTTTGGCGGCTGCATCTGCCATTTTGTCGTTGTGGCTTCCAGATTCCTCATTGCTATTTAGAAGGTCTGTTCGAGTTTTCGGGGACCAACTAAATAGTTTACCCATGTCTAGGTGAATTATTCGATTTTCGCCTGATTTGTAGTGATATAATTTTGCCATCTTTAGATTATACCACAAAACGGGCCCTGTCGGAAGACTTAAGTCAATGGCCGTTGGCTATTATTTGTCTGGAGCAATATTGTAGTAATCGAAGAGGTAGGCAGCGAGTTTTGAAAATGTTGGAGCGGCATTGTTGCCTCCCCATTCACTTGAACGTGGTCGGTCGTACTTAATTAGGATTACAAATTGGGGGTCGTCGTAAGGGGCGAATCCGCAGTAGCTTGCAATAGTTGTTCCTTTTCCTGATAGGGCTTTTCCTTTTGCATATGTCTGAGCTGTTCCGGATTTTCCTCCTACTTTGTAGTGTTCAACGGTGGCGGCTTTGGAAACACCGTTTTCAACTGTTTCTAAAAGCATGGCGCGCATTTTTGTGCTGGTTTCTTCTGAAATTACTCTGCGAATTTCGCGATTTTCTGTTTTGGTTACTGTGCCGTCGTCATGGCGAATTTCATCTATGATATGTGGTTGCATGAGGATGCCGCCGTTTACGATTGCGCTATAGGCGTCGGCCATTTGAATCATTGTTACGGTGAGACCTTGTCCGAAGGCGTGTGTTGCAAGTTCAGATTCTGTCCAATCTGTGAAGTATTCAATTTTGCTTTGGCCTTCATTGTCTAATTCAATATCGGTTTTATCCGTTAATCCAAATTTTTGCAGGTAGCTGTACATGAGGGCAGGGCCAATTTTTTTGGCGATGAAGGTCATTCCGGTGTTGAGTGATTGGGCTAAAACTGTGGTCATACTCACGAGGCCAAGGTAGCGATTTTCGGAGTTTTTAATTTCGAAGTCGTAGTCTTTTGTGTAGACGTTGTAATCCACCTTGATTGGACCAATATCGTTGTAGGTGGTGTTTGGGGTGACGTCGCCGTCGTCGATGGCCATGGACATGATGATTGATTTGAAGATTGAGCCAGGTTCATAAGTCCAGGAAGCAATTTTATTGTGGTAGACTTCAGGGCCTTGGAAATTGACGTATCGGGAATACTTAGAGATGCCGTTTTCGTCTTTTTCTTCAAAAACTAAGTAGCGATCAGCCTGTTCTTTATTTACGTAGAAATAGTATGTTCCTGGTGTTTTGGTGGGTTCAAGATTTTTGATATCTTCTTGGCTTAAATTGATTTCAACTTTTTTAAAGACGTCTCCGTAGCTATTTGGATTGAAGGTTGGATATTGGGCCATGGCGATAATGGCGCCTGTTTTTGGATTCATAACTAATGCCTGAGCGCTATCGGCGTGGTAGTCTTTTACGCCTTGTTCAAGTAGTTTTTCGGCCTGGAGTTGTACGGATCTGTCGATAGTGAGGACGATGTTGTCGCCATTGACTGCCGGCTTGAGTACGCTTTCTCCCACTGTGATTTGGCGCCCAACGGAATCTTTTTTAGTTTCAAATTTGCCGTTTGTACCTTGGAGGTTTTTGTTGAAGCTGCTTTCTATTCCGTATTGACCTATGTTTGATTGGCTCACATATCCAACTATGCTAGCGGCTAGAGAGCCCTCAGGGTAGTAACGGAAGGATTCTTCTTTCATTCCAAGTCCTGTGAGTTTTTCTAGGTCTGCTTTTAAGGCTTTATCGTCTTTGATCATTTTTGTGATCTTGTCGCTGATGTCGGGATTTAGCTTTGTTTTCAGGACGACGTATCGATTTTTGCCCTCAAGAATAGTTGAGAGTTTTTTTTCTGGTATTTCAACAATTGGTGATAGGGCTGCGGCTGCTGCGGAGAGGCTAGAGAGTTGGTCGGGGTAGATATATAATGTTTTTTTGATTATTTCAGCGCCGCTTAAATGAAGATTTTGAACTTGAGTGATTGATGAGGGAGTGAGGTTTTCTGCGAGAATTATTTGGCTGCGTTTTTTTGCACTGATTTTTTTGATTAAGTTTTCTCTGAAATTTTGTTTTAGTTGGTCGTCTGTGAATGGGGTAAGTAGCTTATCTATTTCTTCTGGTGAGGTTTCGGGAGATAGAGTTTTTCCAAGTTTTTCAATTCGCTCGGCATCAGTGGCACGCTCTTCTTCGAGGTTGAAAATTAGTGGAACAAATTGGTCAGCTACATAGTTCGGGTCTTTAATTAGGGTGGGGTCAGCGTAGAGGAGGTTTAAGGTGGTGTTTGTTGCGAGTATAAATTCTTCATTGGAATGGGCATCTTTCATGATTATTTCCCCGCGTTGTGCTGGAATTTCGCTGTAACCGTATTGTTCTTGAGTGGCAATTTGAGTGTAGTAGTCGTTTGAGAGTATTTGGAGCTGAAAAAGACGTGCAATTAAGATAAAAGTAATGAGGCCGCTGCCCACCAAAAATACGATTATTTTGCCGGAGAATTCTTTTTGCGATTTGGAATTAAAAATACTCATGAATTTTATTTTGGAGGGACTTCATGCTATCATAATCGCATGTTTAAGAAAAATGTTTTAGGGAATGGTTTACGCGTTGTCACTGCGAAGCTTGAAGGCACGAAGGCTGTGACAGTTCTTGTGTTGGCAGGGGCTGGAAGTAGGTATGAGCATCAGAATATTCGTGGGATTTCTCATTTTTTAGAGCATATGTTCTTTAAGGGTGGAGAGAAATTTCGTGATACTAAAGCGGTGTCTGGCGCGATTGATTCCGTGGGTGGTGAATTTAATGCTTTTACTGCGAAGGAATATGCTGGTTATTATGTGAAGGTGGCTTCGGAAAGCGTAAACGTGGCTTACGAGGTGCTTTCGGATATGCTGGTGAATGCAAGATTCCCGCAAGAGGAAATTGAAAAAGAGCGTGGTGTGATTTTGGAGGAATATAATATGTATCAGGATACTCCAATGTATCAGATTGGTTGGAATTTTGAGGCGTTGATGTTTGGTGATCAGCCGCTTGGCTGGGATCAAATTGGAACTAAAGAATTGATTAAATCTGTGATGCATGAGGATTTCGTGAAATATCAGAAGGAGCTTTATACAACAGATAATATGGTAGTGGCCGTGGTTGGCAATATCGATCACGAGGAGGCTTTGGTACAGGTGGAAAAGTACTTTGTGATGCCAAAGACTGAGCGAGCGTATGACTTTCCTGCAGTTACCGATGCGGACGGTGGGAGGGTTTATTTGAAGGAGAAAAAAACAGAGCAGGCACATTTGGCAATTGGTTTTCCTGCTTATGCTTATGGGCATAAGGATCATTTTGCTTTGAAGCTTTTATCAGTAATTTTGGGCGGAAATATGAGTAGTAGAATGTTTTTGGGTGTGAGGGAGGCAAAGGGTCTTTCTTATTATATCCATACGAGTACTGATGATTATTCCGATATTGGAGCGATTTCAACTAATGCCGGTGTGGATTTAACTCGTACTAAGGAGGCGGTGACGGCGATTGTGGAGGAATATAGAAAGGTGAAAGAGGAGGAGATTCCGGAGGATGAATTGGCTAAGGCAAAGGCTTTTTTGAAGGGGAAGATGGTGCTTAGCTTGGAGGATAGCGAAGAATTTGCACATTTCTTGGCTCGGCATGAGCTACTTAGGGGTGGGGCAAAGGATCTGGAAAAGGTGATGGAGGCGATTGAAAAGGTGACCCTGGAGGATATTAAAAGGGTGGCTGATGATATTTTTAAGGCGGAAAAGATGAAGTTGGCTTTGATTGGGCCTTTTGAGGACAAGGCAGAGTTTGAGGCCTTGTTGAAGTTTTAGGGTGAAAATGAGGAGGCTGAAGCTTGAGTTAAAGGCGTTTTTTTGCTATAATTAAGGGATTATTTAATGCTTGATTGTGGCTGAAAAATTACCTGAAAAAAAGGCGAGGGTGGAGCCTGCTAAGGAGGTGTTGGATCCTAAGATGGGCGCAAAGGAGAGATCTAATCTTGGCGAAAGGATTGCCGATAGTGTTTCTTCGATATCTCTTTCCGATTTTGCTGAGTTCACCGGCTTATCTTTGATTAAAGATCTTGGAATTAGCGACTATCTCACGGATTCCTTTAATAAAATGAGGGTTCAGGCGATGATTGAGCAGGGGGGGGGAATGTTATCTGGGCCTGTGAGGGGGATGGGTGCAGAGTATATATCTGTTTTAGCTGATTTATTGAAGGTTGCTGATGGCGAGGCTGTGCTGAAGTTGGTGAAAACGATTCAGTATTATGCAGTAGAGAGAAGCAAAGGTACTAAAGACGAAGATATCGTGCGAAGTTATGTGTTAGATATTGGAAGGTTGAAAAAATTTGTGGAAATTGCGAAATCTATGAAGGGCAATCTTGTATTTTTGGGAGGAAGATATTTTAGTCAGTTGCCACCTGGCATTAAATCTGAAGAGAATTTGAAATTTCTTGGTTTTGATGAAGCTTTGGAAATTATTCGTAAAAATGGTGAGCAGGGCGAGGAGATTGTGAAGTTTATTGAGGCACAGCTTGATAAGCCCAACTTTCTTTATGCTAAGAAGTTTATTTTAGCTCATTTACAGGGATTTAATAAAATTAGAGGATTTTTGGAGGAAGGAAGATATTCAGATTTGAATCTGGATTTATTGAGAGATGGCGATCATTTCGAAGTACTTCAAAAATTACTTACAAACAAGCTGTTCGTACTTACCAAGGCCATTGATAGGGACTATTTAAAGAAATATGGGGGTAAGTTGTTGGAAATGTCTGATATTGGCACTGCTGCCGAGTTTGTTTTGACTCCACCAACTAAGGCTGAGATGAAAAAAAATGGCGATGAAATGATTAATATTTTTAGAGAAGCAGGGATATTGCCGGTTCATTCATACTCAAGCGCGGAAAATCGTGAGGGGATGTTAACAAAATTGACCAGTATTGATAGGAAAATTTTCGAGGTTTTTGGTTGGGCGGCCTGGTCGCTGTTTGAACTTGATGACAAGGATCAGAAGAGGGCTTTGGAATTGATGAAGTTGCCGGAAAACAAGAAATTGATGGGAGATTTTTATAAGCTTTTTGGGGCTATTAGGGATCAACGTATGCAGTACCATAAGTCTATCAAGGATCCAAATCCGGAGCGCGCCAAATATATTGTGCAGAAAGGTGTTTCAGGCTTTTTTCGTGGGATTTTAATGGAAGGTGGAGTGGGGAAACCTAGTTATTTGGACGTTGGAGTGCAAAGAGCTGAAGTAGAAAAGTTTTTGAAAAACTATGAAAAATATCCGCGAATTGTGGCGGCTCTTGCGGGCAAGATGGTGGAAAATACTCATGCTTTTTTAATTGATGATGTTTTGACTGTGAATCGGGTAGTGGTACAGATGGAGTCTTTAAAATTTAGTGAACAAGATTTGGTCATGGTGACTGATATTTTGGAGTGGATTCCGGTGATTGGCCCAACTGAATATAGGTCTAAAGGCGTGGACAATAGGTATGCTAGTGATATCGTGAGGGACTTGATGGACTCCAAGGATAAAATTGCTCTTATTCACAAGAATAGGGATTTTTTGCGGGATTATTTGGCTGATATTAATTTTAATTCCGGAAATTTGCTCGTAGATTTGTTGGAGAAATTTCCACTTGAATTGGTTGTTTTGCATAAGGCTAAGTTTGAAGAATTGGCTCGCAAGTATCCAACTAAGGCGATTTTGAAGGGTATTTTGTTGAATAAAATAAAGGTAAGTGATGATTTGGATTTTTATATCGGTGATAGTGAGCAGGTTTCTAAATTTTATGAAAAAAATAAGATTGAAAATGTGCGTGGGCGTTTTGGTGCGGAAAAAAATAATTTCTACGATTTGGCGGATTTGGTGGAAAATTCACCTTCGAGGCTGTTTTTCCAGGCGCATATTGATGCTTTGGAAAAGTTTATGGCCAGGGCGAGTGGTGGAGATGTGAAGAGAATGTTTTCTATTTTGAGAGAGAATGAAGAGTTTGTTTTGAAGTATGGAAATTTTTTGTTTAGGGTTTTAAGTTTATTGCCGGAAGTCTCGATTGATGATTTGGGGAAAATTGTTAGTGGGCTTAAGGGGCTGGAAAATACTTTGGCGTCTAATGAGGATAAAATTTTGTTTATTGTTGGAAACTTGGCAGGTGGAGATAAAGACTATGGAGAGCAGGTTTTGAGTATTGTTCTGGCTATGCGTGTTGAGTACAGGGATGCACAGAAGAATCTTGATGAAATTTGGCCTGAGGTTGAGGAATTTATTGGAAAATTTACAGCTAGAGATGGTACGAAAACTTTTAATTCTAAATTTTTGAGGGACATTGTTGATGCGAATAGGGGGCCGGGGGCTATTTACTGGATGGATGATTTGCTTGAGCGAACTGTAGATCTTTATGTTGCCGCTTTTTCTGCAGATTCATTGGAGAATGGGAAAGTTGTGATTGATAGTTTGAAAAGGTGTTTGCGTTGGAGATCTCCCAATGTAAGTAATATTTTTACTGGGATTGAGGATTTTTTTGAGGAGGAAGGGCAGGGGCCGGATGCTTCGGATAAAGTGGCATACGAAAATTATAAGAGGAGGGCCGGGAATTTATTGAATTACGTATCGGTGATCGCGAATCGTCCACCAACTTTGTACCAGGAAATGAATGAGTATTCGAAGTATATTACTTTGCATGATTTGGCGGTGATAGATTACTTGAAGAGAGGGACCACCGGCGCAGGGGATGAAGTGGTGAATCGTTATCTGAAGGAGGCAAAGGAGCTGTATACTGATGACGAGGCCACTAAAGATCATCAGAATAAATATTTATTTACTGATTATTCAGATGGTGCAGATTTGCGAGATTTTGATTACAAGAGGCTTTCTGCCTATAAGAATTTGTTTGAGTCTTTGAGGATTGGTGGCTTGACGGATCTTGAACAGGTGTTTTTGAGGAGTATGAAGCTGGGTAGGATTGAGAAGGACATGGAGGGAAGGGATTTCTTCGAAGTGGAAAAAATAATGAACTTGTTTAGTAACGATGTTGATCCCAATTTGGGTAATATTTTGTTTAAGAGGATATTTTTCAAGAAACAGGCGGGGTGGTTGGCAAAATATTTTGAAGGGTTTCTTGTAGAAAATTCTAATGGAAAGAAAAAAATTGATGTTACTCAGAATAATTTGCCTCAAATCAATGCTATGCTTAGGGTTTTGTCTAAATATTTGGGATGGTGTGAACAAGAGGCCTATCCGGGAGTTGCGGCTAATCAGATTATTGCCAATATTAAGGCTGTTTTTCCTGATTTTGTGCCTACTGGTAAGCCTGGCTCTGATTTGCGTTGGTTTTTGGAAAAGTTTGATGTGGAAGAGATTAACTTTGGAAAGTTGGATAGTTTTGCTGAATTTACGGAATTTCAGCAATTTTATAATGCCATGTCGGAGAACGGGATGGAGGGTTCAGCGAAATATTTAGAGAATAAACTTGTTGATATTGATTTTAATAAAATGTCGTTTGAGGGTGAGGGATATTCTGTTTTTGACATTAGGGGCATTGAAAAACTGAGATTGATGGTGAATTCCAGGAGTAGGGTGGTGGGTGATATGTTGGTTAATCTTATTGGATCCAAGTTTTTAGAGCAAAACTGTTGTAGTGTGAAAAATTTGGGAAAGTTACTTAAATTTGCGCGTGCCTGGGAGAGCCCTGGAATTGAGCATGATGTAGATGGTTTGTATCAGATGTATTCGATATATGCCTATGTGGAAATAGCCTCTTTTATTAAAGAAAGAATTGAAAGTGATAAGTCTGGTGATGGGCGAGACAATTTGGAAAGGGATCTTGAGAGAATGGGTGTGGAAGATTTTGATGAGCTGGTGTCTGATTTGGAGGAAAAGGGATATCTGGTACTTACGGAAGGTAATGTGAAAAAGGCTTTAACAAATCTTGGAAGTGGAATGATTCGTTATACTTTTCGGAAGGGGGCACAGAAGCTTTGGGGAGGTGAATCGGTGGAGTTTGATGGAAGAAGCATTAGTGCTAAGGAATCGGATTGGCCTGTTCGTGACGGAGTGAAGGTTTATTCTATCGCCCCTGATGGAGGGGAGGAAATTGCTACTTTAATCAAATGTGATCCGACGAAAATGAAGCTAAAAGTGTTGGCAGAGGCAGATGGTATGGTAGATATGGAGGCTGAGGCTAATAGGCTCGGTAGAAGGCTGGTATTTTCGGCGCCCCTAACTTTTACAACTGGAGCGCGAAAGATGACAGAATTGGCTTTTAGAGATGGTATTCAGATGAATTACCTTTTGTCGCCATATAGCAAAGATGGATTTTTGCTGGCGAATGAGGAGGGTGAGCAGAAGGTGCTAAATAAAACTCGGTTGAAAATAGGGGATTTGCTCAAGGCTGAGGATTTTAAGAATCCTGAAATTAAGGATGTCGTGATTAGGTGGATGAACGGTAATAAAATGAAATTTGATGAAAATAATCTTGCTGCGGTTTTGGATATGAGTATCAATCCCGTACAGAGATTTTTGGATAAAAATACCTTTTTTAGCCTGATAAGGCTTAAGAGGTATAGCTTGCTGGGAGGAATGCTTTTGATTGATAAAGAGGCTGGTAAAGAGGATGGTACGGTGGTGAAATTGGATGATGGAGGTGATTCAAGGCGCTTGTTTTTGGAATTTGCTGATGGGCAGTTTGGCGTGATTGATTCCACGGAAAATATGACTACCGGAAAAATGGTGGAACTTGCACTGGCTATGGGTGCTACTAAGGCGATGTATATGGATACGGGCATGTATGACATGGCTACTTATAGAGATGGGAAGGGTGCGGATCATATTATGGGCCATCCGGATACGAGTGAATCGACAAATCGAGTGGTAATTTATGAGAAATAGGTGGGATTTGGGGCAAGATCGATGAGAAGATGAAAATTCGGTACGAGACTAAAGTTAGCGTGGCTGGGTGAGCAAGTACTCACCGCGAAATATTTGTAGAAATATGCAAGTCAGAGTTGGTGGTCTGTGGCTTCTGGGTGCCATTTTTGCGTGATTCCTTCCGCAGTTTCTGCTAGTATTTGTGTCTAATATACTAATATTTAAATCATGAAAAATTTGGAAGAAAAATTAGTGGGCGCGAGTGTAATTGGCGACGATGAATTATTAAATCTTTGCGTGAAGTTTGGCGCGCGGGCGCTGAAGTGGCGCCGAAGATTTACGGGGCTGTTGCCGGAGGTGCAGAGGCGAAAATTGTATGAGCGCAAGGGTTTTGGTTCGATTTTCGAATTTGCCTATAAACTAGCTGGATTATCAGAAGAGCAGGTGCGCAGAGTACTTTGTTTGGACCGTTGTTTTGAGGATAAACCAGCATTGAAGGAGCTGCTCGAGAGCGGCGAGGTGAGCGTGAATAAATTGGCAAGAGTGGCGAGTATTGCAACATCGGAAAATGAAGAAGAGTTGGCAAATAAAGTGATGATATTACCACAGAGCGCACTTGAAACGATGGCTCGAGATCATCGTAGTTTTCTGGAGCAAAACGGCTCAGTTCAGTCTTTGTTTGGGTGCGAATCTGTGCGTGCGCACGCTTTGGATTTTGAAATTTCGGAGGAGGTGGCGCGCGAATTGAATCAACTAAATTCACTAGGACACAATGTAAATAATATCATTTTGGAAATGTTGAAAAAGAGAAAAATGGAGATTGAGGATAGGAAGGAGCAGCTCGGGCAGGAGGCAATTGCACGAATGGAAGCCAAAAAGGCGGCGCTTAAGCCCGGGGAGAAGTTGAAAAAGTCGAGCTACGTTTCTGTAAAAGTGGAAGCGGTTTTAAAGGAAGAGTATGGTGAGAAATGCTCAGTTCCTGGTTGCTGCAAGCCGGCGGAAGTTAATCATCATTCGCAGAGGCGCTCTCTAGTTGGGATAGATGATCCGCGTTATATGGCTCCGTTGTG
>CAYHGX010000006.1:42354-68652 GCA_964356355.1 uncultured Candidatus Peribacteria bacterium | reverse complement strand
TTTTTCAAAAGCGACATTAGAGCAATTACGGTAGCGGCTCCTGCCATGTCCTGTTGCATGGTCTCAATAGAATTTGTGGGCTTAAGGTTGTAGCCACCAGTATCAAAAATCACACCTTTTCCAACTATAACAATTGGCTTTTCACTCTTACTTTTGGCGCCAAAATATTCCATCATGATTAATTTGGCTTCGTTGTTGGCGCCCTGATTTACGCTTAAGATACCGCCAAAACCCATCTTGTCCAGTTCCTTGTCGCGGAAAATAGTCAGTTTCAATTTATTTTCTTTGGCAATTTTCTGGGCCTCTTCGGCTAGATAATCACCGTCGATTAAATTTGAGGGCCCGTTTACTAGATCCTTCACAAAATCCACAGCCTCAGTAATTTCGGCAGCCTTCGCCACCTGGCTCTCTAGTTCCTTGGTATTTTCACCAACTATTAGACTGAAAGTCTGAAGTTTTTCTGGTTTTTTCTTGGTTTTAAAAAGATCAAACTTATAAGTAGCCATCAAAAAACCCTCTACTAGTTCACCAATAAACGGCTTCATCTCAGGTAAAACAACCAAGCTAACCTCTTCAACCTTTAAATGGGCTGAGCGTTTGTACATGGCGGCGCCGAACTCACGAGCAAATTTCGCAGAATACTTTTCAGTTTTTCCGGCGCCGAAAAATGCCGCCTTTTCAGGTAGATTTTTGTCCTCGAAATAGTGCATAACCTCTTCTCCCCTTTTGCCTCTAAAATCCTCTTCGCGGCTGCGTTTGAGGATGAATTTTTTGAGTGATTCACTATATGTACTAGGTAAATCTTTGCTAAATCCCTCAAATAAGGGCAAAAGCAAAGCGCCTTTCTTGGTTGAGATTTTCTTCTCGATGCGAATTTTCATAGGGAATGGGTTAAAAAATGCTTGGCCTTTTCTAAAAGATTTTGGGCATTAGCGAAGGTGAGTTTTTTCATTGCCTCATCATATGGCAACCAAATTGAGCCTGTATGCTCATGCGAAATCGTAATCTTTTCCGTTTTGGTTTCGGCCAAAAAATAAACAACCTGCTTATTTGAGGGCTTACCACTGCGGAAATACTTGTAACTCATCTCCTCACGATAGCCCGGAATAAATTGTACATCTGTAATCCCTGTTTCTTCTTCAAGCTCGCGAGCAGCAGTTTCCATTTCCTCTTCGTTGGCCTCAACGTGTCCTTTAGGAAAATCAAAATGACCTCCTGGATAGTGCAAAATCAAATAAAAATTCTCGCTATTTTGTTTGCGAAAGATAATTACTCCACAAGATTTTTCGTCATAAATTACTCCCATCCTTTTGATTTTAAGGCATTAACGGCTGCCTGTTGCTCAGCTTTTTGTTTGCTGGAACCACTTCCCTCAGCAATTTTCTCATCGCCGATGTAGGCTCCCATTGTAAAACATTTATCATGATCTGGTCCATCCTCACTGATAACTTCATAATGAGGAGTTATCTCTTCCTTCTCCTGGCATAGCTCCTGAAACTGAGATTTGGCATCAATATGCGATCCTGCACTTATGATTTCATCCAAACGAGTTAATATAAATTTCTCAATAAACTGCTCAGCAGCATCATAACCCTGGTCGAGATAAATGGCTCCAATAAGTGCTTCGAGAGCGTTGGCCAAAATATAATTTTTCGTTCTTCCACCAGAGCGCTCCTCACCATTACTTAAATAGAGGTAATCACCAATTTTCAGCTCAATGGAAATTTCTGCCAAATGTTTGCCTTGAACCAAGGCAGACCGAAAGGTAGTCATCGTGCCTTCATCCTGATCCGGATATTTCTGAAAAAGATGACGAGTTGCGGCCAATTCAAGTACGGCATCACCAAGAAATTCGAGCCGCTCATTGTGCTCAATGTTTTTGCCTTTATTTTCATTTACAAAAGATTTGTGAACAAAGGCAGTGTCCAAAATCTGGTAATTATTGAAATGAGTTCCGATTGTTTGTTCAAGATTTTGATATTTCTCCATTTTGAGACTTCATAATGCTACTTAGTACACCATTGATAAACTTAGGACTGTTGCTGTCACCAAAGTGCTTGGCTACCTCAATCGCCTCATTTATGGCTACAACAGGCGGTATTTCAGAAGAAAAAATTACTTCAAAGATACCTATTTCTAAAATTGCTCGATCTATTCTGGCGATTTTATCGATCGGCCATTCGGGAGCATATTTCTGGATGAGATTTAAGATCTCCATACGGTGTTCTAAAACACCTTTCATCGTAAAATAGGCGAAGTCATTTTCGGTAAGCTTTGGGGCAAACTGGGATAAAATGTCCTCTAGTACAGGCAAAACGAGTTCTTCGTCAAGCGGACCAAGTTGATCCTGCTTGAATTCAACAATGAAAATCGTCTGCATGACGCAGGTACGGCATAGGTGCCTGTAACTAGCCATAATTAAGCTTTAATTTTGGTGATCTTGTCGATCTTTTTCTGCTTGTCAATAACCTGACGGCCACGATACATACCACATTCAGAACAAACTGTGTGGGTTAGTCTTTTGGCACCACAGTTTGAGCAAACAACTAGATTTACGATGTTGCTAATCTGTGTGAGAACTTTAGTTTTGAAACTGCCGTATCTCTGCTTGGTATGGGACTTTGGTTTCTTCTTTTTGGGTACGGAATGCTTTGCCATGATGTATTACTTTAATAAATCTTTTAATTTAGATAAGGGCTTATGCTCGCCCTCTAGATCCTCTTGTGGACAGTTACACTGTTTTTTATTCAGCTGCGACCCACAAGAAGGACAGATGCCTTTACAGCTATCAGAGCATACTGGAATTAACGGCAAATGCAAGATCATTTCTTGCCTCAACACGTCTGTGATATCAATCTTCTGATTCTTAGTATCAACGGGAAAAACCTCCAGTGGATCCTCTATTCTTTCAGGCATCTTAAGATAAAACTGACGCTCAGTGCCATCAATTGAAACTGGAACTGTGAAGTGGCTAAGGCACTTGCCGCAGGCTACTAGAATATCAGCAACGAAATCTCGAAGTCGTACGTTAAATCCCTTTTCAATGCGCATAATCTCCACTTTCGAGGTAACTGGCACTTGGTGTGTGAAGGATTCAAAGGCAAACTCTCCACTAATGGAGTAGTTGATACTGGTACCTGTTGAGGCGTCCATTAATTCTGAGATGTCGAATATTAGTGCTTTGTTGCTCATGTTATTTTCGATCAAGTGCTCCAAGTAGGCGCAGAATGTAAATGAAAAGGTTGAAAATGTCGAGATAAAGTGAAAGGGCGGCATCGATGTACCTATCCTCCGGATATGTGTGCAATTTATTGATGTCATAAATGACAAAGCCAGAAAAAAGCAGAATTCCGGCTCCGGAGTAAAAGATTTCAGTGGTGTTGCTCCATGGGATAAAGATACCAACGATTCCCATAACGATCATTCCAATAAGGGCGAACGTTAAAAATCCCCGCATACCGCTGAGGTCCATTTTCGTGGACCAGCCGAAGAGTGCTGCGGCCGAAAACATTAGTCCGGTAATTAGCAGAGCTTTGGTGAGCAGGGCCATTCCTGCGGCGCTGGCAGTGAGCATAGCCACAATTGGACCAAGCGTAATTCCGCTGATAAAGGCGAAGGCAACAAACATGATCCGATTTAGCGGATGGCGCGTGCTCCACATTCGTGAGGTGAAAACTAAAATAAGTTCAGCAGCAAATACGATGTACATCAGTGCCGGTGTGACGGCAAAATATTGAAAGAGATAATTAGCGGAGAAATAGGTGCCGCCTGCAGAGACAAGAACCGCAAGAGCGAAAAAAGTTAAAACCTTGCCCAGAAAGGTGGGCTCAAGAGAGGTGCGCACTGGTGCAACTTGGTAATTTCGATCGTTGAACATTTAGGTTGTTGTTATTGTTTTTGAGTTCTCATTATAGTATATGAAAGGAAAATCGTAAATATACAAATGCAATCGAAAAAAGGTTATATTTGTTTCAAATATTTAGTGGACGAGGCCCGGAAACAGGGATTTGGCGTGTCCACTGCCGTGAAAGAGGCCGGAAAAAACAGACAGATTACGTTTATTACGGAGAGGACTGAGGGGGCCGCGAGCGGAGCGAGCGGCCGGAGAATGATGATTCTGGGGACTAATATTTACGGAGATATTTCAGCACCTGCAAAGTACATTACCAAGCGCAAGTTTCTGACGTATGAGTTGTTAAAAAAGTTTGGAGTAAAAATGCCTAAGACTTTTATGGTAAAAACGTGTGAGGAATTTTCCCGTGTAGTAAATGAAAATTTTGATGGGAAAAAGTTTGTGGTAAAGCCAGAAAACCGTGGTTTGGGGAAAGATGTTTATATTGTTGATGATCAGGATCTGGCAGATAAAATTTGTCAGGTGATGCTCCCAAAATATGCTAAAAAGGGCGTGGTGATTCAGGATTTTGCAGAGGGTAGTGATTTAAGAATTCAGGCGGTGGGCGGAAAGCTGTTTGCGGCCTGCGTGAGAGTTCCGGCGAATGTGGTTGGAGACGGAAGAAGCACTATTTTGCAGCTAGTAGCTGCTAAAAACAAACAAAAGGCAAAATTGTCCAAAGCGGCGTTGATTATTTTAGATGAAGAGGTGGAGAGCTTTCTTAAGGATCAGGAGTTGAATTTGAAAAGCGTGCTCGAGGAGGGTCGGAATGTGAAATTGAGAAAGATTGCAAACATCGGTGTGGGCGGAGAACCTATCGATGTTACGGAAAAAGTTCATAGAGATTTTTATGACTTAGTGGAGCTAATCGCAGACTTGATGAAGATGAAAACTTTTGCCGTAGATATGATTTGCGTTGATCCTGAAAGGGGCATGGTTGGCAGAAACGCCGCTATGATAGAGATAAATGCACCTTGTATGTGGGCCCACAACCATTTCATGCACGGCCAAAAAAGAAACGTTGCGCTGGCCATTTTGGATGCGTATTTTCATAAGGAGAGCTTTGATCCCAAGGATGCCAAGTATCTACTCAAGTAAATGGAGCATTCCTCTCGGCCTACGGCACTCGTTACATGCACTTATTAATTAGCACTTTGTGCTTGCTATGCAGAATCTAATTTGGGTAGAAATCTCCGAAGAGGCATTAGCTAATAACATGAGGCAGTTTCGTGGGCTTGTTGGTCCAGAGGTTTTGCTCAGCCCTTGTGTAAAGGCAAACGCCTACGGTCATGGATTAGTGGAAGCGGGGAAAGTTTTCCTAAATAACGGGGCCGATTGGCTTTGTGTAAATGCGTTGTATGAGGCGATGAAATTGCGCGAAAGTGGAGTGGACTCCCCTATTTACATATTGGGATATGTACCAATGAACGACCTGGAGGAGGCTGCAAAGCTGGACCTACGATTGGTGGTTTATGATGAGGCAACTATTGAAAGGCTCGGGAAAAATGGAGTTCCGGTGAAGGTGCATATAAAGGTGGAAACTGGAAACAATCGACAGGGAGTTTTGCTAGAGGACTTGGTGGATTTTGCTAAGAAAATCGCCATTTATCCCAACATTGAGATAGAGGGATTATCAACTCACTTTGCCAACATTGAAGACACTACCGATCACGCCTATGCGGAGCATCAACTTATGCGGTTTGAGGAGGCCGGGAGGATTTTAGCAGAGGCGGGATTTCAAATTAAACTTCGTCACTGCGCGAATTCAGCGGCCACTATTTTGTTTCAGAAAACTCATTTCGAGATGGTGCGAGCTGGAATTGCGAGCTATGGCATGTGGCCATCCAATGAGACCTACGTCAGCTATTTGAAAGAACGGGGAGAGGGGTTTGAGCTAATGCCGGCCTTTACTTGGAAGACGCGGATTGCACAAATCAAAACAATTTCCGCAGGCGAATATATTGGCTATGGCTGTACCTACAGGGCGAGCCACGAAACTCGATTGGCGATTTTACCGGTGGGATATTATGACGGATATGACCGCGGAGTGAGCAATGGTTACGTTTTGATCCATGGGAAAAGGGCACCAATTCGTGGAAGAATTTGCATGAATATTATTATGGTAGAGGTAACGGATATTCCGGAGGCGAGGCTGGAGGACGAGGTGGTGCTGATTGGGAAGAGCGTTAAGGGGCCGGCCACCGAAGAGATAAGTGCGGAGCAGTTTGCAGCTTGGGCCGGCACTATCAATTATGAGGTAACAACACGAGTGAATGAGCGAATTCCGAGGGTGGTGGTTTAGGAAAATAATTATTGGTAATCGTTTTTATGGGAATCTTGGATCAACCGGGGGCGCGTGGAAAAGAAATCAAGGAGTGTGGGGAGCCTCTGGAGATATTGGATCCGCGGGAATTTGTATTGGACCCGAGATACTACAAAATGAGCATCGCGGAAGCGCCGGAAATCAAGCTTAGAAGTGGTGTTTTAGCAAAACTGAGAGAGGCAAAAACGGCGCTCAATAAAATTCCGGGCTGTGAGAGGTGGAACTTTAAAATCTGGGACGGTTTTAGAACTTACAACACGCAGCAAATCATTTATCACAATTATTGGAGCGATCTTTTTCGGGCTCACCCAGGCTGGGACAATAAAAAACTTATCGAGGCTACTGAAAAATTTGTTTCAAGGGCAAGCGTAGATCCTGCGGCCCCCGCCCCACACAATACCGGCGGTGCGGTGGACTTAACGTTGGTAGATGAAAATGGCCAGGAGGTAAATATGGGCACGCCCTTTGATGAGTTTAGCGAGCGGGCGGGGTTGCATTATTTTTTCTATAATCAGCCAGATAGTGCGGCGAAAATGGCCGATGAAAACCGAATGACGCTAGTTAAGGCGATGGAGGCGGCCGGGTTTGTGAATTACCCTGAAGAGTGGTGGCATTTCAGTTATGGCGACCAGATGTGGGCGGCTTCTCAGGGTGCAGATCATGCAATTTATGGTAGTATGGAAAAGTGAGAATTTGAATAATAAAAAAATATGATTAACAAAAAGCTTTCATTGTTTGGTTCTTTGGTTTTGCTGGTGACCTTCAGTGCAGAGTGCTTGGCATTTTCGGATGTTGGGCCGAGCGAGCCTGCGAGCGAGGCGATTCAATATTTAAGTGAACAGAAAATTATAAATGGCTACGCTGATGGCACTTTTAAGCCTGACAATCTAATAAATAGGGCGGAGTTTAGTAAAATCATTGCAGGGTCGAGTTTTTCTCATGCCGCGATTGAAAAGTGTGATTTGGCAGGAAACTTACCGGATATCAGTAAGGGCACTTGGTATTATGGATACATTTGCGTACTTCGAAATGCGGGTGTAGTGAATGGATATCCTGATGGAAATTTTAAGCCGGAGCAAAATATCAATTTTGCGGAGGCGGCCAAGATAGTTGTAAAAACTTTGGCACGGGATCTTGAAGACTTAGCAGGAATGGTTGAAGACCTGGGAGAGCCCGATCCTTGGTATAAATATTATAGTAACTTTCTGTATGGAATAGGGGCGGTTTCGGACAGTGTACAAGGACCGGATCAAAGTCTGAAGCGTGGTGAGATGGCCCAGATCCTGGCTTCATTGTTACAGAATTGGTGGAGACCACAACCTGGAACTTCATGGCAGTGGCAGTTAAATGACGAGCTGGACTTGTCATATGATGTTGAAGTTTATGATCTGGATCTTTTTGATACACCGAAGGAAACTATAGAAAAATTGCACGAAAGAGATATTAAGGTGATCTGCTACTTTAGCGCGGGAACTTATGAGGACTGGAGGGAGGATAGCGACCAATTTGCCGAAGTCATAAAAGGCAAGCCACTGGAAGATTGGCCGGATGAAAAATGGCTAGACATCCGTTTTACCGACTTGTTAATTCCGGTGATGTTAAACAGGCTCTCTTTGGCTAAAGAGAAAGGTTGTGACGGAGTTGAACTGGATAATCTGGATGCATATCAAAACGATTCAGGGTTCAAAATTACCTCTAAGCACCAACTCGATTACAATAAATTTTTGGCGGGATTGGCAAGGTCATTGGGTTTGAGCGTAGGGCTAAAAAACGACTTGGATCAAGTAGCTGAGCTTGTAGACTACTTTGACTTCGCGGTTAATGAACAATGTTTTGAATATGAGGAGTGCGATGCCCTTTTGCCCTTCATCGAGAAAAAAAAGGCAGTGTTTGGAGTTGAATATGATTTAGAAAAGGCGGATTTTTGTGAGGAGGCGAATGCGATGAATTTTGACTGGCTAAAAATGGATATGGAGCTGGATGGTGGCAGAGATTCTTGTAGATAACACTTAATTTTCTTTATGGCTAAATTAAAAGTTGCAGTGGTGTTTGGGGGGAGGAGTGGCGAGCATGAAGTTTCTTTGGTTTCGGCTACGTCGGTGATAAAGGCGCTGAGTGCGGAGAAATATGAGGTGGTGGAAATTGGAATTACTAAAGAGGGCAAATGGTATCGTGGTGAGAATTGTTTACAAAAATTCAAGGATAACAATTTTGAGGGACTGGAAGAGGTACTTTTGGGCATGGATCCGGCGAAACACAAAAATATCGATATTTTCTTTCCAGTTTTGCATGGACCGTATGGCGAAGATGGCACCATTCAGGGCCTATTCGAAATGATCCAAGTGCCGTATGTGGGCTGCAATGTGGTGGCCAGTGCGGGCGCGATGGACAAGCTAATCGCCAAAGCGGTGTGGGAGGCGGCCGGGATCCCAGTGGTTCCTTATGTGGGCTTTACACGTGGCAGATGGGAAAAAGAGCGGGAGAATATTTTAGCAGAAATTGAAAATAGTTTTGGGCTGCCCTGTTTTGTGAAGCCGGCGAACATGGGGTCCTCGGTGGGTGTATCCAAGGCAAAAACTCCGGAAGGACTGATAGAGGCCATTGAATTGGCGGCGCGATTTGACATGAGAATTCTAGTAGAAAAGGCTTTGAATGTGCGGGAAATTGAGTGTGCAATTATGGGTAATGATGAGGTAGTGGCTAGTCCAGTGGGTGAAGTAATCGTGGGAGGGGAATTTTATGATTTTAACGATAAATATGTGAACGGCGTTTCCACTACTGAGATTCCAGCAAATATCGATGTAGACCTGGCGAAGAAAATACAGGAGATTTCAGTAAAGGGATTTAAAGCTTTGGACTGCTGTGGACTGGCGCGTGTGGACAGCTTTATCGATAAAGATAGTGGAGCGGTGTTTTTAAATGAGATCAATACCCTACCCGGATTCACCTCGATCAGTATGTATCCAAAAATGATGCAGGCTTATGGGCTTAGCTATGAGCAACTTGTCGATGGATTAATTGAACTGGGACTTGCGAGAGCTCGTGAAAAATCCAAAAACCAGGTAGTTTTTGAGAGCAATAGTGATTGGTTTAAAAAGAGCTAAGTTGGCCATTGCCAGCAAGGATAATTTTGCGTATATTTTCAAAGCTATAAATTAGACATGCGACTTTTCCGTAGAATCAAAAAAAGGCCCACAGATGCACACTTTCTGGTTCTCGATATTGGGACCGACAATATCAAGGCTTTGATATGCGAGGCTGAAGGTAGCAAGGCAAAGGTCCTTGGAGTGGGCAGAAAGAGTCAAAAACTGGGTGATATGCAAAGTGGAGTTGTAACTGATATTGCTTCGGTAATTGCTAATTGCCACAGTGCTATTCGTGAGGCGGAAAATATGGCGGGAGTGTCTGCCAGCAAGATGATTCTTGGTATTTCGGGGGAATTGGTAAAGGGTGCAACGAGTACAACTTCATATGTGCGCAGAGATGCGAATACTAAAATCGACTTAGCTGAGCTCAAAAATATCGTACACAAGGTACAGTGGAGGGCTTTTGAGATGGTGAGAGGACAATTGGCACATGAGACTGGATACAGTGAAATTGATGTAAAACTAGTAAATGCTGCCATTGTTGACGTGAGAATTGACGGTTATAAGGTTACAAATCCAATCGGATTTCAGGGCAAAGAGGTGACTTTGGGAATTTTCAATGCCTTCGCTCCCCTAGTCCATTATGGTGCGTTACAAACAATTGCTTCTGAAATTGATAAGGAACTATTGGCCATTGCAGCTGAACCTTACGCTTTGACTCGCTGTCTGAGCCAGGAGGATGCCGGGCAATTTGGAGCGATTTTCATTGATGTGGGAGGTGGGACTACAGATATTGCAGTAGTGAAAGATGGCGCTGTGGAGGGCACAAAGATGTTTACACTGGGTGGCAGGACGTTCACTAAGCGCCTCACTCAGACGTTGAATATTTCATACCAAGAGGCCGAGGATATTAAATTTTCATATAGTAATGACCTGTTAGAGAGGCAGTCACACAAGATTGTACGTGAGGCGATGAAGAGTGATTGTGATGTGTGGCTTTCTGGCGTGGTTCTAACTTTGGAATCTTTCGAAAATGTTGATGTGCTTCCGTCTAAGATTTTGCTTTCTGGTGGTGGTTCACATTTGCCTGAGATTAAAGAGGCGCTGGAAACTCGTGAATGGGCACAATCTCTGCCGTTTGCAAAGAAGCCACAAATTAGTTTTTTGAATCCCAAAATGGTTACGAATGTTATTGATGAAACTAAAGTACTGAATGATCAGCAGGACATTGTGCCAATGGCTTTGGCAAACTTGGCCATTAGCTATATTACAGAAGAACAGCTCCTTTCGAAGGTTTTGAAGAAGGTAGTTCGTTTAATGCAAATGTAAATGTCTGCAAAAAAAAATAGCGAGGAAACCCATGACGAGGAGGATCAATTAATCTCTAAAAAGACGGAAGCCGTTGCTAAAAAGAGGATTATTTATGCTGAAATTGATGATGAGGTAACAGCTCTTTACGATAAAATTAAGCCTATAAAGAGCGACCATATTTATATTGTGGTGCCCAAGAGAGCGATTATTTTTCAGAGTGTTGTTAATCTTAAAATCCTGAAACGAAAGGCCCAGGACGACGGGAAAAAGTTGTCTTTGATCACGGATGACAAAAACGGGGTTTATCTGGCTCAGCAAATTGGAATTCCGGTTTATAATAAAGCTGATGACAAAGGTAAGCCGGCGCTTTTTTCGATTGAGACTGTTGATGAAAAGTTGAGAATCACCCCGCTCAAGGCCTCTGTAAATGCCATCGACGACGATGCTCCAACAAGAATGACAGAGCGTAAGATTTCGATCAGTGAAATTTTACGAAGAAAACGTAACAGTAAAAAGGTCGTAAATACTTCTCACTTAAAAACCGGTAGCAGCGTGCAGGCTGAACAAAAAAGGGAAAGGTCCAAATTAACGATTATTGCTCCAAATAGACATGCACTGATTGGTTTGATTGCAGTGAGCCTAACAATTTTATTGGTCGTAATTTATATCGCGCTGCCAGGAGTAACTATTTACCTCACACCTTCTGCGAATGTAATTGAAAAATCGGTCAATATTATTTTAGCTGATGCTGTAAAAAATAAGGCAGAATTGGAAACCCACCCAACACACGAAATCGCCTCCTACAATATAGAGACAAACGTATCGAAAACGATCAAATTCACGGCAACTGGAAAGAAATTTTCTGAACGCGGGGCTAACGCTACTGGATTTTTGACCGTGATCAATAATTCCTCAAGCGACCAGGAGCTAGTGGCAAAAACACGCTTTCAAACTGACGCGGGGCTGGTATTTAGACTGGCTGAGAATATAGTTGTCCCGGCCGCGGCAGCGGCCGGGCCCGGTAAGGTAAAGGCCTATGTAGTCGCCGATCCTATTGATGCCTACGGCAGTATGGTTGGCGATCGAGGGAATATTCCTCCAGGTAAGTTTTTCATACCTGGCCTAAAGAAAGAAACCCAGGCCAAAATCTATGCTGAAAGCAGTGAACCAATGAATGGTGGAATCACCGATTATGTAGCTTTTATTAGTAAAGACGACCTAAAGGCCGCGGAAGATCAACTGCGCAAAGAACTTGTTAATAATGCAGTAAAGGATTTACGCCAAGCAGTGAAGGATAAGAGTACGAATGGGGACAATTCAGCGGAATATATCTTACTCGAAGGCGATGGTGCGGTGAAATCGGGTGACGCAATCATAAACATACCTGAAGACCTAGAGGGCAAGGAACTTGTGGAGTTTAATGTTAGTGGCCAAATGCATGTAAGTGGCGTTTATTATGATAAAAATCAGATGCTACAGATTTTGGAGGACGAGCTATTGCTGAAGAAAAGTCCGCAAAAGCAACTCATAAAAGTTAATGACACCTCTACAAATTATAGAATTTTCGAATGGGATGAGGCTACCGGCAAAATAAAACTCACGGCTAACATTAAAGGTATCGAAGAATATGAGATTGATTCTAATAAAGAAAATGGCTTACGATTGCTTGAAAAAATCAAAGACCACATCGCCGGCAAGGAAATTGAGGCGGCGAAAATTTATATTCAAAATCTTCCTGAAGTTAATAAGGTGGAAATAGATAGCTGGCCTGCCTGGTCCCCTACTATTCCAAACTTACCAGAAAACATTGAATTTGAAATACGTGAGGCAAAGATGATAGAATCGGGGCAGTAATAAAACCAAAAAAAATGAAAAATATGAATATAAAGCTCGCAAACGCGATAGTTGGATTTTCCGTGGTAGTAGGAGTTGTCCTGATTAGTTCAGGAATAGTATTCGGCGCAGACCCTGTTCTTGACGGAGTCCATCCCACGTTTACCGGGCTAACAATTAATGGTAATGCTGACACGACAGGAGATTTAACAGTGGGCGGTGAAGTAACACTGAATTATATTAACAGCCCAAATCTTGGTATGGGTGCTACAGAAGTGACAGTTAATAGTCCCTTCCTTTTCCTTAATCAAATTAGGATGCAAGATAGCTTCAGTACTGAGGAGTCAATTCATGCAGATCAGTTCATTTCAGCTTCAAGAGATATAACTGCTGGTGGAAAAATTACAAGCACTGGCCATATCGGTAAATTTTACAGAGTAAGAAGTGCTGCTATCAGTGTACCAGCCCTGACTACTCACAATAGTGTACAGGCGTGTCCTGTGGGAATTGCTGTTTCCTGTAGTGCCTGGCCTGCATTTGCTGGCTCATGGAGAAGCTATTATGCAGGATTGATCTCTGCACCTACTACAGATGCAAATGGGGTTTATGGCTGCACCTTAAGCATGTACAACAGTCATGCAGTACAGGCGTTAACAGTTTACAATTATAATGTTTGCTTCGATTCCACTGGGACAGCCATCCCAGGGAGCTATGCTCTAAATCTTTAACTTAAGGAGTTGAAGGACCAATAGCGAATTTACAGTTTTCAACTTCGAGCGTGCTTTTTAGTTGCTCGCAGATTTTTGGATCGGCCTTTTTAAGAGCTTCAGCAACTACTATATTGTAACGACACTGACTTTTCATATTTTGCAGCTTTATTTCATCGCATTTTTTCAGATCACTTTTATCTAAGGCATTGGCTGCAAGTCCACTGTCAGATTGTATTTGGGATTCAGTTACTACCTCTACCTTTGGGGCGGAAGGCGTTTGATTGATTGCTGCTGAAGGAGTTGATGGACTGGTGGTAGAGGTGGAATCGGGCGCTGAAGAGCAGGCGGAAAATAAAACTAAAGATGAGACAACTGCAGCGAAAAAATTCGCTTTTAAAAGTGGGTTCATGGATTTTGTTTTAAAAATTATATACCCAGCTGTTTGCGGATGGCATCGGCCTGTCCGTCGTCTTGTTGTTTTTTGGCTGAGAGTTCTGTTTCACTTTCGAGCTCCATCCATTCGTCGTAGTGCTGAACGGCTAGCTTTTCCAATTGAGGAACATGTTTTTTAGAGAGAGCCGCAAATTTCTGTTTTTCTTCTTCAAAAATACGGATGAGCTCGTCGATCTGACTTTGCTTTAGCTTTGGGACAGATTCGACAATTTTCTTCTTCTCATCTTTGGAAAGGGAGATTGAGCCAGCAAGCAGGCGAACAAAGTAATCTCCGTCAAAATTTAATGAATGAGGTGGAACCTTAACCTTAAGAACTGGAGGCAATTTAGTGCCAAGCAAGAAATTAGCTGGAGAGGTATCTTCAGGCATTGGGGCACCTCCATAGGGATTGGCTCCATATGGATTTTGGTCTCCGGGCATTGGGGCTCCTCCGTAGGGATTAGCTCCACCCATTGGCATTCCGCCCATTGGGGCTCCAGCCATCGGACCATAAGCTGGATCATAACCTCCCATAGGAAAACCTCCTCCTTGAGGTGGATAGCCTGCTGGTGGATACATTGGGGCTCCGTAGGGATTACCCATTGGAGGGGCCATGTTTTGAGGTGGATATTGTGGTGGCATACCTGGCATACCTGACATATCTGGCTGACCTGGCATTTGCCCAGGTGGATATTGTGGTGGAAATGGCTGTCCCATATTAGGCTGCATTGGAGCCTGCGCTGGAGGAAAGACTGGAGGTGGCGTTGGCTGAACAGGCTGAGCAGCTGGTGGTTGCGCTGGAGGTTGAGTAACCGGAGGTACTGGAGGGGTTGGTGGCGTGGGCGGTGTTGGTGGCGTTGGATTTGTCTGACCTTGTCCTGCTGATTGACTATTTGCTGCTGGATCCATGTAATAGGTTTCTAAGTGGATAAATTTACCTTATTTTAGCCATATTTGAGGAAATCGGCAAGTTGAATTGGAATATTATAGAGGATAAGGTACACTCCTTTCGGCCTAGCGGCACTCTCTCCGTGCATTTAGCTGTTTAGCATTACGCCTCTGCGAGGCTCCATGCTTTGGGCGGTTAGCTCAGTTGGTAGAGCATTCCGTTGACTTCGGAAGGGTCAGTGGTTCGAATCCACTACCGCCCACCAGAATAGTTAAAACTTAATTTAAAATCCTCTTATTTTCCAAGCAATTCATTGATTTTCCTTAGTGTATTTACATTTCTGGCGGTCATGTTTTTGTATATTTTTGTTCCGATAAATTTATGCATTCCACTTTTTGCATACTCAATCCTTTTCACATTCCAGACCACCGCTCCAGCAATGTAGAGCAAAGAATCAACCCCGGGATTTGTGACTATTAATTTAAGAGATTCTTTTGAATCAACTTCTTCCCACAAAAACATAATATCCGTTTTTTGATCTATATTATTTTGCCAATCATGTGGAATTTTTCCACAAATATTCTTAATATTTCCCGCATCTCTTAAGACAATGCGCAAGTCAAAAGTAAAAGCTTCCTTTAAAGATCCTTCTATTTCTTTAATTAGTTTTTTTGTGTCTTTTTCACCTGTTTCAAAAATCACGTTCCCCGAATTAATATAGGTAATTACATTAGAAAAACCCAATTTCTCAAAAACTTTCTTGAGCTTTGGCATCTCTACCTTATTGTTTCCTCCTACATTTATTCCACGAAGTAATGCGATATATTTTGACATGGTTTTATCTTAATATTTTTTATTTCATGATACTATTCTACTAATGGTACAAAGGTTTTAACAAGGGACACTACCGCCCACCACATTAAAAACAGAAAATGAAAAGACTGTTTTATAAGTTTTTCGGCAATATTTGGAGAACTTTTAGTGGACGGCGAATTTTGTTGCACGTTGCTACTATTCTACTAACAGCTTTGATTGTAAAATCTGGCTTTGATTGGTTTTATTTTGGAGCAACGAGAAGTCCGCTTTTGCAATCACTTCTATTTCCAGCCGTAGTTCTGCTGCCAATGACAGCGTTATTTTTGCCGCTCACTTTGATACTAGTTGGAAAAATCAAAAAAAGGGTCGGCATCGAAAACTTTGGATTTGCTCTTGGGCAAGCCGCAATTATTGGAGTAGTGCTTTCTTCCTTTTACAAGTCACTAACTGGTAGGTTGCCTCCCCCGTTGCACGGTTTCATCAGTAGTACGCTGAGCCCTGACATCAGCCATAGTTTTCAGTTTGGATTTATGAGGGGCGGGATTTTCTGGGGTTGGCCATCGGGCCATACAACTGTGGCCTTTGCGGTGGCCGTTACTGCCTTTGTTTTGTTGTATCAAAAAAACAGAACGATAGGATTTATTGCACTTTTATTGGCTTTATATGTTGGGGTCGGAATTTCCACTAATATCCATTGGTTTTCCGATTTCATAGCTGGGACACTCGTGGGAACGGCAATTGGCCTAAGCGTGGGCAAAAGCTTCAAATAAAGACTAAATAATTCCAGCTGCGCGAATTCTAGTTGATTCTCTTCGTGTTGAGATCGGCAATTCAAGGGAAGTGTGGAATTTACTGTCGGGCAGAACACTAAGAGATGGCCCCTCTTGATCTACGGCATGGCTAATGGAGCCAGTGGATAATCTCCTAAGAAAATCCCCGTATCCAAGATCTGCATATTGTAGTTCTGCCTCACACGGTGTTGCACCATTGAGCAGTCCTACTTTAAGAAAAAAGGCGATTATTCTGCTTTGACAATGAACATATAGGTGTTGAGAAAGACTTGTATTCATCGTAGCTGAATGAAAATCGTCTAAAGTCTGGCTAAATGTGGGATCTTTGGGCTCGGTATCTACCAAAAAGGGTAATTCTCCTCTCATAAATGCCGAAAAAAGTGATCTAAAATGCTGACAATAATCTTGTTCGTCACTTATAATTCTTGAAACCAACATATAATCATAAAAATAAAGTTCGGCCTCCATTCTTAAGCGGTAGGAGTCCATGGCCATCAATTGCTCCGAAGTTTCTCGGACATCTGAAACATAATGATCTGCACCGCGCCAATCAGTAACAGTGTAGGATTCATCATCTCTTGGAACTATGGTGGTCCTCATGTTTTGAGTTGTTACAGTTTAGGATAATACCTAAATTGGAGGAAAAGTCCAATTTTAAAAGTGCCATCTGGAACAAGGTGAATCAGAACTAATTTATGATTTTTTAATCTTTGGGGAGTAGAGATAAGTTATGAAGTATATTCTTATCTTTCGTAATTGGCTGCTGGACTGGATTTTCTCTCCCTGTTGTGCTGGCTGTGGAGTTTGCGGGAAATATTTATGTAACAATTGCTATTCGAAAATTGAAGAAGGTCGCGATGAACGCGGAGTGATTTGCTGTGCTAAATATGATAAAAATGGCACTTTGGCAAAGTTGATTACCAGGATGAAATACAGCGGGATCAGTGATATGGCAAAGGCATTTCGGCCGTTTTTGAGGCTGGGAGCGAAAATGTTGGCAGGCAGATTGAGGAGTGATGGCTATACAAACCTTGATGAGTTGATTATTTTGCCGGTTCCGATTTCCAGAAAAAGGGGCAGGCAGAGAGGATTTAATCAGGCTGAGATATTGGCAAAAATGCTACAACAGGAACTTGAGAGGGAGACTCAAGGCAGAATAAGTATTTGCACGGATACACTTCTAAAGGCGGATAGACCCAAACAATCGACGCTAAAAAGGGTAGACAGGCTGAGTAATCTAGAGGGGGCTATTACTTTGGGGGCAGGGGGAAAGATGAAGATAACGGGGAAAATTATTATAATAGTTGATGATGTGGCCACTACCTTAAGCACTTTGAATGAGTGCAGGAGAGCGCTTACTGTGGTTGGACCAAGAGCCGTTTACTTCGTAGTGCTGGCCAGAGCCAGAAGCCTTTGATAGACTGGATGTTGAAAATAAATATATCACCATGATAATTGGCATCGATGCTTCGAGGCTAACAAGCGAGCAAGCAACCGGAGTAGAGCATTATAGCTGGCAAATTATTAAAGGAATTTTGAGTGAGGTGAAAAGTTTACCTATCACGAAGCGTCCTGAGATAGTGCTGTACTCGAGGGAGAAGCTTCCAAGTAGTGTGATGGAGTGGAAGGTGGAGGCCAAAAATGAGGTGATATACAGGCGTCGTTTTTGGACGATTCTGGGGTTGGCCAGTGCGATGAGAAAAATGAAAAAGCAGACATTGTTTGTGCCTTCGCATACGTTGCCACCATCTTTGCCAATGAGATCCGTAATTACAATTCATGACGTGGCCTTTAGATACTTAAGAAAGTCCTATTCATTTATGCAGTTTCATTATCTTAATTTATCAACGAAATTTGCAGTGCGGCGCGCTACGAAGATTATTGTGCCAAGTGAGGCCACGAAAAAGGACCTCGTGAACTTTTACAACTGTGAGGCTGAAAAAATAGAGGTGGTTTATCATGGATTTGCTAGGCCGGAGGCGCCAAAAGATGAAGATAAGGGGGTGCAGGAATCGGCCGTTTTTAGAGATTTCGGCCTTAATGAAAAGAGTAAATACATCCTGTTTGTTGGCAGATTAGAGAGCAAAAAAAACTTAGTAAGGCTGGTTGAAGCATTTAAGGAATTCTCTGGAAAACATGAGAATTATTACTTGGTTTTGGCGGGAAAAAGAGGACATGGGTTTAAGCACCTACTGGACAAGGTGAAGCAACTGGAGATTTTGGATCAGGTGATTATGCCGGGATATATCACAGAGGAAGAAAAGTTTTTACTTTATAAGTACTGCGCATTTTTTGCCTTTCCCTCACTTTATGAGGGGTTTGGGTTTCCCGTGCTGGAGGCCTTTTTTCATGAAAAGGCCGTACTTTGCTCGAGCATTTCCAGTCTGCCTGAAGTGGGAGGTGAAGCTGTAGAATATTGCGATCCCTATGATAAGAACTCGATTAAAGATGGATTAATTTCGCTAGCAAAGAATGATGCCCATTGTGAGGAATTGAAAAAACTTGGTAGTGAACAACTAAAGAAATTCACTTGGGAAAAGGCAGCAAAACAAACATTAGATATTTTATGGACAACGCAAAAATAGCTGAGGTATTTGAGGAAATTGCCGATATGATGGATATCAACGGCGAGAATTTTTTCAAAATAAATGCCTATCGCAAGGCAGTGCAGATTATTCAAAATTACCCTAAAGACTTTAGGCAAGTGGTGGAAAGAGAGCGTGATTTGTTAAAACAAATTCCGGGAATCGGCCAGGCTCTTAGAGAAAAAATCATTGAGCTTGTGGAGACCGGAAAATGCCAGGAGCATGAGAAGTTAAAGGCAAATTTTCCGCGAGGACTACTGGAAATTTTGAGGCTGCGTGGGGTGGGGCCGAAAAAGGTAAAACTCTTTTACTCAACTTTGGGGATCACAAATGTAAAGGAACTGAAGGATGCTGCCGAGGCCGGGAAGCTGAGTAAACTGGATGGAATGGGTGAAAAGAGCGAAAATGATATTTTGCGTGCAATTGCGGAAATGGCGACGTTTTCATCCGATAGAAGAAGGATAAACGAGGCGTTGCAGGAGGCGGAGAGGCTAATTGAGCACATGAAAAAATGCCCAGAGATTGAAGAGATTCAGTATGCGGGAAGTCTGCGGAGATGGCAGGAGACAATTGGCGATATCGATATTTTAACCACCGTGAAGGGTGAAATCCTTTCAACTTCGAGTTTGGTGATGAAGCATTTTGCGGCCTACGATGAAAACATTGAGACTCTTTCCGAAGGGGAAACGAAGTCTGGCATATTGCTGAGAAGCGGGATAAAGGTGGACTTGAGAGTTGTTGACAGTAAGTGCTTTGGAGCGGCGCTGCATTACTTTACAGGAAGTAAGGAGCACAATATTAGGATTCGAGACATTGCAAAAAAAATGGGTTTAAAAGTGAGCGAATACGGGGTTTTTAAGGAAGAGGATTTCATCTCGGGAAAAACGGAGACGGAGATTTTCAAGGCTGTTGGGTTGCCATATATAATTCCAGAGATTCGAAAGGATGACGGAGAGATTGACTATGGACTTAAGCATGGGAAGTTTCCTGAATTTATTGAGCTGGAAGAAATCCGTGGTGATCTCCATTGTCATAGTGTGTACAGCGACGGGGAGAATACCATTGCAGAAATGGCGGAGGGTTTTATCGCGAGGGGTTATGAGTACTTTGCCATTACCGACCATTCTTCGTTGATCCCCATTACAAACGGTATGGGTAGCAAGGAAATTCGAACACAATGGGAAGAGGTTGATAGCTTAAACAAGAAATTTAGTGGAAGAATTAAAATTTTAAAGGGCTGTGAGGTGGACATTCTGAAAGATGGATCCCTGGATTTTGGTGACGAGGTACTCAAAAATTTGGACATAGTTATTATAAGTGCGCACACTTATCAGCGACTAGATGAGGAGGAGCAAACTACGAGAATTATTCGTGCTATTGAGAATCCGTATACTCGAATTTTGGCCCATCCAACGGGAAGAATGATCAACGAGCGAGTTGAAATGAAATTTGATATGGAAAAGGTGATCGAGGCTTGCGTGCAAAATAACGTGGCTCTTGAGATCAACTCTCAGCCAAGCAGGTTGGACTTAACTGATAAATACGTGCGAATTGCCAGAAGTAAGGGTGCGAAATTTGTGATTGATACAGACTCCCATTCTTTGGCTAACCAGGAATTCATGAAATTTGGTGTGGGAATTGCACGCCGTGGATGGCTAACAAAGGACGAAGTTTTAAATAGCATGACTCTGGCAAGTTTGACAGCACACTTTGCTAAAGTATAATGGCGATAATAATTTGTAATATAAAAATACATGAAAAAGTTTTTATCTATCATGCTTTTGTCACTGCTTGTTTTTACGGCTTGTAGTGGAAAGAGTGAGAAGCAAAGGTTTACTGATGCAACTATTGAAGCTACTTGTATGGTATTTAAGTCTGGAAATGTCAATGATCCGGGCTTGGAGAGCAAGGCAAAAGCTATCTACAAGGATCATGGATTTGATGTTGATGATCAGGCTGGAATGGAAGCAATTGCAACTAAATACCAGGACGATGCTGACGTACAAAAAGCTGTCCAGGATGCACTTAAGAGCTGTGCTGGTGATCTTTTGAATGGAGAAGTAACTCCTGACGCAACTGCAACAACTCCTGACGCAACTGCAACAACTCCTGATGCAACCGCAACAACTCCTGATGCAACTGCAACAACTCCTGATGCGACTGCAACCAGTACAAGCACTTCTGACCAGGCAGCTACTCAAGCAGAAACAAACAACGCTAAGTAACTTGTGAAAGTGGTTAAAATTAACTAGACTGGGGGGGCAGTAATCTGCCCCCCTTTTTTTATGAGAATTGTTTATGAAAATTGCGATTGTACACGACTTTTTGCTTAAGCTCGGCGGAGCCGAGCGTGTGGTAAAAGTGCTGAGCGAGATGTATCCTCAAGCACCAATATTCACTCTGCTTTATGACAAAAAAAAGGTAGGCAGTGACTTCCCTGCCGATAGAGTTAATCCATCCTTCCTCCAGAAATACCCGGGTTTCATCCGAAAAAGACATCGTCTACTTTTAACTAAAATGCCCCGCGCGATGGAGGAGTTAAATTTAGATGGCTTTGATTTCGTAATTAGTTCTAGTTCGGCCTTTGCCCATGGCATTGTCACTTCCACAAATACCAAGCATCTTTGCTACTGTCACTCCCCTATGCGTTATGCCTGGGATTGGGCGAACGAGTATCGCAAGGAGAATAACATTGTGGGTTTTAAGAAGGCCTTGTATGCACCAGTGATAAAATACTTGCGTGGGTGGGATCAGACGGCGGGAGATAGACCAGATGCCTACATTGCCAATTCGAGTACGGTGCAGGGACGAATTAAAAAATATTATGGAATGGACAGTGAGGTAATTTATCCACCGGTAGACACTGAGAGATTCAGGGCAAAAGTGGGTTATGAAAATTATTTCTTAATTGTTTCAACCTTAACGCCATATAAAAAAATTGATTTGGCGGTGCAGTTGTTTAATAAAATTGGCAGGAAACTAGTAATTATCGGTGATGGTCCGCAGCGCAAATATTTGGAAAGTATTGCGGGAGATAACATCGAATTTCTTGGATTCAAAGATGACGCAACCGTTAAGGCCTATATGGAAAACTGTCGAGCTTTGGTCTTTCCAGGCGAGGAGGATTTCGGCATTGTACCGGTGGAGGCGATGGCCTGTGGAAGGCCAGTTTTGGCTTTTGGTAAAGGTGGGGTTACGGAAAGCGTGATTGAGGGCGAAAGTGGTGAATTTTTTTATGAGCCAACTGTTGAGGCAATGGAAGATGCGATTGCTAGGCTGATGTACAATGAGCGCTTCTATAAGCCACTTTCTATTCGTAAACATGCAAAGAATTTCTCCAAAGAAGTTTTTGAAGAAAAGATAAAGCGGAAAATTCGAAACACCTGGCAGGCGCAATAACAATCGTGTAATATAGTGCCCTATTAATCATTTAGATGGATCATCTATCGCTTTATCGTAAGTACAGACCTCATAATTTCGACAATCTTGTTGGACAGGATCACGTGAGGACAACTTTAATAAATTCCTTTAAAAACGGGCAGACTGCTCATGCCTACCTATTTACCGGACCGCGCGGCACCGGAAAAACTTCCACTGCCAGAATTGTAGCGAAGGCAATAAATTGCGAGAATCTTAAGGATGGATTTGACCCCTGTGATGAGTGTGATATTTGCAAAGAAACGGCTGCAGGAAGGCTAATTGACCTGATCGAGATCGATGCGGCCTCTAATCGTGGCATCGATGAGGTGCGGGATCTGAAGGAGAAAATCAACTTTGCGCCAACAAGAGCGAAGAATAAAGTTTATATTATCGACGAGGTTCACATGATGACGAAGGAGGCTTTCAATGCTTTGCTGAAGACATTGGAGGAGCCCCCCTCACACGTCTATTTCATTTTAGCCACCACTGAGGTGCACAAAATTCCAGAAACGATCGTTTCCCGCTGTCAGCGGTTTGACTTCCGCAGAATTAATGAAAAGGCCTTGATGACCAGGTTGGGTTATATTTGCCAAATGGAGGGTGTTGATGGAGAAGAGCAGGCACTTGAGGCGATCAGCAGATATGTTGAGGGAGGGCTTAGGGACGCTATAAATTTACTTGAGCAATTAAGTGTTGGAAAAAAACTAGAGTTTGCACATGTGAAAGAAATTCTTGGACTGAGTAGTTTGTCATTTTTGGAGGATTTTTATTTGGCCATAACCGGCGAAGATGTTGGCAAGGCACTGGGGATCGTGGATGAAACTTATCATCAGGGCATTGATCTAAGGCAATTTACTCATGAGTTCGTTGATTTATTACGAAAGAAAATGCTGGCTATGGTTTATGAGGGGAAAACAAATGAGGCCTATAGGCTAAGCGAGGTAATCGTGATTTTCCAGGAGACTCAGCAAAATATGGATACCAGTATTCCACAACTGCCTCTAGAAATTGCGGTGGTGAGGGCGATGATCAAGGATGAGCAAAAAATATCAATTCCAGTGCCGGTTGAGGCGGCCAATATTGCGCCCGTATTGCCTGCTGTACCCGTGGCTGTGGCGGCGGTGGTGGCGCCGATCAGTATGCCAACACCTAGCGCTCCAGTTCAGGTACCGGAGGCAACGGCTCCTGAATCTTCCCAAGACAGAGCACATCAACCAATCGTTACTGGGGAATTGACACTAGAAAAGATCAGGGAAAATTGGCCAAGAGTTTCGGAGAGAATAAAAAACCCTGCACTGAGGATTTCGCTAAAGGATGCAAAAGTTGAGACTATTGATGAGCACGGTGTTTTACTGAGATTCTCAACTCAATTCCATTGTGACAAAATATGTGAAACGGCAAACAAGGCGGACCTGGAGCTTATTTTGAGCCAAGTATTTGGTTCATATTTGAAGGTAGTTGCAGTGGTGAAGGCCATTGAAGTTATGGCGGTGGAGGCGCCACCAGTAATCGCGAGTGTGCCTGCTAAGGTGGAAAGCACGGGCGCAAGTAGTATCGAGGATGCGATGAGTATTTTTGGTGTCTAGGAAAGGAGAAGTTTAAATCCCTTTTCGTCAATAATCTTGAGGCCAAGCTCTTGAGCTTTTTTGAGCTTTGAGCCGGGGGAATCGCCGGCGAGTAGATAGGTGGTGTCTTTGCTTACGGAGCTCTGAATTTTACCGCCATTCTGTTTAATGAGGTTTTTAATTTGGTCCCGAGTGTAATCTTCAAGCGTACCAGTGACCACAAAGCTCTTACCCTCAAGGCGACCTGTGGAGGCAAAGTGATCGGTCTTCAGGAGAATCCCCAATTCTGCCAACCGACTGATGAGCATTCGGTTTTTCTCCTCTTTAAACCAATCATGGATACTCGAGGCCACAATGTCACCTACTCCGTCGATATTTTTTATTTCGTCGAGAGGGAGGCTGTCAATGATTTCAAGAAGTGCGTTCAGGTTGAGACTTTGGCTTTTTGAAAGGAGAAACTTGGCAAAATCATAACTGCTCTGTTCTCCAAGATGACGAATTCCAAGAGCAAAGATAAAGCGATCAAAAGGTATGTTTTTAGACTTTCCGATGCTGTTTAGCAGGTTCTGGGCACGTTTTTCCTGAAATAAATCTAGTGTGAGGAGATCCTCTTTTTTGAGTTGAAAAATATCCGCGGGAGTTTTGATAAAGGCGGCGTCCATTAGACTAATTATCACCTTATCGCCGAGCCCTTCGATATCAAATCCCTTTTTAGAAACAAAGTGAGTTAGCCCCTCTTTTTCAATAGCGTAACAACTGGGATTGCTGCAGTAATATGCGCTTTGGGTGGCATCACGAGTGATAGAACTACTACAAACGGGGCAGTGCGCCGGAAAGGTAAAGGATTTTTCTGCGCCCGTGCGAAGATCCTTAAGAACTTCCACCACTTCGGGAATAACATCTCCGGCCTTCTGAATGATCACTGTATCGCCAATACGGATGTCCTTGCGGTTGATTTCGTCCTCGTTGTGGAGTGTGGCACGGGAAACTGTGCTGCCGGCGACTAGGGTAGGCGTCATGATGGCAACGGGGGTGATGGCGCCGGTCCGTCCAACTTGAAGCACTATATCAAGAATGCGGCTTGTCACCTGCTTTGCGGGGAATTTGTAGGCCACGGCGAAGCGCGGAGCCTTCGCCGTGAAACCCATGTCCTGCTGCTGTGATAGACTATTTACTTTGACAACAATTCCATCGATTTCATATGGCAGGGAGTCACGTTTTTCAGCCCAATGCTGGCAAAAAGATATCACCTGGTCGAGAGAGGAAAAATGTTTGTAGTGCTTATCTACTTTCAAACCAAGGGATTTAAGAAACTCCAATAATTCCTGTTGAGTGGAGAATTCAGAACTTTGTTCCGTAAAAGCCTGATATTGCTCTACAGAATAGAAGAACATATCCAGTCCTCTAGAGGCCGCAATTTGTGGATCGAGCTGGCGAACTGAGCCCGCCGCCGCGTTCCGGGGATTGGCAAAAAGATCTTCTCCTAGTTCTGCTTGTCGTTCATTAAGTTTCTCAAAACTACTCTTGGGCAAAAACACCTCTCCTGCAACTTCGATATCAACTTCCCTATTTAGTTTTAAAGGAACGGGCTGAATTGTCCGAACGCTATGGCTAACGTCCTCCCCTTCTGTGCCATTCCCACGAGTGAGGGCTCTTTTATAAATCCCCTTTTCATATTGGATAGTGATGTTTAAACCATCAATTTTCAGCTCACAGACATAGCGAATTGGCTCCTTCACTAGTTTAGATATTCTTTCTCCCCATTCCTTGATCTCCTCAAAAGTAAAAACATCGGCAAGGCTCTTTTTGGCAACAGTATGCGTAACCTTAGCGAATCTGCCGGAAAGTGGAGCGCCTACGCGTTGAGAGGGAGAATCGGAGGTAATCAAGTCTGGAAATTCGGCTTCTAGATCAATCAATTCGCGCTTCAATGAATCCCTGACCGACTCACTAACCTCGGACTGATCTAATACAAAGTACTGATAATTCAACTCACAGATTTTTTCGCGAAGCTTCTCCAGTCGAATTTTGGCTTCGGAATGGTGCATTTGGTGTAAGTAGAATTGATTTATTGGGCTAATTTTGATATAATTTAGAGATTAATTCAATAAGAAGGTACAAAGTGGACGACCAAAATCAACAAATAGACCCAGAAACCCAAAAAGTGCTAAATACTCCGTTAAAAACTGAGGCCGCTATGGTGGCTGAAGATGGGCAGTTATTGAATCTCGTGGTGAGTCTGGTTAATGAGGGAAAAATCAACCTATACCAGCCGTCAACGCTAGTGAATCAGGAAGTTTACAATGCCCTGGATAGTTCTATGAAGGGAAAAGTTGATGTTGAATCAATGAATTTGCTCGGTGCTATTCGTGAAATCAAAGGACTTTATGATGCTGGGTTTGGTGAAACTTATCAGATCTCAAATTTAGTTAGCAGAATGCGTGCAACGAAGGAAAGACTTGAATTAGAACGAGGTAATATTTTTATCATCTAGTAAAATGGGCGGACCAGAAAGACAACCAGAGACTTCTCCACCAGTGCCTTTAGCCCCTCCAGCAGCTCCACCCCCCGCTCCGGAGAAGCCTGTGTCCACAACTGCAGCATTATCTGACGCTGCTGCATCTGCCCTAACTACCCCCCCCGGC
>CAYHGX010000006.1:28571-42254 GCA_964356355.1 uncultured Candidatus Peribacteria bacterium | reverse complement strand
GGCAGTAAAGGATGCCCTTGAAAAAAAGGCGAGACAGGAGGTTTCCGAGGCCGAGAAAAAGAAGTTAGCGGATGAGAACAAAGGTCTTGAGGGAATTGAAAGAGCCACAACTAAATATGCAGCTAAAGTTCTTTGGGGGCTTGATAATATCGATAATTCCGAGAATCTTTTCGCAAAATTACGAAACTCTAAAGACAATGGAAATGATCTCTATGAGACCACTACTTTGCAGGCAATGAAAACTAGTGGATATCCCTATGGAGCCCTGATTACTTTTGCAAATCAGGCTACAGAGGGAAATAAAATCGTGGCCTTCGCCACAGGCAATCAAGATGAATTTGAGTACTTTGATCTCAAAAAGGGGGCAGCTGTAAGATTCAATGCCAACGCTCCAGACTCGCCAGTACACGAGGTGGCAATATATGCTATGAAACCTGTTGGGAAGCCCTTGGATAAAAACTCTTAATGTATTAGAATAAAGAAAAATGCCAGATCCAATTGTAGATAAAAATAAGAGTGCTGAACAATATATCAAGGATGTTGAATCTATGTATATCGTTCCGGCATTGGTACGCGAAAAGTTTCCAGATTTGGTGAAGCTGATTTTCGAAACTGAGTCCATGGACAAGGAGGAGCGTGAGTATTGGCTACAAATAATGCCAATTATGAGTGAGGATCAGATTAAAAAGTTCCGAGATATTCTGGTAAATGAAAGAGATCAGTTAAAAAAGCTTGATGAGCAATATAAGGCGGATGTGGCGAATATTGGAAGCAAAGCGGCTGCTCCGTCACCGGCAATTAATGAGGAAGCAATGAAGAAGGAATTAGAAAAAATCCGTGAGGCGGAAAAGGCTCAACAGGCAGGCGAGGTTAAGCAGGAAGAGGACATTCTAAATCAGTTGAATAATCTTTAGCGAGGAACCTTATCGCTAACTGGTGTCTGTTCTTCCACTACTGGGAAGGCTGTAATTATCAATCTTTTTAGATTGGTACCAACTGGCGTACAGGTGATTAAAGTAAGCTGTTCAGAGGAGGTTGGCTTCAGTGATTCGATGTCTTTTGGCAAGACAACTTTGATATTGGAAACCTTGTAGATGTACTTCTTCTGCTCATAGAAGATTATTATTTCGTCGCCAACAACTACATCGTGAAGAAGGGCAAATACGTCCTTGAATCGGCCTGGATCCCACGGAAAATATGAACTATGTCCGGTAATCACAGTGTTCCCGCCTTGGCCCGGGAGTGCGGTGCCTGGATAATGAACAACTCCATCTCTTAGGGCTTTTTGCATTTGCTTCTCAAGTGCATTCCAGTCGCGTTTAATCAAATTCTCACTGGAAACTCTTACAATTGGTATATTTTGGCTGATACGTGGGATGATAAGCCTATTGTCTGTAGGGGCAATTTCAAGGTTTAATTCTGGAATTTGTTTCTTTTGAACTTGGGGATTGCTGGAGGTTTTTAGGTCGGTGGTGGGAGTGTCGGTGGTGGAGTCAGCCTGAACCAATTCCTGAACGGCCTTGTCTGGAGGCGCGGAACCATCGGAGAGTGCGCTTTTAGCAATCTGGAAGTAGGCAGACCAGTTGAGGGCAAAAAAGCCGATAATAAGAATAATTAAACTAACAAAAAGTTGCCTGCCGAGGTCTTTGGCGATGTCTTTTAAGCTTCGTGGGCCGTTGTCATTTTCTTCAGGCATTTTGTAAATTGCGTAATTTGTTTTTCCGTGAGATAATTGTAGCTAGCTTCTTAACCATAACGATGGTGGAAGATATTTACACACCCTATTTCAGATTAGAGGAAATTATCGAGAATATCGAGGGATATTTGAAGCGTTTCGATAGGAAAAAGTTTCAAAAAGCCTTCTATTTCGCTATGAAAGGCCATGAAGGGCAGATGCGCAAGGACAATGTTACTCCATATTTTGTACATCCTGTTGAGGTGGTTAATATTTTGATGGGTCTACACGTTGATGAAGATGTATTGATTGCCGGTCTACTTCATGATGTCCCTGAGGACACAAAACACACTATCAAAGAGGTAAAAGCCCTCTTTGGGGAAACGGTTGGTTTCCTTGTTGATGGTGCCACAAAACTGGCGAAGGTGCAGTACAAGGACAACATGCGTGAGGCGGAGGTTGATTATCTTAAAAAGTTTTTTCTCCACAGCGCCAAGGATCCACGGGTTATCTTGATAAAATTGGCGGATCGTTTGCACAATATGCAAACACTGCAAAATATCCCTGAGCCGGAAAAGCGAATTAGAATTGCCAAGGAGACGCTGGAAATTTATGTACCAATCGCGAATCTATTGGGAATCCAAGAGATAAGACATGAACTGGAAGAATTGTGCTTCCGTTTTCTGTTTCCCTCTGAGTGCGAACAGCTTTCTACAAGGTTTGAAGCTCTATCAAAAATAAGAACGAAAAATGAACAGGAATTTATACGGATTCTGGAAAAACTTATGAAGGAGAATGAAGTGAAGTCCTCGCTGCAAGCTAGAAAGAAAAATCTCTACAGTATCTACAAGAAGCTTTGTGCAGAGGGAAAAATGATCGAGGATATGGATTCAAGAATTGCTGTAAGAATTTTAGTAAGCAGCATAGAAGATTGCTATAAAGTTTTGGGACTAATCCACGGAAAATTCTTACCAAAAACTGATAGATTCAGAGATTACATTGCGAATCCCAAGAACAATGGTTATCAGAGTCTGCATACAACCGTTTTTGGTGTAAATGGTATTTTGACAGACATTCAAATTAGAACTGAGCAGATGGAAATAAGAGATGAGTATGGTGTGGCAAGTGTATTTTTTGACGACAATAAGCGGAAATCCCAAAGAAAAATCAGCTTATCTGATGAGAAACAAGATAGCTGGGTGAATAAAATCCTAAAAGATACAACCACGGCGGAGTCCTCTGACGACTTTTTAGAAAACCTCAAATTAGATATTTTACAGGATAGAATCTTTGTATTTACTCCGAAAGGAACAACGGTGGATCTACCAAAGGCTGCGAGTGCCTTAGATTTTGCATATTCTATTCATACTGAAGTGGGAAACCATGCCTTCAAGGCTAATATCAATGGAAAATTACGGCCAATTAGTACGCGGCTTCACACCGGAGAGGTCGTTGAAATTATCACAAATGAAGAGGTTGAGCCTCAGCTTTCATGGCTATCTTTTGTAAAAACAAATACAGCTAAGGGAAGAATAATCACCTATTTAAAACACAGTAGTAGAGAGGATAAATTGAAGCTTGGACATCAGATTTTGCAGAAGGAATTTGATATGCTGGGATGGGGGTTGATAGAGTCCTTGAATTTCAAAAAACTCAAAGAGTTCCTCAATAATAATATTGGTAAAAACTACAGTAAATTGGAGGAGGTGGTTTTGGCAGTGGGCGAGGGTGAGATTAAATCTGGAACAATTATTAGAGCCTTGGGCGATGATTGGCCCGGCTATTTCTCTAAAAACAATAATGAGCCGTTTGAAATCGATTTCAAGGTAGTGGCAAAAAACAGAAATGGATTACTCAGGGACGTAACGGATGTTGTTTATCAAACAGCAACCGATATCAGCTTTACCAAGGGATGGGTTTCGAGATCCAGTGATGAGGCATTTTTCTCGCTAAGAGTAACGGTTGCCAGTATTGAAGATGCCAGAAAAATCTTTAGTGAACTAGAACAAATTGAAGATGTGAAACGGGTCTATCGAGTTTCAAGAAAGGGTGTTGTGCTTTTTTCAACTGCTACTTTTTTTGCTGCTTTGGTATGGATTCTTCATCCTGTACTTATTCGGGGCTTTGTTAATTCGACATTCGCGTTAACAAATCCTGGGAAAACGAATTTCCTTATATACTGCTTACTTTTTGGATTATTGTCTATTCTGATATATTTAAATAATATTTTAAAAAGGTACTTCCCGATGTTTAGGAATAAACTTCCGCTTTGGGCATTTACCTTTGCTGTACCGTTGATTTCCACTGCCTCTCTAGCAATGGAGATAATTTTCTCAAAACTTAACCTAAGCTGGTTTGTGCTTTTTGGAGAGATGCTTGTTATATATGTCTACCTTGGCATCAGTTACCGCAATTTGCGGAAGTTTATGTAGCAAATCTAAAGTGCATAACATCTCCGTCCTTGACGAGATATTCCTTCCCTTCAATGCGTAGAAGCCCCTGTTCTTTGGCTTTCTGCTCGCTGCCACAGTTGATGAGATCTTGGCATCCAATTACCTCGGCTTTAATAAAACCTTTTTCAAAGTCGGTATGAATTACTCCAGCAGCTTGTGGGCAAAGTGATCCCTTTTTTACAGTCCAGGCCCTTGCCTCTTTGGGGCCAACGGTAAAATAGGTTATCAAGCCAAGTGCCTCATAGGCGGATCTAATAAGATTGTCCAAGCCCGTTTTATCGGTGCCAAGTGCCTGAAGGTATTCGTGAGCCTCTTCTTCAGAAAATGTCCCCAGCTCCTCTTCTACGACCGCACAAATTGGAACAATTTTGTTTTCGGCGCCAAGCCCAAGTCGACCCCTGAAATCCTCGATATTTACTTTGGAAAGCTCCTCCTCGTGAAGATTCACGACGTAGACACAGGGCTTAATTGTGAGCAGATGAAGATCCCTTAGGGAAGCCACCTCCTCCTCGCTAAGATCCATATAATAGGCAAGTTTCCCCTCCATAAGGAGATTTAAAATCTTCTGTACGAGCTCTGCATAGTCCTTTTTCTCTTTATTGCCTGATTTCGCATCAGAATTAGCCTTAATAAGGCGAGCTTCAACAGTTTGAATATCACTTAGTATCAATTCCGATTCAATGATTTCCCGGTCTGACTTTGGATCAATTTTGCCGTGAACATGAAGGATATTGGGGTCATCAAAAACTCTAACCACGTGGGCAATCGCATTACATTCTCGAATATGAGAAAGAAACTTATTTCCTAGTCCCTCCCCTTTACTAGCTCCCGCAACCAAACCGGCAATGTCGACAAATTCAATTGTGGTTGGAATCACCTTTTCAGATTTGGCCGTTTCGGCAAGCTGTTTTAACCGATCATCAGGTACCTCAACTACCCCGACATTTGGATCGATGGTGCAAAATGGATAGTTTTGAGCATCGGCACTTTTTGTTTTAGTAAGTGCATTAAAGAGGGTTGATTTACCAACATTTGGGAGGCCTACGATTCCGATTTTAAGTGACATTTTATCTGGTTAGATCCATAATTTTTTTAAACTCCTTTGCCGTTAATTGACCGGGAGCTGTTTTTTGCTTATTGGAAAGCGGGCAGTAGCTTAGATAATTTCCGCATAAATGTCCAGCTGTGCGGGTGATAATCCCCTCCTTACCCATGCCAATCAAAATTACTTTCTCCCCTCTGTCTGAGTACTCTTTTACCAGAGAGAGCAACAACAAAGAATCGGAAAGGGAGCAGGCTTTAGTGGCAATTTTCTTAATGTCCGCCTTCATTTTCTCCATTTTACTCAAAAGAGCTCTGAGCTTATTTTCTGCGGGAGTTTTCTCGAAATCATGGTGGGAAACAATAATTTGAGTAGAGGGAAATAGTGTTCTAATTTCCCTGAGAACCTTTGGAGGAGTGAATAAATCAATGTCTATATACTCGAAGATAAAGCCGTTAAGTAGAGGGAACAGCTCAATATTTCCTTGGAACTTAATGATATATGGTCGTCTTTTGAGGGCAAAAATTTGCTTTATTGCGTTTTGGGAAAGGTCCTTCGCCTCTTCAAGCCAAAGCTCAACCACATCAGAAATTTTCTGAGCGGGGTTGATGTTTTCCACAAGATTCTGAACCCTTTTTGATGATAGTGGCACGCAAATCATTAGGTATCAATTAGGATAAACTGCAGTAATTGCTCAGCCTTTTTAACATCTGAAAAATTTGGATAAATAATAACGTGGTGCGTACGTCGAAGATTCAAATACAGAAGAGAGGCCACCTCATTATCTACAAGTATATTCACTTTTTCATTGAGTAGTAAGGTAGCTAATGCCACGAAATTCTTCTTTTCCTCGGTAATAGCCTGATACTTGAACTTCTTTATTTTCTTGTCAGTAAGCTCAACAAAAAGGTACCCAGCAGTTTCGGCAAGATTATCTGCTAGCGTTGCTTTTAACGTCTTACCGCTCTTGATAGGTAGCGCTACTCTGACAAGTTTGGGCTTGGCAATGCGGGTAAAGATAATGAATTCGCTTATAAAAGGATTAGATTGTTTAACCTTTTCCTGGAGGTTTGTGAGCTTTGAACGCAACTCCTGAAGATCACAGAAGGGTGCAATTTCAATTATTGCCTGACCAAAAATAAAAGTGCCCGCCCGGCGGAGCTGTAGACGTTCGATCCTTAGTACGGTATCAGTGTCGGCGGATAATATATTGTGGATGTGGCGAAAAAGCTTGGGATCGTCCCAGTAATCCAAAAGATAAAACAAGGATTCTTTAGCACTCAAAATGCCAACTTTTAGAACTATCAACGCGATGCCCAGCGTAACAAAGCCCTCTACGTATGGAACTCCGTAATAATTGGCAACAATGGAGATCAAAACTGCTACGGCCGAAATGGTATCAACAATTTTATCTTTGCCGCTATCTACGAGCGCAATAGAATTGGCTTTTTTACCAGCAGAGATGAGCTGATAGGCAATTTTGTAGGAACTAATGGTACTTAACAGAACCGCGATGAAGGCAAGAAGCTGATATTTCCCGCTTGGTGGTGAACTTAATATAGTTGCACCTGCCTTTACTAGGACGATTCCGGTGATAGTAATACTAACCGAGATGATGAATGCTATTAGCGTCTCAATTTTGTGGTAGCCAAATTCGAAACGTGAGTTGGAATTCTTTCTTGAGAGTTTAAGTCCAATATAGGCTCCAAGTATTGTAAGGATGTCTGCAAAGGTATTGACCGCATCGGCCACGAGCACTGTTAAACCAGCGTATAAGCCAATAAACAACTTCAAGGCGCCTACGGCTGACAGATATAAAATGCTCTTTTTGGAGATTTTTTCGCCTTCTAAAATGGCACTATTTTTCATGTTTTTATTCTATCATTTCAGGCGAACTCTACAAGTACAGAAATGCTTTAGCACCCTCCGAGATCGTAAAAGACAATCGTGATAACCTTCAGTCAAGCGTTTGTAGTGTATTTTTACTTTTTGATAACTATAATTGGTCCCAGTTAATTCAATCTAACTAAATATTATTTATCTAACCAAGTAACTAATATGAAAAAGTTTCTACTTTCTCTCGCTGTACTTGCTATGACTTCTGTTGTAGTAACAGCATGTGGACAAAAGGCTGCTGAAGAACCAGCTGCAACTGACGAGAGCAGCACTCCTGCTGTTATTGAAGAGTCTGCTGTAACTCCATCAGTTGACGCTGCCGTAGTTGAGACTCCTGCTAAGTAATTAACTACTTAGAAGAATTAAAAAGCCCCGCTTCGCGGGGCTTTTTTTGTATATTCTATTTAGACCGGAAATACTGGATACACAGTGCTATCTATGATTCCTGTTTAGCAGGGATCATCTTGGCCAATTCGTTGGCTGTTTCACGGATAGAGGAGTGGTCACGATCATCTCTAAGGATGGCCATGTGCTTCTTAACCTGTGCTGAAAGACGATCCTTGCAGAGGTCTGTTGCTTTTTCAATTTGGTGACTGGCTTCACGGGCCACTAAAGTTTTACCCCCAACAGTTAGTGCAAATTCCACTTCAAAGGCATCATGCTTATTGAATTTTTCGATTGAGAGATTGAGGAGTAATGAGTCGGGAGAAAAGCTAGAGAGAAGATTTTCGATTCCGGGCACCTTTTTTTGTGAGTATTCTGTAAACTGCCCCTCCTCTTCTTTTGCCAAATTTTTGTAGAAGAAAGTGATTTTCATATAAGCCTGGTTAAAAAATCTTATATAAAGTATACGCCTAGTAGTTATTTTTTCTAGGTTGATTTCCTCTGGACTTGCTCAATGAAAGGAGTAGTATTTTTGCAATAAATTTATAAAGATCGGCTTATGATGCTGACTTACATAGCTTTAGGGATATTCGCTCTCACATTATTCTTCATTATTTTTGATCTTTTAGACCAAGCCTTGGTAGCGCTCGGCGGGGCTTTATTGATGATCGTGTTTGGAGTACTTACTGCTGACCAGGCACTAGCAGCCGTGGATTTCAAGACGATCTTTCTTTTGATGGCAATGATGATTATCGTGTTTATCGCCTCGAAAAGTAATATTTTCGCCTGGATAAATGTAAAGATTGCCGTACTCACGAGAGGTAATCCGTTCGCTATTTTCCTATTCTTCTCTCTATTAACAGGTGTATGTTCCGCATTCTTGGATAATGTAACTACTGTAATACTGGTAGTGCCATTAGTAATTGAATTGGTGACGGGAATGGGCAAGAATCCTAAGCCTTACATCTTTTCCACTATGGTATTTGCGAATCTAGGAGGTGCACTTACTTTAATTGGTGACGGCTCAAACATTTTGATTGGTGGAGCAAGTGGACTTAGCTTCACCCAATTCATAGCAAATTTGTGGATTCCAGTGGCACTAGCCAGCTTACTTACAATTATTTATTTCAGTGCAGTTTACTGGAAAGCTCTTAAGCCAGCTTCAGACAACCTGGTAGATACTACTATTGCTAATATTATTATTAAGAGAATCAAGGAAAAATTTTTGCATACTACCTTTAAAAGGAGCTTTGTAATAAAGGTGATATTTTTCTTAACTGCAACTATTTTGGGCTTTTTCTTCCAGCATCAGATTGGGCTACCAAACTATGTTATTGCTTTAATTGGCGCTATTTTCTTGGCTCTGGCCACTCACAAAGAGGTAAGCATTCATGAAACACTAAAAGCGGTTGAATGGAATACAATTTTCTTCTTTGCGGGACTTTTTGTACTAGTTGCGGGTATTGAAAATACTGGAATACTTGAGTCTTTGAGTAACTGGGTGGCAAATTCAACCACAAATCTTTTCTACCTATCTGTGATTATTCTTTGGGTTTGTGGAATACCGTCTATGCTAATCAACAACATACCATTCGTAACTTTGATGATTCCTGTAATCATCGGTATTCAGGCCAAAATGGTGGGAGTGGAAGACGTCAATGTTCTATGGTGGGCGCTTTCTATGGGTGCCTGCTTAGGAGGCAGTGGGACGCTTGTAGGAGCTTCTGCTAACGTGGTAACAGCGGGCCTAGCGAAGAAAGCTGGTCATCCAGTAACTTTCCTTGAGCATCTTAAGTTCAACTTACCACTAACACTAGGGATACTGTTGATTTGTACGGGCTATTTATATTTTAGACTTGCCTAAATATGTTTGAAGCAAAAATTGAATTATTATCAAAGGTGCTAAGAGAAATGGAGTCAGAAATTGGCACCAGAGACCTTGCTGCTTTGGTTTTGAAGGCGTTGAAAAACTCAGTAAAGGTGCTGAAAACTAGTGGGAAAGAGTCCATTTGTACTCAGTTTAAAAATTTAGCTGAGGTAATTACCAGTACTGAGCCGAAATTTGGAATTTTGAATTACCACTTTGAAAAGCTAAGCAGTAAGTTGAAGGATGAGATTTGTGCAAAAGATTTAAGTGATCTGGAGATTAAAGAACGCCTTTGTACGGAGATTGATAAGATTTTGAATGACTGGAAAAAATCCCGCCATGGGCTGATAGGAAACAGTGACAATATTGACGTCGAAGGTAAAACAATTTTGATTCATGATCACAGCCATACCGTGCAAGATGTCTTGGTGCACTATAAAAATAAGGGCAAAAAATTTAAAGTAGTTATTGCAGAACAGGATTTTGATAAAACTCACAATAATATTGAAAGAATGCACAAGGCTGGAATACCGTTTGAAGTGGTGCCTGCCTATATGCTATCACATGTGCACAAAGAGATAGACATGCTGTTTTTTGGTGCTTTAACTTTAAAGGACACCATGGACTTTGTGATGGATCCGGGTACGCTTGGAATTATTTCTGAGTTTCACGTAGAACATGTTCCTACATATATGTTTATTGATTCTGCCAAATTCAGTCTATGGAAGTCTCAAAAACGCGGAGATATTTTTATCCGGCGTGATACAAGAAAACATATCGGTGGTCATATAGAATATGAAAGGGTGAAATATTCACATGATCGAGTTCCTGCTGATTTATTTAAAAAAATCGTTACGGAGCAGGGAGTGTATACTCCAGAGGCGCTAACCCAGCTCTTTGCAGATAAAATGGAAAAAGTAAATAACACATAATTTAATTTATGGTTGAAAGCAGTATGTTTCTTATTGGCACAATTGTAGCGATTGCGTTTGTTTTCGATTTCACAAATGGGTTTCATGATGCCGCAAATTCGATTGCAACGATAGTTTCTACTAAGGTGCTCACTCCAAGGCAGGCGGTAATTTGGGCTGCCTTTTTTAATTTTGCAGCCTTTTTTGTATTTGGTACTGCGGTGGCAAAGACGCTGGGGAAGGGCATGGTAGATATAAATATAGTGGACTCCTGGGTGATTTTGGCGGGGTTAATTGGTACCGTGTGTTGGAATATTGTAACTTGGTATATGGGGCTGCCAACAAGCTCCTCTCATGCCTTGATTGGTGGATTTGCGGGCGCAGCAATTGCCAAGGCAGGCTTTGGAGTATTGCTCCTTGCGGGATGGACAAAGACTTTGATTTTTATTTTAGTAGCGCCAATGATTGGCATGTTGCTGGGTTATGTTTTACTAAAGGTGATTACCTTGATGGTCTATAAAAAGTCTCCTGCATCAATTAATAAATGGTCGCGGCGAGGGCAGCTTGTTTCTGCAGCTTTATACAGCCTGGGACATGGTGGAAACGATGCGCAGAAAACAATGGGTATCATCACTTCCCTACTATTTTCAAATGGTCTAATTAGTACCTTTGAAGTGCCATTTTGGGTGGCAATTTGTTCAAATGCCGTAATTGCTTTTGGAACTCTATTTGGAGGTTGGAGAATTGTAAAAACTATGGGTCAGAAAATTACAAAACTGAGACCAATTGATGGTGTGTGCGCGGAAACCAGTAGCGCGATAAGCTTGTTTGTAGCGGGACATTTTGGAGCACCGGTGAGCACTACTCATGTGATTACAAGCTCTATTACAGGGGTCGGTGCCGCTAAGAGGATCTCAGCTGTGAGATGGGGCGTAATGGCGCAAATTTTGTGGGCGTGGTTGCTTACCATTCCACTATCAGCAGCAATGGCAGCAGGTATCTATTATATTATAAATTTCTTTAATTAAACTTTATGTCTTTATTTTCACCTAAAACTGTTGATTTTGTGCATTTGCTGAAGGAAGTTACCACTGAAGTTAAATCAATTGCCAATGTGTACAAGGAATTTGTAGGGGACTTTGGCAAGCTAGAGGAGTATTCAAAAAAGGCCTCTGATATTGAACATGCTGCGGATCAAAAGGTCCACGATGTAATTAATGCCTTGCACAAGACCTTTATTACGCCATTCGACCGAGAGGACATCTATGCTTTAGCGCATCAGATGGACGATCTAGTTGATATTATTGAGAATGTTATTCGTAACGTGAGCCTTTATCAGATTACCGAGGCAAGACCAGCAATGGGACAGTTTGCCGAGTTGATTGTGAAGGCAGCAGTGGCTTTGGAGGAGGCTACTGGGTGCCTGGAGGATAAAAATACTGAAAAGGTAATGCAGCTGCTTTTGGAAATACACAAGCTAGAGGACGAGGGTGATGTGGCTTTCTTTGAGGCAATGAAGACTCTTTTCCAGAGTGAAAAAGATCCAATTGCGTTGATTAAATGGAAGGATATTATCGAGGAACTTGAGAGCGTAATGGATAAGTTCCAGGAGGTGAGCAATATTATGGAGGGGATGATCGTGAAGGCGACGTAGGGCGCACTTGGGCCGGCGCGCAGCGCCGAGTTTAAAGCTCGATGTAGTTGCGGGCGTAGCCGTGGGCTTCGAGGAAGCGGCCGAGGTCTTTGCTGGCGATGGTGAGAGTTTGAGTGTTGATGCCCGGGTGGTAGCCTATCGTTTCGTGGCGTAAGAGGCCGCTGTCGATTATGACTGTGACTTGCTTGTCGGTGTCGTTGATTAGGGCAAAGGGAGATACTGAGCCGGGTGTAAGCTTGAGCACTTCCATGAGGCGCTCGGGAGACGCGAAGCTGAGCTTACTTTCGGCTAGTAATTTGGCAAGATTTTTGAGATCAACGCGCTTTTCGGCGCAGACGGTAACGAGGTAGTACTTGTCCCCTTTCTTGTTGCGGATGAAGAGGTTTTTGGTGTGGCCGCCCATTTCCGGCAGTTCGTATTTTTCCGCATCTTCGCAGGTGAAGAGAGGTGGGTGGTCGTGCTTTTCGAAGGGAATTTGTAGAGCTTCGAGAGCGGCGTAGATTTGGGTGGGGGTGGTGGTGATCATTAGTTGTATATTAGCATCTGTGCTATAAATAATTAAGTTTTATAATTTAACTTTAGTTCTATGAAAAATCTCCGTTTAATTTCTATGTTTTTGGTTTGCAGCGTTTTGTTGATTGGTTGTACTCCAAAAGTTGAGGAATCTCCTGCTGTTGAAACACCTATAGTGGAGACTCCTGCGGTGACAACCCCTGAGCCTGCAGAAGTTTCTTTGAAAGACAAAATTGAAAATTTTTCTAGTTACACACTGGTGACTGATCCTAGCATCACATCTTTTGTGCCGACTTGTGATGGCTATAGTCAGGAATTTGCGAAGAAAGTAGATGGTGGAGACATTAAAAGATTACTTTTGTACGGAGATGGTGACTATGCTTTGGACGTTATGATGACTCCAAACTATGATAATTGGACTGAGGCTGATTTTGATAAGGTAAATGATTGTGGTGAATTGGGATCTGTTCTTGCGGTGAAAATTGTGGAAGACTCTTTACTTTGGTCTTATCCTCATTGTTCTGCTGGTGCTGTACCTACAGAAAAGGAGCCTGGCTATGTTTATTACAAGGCGTGCTTGGAGGTTGAAACTAAGCTGGCAAAGTATCTTTTTAATTGAAGATAAAATTTTCATTGGTAAGAGGCCCCCTGCATATGGGGGCTTTTGTTTTCAGGATGTTCGGTGCGCTCATTTCTGCTGCCAGAGCTTCTTGAAAAATGGCAGTGAAAGGGTGGAGAGAAGAAATCCGAGCGCGGGCACTACAGCGTTGAGCCAGGGGCGCGGGATATCGATAAAGTAAAAATAAATTGCGATTGCAAGGTAGGTGAAGGCGATGAGCAGGAGGCGGCGCGTAAGGGAGCGTTCCCACTTTTTATCGAGCTCAACTTGAGCGTTGCGCTGTTTGATGAGTGCGATTTCGTGGTGAATATCTGAGAGTTCTTGGGACATGGGGGAAGATTACCTTGGAGGGAGGAAAATGGGAAGAGCGGAGGTGAGATCATACCGTTTCACAGAATTCTTCAAGAGAGATATCCCATCGTTCCAGGCAGGCCCTAAGGAGTGGAAATTTCACCGTGGCAGAGCCGTGAATTGGGATAGGAAAAAGCTTATTATTATATGGGCTACGAAAAAACTGATGGCTACCGCGAATGCGTTCTGGTGGGCCCATGATTCGTATTAAGGCGGACCTCACTCTATTGCTACGTATCCCACGGATTCTATTCAAAAGATAAACCTTTTTTTCATGGTCAGTGGAAAAGCTGGGCGTAATTTCTATTGCGGCTTCAG
>CAYHGX010000006.1:21111-28471 GCA_964356355.1 uncultured Candidatus Peribacteria bacterium | reverse complement strand
GCTTCAGGTGATGTGCCTAAATTTTGCTCAACCTGTTCTTGAGTTTCTTTTCGGCCCTCATCTAACGGATGAGATCTGGCAATAAAAAGATCTTCAATATCGGGCTCCTTGCCTTCTAGATACTCCAAAACTAAATCGTATATTTTGTCCTTTAGCTGAAGGTATTGATCTTCTGTCATAAGCTTAGAGACAGAGGAGAAATTATTGGCTAGAAAGCATAGTTCTCCAGTTATAGAATTGAAACTTAGATTTAAATTACCGGGCCTAAGGGTGTAGCCCTTTCCGGTAAAATTTTCATTACTTACGCTAATTGGTTGCTCAAGTGGCATATTGGGACGAAGTACTATTTGCAAAGTACAAATACCTCCGTGAACCGTGCTATTAGCGAGATCATCATCTGCCATGATTGAAACTTTGGCTCTTCCAATCGTAAATGGAGTAAAATGAATGTTGCGATATTGTCGCAAATCCTTGATTTGTTCAAAGTTTGTGGCAAGCCTGAGCTTTAAATCCTCCTTTTCGGTTGTACTTAAAGTTTTTTGAGGTACAAAATCGGAAAAAGCTGGCAGCTTGAGACCTTCTCTATTACTATCTATTTCGCTTAGAAACTGGGCACCAGGATAATCCACTCCATCAGTTCGTTTCCAAACTGGATTTAAAACCTTAGTGGCGAGATCAATTAGAATCTGCCTATCTTTGTCCCCAGCAACTTCGTCTAACTCGGCAAAAAATTCTGAATGGAAGGCTGCCTGACAGCTATGTATTAGCATCCATCTATAACCACCAAAACTGCGCCTAAGTAGTTGGAAAAGGTTATCGGCAGTATTATAAAGGGTAGTAATATTTTCTTTCGGTTTATTTAACTTTTGATTTTCAATAGCCCCTCTCATTTTAATGCGAAGGTCACGGGCCAATTTCGAAAAGGCCTGGTTTAGGAGAAGTCTTATCTCATCGTGCTCAGGCAGAAGCTGGGCATATTGCATAGCCTCGGGAGTAGTTAGGTCTCCGGAAGCAACAAAAAGATCTGGATCTATAATGCTGCCCGTAGTTAGGATGTCCACAATTCTTCTTACATTCTCTGCTCCAAGGGTATGGCGAATTTCCTTTGGAATTTCGGGGCGCTGCCTCAATATTTCTTCAAAGTGGTCTGGACCTAATTGATGATTGGGATTACTATCTGTGGGACCAGTTGTGAGGGCCATAAATCAGCTTTTGATAAGATTAAATAGCTAGACACTTTCGCAGAATTCCTCCAAGGAGATATCCCATTCTTCCAAGCAGGCTCGGAGTAGAGGAAATTTCACAGTGTGTGAAGCGTGAATAGGGATTGGAAAAAGTGCGTTATTGTAGGGACTGCGGAAAAATTGATGACTGCCGCGAATGCGCTCTGGTGGGCCCATGATGCGCTGGAGGGCTGATTTCACGCGTTTACCTTTGATTCCCCGAATGCGGTTTAAAAGATAAAGTTGTTTTTCTTTGCGAGTTTCAAAGTCAGGTACTGATTCTGGCTGAGGAGTAGGCAGTTCTTCAAAATCAGGCGTTTCTTCCTGAACTCCTGGAGAAACAGGTGAAATTTCGGGTTCTACTTCTGGCTCGAAAACATCTTTGACCTGCTCTCGTGTTTCTGTTTTTTGCTCTTTGACTTCATGCTTTTTATCTAAGAAGAGATCTTCAATGTCCGGCTCCTTGCCCCTTAAATAATCGAGCAGTAGATCATATAAACGTAGCTTGAGACGAAGATATTGAGGCTCACCTATTAGCTCAGAAATGCGGGCGGCTGAATTGGTATTGAAACCCAACTCGCCATCAACTTCACAGTATAGATTGAAAACACCTTCTCTGAGCCCATAGTCGACAGCTTTAAATCCAGCCATTTTGGCCAACTTGGGCAAAGCAAGATCTTGAGAAGGTACTAGAGCAATTTGGAAGTGACAGATACCTGGATGTGAGGATTCTTTATCTAGCAAATCGTCTCCTAAAATTCCAACCTTTGTACCTTCAAAACCGTGTGGAGTGAAGTAAACTCGACGGTACTGTCGTAGTTCCTGAATTTCCTGTAATTTCGAAGCTAGTTCAAGTTCAATTTCTATCTTTTCATTCTCATCCATTGGGCTCGCGGAAGCCACTTTTCCTAGAGCATTTCTACGGGAAGTGTACTTTAGGTCTTCCTTATAAGAGCGTTTTTCATTAAAAAATTGATACCCAGGAAATGAGTTTCCGCCGTAAGTTTTGGCCCAGGTTTGATTGAGTTCCTGCATGATAGCATCAACTGTTGGCTTATCACTGGTACCACATTCAGAATCGAGGGCATCTGTATAGGATGCCAAGGCTGTAACGACAAAGTCGTTTACTAGCAAATTACGAAATCCAGCACCCATGGCACCAAGTAGTCCACCAAAATTATGAAGAAGCTCAAAGGCCTTATAGATGCCGTTCCGGCGATCGCCTCTCTTAGTGGCGGAGACCATACCCTTGATCATCGGCTTAAAAGTGGCGACCATGTCAGGTATGATCGTGCGAATTTTCAATTTGGCCTCGTCATAGTCGGGAAGAAGCCTCATATACTGCATAGCCTGGTGAGAGGTCATTTCCCCGGCTGCCACAAAGGCATCTACCTCGGCAATTGGCTCTGAGCAGATGACTTCGGAGAGTTTTCTGGCGTTTTCCGTGCCGACAATTTGCCTTATTGCAGAAGGGAGATTTGGCGGGTTCATTAAACGCTTTTTGATCTCTTCAAAACTTTTATCTTTTGATGGCCTTTCGGCTCCTGAGTGAGGGGGCTTTGGAGTATTCATATATACATTAAAAATCTTGTTATTATAGCATGAAATGGGCTTTTCACCAAGATGTTGGGAGTGAATTCATGGAGAAATCGAGCCGTTTGAGTGAGCGTACGCTCACTACGAAATATTATCAGGAAATTTCAAGCCTACATGCTCGATTAATCCTTATTTTAAGGTAAAATATAATTTACTTTAACTCTCCAAAACATGAAAAGATTGTCGCTGAAAGACAAAATAATACATGATCAATTCTCAAAATATGGGAAAAATGCAAAAGAGTGGATGAATAAATGCATATTAATGCTTCCTACTATAGAAAAGGAGCGAATTTGGAAGAAAAAGGGATTTTTTAACATTTATGAATATGCGGCGAAAATAGCGGGGATGAGCCGAAATAAGGTAAACGAGGGATTGAGGATACTAGGTAAAACGGAGGGTCTGCCGGCAATAAGAGGGCTGATAGAAGCCAGGGGTATTTTTGCTGTGAAGCCAGTAGTGAATATTGCAAACAAGGAGACGGATCAATTCTGGGCAAAAAAGGCCTCGGAGATGGGAAAGAGTACGCTGGAAACTTTTGTAAGAGATTACAAAAAAGAGCTGGTGGAAAATACTAAAAATCCTATGGAGGCAGGCCGCCCCGGGGCGGGAACTCCGGCAATTAATGGCTCAATAGAGCCATTTGCATCTAGGAGCCCCGAGTCAAAAGTACCCGAGTCGAAAGTCTCAATCTCCATGAAACTTTCTCCCGAAGTGATCGAAGCTCTGAAAAAAATGAAAGGAGAGGAAGACTGGGATCAAATCATGAAAAAATTGCTTCAATACAGTCAGAGGAGTCTTGATGCTGAGCAAAAGCTGCTCGAAGAGAAAGAGGAGCAGCTCAAAAAAGAACTGGAGACAGAAAAGCCTGAATCAATCACCACTAATACTCATGCAGTTACCGCAAAGATGAGAGGCTATATTATTAAACGATCTGGAGGAAAATGTGAACACCCTAATTGTAATAGGCAAGGCAGACATATTCATCACATTAACCCTTTTTCTCTAAGGAAAAAACATGATCCGGATAATCTAGTTTACTTGTGCAAAGAACATCACAAAATTGTCCATTTAGGATATGTCGATGACAGCGGTGGTTCATGGAAACAGATAGAAAAACTGCCAACTTACGACATGAGAAATATTATCAATATGCGAATTTCCGAATTTTCATATCAAAATCTTATAATTAATAACCCCATAACATGAGCGAAGAAGAGACTATTGACCAACTAAAAAAATATGACGAGCCGGTTTGGACTTGCCACCATTTAATCGACAATCAATACTTACATCTAAATTTTCCGAAAAATGCCGATGACGATCAGGCTTGGTGTGATAAATGTGAAGCCACATTGAGGGAAGAGGGCGGTTGGACCGATGTAGCTTTAGAATTTGCAAACTTAAAACCCTGTTGCAGATGTTGCTTTGCGGAGATGAGGGAGCGGCATCTGGAAAGAATGTAGAAGGAAAAAGTCCTCTCCGCTTGCGCTCCGAGGTCTGGTGGTGCCGGGAGACAGAATTGAACTGTCGACACATGGATTTTCAATCCATTGCTCTACCACTGAGCTACCCCGGCATATTTGATGTTGTCACCTCGCTATGGCGCTCGGTGATTCCGTTGTTAGCACTGCGCCTTGCTTGCGCTTCTGGCAAATTTTAATGGCAAACAGAGCAAATGACAACACTATTTGCGTGAGGCACTCACTTCGTGCGTGATGATTGCTTTTTCTTGGCTGTTTAGCTAAATTTTACTCATCTAATAAACAAAATGTCTAAGAAAAAAATTGTGGTAAAAATTGGGACGAATTCGATGACTACGGCTGAAGGGCTGCTGGACGAGGAGCTACTGGGCCGACTGGTGGCACAAGTGGCTGAATTACGACGCGATTACGACGTGCTGATTGTAAGCTCAGGAGCCATGGGAGCGGGGCGGAGTATTATTAAGAAAGAGTTGAAACACGATGAGGTAACAAAGAGGCAGATTTATGCGGTGGTGGGACAGGTGAAACTAATGGAGACTTATCGACGACTTTTTGATGAGCATGGGCTTTTTGTGGCTCAGGTGCTTGCTACAAAGCAGGACTTTGAGAATCGGGCGCACTATTTGAATACGAAAAATTGCATTGAATCGTTGTTTGCCGAGGAGATTATTCCGGTGATGAATGAAAACGATTTCGTGTGCGTGGAGGAGCTGATGTTTACTGATAATGATGAGCTTGCGGGCATGGTGAGCAAAATGATTTTTGCCGATACGTTGATAATTTTGAGTAACATTGATGGTGTGTACGATGAAACGGGCGCGGTGGTTTATGAGTTTGCGCATGACGCGGAGATGCCTGCGTATATTGCGCCGGCTGAGAAATCCACTTTTGGAAAGGGCGGGATGCAGAATAAATTCATTATGGCACAACGCGCTGCGAGTGCGGGGACGGACGTGGTGATTGCGAATAGTAAAACTGAGGAGGTGCTAACTAATATCGTGGGCGGAGAGCGCTTGGGGACAAGGTTTCTGGGAAATAAATAACTTTATCGTTATGCAGAATATTTGTGTAGTAGGGATGGGAAATATGGGTGCGGCTATAATTGAGATGTTGCGGAATGATGAACGTGCAAAAAACTTATACAGCGTAAGTGGAATTGGCCGGGGTGACGAGCTTAATGGCGTACTGGAGGAAAGTGACATTGTAATTCTGGCGGTGAAACCCCAGGATTTTTTTAGTTTTGCTCATGGGGTGAAGATGGATATTAGTGGGAAGCTGGTTATTTCCATTATGGCGGGAGTGAGCGTGGCGAAGGTTTCTGAGGCAATGGGAGCTGCGAAAGTGGTGAGGACGATGCCAAATTTGGCTTTAAAGGAGAGGATCTCTTTTACCGGCTGGTTTGCGGGAGCTGGAGTGAGCAAGGAGGATAGAGAGGTGGCACGCGAAATTTTGGCTTTGATGGGTGAGGAAATGGAGGTAAAGAAGGAGGATGATTTGAATTATATAACGGCGTTAAGTGGCTGCGGGCCGGCCTATTTTTATTATGTAGCGGAGCTGCTGGAGAAAAAGGCAGTAAGCTATGGAATTGGGCCTGATGAGGCGGCCAGATTGGCACGTGTGACGCTTGTGGGTGCGGCGAAATATATGGAGGGAGAGAATTGCAGTGCGGCCGAACTTCGGGCGCGCGTGAGCTCGAAGGGTGGGTGTACGGAGGCCGCGGTGAGGGCTTTAGGTGAACGCGGGGTGGAGGCGGCCTTTATGGAGGCCTTTGAAAAGGCTGAGGATCGATCGAGGGAACTTTCTAATTAAAGGCTTATGAAATTGGAGGAGATTTTGAAGGAAGTGCAGAGGGCCGGCCGAGCGCTAGCGAGGACGGCGGAGGGTTTGATTAGTCAGAAGCTTTTACAGTTGGCTGATGAACTTGAAAAAAGGAGTGGTGAAATCATGGATGTTAATAAAATTGATTTAGAAAAAATTGGACCAGAAAATCCGATTCGGGATCGCATTCTTTTGGATGCTAGGAGAATTTCTGCGATGGCAGCTAGTGTTAGAGAAATCGCAGGTTACACCTCCCCTATTGGAATTTTGATGGAAGAACGAAGGCTAAAAAGCGGTATTGATTTGAGTAAAATAACAGTGCCACTCGGTGTGGTTGGCGCGATTTTCGAGGCGCGGCCGAATGTTGTAATTGATATTTTCGCTCTCTGTTTTAAGAGTAAAAACGCCTGTGTATTGAAGGGTGGAAGTGATGCTGAGAACTCAAATAAAATTTTGGTAGAAATCATTCACAGTGTGCTAGGCAACGATTTTTCAGCTGCGGTAGTGTTATTACAAAATGAGCGCTCGGTGGTTGCGGAGTTTTTGAAGGCAACTAAATATGTGGATGTGATTATTCCTCGTGGAAGCCAAAGTTTGATTAATTTTGTGAGAGAGACCGCCACTGTGCCGGTAATTGAGACGGGAGCCGGAGTGGTTCATCTTTATTTTGATGAAAAGGGAGATGTTGAGATGGGCAAAAAAATAATTTTCGATGCAAAAACTACCAGACCAAGCGTGTGTAATTCTCTGGATACGCTGATTGTGCAGCGCGGCAAAATGCGGGATTTACCAAATTTGGTAAAGGATCTTGCACCGTGCAAAGTTGAGATTTTTGCGGATGAAGATTCCTTTGAAGCACTGAATGGTTTGTATCCAAAAGAGCTTTTGCAGAGGGCAAGTGAGGAAGATTTTGGACGGGAATTTTTGTCGTTAAAAATGGCTATAAAGACGGTGAGTGGCTTGGATGAGGCTCTAGATCATATTGCAGAATTTAGTTCGAGACACAGCGAGGCGATTGTTACAGAAAGTTCAGATAATGCTGAACGCTTTTTGACCGAAGTGGACAGCGCAACTGTGTACCACAATGCTTCTACTCGTTTTACCGATGGTGGCGAATTTGGCCTGGGTGCTGAGGTGGGAATTAGTACACAGAAACTTCACGCGCGCGGTCCGATGGGCATCCGCGAACTCACCACTTACAAGTGGCTGGTGCGCGGGCAGGGGGAGGTACGGGGCTAG
>CAYHGX010000006.1:4322-21011 GCA_964356355.1 uncultured Candidatus Peribacteria bacterium | reverse complement strand
CGGGGGCTTCGTTGTATAGGTTTAGGATTTTGCTGCCGATGACGGTGATGTCTACTTTGGAGGTGAGGGCGCGGACTTGCTCGCTGGTGGAGATGCCGAAACCGAGGGCAAGCGGGACTTTGATGTGCTTGCGGACTTTTGCGAGGTAATCGTCTAGATTGAGGGGCAGATTTTGGTGCACACCGGTGGTGCCGAGGCGGGAAACGCAGTACACAAAACCTGAGGCGATTTTGGCGATTTTTTTGAGACGGCGGGGCGGAGTGAGGGGAGACACTATTTGGATAGCGTGGAGATTATATTTTTTGCAGAGAGCGAGGTAGTGGTCGTGAGATTCTTCGTCGTAAGGAATGTCGGGGATGATGAGGCCGTAGCAGCCAACTTCTTTGGCGCGTTTGCAAAACTTTTCGAGACCGTAGGCGAAGGGGATGTTGAAATAGGTCATGAAGAGGAGCGGGATTTGCGTTTGGGAGGTGAGGCGTTGCATGAGCTGGAAGGAGTCCTCTACCGTGGTGCCGCTTTTGAGGGCTTGGAGATTGGCTTGGGCGATGGTGGGGCCGTCGGCGACGGGGTCGGAAAATGGGATTTGGATTTCGATGAAAGACGCGCCGGAATTGGCCATGGTGAGGGCGATTTCTTCGGATTCTTGGAGCGTGGGGTAGCCGGCCACGATGTGGGTCATGATGGTGGGGGCTGTGGGTGCGTGGTTTTTCATATGGAGTTGGAGTTAGTGGCGCCTTGCGCGATTAGCGGCTTGCGCTTGGAGATAATCTTCTAAGTAATCTGTAAACTTCTGCTGGTCGAAATATTTGGTGACAATGAAGAGATCTTTATCGCCGCGGCCGGAGCAGTTGAAAATAACAATTTTGTCTTTGGGGAGAGTGGGGGCAAGTTTGATGGCTCCGGCCGCGGCGTGGCAGGATTCGAGGGCGGCGAAGATGCCTTCGTTTTGGGCGAGGAGCTCGTAGGCTTCGAGCACTTCGGTATCGAGAGCGTAGGAACTTTCGAGGCGGCCGATGGACTTGAGATAGACGATTTGGGGGCCCACGCCGGAGTAATCTAGGCCGGCGGCAATGGAGTGCGTTTCCTTGATTTGGCCGTCATCGTTTTGTAGGAAGAGGGATTTGAATCCTTCTACTACTCCGGGCTTGCCGAGCTCCATGCGGGCGGCGTGCTGAGCCTTTTTATCTTTATCGAAGAGACCCTTGCCGCCCGGTTCTACGGCTAGTATTTTGACGCTGGGGTCGTCGAGAAACTCATGGTAGAGGCCCATGGCATTGCTACCACCGCCCACGCTGGCTACAAGATAATCTGGCAAGCGACCAGCCTGAACCTTTATTTGCCTTTTCACTTCCCTACCCACAATGCTTTGAAAATAGGCATTCATGGCCGGATATGGATGAGGACCACAAACTGTTCCAAGTAAAAAATGAGTGTCTTCTGGATTGGCAATGAGGTCGCGGAGAGCTTCGGAAATAGCATCTCTCAAAATCTGTCCCCCGGAAGTAACTGGAACCACTTTGGCGCCGAGGCGTTCCATAAAGAACACATTGGGCCGCTGACGATTGTAGTCTTTGAGGCCCATGTAGATGGTGCACTCAAGGCCAAATTTGGCGGCAACGGTGGCGGTGGCTAGGCCGTGCTGGCCGGCTCCGGTTTCGGCGATGAGCCGCTTTTTACCTAGGCTTTTGGCCAGCAGGGCCTGGCCCAGACAGTGGTTAATTTTGTGCGCGCCGGTATGGTTTAACCCTTCGTTTTTGAGATAAATTTGGGCTCCGCCAAGCTTTTCGCTGAGCTTTTCACAGTGGTATAAGGGAGTTGGACGGCCGGAATAGTTCTTGTATAACTCGGCCAGTTCCTTGCGAAACTTTGGGTCCTTTTTCTTTTGATAAAAGGCAGTTTCCAGCTCTTCCATGATTGGAATGAGGAGCTCTGGCATGTATCTTCCGCCGAACTCGCCGAAGTGGCCGGAGCGGTTGAACATATATTTTTTTAGGGATTTCATAAGTGTGACATTAGTTGGTTGAAAGTTTCGAGGGTCAAAGACTGAGTGCCGTCGGATAGGGCTTTCTCGGGGTTATTGTGCACTTCGATGATGAGGCCATCGGCCCCGCCGGCCAAAGCAGCCTTGGCCAAGATTGGCACGAGCTGTGCGCGGCCGGCGGCATGACTCGGGTCTGCAATAATTGGCAAATGAGAAACTTCTTTGATCAAAGCCAAAGTATTGAGATCTAAAATATTGCGTGAGGAGGTTTCGAAGGTTCTGATTCCTCTTTCGCAAAGCACTACGTTGGGATTTCCGCGATTAAGAATGTATTCAGCAGCAAGCAGAAATTCCTCCATGGTTGCCGACATCCCCCGTTTAAGCAAAATCGGCATTCCTGTAATTGCAGCCTGCTCAATGAGATCGTAGTTTTGCATATTGCGAGAGCCGATCTGGAGCATGTCTACGTACTTTTGAAACAGTGGCAAATCCCCCACCGAAAGCACTTCGCTCACTACCGGAATATCGAGCTCCCTTCCCACGCGATGCATAATTTTCAACCCTTCCTCTTTTAGCCCTTGAAAGGAATATGGCGAAGTGCGGGGCTTGAAGGCTCCACCGCGGAGCATATCGGCGCCGTTTTGCACTACACTTTGTGCGATTGTGAAAAACTGATCATAAGATTCGATGGCGCAGGGCCCCGCGATAATTACTGATTCATCGCCTCCGAAAACTACCTCTTCACGGATGCGCACCAGGGTATTTTCTGGCTTTTGTTCGCGACTGGCGAGCTTGTATGGTTTTGACTGTAAAGCTAACATGATTTTAAAAGTTTAATAATTTCTTGAATTTTCTTTTGGTCCACTTCGCCATTGGTTTCGATACCGCTGGCAAGATCGGCACCAAGTGCGTGGGTAGTTTTGAGTTGGTTGCATAGATTTTTTGAGTTAAGGCCGCCAGCGATGAAAAATTTGCCACAAAGTTTTTCGAGTGCTGAAACAGTTTTGGAATTAGTTGATTGAAATAGTTTTTCATCAAAAGTTTTGCCGCTCCCCGGGGAGGGACCATCAAAAAGTATGTAGGCAGATTTTTCAGCAAATTTGGCAGCTGTTTGGAAATCTTTTTCTGAATTCAGGGAGATGGTTTTAATCACTGGCTTGGCACACTGTGACACGTAAGCAAGTAATTCCTGGCCTGAAAGCTGGATAAAATCGAGATTCAACTTTTTGGCTATTTTGTTTACCTCTACGAGTGGTTGGTCCTTGAAAATTCCAACTATCTTGGTGCCACTAGACTTTGATTTGCATTTGATGGAAGGTTGCTGGCAGATTTTTTCTGCTTCGGCGAAATCTATTTTCCTTTTACTGGTTGGTACAAAATTGAGGCCGATGAAATCCACTCCGAGTTTTCCGCAGGATATGGCGTCTTTTAGTTTGCGAATACCACAGAGTTTGATGAGTTTTTGGGCTGAGACTTCGCTATGGGGCGCGGCGATAAGTTCTTTAATTTTCGCACGAGGATCTTCGCTTTCCACGATGCTGGTTCCAACCAAAATTGCATTCACTAGAAGAGATAATTTTTCAACGTCTGCGCGCGCAGAGATACCACTTTCGGAGATGATGATTTTGTCTTTTGGAATGTGATCAACGAGCTGGTTGGTGTTTTGAAGGTCGATGTTGAAAGTATGAAGATCGCGGTTGTTGATACCGATAATTTCGGCTTTTGTTGAAAGCACCTTTTGGAGCTCATCGAAGGTGTGAACTTCGCAAATGGCAGCCATTTTTAGAGAATGTGCAATTTCGAAAAAGTGTGCAATTTGGTCGGTGGAAAGAAGGCTGGCGATTAGTAGAATTGCATCGGCACCGTGGCAGCGCGCTTCGTAAATTTGATACTCGTCGATGATGAAATCTTTGCAGAGGAGGGGAATTTTTTGTGTTGCGAGGGCGGCAGTTTGGAGATCTTTAAGGCCTCCGCCGAAGAATTTTTGATCACAGAGTACAGAGATAGCGTTGGCGCCGGACGTTTCATAGAGTTGGGCAAGGTGGGGCACTGATATTTTGGCGACAAAATTGCTCCGCTGCGCTTCGTGCTTGGATGGAGATTTCTTTTTAATTTCGGCAATCAGAGCCGGCTTAGATTTGGTTTTTAGCAGGGCTTGTCGGAAATCGCGAGTGGAAGGTTTTACAAGTTTTTTGAGCTGGGAAAGTGACAACTTTTTCTTGCGCACGGAGAGTTCTTGCGCTTTGTTTTCCACGATTTTCAAAAGCACGCTGGGAATTGGCGCGGGGCCTGGCTGGGTGGAGCTAAGAGTTTTGTACTCGTTAAATTTATGAAATGCCATGTGGCTAGTGATAGCTTGAGCGGCAAGTTTGTATCCATCTTTAAGGGTTTTGGTTTTACCTGTTAGCTTGAGCGCAAGCGCGGAGTTGACTAGGACTAAGTCTAAGTGACGAGTTATGCAGCTGCCATTTAAAATTGAGAGAGCGATTTGGGTGTTTTGATCCGAAGTAGAAATTGGCATCTCACTTGGCTCGCATTTGGTGCAAATTTCGCTGGGTAGTGCTGGTTTAATCCCAAAATCTTTTGGGGTCAGCTCGTAGTTTTTGATTTTTCCATTATTGAGTTCGGTTACATAAGTTTTGCCAGTGATGGTAACCTCGTCGAGGCCATCTTCTCCACACACTACGTACACATGTTTTTTGTCGAGGAGTTTACAGGTCTCAGCGAGGAGAGCCATTTTGTCGCGGAAGGTGGTGCCGATGATTTGGCGTTCAACTTTAGCGGGGCTGAGGAGTGGGCCCAAGAGGTTGAAAAATGTTGGTTGGCCGATTTTTTTGCGAACTTCGGCGAACTTGGAGAGAACTGGGTGAAAATTACGCGCGTAAAGGAAAGCAAGATTTTGTGTGGAGTAGAGCGATTCAATCTGCTTTGGCTGTTGGTCAAAATTGATCCCGAGAGACTCGAGAAGATCGAAGCTGCCGAATCGTCCGGCGGAAGCTTTGTTTCCATGTTTGGCAATTTTCACGCCTAGGGAAGCGAGGATGAAGGCGGAAATGGTGGAGGTATTGATGCGGGGAAGGCCTGAGCCGCCAGTGCCGCAGATGTCGATGGCGCCGGGAAGGTTTACGGAAATGGGCATTTGAGAGTGGAGGAAATTTACGGCGTCGGCGAGCTCTTGGGCGGTGAAGTGTGTTTTTGTGGTGAGATAGGAAAGTTGCGTGGATTCTGAGAGCTCGCTCGTGATGGATTTTTGTAGGAACTGAGTGAGGGACAGTTTTTCTGTTGGGAACTTTTCCTGGAAAAAGTTGTCCCCGGGGACAACTTCCTGACATTGAGATTTCACCTCTCTACTGCCGAAACCTGGCATTTCCCCAGCAATTATCGATGAGTTTTTTCGTAGGCTTTTGGGGGAGCTTTGGGGAATGATTTTTGAGGTGCTTTCTGTGGCGGGGCGATTCAAGTGTGTATCGAAAAAGTTTTGCAAAAGCTTCATGCCAGCCTGATTTTTCATAGTGAGCACCGATTCTGGGTGAAATTGCACGCCTTCAATGGGGAGAGTTTTGTGGCGGATGGCCATCACTATGTCGCCATGGTGAAGGGAAATTGAGCACTCCTCTCGACCTTCGGCACTCGCTCCGTGCACTTTGTCGTTAGCACTGCGCTCTGCTCCGTGCTTGGCAGAAACTTCGAAACAGTCTGGTACTTTATCTGCGGCGAGCGAGTGGTAGCGGCCGCCCGCGAAGTTTTGGGGGAGGTCGGCGAAGATTGTGCGGCCGTCGTGGTGGATTGGCGAGGACTCGCCGTGAATTGGAGTTACGAATTTCAATGAACCACCGAAAAATTCAACAAAGGCTTCGTGACCCAGGCAAACGCCGAGCATGGGATAGTCCTTATGGTACAGCTCAATGATTTTCATCATGTTGCCGGCGTTGGCTGGGACGGATGGGCCCGGCGAAAACACGACGCAGTCGGGTTTGAGCCGGGGGATTTCTGCCGGATCAATGGTGTTGCGGTAGACCTGCACGTTGTATCCTAACTGACCGATAAAGTCGGCGAGGTTGAAGGTGAAGGAGTCGAAGTTGTCGATGATAAGAATGTTTTTCATGATAGTGCTTGGGGGTTAGTTGATAGCACTGCGCTTCGCTCGCGATTGGCAAAGGTAGCTAAAAATGCCTCAGCCTTATTCAAAGTTTCCTGATATTCATGGGCCGGAATGGATTTGTATAAAAGTGTCGCGCCTACCTGAAAACGCAGCCTATCTCCACTAATATGTGCAGTACGAATAATGATCGCAGAGTCCATTTCGCCAGAGAAAGTAAGATACCCAATGGTCCCACCGTAATACTCGCGGCGTTCTTTTTCATGACGTTCAATGGCATTCATGGCTGCCACTTTTGGTGCGCCAGTAAGTGTGCCAGCATTCAAGCAAGCAATAAGCGCATCAAAAGCCGTGAATCCATCTTTGAGCTCACCGGAAATATGAGCAACGGTATGCATTACACGAGAATATTTCTCAACAAAACGATAATCGGAAATCGCAAGTCCGGGCTTGCAGATGCGGCTTAAGTCGTTACGGCCAAGGTCGATAAGCATATCCAATTCCGCGCGTTCCTTTTTGTCGGCAAGAAGCGCCACCATGTTTTCATGGTCTTCAATTGGATCACCACCACGGCGAGCCGTGCCGGAAATTGGTCGAATGTGCGCAATGTTGTTTTCCACTCTCACCATCATCTCCGGTGAAGCGCCCACGAGTTGATCAGCACCTAGATCAAAGTAAAAGAGATATGGCGACGGATTAACCTCCCGGTATTTCAGGTAAAGACCAAAAGCATCACCCTTAAAGTGCGCCTTTAAAGTATTGGAAAAAACCACCTCAAAGAGCTCCCCCTCTTTAGTATATTGCTGGGCCTTTTCTACGAGTTTTTCGTACTGCGGCTGAGAGAGAGAAAACTGGGCATTGGTAATTGAGTATTCGGTTTTGGGATTTGTGGTTTTTAAATTCATTAAAACTTTCTTTGGCCCTAATTGCTCCTCTAAAGTGGTCATCGACTCCGCAATTTGAGCTTTGCTTTCGCCGAAACTGATGATCTCCGCGCGTTCTTTCAAGTGATCGAAAAAGATAAAAGTGTCATAGAGAAACAAGTCAAAATCGTTAACTTCGCTGGAAGGCAGATGATTTTCGAGATCTTCAAACAGACGAACAAAATCATAACTAAAGGGGCCATACAGGCCGAGCAGACAGCGTTTTCCCTGTTTAAACTTCTCCAAAAACAGGCGTGGAATCTGCGAAATATTTTTGCGCTTGGACCTCTCTGTTTCCTCAAACGTACCCTGCTCACGAAGAACTTTGCCGGAAATATTCTGGGGTTTGAAGTTGAGAGAATCGCAAATTTCAAAGTCGGAGTTGGTTAGAGATTGAAAATAAAAACTACCCCTTGAATTCAATTTTTCTATCGAAAAACTATCATCCTTGCCAGAGATTTTCAGCACCGGATCCACTCCAATTAGGCTCAATCGACCATAAATTGGAGATACATCCTTAGATTCAAATAAGAATTTATACCGATGTTTCTGATAGATTTGCTGAAACACCTCGTGGGCCGGTTCATAGTTGATTTCCTTCCTGCCCTCGGTGAGGCCGTGACTAATTTTGTTGTAGGTGATCATAATAATATAAATAAAAAGTCCTCTCGCACTTGGCAGAGAGGATGAAATTTTGTTGGCACTTCGCGCCTGATAAAAACTACGTCCTCACCTGCCTGGATGAAGAGCGCCACCACTGAATAACGGCATCAAGACCGGGTTTCCCATACTGCAAAATGCGAGAGCCGCGGCTCACTGTGCCAATACTAACATGAAGTTTTTGAGCCACATCTCGCTGAGTTTCGCCGGCGTTTAGAAGGCTGAGAATTTGGAGACGTTGAATAATTTCCTCATGCTCGCTCGGAGTGAGAATATTTTCAAGGAAATTCTCGAGCTGCTTAGGCTCTTTAATACTGAGAAGTACCTTGGCTAGTTGTTTAATTTCTTTGCTTGGCATTACTGCTTTGTTCTAATGTACCGATACATTACTTGCTGCGAGTTTAAAAGTCAAGCAAAGTTGAAAAAATCCCCTGTACGCGGTAACCTATAAACATCAAAAATAACTCCCCTCTTCATGATAGATAAAAATAAACTCAAAAAACTGGCTGGCATAATGGTGAACTACTCTATCGCAGTGAAAAAGGGCGAGAAGATTTTGCTCCGCGGGTATGGGTTTGACAGTTTTCCTTTGATTAAAGAGCTATATCGCGAGGCTCTAAAAGCTGGGGCGATCGCGGTGGATGTGAGGTTTTCTCATGATGAACTTTCCAAAGTGTTCTTTGATCATGCGAATGATGCGCAGATGAAGCACTTGTCCGATCTCGATAAAAAAGTGGCTGATAGCTATGATGCGATGATTCAGGTGGTGGCTGATGAAAATCCTTATGAACTTACGAGCGTGGATATCAAGAAAATTTATACCGTGCAAAAGGCGCGAAAGCCGTTGTCTGATATTCTTCATAAAAAGCGTTGGTGTCTATTCTACTACCCAAATTTGGCCTCTGCCACTTTGGCGAAAAAGAGCCTGGATGAGTGGGAGGAGTTTGTGATGGACAGCTGTATTCTTGATTGGAAAAAAGAGGAAACGATTCAGAAGAAGTTTATTGAACTAATGAAAAAAGTAAAAATGGTGCACGTGACTGGCAAGGAAACCGACTTAAAAGTGAACATCGCCGGTCAGAAATGGAAGACCTGTTGTGGCAAATGCAACATGCCGGATGGCGAGATTTTCACATCACCGGTAAGAGATGGTGTAAATGGAGTGATTCTATACAACGTGCCGACGCATTATCAGTCGCATGATTTCAATTGGGTGAAGCTCACTTTGAAGGATGGCAAAGTGGTTAAAGAAGAGAGCGACAACCAAAAGGCGCTGACTGAGATTTTGGATACGGATAAGGGTTCGAGGTATTATGGTGAGTTTGCCTTTGGGTTGAATAAAAATATTAAGGAGGGTACGCGGCAAATTTTGTTTGACGAAAAAATGGGCAAGAGCCTGCACATGGCCTTGGGTAAATGCTACGAGGAATGTCCAAATGGCAACGATTCGAGCGTACACTGGGACCTGATTTTCAACTGGGCTTGGGCCGATGCGGAGATCTTTTTCGATGGAAAAAAGGTCTACAGCAAAACTAAGTGGGTAGATAAGAGGTTTGCCTTCCTGAATTAACAGCTTGCGTCTGCGGCAATATGGAGGAGATTCGAGTTTAACACCTGTTTCGTTTTGACATGCTTGGCTTTGGGAATAGAATGCGGCCTTAAACTTAATACAAATGCTATGGCGACGACATACATACCGGGAGTGAGGCCTTCAGGCAGAGGGCCGGGAGAGGATGCGAGAGAAAGAGTGGTTGAAACAGTTGAAAGGCAGGTGGAAGATCCAGCGGTTGCAGAGGCGGCGGCGGCGACTGTGGAGGTGATGGCTGGAGGAACTGGGGTATTGGCGAGTGTGGCGGGAGCGGTGGAGGGAGTGGATGGAGATCCGCGTCTTGGGGTTTACAGGAAACAATACGAGGAGTTGCCAGCGTCAGAGCGAAGCTATAATGGAAGGGAGAGAACTTGGGAAGAGGTGGAGGCGGCAATTTTGGATGTGCCAAGCTTTTTAGAGAGTGTGGACACTTTATTTGAACCAAAAGTATACTTCATAAGTGCAGAAGGAAAACTTATCGTTGGAGATGGTTGCGAAAACGCTCCTAATGAAACTCGTGACAATAATTATTCAACAGCCAGATACATTGCAACTCAGATAATTTATAGAAATCAGGATGGAAAACTTAGAACTTTAATAGGTGATGTTAAAGCTTTACCAAAAGGATCGACTATTCTTACAGAAAGGGGCTTGATAAATGAGGAAGAATACGAACGTGCCTTAAAGATTAACAGAAAATTTGAATCCAATCCTGAAGATACCATCTGGATAGAGAGTGGAAAAGCTCCAATTAAGGCTCAGGAGAGCAGTCCGGCAGAGGGAGGAAAGCTGTTTAAGGCGCAGGAGGCCTATCCGGCGGTTAGTGGAAGGGGCATTACAAAGCACGACTGTGATCCTTCTATTCCTAAGGCGCACCGTGGGGCGCGCAGCGTAGTGAGGGCCGAGCTGGCGTTGGCGGCGTAACTAAGTGGTGGGGCCGAGCTAGCTGGCGTAGGGCTGTAGTGGGGTAGACTGGCTGGAGCTGGCGGCGTAAAAGTATATAAAACTGTCCCCGGGGATTTCACTTTCGGAAGCACAACGGCTTTAGCTAGCCGTTATTTCGAGACAAATCCGTGCCCGGGCACGTGTAAAAATAATATTTTCCGCCTCGAGTCAACAAGCGTGAATGCTGATCAGACTTTTGCACATAAGCTTAGAAGTAGTTTTGACTGTTGATTTGGCTGTTGAATTGGCCGCCCCGGGGCGGGAATTCCGACTGATTCAGCTGGGAATAAGCCAATATATTTAAAAAAAATCAAGGGTTGACTACTACGGCCTTTTAGTGCTTAAATGATTGACCGTGCGCGATGTCTGGAGGCTACCCTGAAAGTTCTTTCTGAGGTGGCATTCGCCGCTCACGATTGACAATTAGGGTAGCATAATTTTTTTAGATTTAACTGGCCAGGGATGGCCATGGAGGCGGCGAGAGCCGCTGGGAGAGATATCGGGGCATAGGGTGAAACCTACTCTGCGCGGCAAGGCCGCGCTTCACAAGATCAAGGGAGAGAAACATGGAAGAGACGGGAACCGTCGATGAGCGGCCGAGCCGGCCGCGAGTTGACGATCATGCTTGCCGATTCTGCCGACGCTCAAAAGGCGACCCAGCCTCTCTGAGGCGGCACCAGCGATGGTGCCACTACATCGGAAATCTGATGGGCGGGCGTCGCAAAAAGCAGAAGCTGAAGGCGAACTGAACCCAAGGCCCGGCCCGCGCGCAGCGCGGGACCGGGAAGACGAAAGTGAAGTGATGGGAAAGAAGCCCAGAGACGTTCGCCCCCGTCCGGAGATCCGTGACGGGCACCACCCCCGAGCTGAGCGCACGGGGAAGATCCTCGATCGGAACCTCAAGATCTCCTGTCCTCACGGATGTGGATGGACGGGAAAACACCGGCGCCTGGATGACCACCACTGCACGGCGAACGCCGACTGAACAACCTCGCGGCGGGCGCAACGCGCCCGCCACCCCTGAAGATCGGAGACAGAGAATGTCGAGCCCAAATCCGTCGAAGATGGTGCAGTGCGAGCGGTGTGAAAAGCCGCATCGCCTGTGCCTCCGCGACCGCCCTGCACACTACGCCGCCCTCGACAGCAAGGTCGAGAGCGGAGAGGGAGGCAAGCGCGCGCACAACGCCAAGCGGGCCGCGCGGCAAGAGGGCCAGGGCCCCGAGGCCCGCAAGCGCAGCCGCTAGTTGCGGCCGCGTCCACCGTCGCCCCGGGCTCCACTCCCGGGCCTGAGCCCCCCGGCCTAGCCATGGCCATCCCGTAGGGCTGCATGACGCCAAAAACTCCAGGAGTTCGCGACGCGCCCCGGGAGACATCATCCCGACGGCCGTCCAACTCCAAAAACCGAAAAATCATGCTACCCTACGGACCTAAAGTTGTTACCTTAATATAATCCAATGGAATCACGTAGTCCTGATAAGATAGAGGCAGTTGCCCAATTTATCGGCGGCCTAGGGGAATCACCCCTGATCTATACCGATCTTCGCCGATTAAGAAGGATGCGTGCCGATGAAATCAGTTCAATCACTGACCCCGCTCACCTCTCTCAACCGCCCGAGCAATTTGAGCCAGAGGATGGAAAGGAACGTTTTACTCTAGCCGGAAGCTCCGCTCCCCTTTCGCCAGAACAGGAGACTAGGCTTATTGAGGATCTAAACAGAGCCAATCTGCCCGATGCAAGCGATGAAGCAAAAAAACTTGGAAAAAAGGCTGAAGATACCTTAATCAGGGCCCACCTGCCAGTGATCAGAAATATTGCAAAACATTTGGCTCATGATCCCACCTATATTGACGATCTGGTTCAACATGGTTGTGTGTATTTTTTGAGGCAAATTCGACAGGAAGCATTCAGGGGTGGAATTGGAATTGTTGATGAAACTCTTCCTTCTTTATATAAACAGATGCAGGCAATGAGTTGGCGGCTTACAAGGACAATCGTTATTCCTCCTGACATAATAAAGTGGAGCAAAGTGGCCTCAGAACTGGCAGGAAGTGGAAGACACACACCAGAAGAAATCCCCGCCATTATTGCCCGACATGAAAAGGGAAGTTACAACCATAATGGAATTACGGCACAAGAGGTAGAAGAAAGACTATCGCATATGGCAACGGCCAGTGTTGAAACCTCACCAAGCGGTGATATTAATGAGGTTGAAAGTTCATCTGCCGATGCGTTAACTGCAATGATTCGGGAGGAAGTTCGAATAATCATTGAATTAAAAATGAGCAACCTACCAAGAAGAATGGAGCGAATTGTTCAAAGAAGATATCTTGAGAAAGAGCAATTAAAAAGCATAGCTGAAGACTATGGAGTAAGCACTGAAAGGGTTAGAAGTCTTGGCGTATTGGCACTAAAGCGTCTCAAACGCGCGATCTTAGTCTCCAATCCGGAATTTCGCTTAGCACCAAATCGTAGAAGCCTATCCAGCCAATCCCTCCAACAACATCCCCTTCCAGCATAGAGCTATATCGCCTATAATAAAGCCACTCATAATCCACATGTATGGCAAATTCAAATAAAAGTTTAATTGTAGCGATAATTTTCGCCTCTGTAATTATTTCCTCTTCACTTACCTTCTTCGCGCTGAAGGCTTTTGGTGGTGTTTCCGAAAAAGATCTCGAGGCCAATATCCAAAAGGGTATCGATACCTACGTAAAGAATCTGCAAAAACAGTATGACGATAAAGCTTCCGGCAAACCCGTAGAGGTTTCAGGTGATTATACTGATGATGATGCCGTCATTGGCGACGATGATGCCCCTGTTACGATTGTGGAATTTTCCGATTACCAGTGTCCCTTCTGCCAATCTTTTTATGAGGACACATTGCCTCAATTAAAGAAAAATTATATTGATACTGGAAAAGTGAAATTTATTTATCGTGATTATGCTTTGGCAAAGCACCAAGATGCCTATCCTGCAGCGTTGTTTGCTGAATGCGTGCGTGATCAAACTGATGACAAGGGTTATTACAAGGCTCACGATTGGCTTTTCGAAAACATGAGCGGTGGATATGATAAGGATGCAGCGATAAAATTTGCCCAAGGGATAGGTGCTGATGCGGCTGAACTTCAGAAATGTATCGATACAGACAAGTTCAAAGAAGAGATCGCCAAAGACATGGAAGATGGATCAGCGGCTGGCTTCAACGGGACACCGAGCTTTATTATAAACGGCAAAGCCTCAGAAGGTGCACTGCCATATGACTACATCTCACAACTGATCGATGCTGAATTGAAAAAATAATGAGATACCCTATTCTCAAAAATCTAACAGAGCCAATGATGATTTTCGTGGCTCTGGGCGTGGCAATGTTGGTATTCGACTTCAACTACTATTTGATGAGCACCATGATTGGTAGCAGGAATCATGCCTGCGTGGTGGGGGCAAATTTGACTACGGCAAACCTCTTTTTCAGTGCATTTTTCAGTGTACTGTGCGGCGTGCTCGGGGCCGGAGTGGTGGCACTTTATCGCCAGAGACGCCGCGGAATTAAAGCCTCAGCAATTTCCGGAGTTGGGATGATTCTGGGGATTTTCACGATGTTCTGCACAGCATGCACCTTCCCAATTATTTCACTGTTTGGGCTGAGCTTTGGTGTGGGATTTTTCACAGATTACAGCATTGGATTTCAGATTTTGAGTTTACTATTTTTGGCATATGGACTGTTTACGTTGAATGGACAGCTCGAGTGTGAGAAATGTTCTATCTAAAATCTAACAACTAACTTTATGGCTTCAATTATTGGTAAAAAAGCTCCAGATTTCAAGCTACAGGATCAGGATGGTAATTGGCATAGTTTGGCGGACTACAAGAGTCAGATGGTGTTACTGTATTTCTATCCAAAGGATATGACTTCTGGCTGCACAGTAGAGGCACAATGTTTCCGTGATCGCATGGGTGAGTTTAAAAAACATGGAGTGCAGGTGCTGGGCGTGAGTACGGATGATGTAAAATCACATAAAAAGTTTGAAGAAAAAGAGAAGTTGAACTTCCCTCTCTTGGCGGACACAGAAAAAGATGTAGTGGAGAAATATGGCGTATGGGTAGAGAAATCGATGTATGGAAAAAAGTACATGGGTATTCAGCGCGACACATTTTTAATCGGCCCGGACGGCGTGGTTCTCAAACATTACGAGAAGGTAAAGCCTGAGAACCACGTGGATCAGGTGATGGCGGATCTACAACAATAACAAAGAAAAGAGCCCGTAATTTTATAATTAAAGGCTCTTTTTGATGGAATTATTACTTAGTCGGTTCGAATTTCAAGCTAGCAAGGGCCTGTTCGGATACGTTACCGTCTGCTTCATAGAAGAATGGTTCAACGATTTTGTAGGTTATTAGTTTACCAGTAGCCTCATCATAGGCAGTGACAACCTTCCCTCCTACAAAGCAAGAATTTGGATCATCTGGCTGAAGAGTAGTATCTTTTGCGCTAATGGTTACACTCTTATATCCATTTTCTGGATTGTCATTGTATTCAACGGCGCATCCTTTTACTCCATAGAACTCTTCAAGAAAAGGTACAACTTGATCTTTTGTATCAGAATCTAATACACCCACTCGTAAATCCCATAATTTGTCTTTCACGGTGTCTTCAAGTGAACGAGTTGTGAAGTAAACTGAGCCCTTGGTAATTGGCATTTCCCCGATTTCTTCAAAAACATTTAGTGGACGCAATGTAGGAGAATCGCTTTGGGAAAGCATCACCTGTTCCGGGTATTGCATAGTGAAGAAACCAAACTGAGGATTTTCGTAAGTTTTCCAGGTTATAGCATCAGCGGCTGGAGTTTGTGTGGTGTCCGGAGTGGTAACTTCAGGAGTAGCTGGAGTAGTAGCTTCTGGAGTGGAAGCTGGAGCGCTCGCGCAACCGGTAAGGGCAACGGCCAGTGCCACGAGAGCAGCGGATTTTTTGAATAGTGGGTTCATGTAATTTGGGTTTAAAGTGTTTAAAATGGAATTTATCCTATCATGGATATCCAGAATGGCAAGGAGAGTATGGAAAGAATGGTACTGAGAACAATTGAACGAGCAATGAAGACTTTGTTCAACCTATATTTATCAGCCAGGGCAAAGGGCGTTATGGCGAGAGGCATTGCGGCCTGGATGATTGAGCTGGAAAATTGAGATGGTGAGTATCCAAGAATTTTCGTTCCGTAATAAAAAATTGCTGGCAAAATTACTAATGTAAGTAGAGCAAAAAGTCCTACAGGAATCCACTCTGAGAGCTTTCCTATTTTGGATTTACCAATGAATAGGCCAATTACGATTAGCACAGTAGGGGTGACCGAAGCGGTAATCATATCTAAAGACTTGAGTAGGATGGTTGGCATTGTGAGACCGAGGCTTCCAACTATTATTCCGAGAACAACTGCTATTAGCAGTGGATTTTTTAACAAATTCAGTAGCACATTTTTTGCAACGTCTCTTTTGTTTTTCTCAATGGAATAATCAAGAGTTCCGATGCCCACGGAGAAAAGCCAGAAGAGATAAATGGCCACAATCAAACTGGCAGTTGGAATTATTTGCTCTCCTGCTGTTTGCACCAATATTGGTATTCCGAGATAGGCAACGTTGCCGAAAACAAAACAGATAAATAGCGTGCGAAACATCTCCTTACTGAGACTGAAGAGCTTGCCAATCACAAAGGCCAGGACGAAGCTGGCGAGGATAAAAAGTGAATTGGCCAGAATCAGGTCTGACTGGGCCGCTATAGAAAAAGGGGCCTTGGCGAGTGCAGAAAAAATCAAGACAGGTAGACCGATTTTTAGTGCAAATTCATTAAGAACTTTGGACCAATCGTCGCCCATGTTTTTAAATTTTTGCAACAGGGCGCTCGCGAAAATGATGAGAAAAAGCGGAGCGATGACAGTAAGGACTTGTATCATAAAAATATTTTGATTGTATTGATAATGCCGTAAAGGATCGCTAGGTACCCTCCAAAATAAATCCACTTCACGGAGAAATTATGGGTGGGCTTGTCGGCTTTTGTAAGCTTGCCCTTTGTGGAAATAAACCAAATGCCGAGGGCAAAGGCGATTACCACATCAACTGAATTATAAATTAGGGTGAGAGTTTCGCGCATTTTGGTTGGTTATTGGCTTAGAACATGCATTTGTAGCTGGTATCGCTTGAGTGGAAGGTTCATCGTGGGGGGTTAGGTGTTGAATCTATAGCTCAATGATGTATTTATGGCCTTGGGAATAAGGGTGGGATTGGCCGGGGATGAGAGTTAATATTTGGAGCATTTATTTATTTTATCACAAGTAGCCAGCCTTTTGAGGTGTGATTTTTATTGTGCCAGTGGGAACGGAATTCATCGAAGCTGATATGGTAATCTTTGCCGTTGGTGGGGTCAGAGAGGAGGAGCGTTTCTCCTTCGTAGCCGCAGACAATAGCGTAATGGCCGTTGTTGGTGGTGGGGTTCAAATAGTTTAC
>CAYHGX010000006.1:0-4222 GCA_964356355.1 uncultured Candidatus Peribacteria bacterium | reverse complement strand
CTATAGCTCAAGAATTCAAACTTTATATCCCCTTCCTCGTTTTCGCCCAGCTTTTCTATTTTTCCAAAAGTGTCCCCGGGGATAACCGGGAAGTGCGTGTCACAGTCGAATTTTTGGTGGATGCGGGTGAGGTAGATGCCGGTGAGGTAAGGTGCGTTAATCACCTCTTTGAAGACTTCGGCGCCGCCGATGATGAAGACTTTTTCTGTGTGGGCGTCGATGAGATTGAGGGCTGATTCGATGCTGTGGGCTACTTGCGCGCCGGGAGCTGAATAGTCTTGGCGATGTGTGAGGACGATGTTTTTGCGGCCAGGCAAGGGGCGGTATTTTGGCTCGATGGACTCCCAAGTGGTGCGGCCCATGATTAAGGCATTTTGCTTGGTGGGATCAGTTGTGTGTTTGGTGGTTTTCGTGAAAAAGGCCATCTCTTTTTTGAGATGCCAGGGCAGCGTGCCGTTTTTGCCGATGCCATTTTCGGAATCAACTGCGACGATGATGTATACTTTTGGGGTTTTCATGGGGCAATTATACCGTAATCTCAAAAATTACGAATCCTTAACTTTTAACCATGAAATATTACTAATAACGATCGAATAGTACTCTAATAGTTGGGGAATCGTTCTCACGGTCGTTCATATAGCACTGAACACCTGGAACTTTTTGAGCTGCCAATTTTTCAGTCAAGTCTGCTAGTAACAACTGTGTCCATTCTCTGCGTTTTTCCATGAATTCCAGTTGTTCCTTAGAAACACCTGTAGCTTCAAGCTTCGCAAAACTCCTGCGGCTGAACATATTGGCAGCTGGATCAAATTTGTTTGTTAGATCATCAAGAGTCAGATCAACGCAACGGCTATCCGCTCCAACATCTGGAAGAGAAATGCTTCCGGTATACATAGTAACCGCTCTAAAAGCGAGCTCGTCTGCTATCAATTCCATGCGGGCTTGGGCTTCTGGGCTGAGCACAAGCATATTCGGCAACATTCCGTGTTTGTTTTCATATAGCCAAGTTGTACCAACTAGCTGATTTGCTGTGTTAACAAGGGGGATGCCTGAACTTGGAGGTGGAACAACAACTATTTTCGGAGCGCCCTTCATGGAACTGGCAAAATTAACTTTCCCCTCTGATAAACGATCAGCCCCTTTTACAGCCATTTGAATAGATATTCCGGTGCGTTCCAACATATCAATAACTTGTGTCGGAGCGACCATGGCAATGTCTGAACCGCGGTGAGTATCCAATCCCTCATCCAAAATCCCCCTGTCGGGAGCAATAATTGATTCTCTGGCTATTTCTGTAGACATATAGTAATTACAAACAAATAAAGATTGTACTTTACCAGGTTACGCAAAAAAGTCAAACCGCAATTGGGAATTTAATAAAGGTGTCGTGGGTGTAGTTTTCAAGGCCGAAGTCCTCGGCCTTGAGCTCCCAGAAAGGTTTTTTGGCGATGGTGAGCTGCGGGAGAGAGTGGGGGGTGCGGGTGAGCTGCTCTTTGAGGCCTTCCACGTGATTGGAGTAAATGTGAGCGTCGCCGATGGTGTGGACGAAAATGCCGGGCTCTAAGTTGCACTCTTGGGCCACCATCATCAGGAGCGCCGAGTAGCTGGCTATGTTGAATGGGACTCCCAAGGCAATATCGGCGCTACGTTGGTAGAGCTGAAGGTCGAGGCGGCCGTTACAGACGTAAAACTGAAAAAGCGTATGGCATGGCGGCGGAGCTGTGTTGGGATTTTTGATGAGGGACTGTAGATCACCTACGTTCCAGCCTGAGACTATAATGCGGCGGGAGTCGGGACTTCTTTTAATTGTGTCGATGGCGTTCTGAATTTGGTCGATCTTCTCGCCGTCTTTGCCTTCCCAGGCGCGCCATTGTTTGCCGTAAACTGGGCCGAGGCTCCCCCATTTGGCTGCAAATTCGGCGTCTTCTATTATTTGTTGAACAAACTCTTTCATGTGCGCTGTCCACTCTTCGCTGTAGCGTGGGAGTTTTTCTGTGAGGGAGTTTTCTTGAAGATAAATTTCGTAGGCCCACTCGTTCCAAATGTTTACTTTATTCTGCACCAGGTAACGGATATTGGTATCACCACTGAGGAACCAGAGGAGCTCGTGGATGATCGTATCGATGTTTACTTTTTTAGTTGTCACGAGCGGGAAGCCTTCGCGGAGGTCGTATTTTTTTTGCATGCCAAAAATAGAGATGGTGCCGGTGCCGGTGCGATCGGTGCGGGGTGTGCCTTGTTCAAGGACTTCGCGGACTAAATCGAGATATTGTTTCATACTTTTTCCTCGGCAACTTCAGCCGCCACATGAGTTTTAACTTCGCCATCAATGCCCACATGTACGCGATCCTTATCCTGTGAAACACGGCTGCCTACAGTATTTGACTGCCCCTGATATTTTCCTTGGTAAGGAGATTCAGCGCGCTTGTCCATTGAGCAGAACACCAATTGGCAGATGCGCTTTCCAGCTTGAAGCTTGATTGGAAGAGAACCAGCATTGTAGAGCTCAAGCGTAATACGGCCTTTGAAGCCAGGGTCTACCCAGCCGGCGTTTTGAATAAAAAGTCCGATTCTGCCGATAGAGCTTCGGCCTTCTACGAAGGCAGTAAGGTTATCTGGAAGTTCAATATATTCCTGGGTGGTTGCGAGCAGGAAGGTGTGAGGTGGAATAGTGATGGATTCGCTAGTGATTTCGCGATATTTGATATCGGCATCAAGAGTGATGATGTCCATCTGATTTTGTTCAACTATCAGGAAGTGATCGCCGAGGCGGCAGTCGATAGAGGCGGGCTGAATAGATTGAGGATCAATTGGCTCAACAACTAGTTCGCCGCTTTTGATCATTGCCTTTAGAGTGCCGTCGGAGAGAATCATGGTAGTGAATTTAGGGGGAATTACGTTAGCTAATTTCTACCGGAAATAGATGCTGAAATCAATGGAATAAGGTATGTTGCTATCATGAATAAAGATCCATTCGAGCTTGCGACGGACGAGGTGATAATTAGGGACTGCATTGCGAGCCTACAAGGTTTTGGAATGTTTACTGGGGCAAACCATCTCTATCTTACAAATCTCCGTATTGTGGTGACAAGAAGCAGCAAATGGTGGATAAAACCTCTACAATATTTGATCATGCGACTGAAGAGGATGGAAAAGTTTAATATACTTCTAAATTTGCCGATCAGTGAGATCCAGGGCTTTTACAGAGTAAAATATGGGATCAACAAAAATATTTTAGGCCTTCGAATGAGAGATGGGAAAACTTATAAATTAGCTCTGACCGGAAAATACTTTGAGTGGCAGGTGTATTTGATGTCTCGCAAACTCCCCGATCTTCATATAGATTTTCAAGATGGAATTTAGGGAACCTTAGTGGCTTAAAGCTTCAACGTATTCGTCGAGGATGTTGATAAATTGATCTGGGATGTTTTCGCCTTTGAGATTTTTAACGAATTTACCGGCGATAAAAACCGGGGCCACTGGCTCTTCGCTGCGGCCGGGGAGGCTGATGGCTATATCAGCGTGTTTGGATTCGCCGGGGCCGTTTACTACGCAGCCCATGACGGAGATGTTGAGCTGGGCAATTTGCTTAGCGTTCTCGGGATAGGCGGCTTTCCAGATGGGCATTTTTTGTGCGATGTGGGCGGTAACTTGAGATGCTAGTTCTTGAAAAAAAGTACTATCGGTGCGGCCGCAGCCCGGGCAGCTGGTAACTTTTGGAGAGAAGTGGCGCAGATCTAAGGCTTGAAGCAGCGCTTTGCAGGCTTCCACTTCCTCCGTGCGAGGGGAGCCGGGCGCCGGCGTGAGAGAAATGCGAATGGTATCGCCGAGGCCTTCTTTAAGGAGAATGGCGAGGGCGGCCGAGCTGGATGTGACGCCTTGGAGGCCGGATCCCGCTTCAGTGAGGCCGAGGTGGAGGGCGTAGGGGTTATCCATTTCCTGTGCGAGCAATTTGTATGCTGCAACAACATCCTGGACGTTCGACATTTTCACACTAAGTACAATTTGATCTTGGCGTAGTCCGAGCTGGCGGGCGTAGGCAGCAGAATTTAGTGCACTTTTTACCATGGCCTCAATCATTACTTCCCTATCGCTTTTGGGCGAAGAGTTGCCATTAATGAGAGAAAGTTTTGCGTTTTCGTCCATCATTTCCGTGAGCAAACGCTGGTCGAGCGAGCCCCAATTTACGCCGATACGCACAGGTTTATTATTTTCAACTGCA
>CAYHGX010000005.1:87160-88681 GCA_964356355.1 uncultured Candidatus Peribacteria bacterium | reverse complement strand
TCAGCCCCACCGCCTCCTCAAATTCCGCTAGGCCTTTTTCCTGTAAGCGTTTTTGATTGAATGTGTAACCATTGAGTAGGTGATTTTTAAGTACCGAAGTAGCCCAAATGCGAAACTGTGTAGCTTGCTTTGAATTGACGCGATAGCCGACGGAGATGATCATGTCGAGGTTGTATGAATGCTTTTTCCTTATCCTGCCATCGGAATCAACCTGTTCCAAAATGGAACACGTTGAATTTGGCTTCAATTCAAGTGTTTTATAGATGTTCTGAATATGTTTAACAATGGCAGGACGATTCACCTGAAACAGTTTTGCTATTTGATTTGTATCTAACCAAACAGTTTCTTTCTTCAGATTGACTTCTAATTCTGCTTGGCCGGTATCAGAACGATAAATAAGAATTTTACCTTCATGCATAGTGAGTGAGTTAGTAAACGAAATTTTTTTCACAACTAACCTCTACGCTCCAAACATTAAAAAATCTTAAAATATCACTCTAGATTTGGAGTGATCAGTTTTTGGAGTTCAAATGGCTTATTTGAAATGGAAATTGGACTAAAATCTCTGCCCGGGCAGACGTAATCCAGAATGAATTCTTGCAAAGTCAACTTTTTTGGAGCAGGCACGCAGCGAAATGAAGTGCCCATGCATTTCGGAATTTTCTTGCCACGTGGCAAGAATTTAGTACTTGCTTCCACGTCAAAAAAGCCCTTTAAGCATGTAGCTAAGGATTTAGGGAAAAACAACTCGCAAACAGTTGGTCCAGACGGGGGCGTCGACGGCGGGAGCAGAATGCCCCGCGCGTCGAACGGCCCGAAGGAGTTTGCGTTTAGAAGGTGGCCCGAGAGGGGCCGGCGGGGTTTAGCGCTTTCTACGCTTCCCCGACGGCCTCAAGTCGGTCGGTTACAGGCCGGTCGGTCGGACGTAGACGTCCACCCGGTGGTCCGGGCGGTAGTCCGAGATCGTGACGTCCGGGAGGACGGGCGGACGCTGGTGGGAGGGGACGATCCCCTGATCCACCCAGAGGTCCAGCAGCACCGCCGGCGCGAGCACGTAGGCGCCGGTGCCCGCGTCAAAGGTGACCGCCGTCACCTGCGTACGCCCGGGGATGCCGCCGTGGACGCGCATACCGAAGGGCAGGTCCTGACAGGCGTACTGGAACACGTAGGCCACGTCGTTCTCGTTGCCGGGGAGATCGGCCAGGAAGGTGTCCTGGCTCACATCGCTGCCGTTCACGAGGGCGTTGGCCGTGCCGTCGGCGCGCCACACCATCAGGGTCAGACAGACGTCGGCGGGGGCGCAGTCCGAGTCCAGGCGGTCGACAAGCCCATCCTCATCATCATCGAGGCCGTTGTCACAGATCTCGGGGTTGATGACAGGATTGGGCTGGCAGGTCTGATTTGCGTCACAGACCGGCGCGAGGGCTGGGCAGGAGCCACAGGAACCACCACAGGTGTCGCCGCCACACTCCTTGCCGGCGCAGTCGGGGGTGCAGGGAACGACGTTGGGCTGGCAGGTCT
>CAYHGX010000005.1:65682-87060 GCA_964356355.1 uncultured Candidatus Peribacteria bacterium | reverse complement strand
GGCAGGTGCCGCAGGAACCGCCACAGGTGTCGTCACCGCACTCCTTGCCGGCGCAGTCGGGGGTGCAGGGAACGACGTTGGGCTGGCAGGTCTGATTGGCGTCGCAGACCGGCACGGCGGCCGGGCAGGTGCCGCAGGAACCGCCACAGGTGTCGTCACCGCACTCCTTGCCGGCGCACTGCGGAATGCAGGCGTCGGGCACGGCCGCATCGGGCACGGCGGCGTCGGGGGTGCCAGCGTCGAGCGGGGCATTCGGCACGCACTGCTGGCTCTCGCCGTCGCAGTGCTGTCCGATCCCACACGGGCTCGGGCAGGCCGACGTCGTCTTGACGTTGAGGCCCTGTCCGCAGTCCTCGGCCGGGTCGCAGCTTGCAGCCACGCCCAGGCCGCCCGTCTCTTCCTTCGCCCGGTCGCACGCGGCGACCAGGCCGGCGATGGCCAGCCCGCAGGCCAGCCAATCCAATTTCAAGTTCTTCATCTTCACTCTCCATCAGGAAAACCCTCAAGCCCTCTGCAGTTGGCCTCGAGGGTTACTATGTAGTCGTTGCAGGCGCGGAGGGCATCTTACCCACCGCAATTGCCGTATCTCCCGTCTCGTGAACGCGGGGAGCACACAGCAGCGGATCCCGGAATGGGAACCTGCACCGACTTTCACTCTCGAAGTTTAGCTACAGCAGCCTCGTACCGCACCACCTGCATTGCCTTACTCCCACCATGGGAGCAAAAGGTCAACGCAGTAGGCACAACACGTTGCACAGATTTTTTGAGAGGGGAGTGATCGCGACCACAATGGTCAGCGATTTAAATCTCCTTTGGGTGAAAACCCTCTCATAAATCTGTTGCTAGTCGCTAAGACTGTCCATCACAGAGACAAATTCAAAAGTGCCCGCTTTTAAAAGATTGTCTCCATGGCGGACAGCCCTAGCTGAAAAAACATATAAAACCATTCTAAACACATTGTATGTTTGCGAGTTGTCAAAAATCATCTAACCGTGGGAAGCCCGTCCGCGTATCCAAGAGGATAACGGAGCACGAATCAATATTGTGTCATCGTTAAGCGGGCATTCTATTATACGATTAGTGACGAACTCTACTGCTAAACAGCGCTTTTGTCAAGGTTGTTTCACTAAAAAGGCCCCAGTTTTTCCAGAATTTCACATAAAAACTCAACACCGCCAGCCAACTCATCCGTGGCCGATTAAGGCAGTGTTTCAAAGTTGGAGTTCAGACATTAAGCTCAAATAAGCCATTATTCCATTGCTGGAAAAACTTGGACCTTTTTAGTATTTCACCACCAAGTATTAATGCCCATGAACCACCGGATAGTAGGGAGCATATACCTCTGCTTGGTCAAATTCGCTAACTTGGCCAGTTACAACGGTGGCCGTAGGCTCTCCCGGTGGCTGCTGTCCAGCACCGGTAAACTCCAAGGGAAATCCCTCTGCTGGTACCCAAATGCCGGTTCTTAACCCCTCAATGTTGCTTCGTACCTGTAGTATAGTACTAGCGGTTGGATCACGAAGCAGCACATCTAGATGAAACCCTTGGTTATATAGATCACAACTAAGGGCCCAACTTGTACCGACCTCGTAGGCATTCAGCTCACCTGCATGAGCAAAGACCGTTGATGTTCCATTCCCAGCCAGGATTTCAAAGCTGATTGCATCCTCCTCAGCACACTCCCTCCTCGCACAATTTACTGGGATCTGGCATTCTGGAGGCATTATTGCCGCATCGGGTGTAGCCGCATCTACTGCTATGAAACCATCCGGAGCTGGTGCACCATCATTTGCAGCATCACTCAATTCGGTTAGGTCCGGGCTTGTACTCGCATCGGCCACTATTGAACCATCACTAGCAGTAGTAACCGCATCCATCAGTGCATCATGCGCAGCTAAAGCCATATCAGTTGCCATGGCGTCGTGCAGAGTGGCATCGTGCATTGCAAAAGCGTCGGGCCCAGGAGTTGAGTCAACTTTACCTGAATCGGCCTGCCCGGAGTCGCTTGCCTCTACCAATCCCTCCAGGGGATTAGGATCCGTACAAGCCATTAAGTTTGCAGCCAGCAGCGCTGTGCCAGCCAATTTTTCAAATGTATTCATATTAGTTTGTTACTAGGAGAATAATTGTATCACTAAACTCCCATTTGTAAATAGTGAGCCGGCGAGCACACGGTGCGAGCGCGAACGAAAAATGAGCATCGGGCTTTGCCCGTGCTCATTCCGCAGTGAGCTTATAACCCAAGAAAAAGGGCCACGCTTTCGCGTGACCCTTCTCCCCTCATTCCTATGAATTGTCGCTCGTACTAAGTTTTAGTACCCCAAGTACATATTACATGTACAGTTGTCCGCCGATAGAATAGCTACCAAGCATGTTGTGCTTAGCCATTCTGTAAAGTAGCAATGCTACTTCACCTCTCTGCATTTCTTCACTGGGGTCAATGAAGTATTTACCTGTCTGAGCATCATATCTTTCGTTAAGAAGGATATAGCTGTAAGACTCAGATACGTAGTTTAGGAACCATTTCTGGTTTTCAGCATTTGGATTTACATCTGCATAGTAGATGTAGCTGTAAGGCTGAATCTTGTAGCTTGTGAAAGCATTTGCAGCCTCCAAAGCAAACTTAAGTGCCTCTACTCGGATGATCTTGTTATCAAGTCTAGCCTCTGTTCCGTTGTTGTAACCTGCAAGCATACCGTAGAACTTAGCTGTTCTTACGTATGACATATACCAAGCTTTTGCATCAAGGTCGTTGAAACCCTGTGTAGTACCATCGGTAGGAAGCAAAGTGATCTCTGGTTCGAAAGCACGTAGTACAACTTTAAGCATTTCAGCTCTGTTGATTGTCTGGAAAGGTTTGAAACTTCCATCTACGTATCCACCGAAGATACCTTTATCTGTTACCCATGAGATAGCATCACACAATTCAGTGCTGTTAACGTTTGCAAGATCCCAGTAAGTATTACAATTTCCAGCTGGAGGTTGTGGAGGCTGTGGAGTTCCACCGAAATCAGCTGAGTTACCGATTACAAATGTACCAACTTCAGTATCTTTGTGGCTTCCAACCTTAGAGATGATCTTATATGAGTAAGTACCATCTTTAAGCTTTTTGCCATCCTCATCACGGCCATCCCATGGCATAGAGTATGAACCTGCATACTTCTGCTCATAGTCCATTAGCTCGATTTCTGCATTACCGCTAGTTGTTGCACCCTCATAGATTGCCATGTAAATTTCGGCATCCTCATCAATTGTATAACCAACCACCATTGAGTCAGTTCTTTCATCATCGAATGCAGCTGGAGTGATATAATCAGCAGTTACATTTGATTTGTCGCTAGAAACCTCGTCCTGTTGAACATCGAATTCAATAGTTTTAACCTGTACTAGGTCAGTTTCAGTCTCATTTTTAGCAGTAATCTTGAATTTCCAGTCACTTCCGTAAGCAACATCTTCACCATCATTGTCTACACCATTGTAATCAACAGTGTACCAACGATTTTTTCCAACATGCTCATGGTCAACCAATGTAGTTTCCTTCTTGGAACCCTTGTACACCTCTACCTTTACATCGGCAGCAGCATCAAGCTTGAATCCAAGAGTTGTGAATTCGTCAGCAGAAGGGTCAAAAGACTTCTTTGTAACGAAAACGTTGTCAAAAGTTGGCTGATCGTATTGAACATTTACTGTCTTGGAAACTTTGTCGCCATCGGCACGAACAGTAATTGTCCATACACCCTGATCAACATAGTCACCATCATCATCTGTACCATCCCATACGTCTGTGTAGTCGTCGCTATCAACATAAGTATCATCAGTAATCTCTACAACCTTGTTGCCCATTTTAGCCTCAATGTTTAGAGATTTTACGTCCTCAGTCAACTTATAATCAATTTCCATCTCACCATCCTGTGTAGGATCCCATGTACCTGTTGGGTCAAGCTTTAGGTTCTTAATTACACCTGCGCTAGAAACAGCAGCAGCCTGTACCTCTACACTTGTAGAAACAGTGTTTGTGCCGTCGTCATTAGTAGCAGTTACAACAGCTGTATAAGTACCATTAGCCACACGTGCACCATTGTCATCTGTACCATCCCAGTTTACTGAGTGGCTTTCTGTAGAACGGAAGAAATCACCAGTGTATTCAGAGAAAGTCTTTACAACTGCAGCACCCTTTTTGATAACAACAGTTACATAACCGTCCTTATCAACATCAAAAGAGATGTCTGTAGTTTCATTGCTTTCAGCTGAAAAAGCAGCTGGATCAGCAACTAGACCTGTAATCTTTGGAGCAAGTGCATTCTGAACTGAAACAGTGGCAATAGTTACCTCCTTTGTTTCAAACCCACCATTAGAAGCGTGAGTTACTGGATCGTATGTATACGCCTTAACAACGTAAACACCATCTTCCATCACTGTATTATTTGCAGTTTTACCTGTAAATGAATAAGTTAGATTGCCCTTAAGAGTAAGCACGCGGTTTGCAAGCACTGTTGCAATTTCACTTGTTCTCTTATTAAGAACATAAACATAAACCTCGGAATTAGTAGTAAGACCGAAGCTTACAGTAGCTGTCTCTGCCTTTGAAGCATCAAAGGTAGCTGGGCTAACTGCAAAGTTTGTGATCACGGCACCGCCTGCTGCAGGAGCAACTCCTGGCGCCACAACCAACGCTGATGCTGTAGATGATGCAATTGTCATCACCACTGCAACAACAGCAAGTAGTTTTTTCCACATATTATTATGGGTTAAATAAGAAATAATAAGGTTCAAAGTATAAATGTAATTACGTATTTGTCAAGAAAAATTATAGAAGGCCTGCTTTGTGCATCCTGTAGAGCATTTCTACGATTTCTCCGCGTGAAGAAAGGGTGCCCGGAGCAAGATTATTTCCGGAAATATCGAATAAATCATACTGTGCCGCCTGGCATGCATAGACTGAAAACCAGTCTGTAGATTTCACGTCGGCATAAGAACTTTCACAACGATTTAGCGCAAGTCCCTTCTGGATACGTACAGTTTCAAGTGCCAGCTTCAAGGCCTCCACTCGATTTACGGTGTCGCCAGGGCGCGCTGTGCCCATTCCACTATCTCCATTGAAAATTCCACGGTCTTTGCCAGCTTTGATGTAGCCCATATACCAGGCACCGGTTTCTACATCCTTAAAGCCAAGATTTCCACTCACGCTCAGCTCCGGACCAATTCCCAATGCCTCTAGCACCACCTTAAGCATTTCTACACGATTGATAGGTGAAGATGGCTTAAAGGTACCATCCGCATAACCACTTACTACTCCTGAATCCTTTGCCCATGTAATTGCCTCGCAGAGTTCACTGCTAGCGCTTACATCCGTGAAATTAGCACACTTTGTTGTATTGGAATTTCCGCCGCCGTTACTACTACCTCCATTGCTTGATCCGCCGGTGGATTGTAAATCATCACTTTCTCCAATAACAAATGTACCGGTTTCAGTATCAGTACTGGATTTATGGGAAACTATTTTATAGGTGTAGAAGCCTTTGGAAAGAGTAGATCCATCCTCATCTCGGCCATTCCAAGGAATACTGTGTGAACCAGAATCCAGATTATCCTGATTAAAAATCTCAACCACCTTGGTACTGGTTGTATTCTTGCCCTTATAAATTGTGATATCCACATCAGCCTCCTCCTCCAATTCAAAATTTACTGTCATTTCTGTTTTTCCATCTGTAACTACCGGATCGATATCGTCATTGGTAACATTAGAAACATTGCTTGACGTATCGTCCTCAGCCAAATCCACGGTTATTTTTTCAGAATCATAAACATCAATATTTGAAATATTTGCCGCTGTCAGCTTGAGAGCTATGCTATCGGAATAATCATAGCTGCCACCATCAAATTGAACTGCATACCATCTGTCCTCTTCCACCTCCATTTCCTCTTCCAAAGTATCATCCTCCTCACCATCCAGCATTACCGCCAAAGTGATTTGTGCTGCGCGGTCAACCTTGAATAGGGCATAGGTACTTTCACCAAGCTCATTGTCAAACTTCGTCTTTGAAATCAAAAATTCATCAATTACCGGTTTATCATATTCAACAATTATCGATTTAATCGCAGTGAGAGTGGTGGAGCCAACTTTGGATTTGAATTCAATTTTCCATGTTCCTTCAGGTACAAATTCATCATCATCATCCTTTCCGTCCCAGGTAGTTTCCAGGTTCGTCTCCTTATCCAGCTCTTCCATATGATCGATTTCATACCTGTCATTTCCTCTTACTGCTGAGATTGTTAATTCAGCAAGGTCTACCTTTGCATCAAACTCAATTTTTAGCTCCTCATCATCTCCGGGTTTAAATTTTGAGGAGGGGCTAAAAGAGATATCATCGATGTGATTATTACTGCTAGAGATTGAACCAGAGGTATTGATTAGAGTGATCGTATCCTCCTTTGTAGTAACTCCATACTCATTTCTCAGCTCAATAAAAACCTTGTATCCGCCATCGGTTGCAATTGTGCCTGATGAATTTTTGCCATTCCAAACCACATTGTGAGTATCTCCTGCATTAAAATTGTCATCCTCATAATTGCTGAATGTGCGAACTACCACGCCATCATTCTGGCGAATCTCCACAGTAATATTGGCATCTCTAAGATTTGTGAATCCAATGGCAGTATCCTCAACATCAGGATCAAAAGAGGGTGTGGAAAGTGTATAATTATCAATTCCCGGCTTACTTGCATTGTTATATGCCACAACCAGGTCCTTGCTCTGAGTTGCAGTTGCCTCACCAGCCTTCGTAGCTGTTAGCACTACCTTATAAGTACCAGGTGCCACCAGTTTACTCGCAACAGTTCCGTCCCATGAAAATGAGCCAGTTGAGTTGGCCATCTTATTGAAGGTTTTGATAGTCTTATCCTTACTGTCCTTGATATTAATCTCTACGTCCGCAACCTTGTTTAACGTGTAATTTAAAGCAAGATCTTCATCGTCTGCACTTGGCGCTGGGTCAAATGTTGCTCCTCCCTTTGTAGGTACTGAGGTGAATGTCGTAATAGCAACAGCTGCCACCGGAGCTCCAATTGTGAAATTTTTGCTCTCGGTTTCACTCCAGGTATCAGCACCAATAGTTGAATTAACCACTACCTCTACTGAGTAAGTGCCATTAGCGCATGGAGTGCTTGGAGGATTGCTGCAAAAATTGCCGTCGCTCTCAATACCATTCCAGGTAAGTGTCTGATCGGCCGCCACAATTCCATTAATTGCCGGGAAGGTTTTTACCGTTGTCGCTCCCTGCTTAATCTTAATCGTTCCAGTCGCTGTTGCTAGTGCAGGCGCGAAATGTGCCATGTCATAACTTAGCTTGATTGTAAGAACCTCAGCCCCGGAGGGATTGAAATTGTCCTTTGCCACTCCACCTACCTCATAATTTATTGCCGTCACGAAGTCTGTGGGAACAATAGCTGCTAGAGCAGTAGTGGGAAGGACGCCAAGCATTATTGCTGCAACTCCCACAAGTGAAAGGAATTTTCTAATCATATAGTTTTGTTAAACAGAAATTTGAAATAGGAGGTCTATGGTAAATAACAAAAGCCTTGTTCGTCAAGCTTATTGCCCAAATTAAATAACGTAAATGAAATCAGGAAAGTTACAAAAGTTCCCTTTTTACTAGGTACAGAGTCCCTTTGGCATTCATTACTCGGTCCCCAGCCTTATCCACCACAGCCTGTAGCCGCAATATTTCAGGGTTTAAATCCCCAACAGTGAAGGATGTCCCATAGCGCCCGCTCAAAAAATAGCGATCATTTCCGCCCTCTTGCGGACTATCGCCAACTACCAAGATTTCTGAAAATTGTTTGCTGAAGCTCATTCCGCGCTCTTGTGTGAGATACTCACCAAATCTGCGCACCCCCTCATCCTTATCGCTATTGGCCGGACAAATAATCACTCCAATCCCGGAATTCCCAATGTGCAGATGCTTTTCATAATTCGGATCAATTTCCGTGAGAACTCTTTTACAAACCATATATATTTGTTCGGAAAGGGTATTCACGGCCTTTATATTGGTATGGTCGCCATCATAAAGATTGGTACGCATTACCATTACTACTCTGTGTCCGCTATCCAGCATATCCCCATAATGAGCAATCTCCCGACTCAAAATTCCACTTAGCTCCTCCCTTTTTATAAACTCCTCCGGCCAGCTTGCCCTATAAAATTCCTCATAGTGATCCTGACCATCATCATAAGCATAGCCAACAGAGCCATTTTCAGCGATCAGAAAAAGATTTTTAAGAAACTTTTTCCTCTGCTCCTCGCTCATCCCGTCTATCAGACATTTTACTCCATGTTTCTCAAATGATTCCAACTGACGGCCAGTACAAAAGGCAATTGGCATTTTGCCCGCAAGCTCCACCAATGCCTCCACCATCTCTTTAGGCGGCTCATAATAACCTTTCTCGGTTATTGTGCCGTCAAAGTCAAACATTGCACTACAAAATTTTGGTACTCTCATCTCTTAGTCTTTTAGCAGTTTTCAGCATCTTATCTTTAGCTAGCTTCATATTCAAGGCTTCAGTAGAGCTCAAATAGGGCAATAGCTCCTCCACAAGCGCTGCTGCCGCCTCCACATTAGGGGTGTAAGCGGTAAAGTGAACATTGTTTTCCACGTATCCAAAATATAGATTCAAAAGGCCTTTTGCACGATTAATGACGTTGGCATCCTTCGTTAATCTTATGTAGTCGTTATAGTAATTGAAGTCATTCATTGGATTTATCTCCAGCGCTTTAGCTAAACTCTCCTTACAGAGTGCTTCTTCGTGCAGTTCAAAATCTGGTTTACAGTAAATTACGCCGCGAAGATACCAGGCCTGAGCATCCAGTGAATTTAGGGCGATTTCCTTGTTGGCTGCCTTCAGCGCCGTTTCATAATCTTTGTCGGCAAGAGCCGCATCTGCTCGATTAAGAAAACTATTACGAGGGTAAAAGGATTGGTCCAAATAGGTTTTATCCATAGATAATTTGTTTGCCACTCCCAGACTAAGCTCATAAACTGCCCACATCGCCAGCATAATAGTTACGAAGAATACTCCAACTGGAAAGCCTCTACGTTCAATCTTATCCTGTTTGTTTCCGCTTACTAGGCTGCGCATTAGCCCCAGCAAGAGGAAGAATAGGATTAGGGTAGCCATGAAATTGAAATTGTAGTCGATCATGCTGTGTGCCAATGCACCTAAAATTCCCACTCCAAATATCATCACCTTCATCCTGTCTTCCTTTTCCAGTCCTCGAAAACGCCTACTCACAGCGGTGAAAACGGTTATTAGAAATGCCAAGAACGCCCCGGCCGCCACCAACCCATTTTCCGCTGCCATCTTTAAAAATATATTGTGGGGATGATCGCTGGCACCAAGAAAGGTCTTTTGAATAGGATAGTTTGCATATCTAAAACTAAAAGGCCCCCAGCCTAGTAAAGGTTTTTCCTCCGCCAATCTAATTGCAGATTCCCAAAAGTCCACCCGCTCTTGTTTGGAGGTAAGGCTTTCACTGTTTTGAAAGGTCGCACGTTCCTCGATATTGATAACAGGATAATTTATTGCTCTCAAACTATTAATGCCCAAAAAGAGTAAAACCGTAGCCGCCGCCACAATTACCACCTTTACGAAATCTTTGAAGGCTAAGCGCCAGCCCGGTTTCTTTAGATAAAACAACCAGTAAAGAAATAGTAAAAATAACTGTCCGGCGAAGGCGATTATTGCTCCTCGGGAGTAGGTGAGTAACAGTGCACTTAGCACAAAAGGAAGGAAGTTTTTATATTTACTGGATAACAAAAGCGGCCACGTCATGAGTAAAAAGAGCGCGAAGGCATTTGGCCACAGGTTTCCATGGTGCATCAGGTTGAAAAATGGCCCAAACAAGCGTGGTTCATCGCGGAAGATGTAAAGGAGAGTTCCCAACACTGAGGCCGCAATAGTACTAAGTACGATGGTTTTAATGATTTTATCTGTCCACTCCACCTTTCGGTGCGCTAGCAAAAAGTAAACGCCAAAACATGACAAATAGGCCATTACTTCGCTTAAGCCAATGTTCTTTGTTTGGGAAAAGGCAAAAGATAGGATCATAAAAATAGCAAAAATCCCAAAAAATATTTTTTCCAGAGATCTCGTTCCGGGTAGATCCTTTGAGAACAACAAGTCCTTTCGATCTTTGATATATAACAACGGCAATATTAGGCAAAAAGCCAGCACACTCGGCCACTCACTCCCATAATCGTATTTTTTAAAAACCGGGTTGAAAAGGAAAAAGAGAAACATTGATGACAGCGCCAAAAAAACAAAGTTTGTGCGGATATAATTGAGTGCTTTGTCCATGATCAGTTCATTGATTTTCGCGCCCATTATATTGTAGGATGGGAAAAATAACCAGATTACTCATGAAACTAAATAAAGCTCTACTATCTGCTTTCGCACTCGCATTATTGGTCATAACAGCCTGCCAACCTGCCGAAAACCAGATCGAAGTAACCACCGACCCCACTCCCTTAGAAATAAAAGATGTGCAGGAAGTTGTTCAACCCGCTGGGCCACTGGCCGAGGCACAAAACAAGCTCCAATCCACTCTACAACGCGGTGACGCGGCCCTGGCCCCCACTTATGGGGATTTTATGAATAGGGTTTCTGATGCCGCAAATCAATTATCAGCGGCCATCGATTCAGAAAGGACAAAAGGTGTGGACGTCAGCCAATTCGAAGCAATATTGGAGGAATTAAATATTTCACTGATGAGAGGGGATGCTGAATTAGCACCAACCTATGAAGAATTCTTTGCGACAGTTGGTGAGATAAATTCAAAACTCAAAGAGGAGGTAGGAAAACTCTAACCACAAAGAGAGCCTTATCTATCAAGAATGTTAGCCCCCAGAGCGCTGTAACAAGGTAGTTACATACTTCTGGTCAATCATGTGTGCGATTTGATGGTGGTCTTTGCATAATGGAGCCATGTAGCGCGGATCATCTATGCCAACTAGAGAACGCCTCTGCGAATGATGATTTACATCCGCCGGCTTGCAGCAACCGGGAACTGAGCATTTCTCGCCATATTCTTCTTTTAGAACCGCCCTCACTTTTACAGAAACGTAGCTCGACTTTTTCAACTTTTTCCCAGGCTTAAACGCCGCCTTTTTTGCTTCCATGCGTGCAATTGCCGCCTCGCCTAGCTGTTTTTTCTTTTCCTCAATCTCCATTTTTCTCTTCTTCAACATTTCCAAAATAATTTTATTCACATCATGTCCCAACGAATTTAGCTGATTCAATTCTCGCGCCACCTCCTCTGAAATTTCAAAATCGAGCGTCTGCGCGCGCAGAGATTCGTACTCAAATAATGGCTTGGTTGAAGCATTTTGTCCCAGGAAATTGCGATGATCCCTGGCCATTGTTTCAAGGGCACTCTGAGGTAAGATTTTTACTTTCTCTGCCAATTCTCCCTCATTTTCCGGTGTTGCAATACTCGCCACTCTTGCCAGTTTATTCACGCTCACCTCACCACTCTCCAGCAATCCTTTCAGCACTGGCTTATCCTCAAATCTGTTCCTTAAATTCAGAACCGCCCGTACCTGTTTTTCGGACAATCCAGCCAGCTTATAGGCAAATACAAAAATGGAATCGAATCCTTTTTTCTCATATAATTTTCTTTTCTGTACTTCGGGTAAGAGACCAGTAAATCTTCTGCGCCATTTCAATGCTCGTGCACCAAACTTCACGCACAAACTTAATAATAGATCGTCAGAAAATCCACCCACTCCACCACCCAGCCCCTCAGAAATCACTCCCGCGCCCACCAATTTTTCATCAGAAATTTTCATGTTTTTTTAGTTAACTTATTAGGCACAAATACTAACAGAAATCGTGCGAATAATCACGGCAAAACGGGACCCAGGAGCCGCAAATTGCCGATTTCAACTTGAAAAGTTTTGCCGAATATTTCACGGTGAGTATTCGCTCACCTGGGGCCCAGGCCCAAGAGAGCCTCCTCGGGTACGTAGCATTCACTCACACTTGCCCTCCGTCTCGATACGGCCTATTATTCCCATATGTCAAAAAACTATTCCGGAGGTTCACGCGCTAGTCAAAGTAAGTCGAAAAGGGGACATTCCGCTTCGGTCCACGGTAATCCGCCATCCGCGCCCTATGGTCATAGAGATGAGGAAGGTCCACTTGAGCGAAAAGGCTCTAAGTCACACCTCCCGGGCCAGAAGCAAAAGGCCATTCTCATCGATATTATTGAGCCTGGCACCTCGCAGGAGGCGGCCGACCTTAGACTCCTCGAGCTGGAAAGCCTTGTGGATACTTTTGGTGGAGTGGTAGTGGTGAAGACCGTTCAACGCAAAGCCACTCCCGATTACTCCAACTATATTGGCACAGGAAAGCTGCAGGAACTGATCGCCATTGGCCAGGAAGTTGGCGCGAAAATTCTGGTGGTCAACAATATGCTCAAGCCTCGTCAATTATATAATCTCAACGAATCGCTAAGAGAAGCCGAAATGGAGGCCTGGGATAGGGTAGACCTGATTCTGAAGATTTTCTCTAAGCACGCCAAAACCACAGAAGCAAAATTGCAAATTGAACTAGCCTCGATCCGGCACATGGGTCCGAGAATTTTCAACATGGGCATTGAACTATCCCGACAAGCCGGCGCTCTCGGTGTTCGCGCCGGCCAGGGCGAAAGCAACACGGAGATGATGAAACGCCATCTCCGTACACAAGAACTCAACATTGTAGCCAAGCTCAAGCAATATGAACGTGTCCGCGCTGGCCACCGCGAGCAGCGCCGCCGCAGTAATTTTCAAACAGTTGCCATCGTTGGATACACCAACGCCGGCAAGTCCTCCCTCCTCAACGCTCTTACCAAAAAAGGGGCCTATGTAGCAGATCAGCTTTTTGCCACCCTCGATACCAGAGTAGGGAAGCTTTACCTTCCCCAGCTCCAAAAGGAAATCCTCCTTTCTGATACGATTGGGTTTATCCAGGATCTCCCTCCAGCCCTTATTCAGGCCTTCAAATCCACTCTGTCTGAAACTATCGAGGCCGATTTACTCCTCCATGTAATTGATATCAATGATAGCCAACTCCACATGAAAATCCACGTGGTTGAGGTAATTCTTACGCAACTAGGTATGGCCGACAAACCCGAAATTTATGTTTTCAACAAGATCGACATGGTGGATTACCGCAGCCTTATTGATAAAAAATCCGACTCCGGACCCGTGCCCGAAACAGGTGGCCTGATCAAGGCTGGTATCGGCGTAGCCGAGCTTCTCGGCTGGGTAGATGAGGAGACAGCCAAAAAGGAAGCTCAGCTCCGCCAGGGCCCCAACGACCCCACTCATCTCAAAAAGCACCACGCCCACTACACCCCCGTGTTTGTTTCCGCCCACCAAAAGATGAACTTGGACAAGCTGATTGCCACAATCGAAAAAGCTCTGAAGCAGAATTAGTTTATTAACGGTACCTGCTTTTCAGCCAACACCTCACGCAAGGTTCTTTTTCTCAATAATCCGAGAATTACATCTACCACATCGCTAAAGCGATCCTTTAGGGTTGGAGCAGTGGTCTTCACGGTTAATGCTAGCGTCCTTTCTGCTCTCTCAGCCTGTTCCGCTAATTGCAGCGCTCGCTCGTATCCAACAATGCTTCTCCCTCCATGTCTCAGTTTTCTGTCTCCTTCATTGTGAATTCTCTGTTGCCCTCTACTCTCGCCAAGGCCAGCCGCTGCATGTATCCCCTCATCACCTTGAGCTACATATCTACCAAGCTCAGTTCGAGGTACGCCTCTCAATCTTGCAAAATCATCATCAGCTAAAAAGCACTCGCCATGCATATTCCTCATTAGCAAAGGAGAAACAGCCGTCACCAAAGGAGCACCCTCCTCGAGTCCCCGACGAAGCACCTCTTGAGCCACCAATCCCGCAATGGCATCTACAACAGATGGGCCATTTTCCAATCTAGCGGCCATGGCCTCAAGAATTTCCTGATCGGTTAAGGCTGTAGTTCTAGCCAGTTGCGTAATTATCAAAGAATCACCTAAGCCAGTAGCTCCGATCAATGGAGGCCGTTCACTACTTTCACTTTTCTCAGACATAAATAGGTAAAGTTAAAAATCACTCTGGCCATAAACACTATGCGCCTGCAATTTTTTTGTCAAAACTTTCCCTGGCGAAGTGGGCTACTCTGTTATTAGTGAAATGAGTCGGTTAATCATATCCTCTGTGTCACTATATCTTTTTCGGCCAGGAGCCTTCTCTGGGCCCAAATCAGGAAGCCTTGGTAATAGTAGTCTCCTAAGAAGTGAAGATTCATAACGAACACCACTGTTCGCACTTAAAGCCAAATTTCTTGTCATGGTTTCAACGATTGCCGCATCGATTCTTCCTTGAAGACCATCCGCCCTAGCCTCCTCAAATCCCAAAATTCCCCCAACTTCCCTCGCCAGTTCTTTGCTCATCTCCGAGATCTCACGTTTCTCCATCACCATGCGAACCATTTTAGTTACAACCTGGTCAAGCAAATGGCCATAGTATTCCGCCTTTAAAACGCCATCACTCTTGGTTACAAGTTCATCAAAAAGTGACCGAAAAACCACTTCAGGATCGCCCCACATTAGCAGGGAAGTCACTGTCGCATTGGTTAGTTGATTCATGTTTTCGTCAACGCAATGCCTTTGCACGTCTAGCTTATGCTCCCTTTCATTTGATTTCTGAGCACTAATTGCCAAAGCCCTTACTCCACGCATTATATTAAGAACAGAGTCACCAAAATTTTTCACGTCCACCTCCCGCGTCATTCTTATTAGGGCTTTTACCGCCTCAATATAGTGGCCACACTCTTCAACGAGTAGTTTCCCGGGCTCGCGCTCGGGTAATTCTTCGCTATCTTTTTCATTTCTTTGATCGGCACCGCCGGATACAAGTGTCAATCTGGATCTGCCTTTCATATTTGTAACTCCGTTCATAAATTGTTTCTAAAATCTCTAGCGCGAGAATATACACGCTGAAAAAGCCCACGTCAAAAAAGAGTTGGGAAAAGAATTCGGAAAGCTGTGTCACAGTGGGCGGCGGGCCGATGGTACATGCTCTTGTTAGAGTCACGTCCACCGGTCCAGCCACGCCACTGGATGTATGGAACCCGCCCGCGACCGTGTCGCGGGCGTTTGTGTTGTTGAGGGCGCGCGCTCGGCTCGTGTGCCGTTGCGAGGTGGCGCTCAGTGCGCGCGCGCCCGGGGGGTCAGCCGAAGAACACCCAGCCCACGAGCACGAGGACAGGCAGGGCGGTGACCAGCGACCAGGCGAAGTACCCGATGAAGGAGGGCATCTCCACGTCGTCATACTCCGCCACCTCCTTCACCAGGAGGTTGGGGGCGTTGCCGATGTACGTCCCCAGACCCCAACTCGCGGCTCCGGCGCTGATGGCCGCGAGGATCTGTGTAGGCATCCCGGCGATCTCGTTGCCGAGCTGCAGGGCTCGCCCGATAGCACAAAACACCAAGTAGGTAGGGGCGTTGTCGAGCCAGGAGCTGAGGGCACCGGAGGCCGCGAAGAACTTCATCGGTGTGTCCACCCCAAGATCCGGCGCCAGCTTTGCCATCACGAGGAGGGCCGGCGCCATCGTCACGAAGATCCCCAGAAACAGGGAACCCACGACCTTGAGAGGCGTCCACTTGAAGCCGTTCTCCGTTCGAGTCTCCTTCTTGGTGGTGAAGTACGCCAGTGCCCCGAGGCCAACGAGCACCGCCTCACGAATGGGAGTGTCAAGCATCACGACGGCCACGACCACCAGTAGCAGGATCCCAATGTTCTTCCACCCGCTGATGTTGACCTTGCTGGGTTCGTCGAGCCGGATGCTCCCGCCGTTCTCCTTCTTGTACAGGATGGTGTCCCACACGAAGTAGACGAACAGCAGTGCCGCCGAGGCGACCGCCCAGAACTGCCACAGGTTCTGTGCGGGCCAGAAGAACGGGACGCGCTCGGCCGGGTCAGACCTAAGGAATCCCATGATGAGGGGTGGCCCGATCGGTGTCAGCAGGCCGCCCATGTTGCACACGAGCCAGATCGTCGCCATCACCGTGTGCACCTTGTGAGTGCGCGGCTTGTTGACGGCGAGGATCGGGCGGATCATGAGCACCGAGGCTCCAATCGTGCCGAGCACGGCGCCGAGCAGGCACCCGGCCGTCAGGAGGGCGACGTTCACCAGAGGCGTCGGTCGCGCCACAACCTTGATGTTGATACCGCCCGCGATTGCGAACGGCACCCCCACCAGGATCATGAACGGCAGGAAGTCCACGAGCAGGGTGTGCCCGAGGACGTGCAGTCCCTCTGTGCCATAGTTCACGCCCATGGCGAGGGCGGTGATGGCGCTGAGCACGAGGCTCAACGCCAGGGTGTTGCGCATCTCGGCTTGCTCCCACCAGTGTTTCCATTTGTGGGACAGCAGTGGCGGGAAGGCCACCATGAACAGCAGCGCCGCGAACGGCGCCACGAAAAAGTTGGAGATGTTCTCCATTTCACAAACTCGATTCTACCGCTTCCGCGGTTTCACTTGGGGGAGGCCGTTGCGGGTTGTCTATGCGTTGGCCCGGTCCCCCGGTTTTCAGTTTGGCTGCTCGATTGAATCGGGGTCAGCCGGGTTGGTTTTTCAGCCGCGGCGGGATCTTAGTCCTTGCGCCATGGCTTGAAGAGAAAGAGGAAGAACACGGCCCCGAGCAGTACCCCAATGAGAGGGCGCTCGAAGCCGGTGTTCATGGCATGCTGACCGATCAGCATCAGTACAGTCCAGAGGAGCATGCTGACGGTGAAGACCAGCAGTCGCTTGTCTTCCCTTCCTCCGCGCACGATGCCCACGACGATTCCGGCAGCCACGAAGCCACCGATCCCGACGAGACACCATACCCAGTGGAAGGGAGAACGTCCCTGGGCGTAGGCGGGCGCCAGTAGAAAAAATGAGACTGCGCAGAGCACAGCCCCGACAACGAATGGGGTCTCCCATGACGTCGCCAGGACCGCCTTGCGCTCGGCATTCTCATTTTCGGCAGACGGCGGGGCCACGTAGCCCAGCGCCCACCAGCACGAGAGCACGAGGCCGGCGACCGCCGAAGCGGCAGCGGCCCAGATCGCGGCCCGCACGGGATCCTCCCCGGGGAGGCAAAAAGCCACCCCCAGGAAGGCCGCCGCGCAGAACACGCACCATCCGAAAAAAACGTTTCGGCCCGTGGGCGGATCACGCCCCTGATTGGTCTCCATGACGGAGTCCTTCTACCGCCTTCGCGGTTGTTTGGGGAGGCGCGACGTCTTTGCGCCCGGTCCCCAGATTGTTGTTGTGGCCGGCCCGACGCAGCGTGCGCGGGCTCGGCCAGGTTTTTAGGATCCGATCCAGCCGCCGCCAGCGAAACTAATCGCTCCGCCACGGCTGGAAGATTGCAGCCAGTACCAGCGCGCCGATGACGCAGCCGAGCCCAGCCGCCAGAAGGGTAACCGCGTCCAGCAGGACCATGATCACCCCCAGCAACACCAGGGCCAGCACGCGGTTGACCCACTTCTTCGCGCGCACGTCTCCCTTCAGGTTTATATAGCCCAAAAACAACAGGAAAATCCCCAGCCCCAGAAGAGTAATCGCGCTATCAGGCTTCATAATCTCTCTCTTCCTCCCGCACTTAAGCGGGGTCATTTTTGGCGGTCACTTGCTGCTGGCGGGCGCCGAAGCGGCGCCCCGGTCCTGCTCTTCCGCCGGGAAGAAGCCATTCAGCTTCCCCGAGAGGAACAGCATCGAGAACACCACCAGGGCCACAAAGAACCCGCCAGCCGCCACCTTCTTCGTCTGCTCGCTCATTGCTTTCTCTCCCGCCGCTCTCGCGGCTGAAGGCCGGCACCACTGGTGCCGACCGAATGGGGCGGCTCCCTTCAGGAGCGCGCCAGTAAAAAAACTCAATTTTTCCGCACCCGCCTCCATGGCCGATACGGATTTTAAACACAAACACTTCAGCTTCGGCCATACTAGCCAAAGCCTATATATTTCACCAGCTATCCGCTCAACCCAGTAGGGGAGCAGGACAGCGACATTAAATTCCATAAGAAACTCACTTACTCGAGTTTCACAAAAGGCATTCGCGCTTGCGCGCTCATACCTAGCTTTCCGAATTCTCAAAGATCAGCAACCTAGCGGGGCAAAGCAAAAAGCGCCTAGGCAGGTGCCACCAAGCAAGCATCAGCTCGTCCAGTAGTCCAAATCCAAGGCCTCTTGTACTTATCATCCCCGAGTTGCCTGAGAGAAAGGTAATTTCCCTCATCTTTGGCAACAAACACCACCCTTCTACAGGCGGCTATTTTCAGCCAAAGATCAAAGAAATTCACGTGTGTAGTTAAACATTTTTTCAATTTAGTCAAAGGTTAGATAAATAAGGAGGTACTATTGTCTCCAAAACACTAAATGTCAATCATGTAAAGCTTACGTATTTACGGAAATGTGTTGCAGTATACTTTTGGCCTGCGAGATTGAAAAGATGGCACAATATAGAAAATGGATATATTCTTTGAAAAAGTTAGTAACCCCTCCCCCATGTCCACCGCCTCAAGCACTCATTGTATCCAAAAAGTCACCATCATCGGCTGCGGCTCCGTAGGCGCCACCATCGCCTATGCCTATCTACTCTCCGGTACCGTTACTGATCTCGCGCTCATCGACATCGATCCCGCCAAGGCCGAAGGCCTTCTTCTGGACCTCGAGCACGCCTCCGACTTCACCCCCAATGTGGTGCTCACCGCCTCCAGCGATTACAAGGATTGCGAAGGCTCCCACCTCATCGTAATCACCGCAGGCAAGCGCCAAAAAGAAGGGGAGACCCGCCTCGATCTCCTCAAGGCCAATAAAGAGATTTTTGCTCAAATGATTCCGCAAATCGTCAAGGCCGCACCAACCGCCCTTCTCTTAGTAGTTACAAACCCAGTCGACGTCCTCACTCTCGAAACCATCAAACTCTCAGGCCTCCCGGCCACTCAAGTCTTCGGTTCCGGCACAGTCCTCGACTCCGCCCGCCTCAAGTTTCACATCTCTCAAAAATTAAAAATTCACCCTCAAAGTATCGACGCCTGGATTCTCGGCGAACACGGCGATACCTCGTTTCCGGTTTATAGCTCAGCAAATATTCTCGGCAAGCCGCTCCTTTCCTTTGAAGGTTTCAACGCGCAAACCGCCCAGCAATGTTATCAAGACACCAAAACCGCAGCCTACCGCATCATCCACGACCAGGGCTTTACCTGCTACTCCATTGCCGCGGCAGTAAGAGAAATCACCGAGGCCGTCTTCCAAAACAAGCATGCAGTTTTCCCTCTCTCCACCCTCCTTACCGATTATTATGGCGAAAGCGATGTCTGCCTCAGTGTCCCTGTTGTCCTAGGCCGCAACGGCATTGAGCGCATCCTCGAAGTCCCTTTGAACGAAGAGGAACAAGCCCTTCTCAAAAAAAGTGCTGCCACTTTGCGCAACGCCTAGCATGTTTATGCTGCCCTGCTCAATGGCTCTTGATCGCGAGGCCCTCCATCTGGACCATCATGGTTTATTAATGTCATTTGCAGATACACTTGCCATTGGTTTTCACCTAAGTGTCTGAAATATAAGGTGTGGTCGTTTCTATATCTACATCTTCCAATAACTCTATTTGAAACCGCGCCCATCATAATTTGATGGATAAAGTTTAGATTGTTTTCATAGCCAATTTTACGCTTAAAAATCTCCTTTCCAAGGGAGATAATCATTCCATTACGAAAACCTTGTCCCTCGCCCTTTGTTAATTTGTTTCCCAGGTCTGGGAGCTCCAGTCCTGCGCTCTCCTCCATTTGAAAGTTCCAAGATGCGTCCAACATGTATCCATTTAAGTTCAGCGCGCACCCCTGCAAAGTGAGTGGGGGAATGGCCGCATCCAAAACTTCTCTCCATATTTGCTCCTTTGAATTCGTTATTGCATCTCTAAAATTATCAGATAAAAGCGCATGATTAGCTCCGGGACCTAGATGATTAGCACCCTGAACGGCCTTGCGAAAATTACCTCGGCGGCAATCAATTGCAGCACTACTTCCATATTGAACATCCAGTATCACCCTCAAAATCGCTGGATGATCTACACTTTGTAGTATCTCCGCAGCACCTTCAGGGACAAAAACATCGAAAGGCCTATTGCCGGGAAGAGCCCTGGCATTAATTTCACCAATATTGCCATTTGTTGGTTGGCGGTAGGGGACCACAAACCCATGACGAGGCGGGAAGGAAGTGGGCCAAGTTTCAGAATTATTTCTCCACCTTGCATGAGAAACGGCCTGAAAGCTATCTCCCTCACTGCCACCAACATTCTGCAGGTTGCCATTAGTGTCTAGTATCCCAACACTCGCTACACTGCCAGCCCCTTCAATTGCCTTAATCTGATCGGATAAGCTCTGTCCAACATAAACAGGACTACTTCTTTCCGCTTGCACATCAGCTCCCTCTACAAATCTTTGCATGATAATTCTCCAAATTAACAGGACCGCACAATAAGTCCTCCCGCTGTGTTTGTCAAAAACTTTACTCCACAACTACCGCCCTGCCATCAGTAAAAAACTGGTCGCCTGAGGCATTTTTCCCCAGCTGCGCTGGAACCACCTGCAAGTACTTCACCTTCACGCCCAAAGACTTCACAATATAGTCCCGCTCCGCATCAATGTTTGGATCGATATTATGTGTTGGAATCCACATGGTACTTCCCAACCCCACTCCGGAATCCAGGCTGGAAGTAGCCACCCAAATCTCCCTCCCATCCGGCAGTACATAATCGGTTTTCCACAATCTAGTATGATGTCTGGATCTGAAATTATTGGCATCGGTTGGCTGTTCGAAGGCTATATCCTGAGTTTTTCCCTTCATATAAGAGGGAGTAACCGGCCCATTTAGATATTGTCCGCCATTAAAGGTAATCGAAAAGGCCTTTAACGTATTTGAAATAGTTGAAGGATCGGCCTTGTACCATCCATGTGACAAAAATAAACTTTCAATTTCCGCCTCATTGCCAACATAAATAGCACTGATTGGTTCAATATTGCGACCGGTCAACGTCTCACTATACAGCGGCAATTTAGAAATGTTCTCACGATCAATCGCAGGCAAAGTTATATTCTTAATTTCTTTCGGCATCTCTCGCAGGGATATAAATACTGAACTGAAAATTAGCGAAAACACCACCGCCGCCGCCGGTACAATAGTAAGCACTCGCATCTTGCTGTGATTTTCGGCCTTGAGCCTAAAAAGTGTAATAAAAATGCTCATGATAAACGCCCCCAAAAGCATGCTGGCAATCACATCGCTAGGATAGTGGACACCAAG
>CAYHGX010000005.1:0-65582 GCA_964356355.1 uncultured Candidatus Peribacteria bacterium | reverse complement strand
CGCAGAAAATTTATTTTTCCTCCAGAAAATGATGGCCAGGGTACTTACCGAAATAAACACGATCGTTTGCCAATTGGCCAGAAAGGTGAAAAAGGTAAAGATGCTTGTCTGCTCAGGAGTGCGAATGCTCGGTATCAAGGCCAAAATCCGATGATCCACGTTTACAAAAGATTCTCTGAAAATTACCTCCTCAGTGATTCCCATAAAAAGGTAAAGGAAAAAAAACGCAGCCAAAACTCCGCGCGTCACTATCCATCCACTCTTCTCTTTTGAGAATCGTCTGAGCACCCAGCGGAATCCCTCGGGATATTTGCTCTTCCACTTTACAACATTTGGATCAGCCAAAATACCATTCCAGGCCGATTTCGCCAGTGACAATAGCGTCCCTCTTGGCTTCTCGAGAACGCAATATAGTTGATAGCAAAAAAGACAAAATACGATTACTTCAAAGAGCACGGCGCCCACAAAAATAATTGGCACCTCAAAAATATCCCAGCGCTGCACAGATAACACATTGGTCCCCAGTAAAACCGCAAAAAGCACCAAAAAAAGTATTCTCCTCCGCATAGTTGAAGTTTAAACTTTTTTCTAACGTTACTCAAGTTGAGCAATTAAAGTCTCGTGTGTCTTGACCTACGCATCATCATTGTCTTTGCATAAGCCAAAGTCACACAAGTGCTGTTATTTTTTGTCTTCAGCAGCAGGAGCATCAGCAACTGGCGCATCAGCAACAACTTCTTTCTCCTCTACAGCTGGAGTAGCTTTCGTAGAATCATCCATACGAGTTTGGGTTAAGATATAAAACCCCACCCTAGCACTTAAAAATCTTATTAGATAGCGGTAAGTCCAATAACAGGTGGACACAGAAAATGGTACCTCACATCCGAAAATGAAGTCTAAAGCTGAAGGGGAGGGTTGACAAATGTCAGCAAGTGGCCTAGAGTGTGCGGCTAGTATGTTGAATATTTTCAAGCCTATGCCAATATCCGAGGTAAATGCAGTCGACGAGACAAGCGATCCAACCCCAGAGTCACCCGAAACTTTGGAAGACCTCCAGTCCCAGCTTGCCGATGCCCTCATTGTGGCCGGTGAAGCGAACCAAAAAGTAGAATCTTTGCGTCGCAGAATCGCGCTCGCCAAAGACGGCAATGCAAAAACAACCCCAGAAGCCTACAAATTCAAAGCCCTTAAGGCGCTCCGCGAAAATATTGGCGGAGTTGTCATGGCAGTTCTTGGTCTAGTAGGCACGGGTGTTTTAGTTGAGACTACGCGGCACAATCGCCTTGAAGACTTTGAGTCCGAAGTCTCTGCTGTAGTAGGGCCAAACAGACTCAAGGATGTTTTAAAAGGAAAAACTGAAAGGCTTAAAGACATAGTAGAAGCGCGAACTACAACTTTTCATTCCCCGGAGGTTCAGGTGCAAATTGGTCGTCCACTTGGCATTACGGTAGATTTCTATAAAGACAGCTCCACAGATTACGACTGCCAAACCAATTCAGATAGCGCTCAGGACACAGCCTCATTCAGTGCCACATCATTACCACGCACCAATGACTTCTATTCCGATACCGATCTAGCAAGTATCCGGCCAGATGGTACCTTTTCGCTTCTGATTGATAGGTATGATTCGAGTAATAGTAGTTTTAGACGTGGAGATGATTCAGCCTGTATTCAGGAGGCACAAACCTTGGACCCCTCACACGACAAATCCATGTTAATAGTTAGCGATATTTTATTCACCGGCAAAATAGATGAGTCTAATAACATTACAGATGTTGCTCTTTCTCCTCTTGTTTACTCAGGCAGAGATGATTACATAGCAGTTTGTGAAGATGGTACGCCAAAAATTCACGCCAATTTTTTTGCCAACCATCATAATGAGACCGTGGATGATCCGGAAGTGCTCAAAAACCTTTCTGAGTATCTGCAGCAAATCCGTACCTATCAGCAGATCTATAAAGATCGCAGTGCCCACCAGGAAGTACTTGATCAACAAATAGAAGCCAATGTCCCCAGCGCTGAAGAGGTGAAAGTATTTACTGATGCCCTTAACATAAAACGCACTGAATATTCCAATGATATAAAAGCTTCCTGGATCACTCAAGAGCGGCAGCAGGTGCTTGCCCAAGCCTTCGCTCGTTTAGCTAAGGCCACTGGAGCAGACCCACAGGCGATGGCCAACAGATTGGCCAAAGCGCAAAAAGGAAAAACATTTAAATACCAACACAGCGGCCGACCAGATAACTATTGGGGAACAGCAGACACAAATAAAGTTGTGGTTACTGCCTACACCGAGGATCAGCTGGTGCAAACTCTTTTCCATGAGATTCTACACCTCATGAATATGCTAGAGTGGGAGGGTGTCCGTCCCAGCCAATATGAGGAGGGAAGTGATGAACTACTCCTCACGGTAGCCTTCCCAAGCACCAAACCCGTTGACACCTACCATCCTTACACCATTTTAGTTGCCTCACTTGGTTCTGACTTTTATAGCCTCCGTCTCACAGATCCCAAGGCCTACAACGCAATGCTAAATTGGCGCATAAAAAGCAATACTGACATTTTTATGAATTCTAAGCTTGGAAGATTCATCGAAGATTTCGCTGAGCGTTGGCACCTCCCGAAAGAAAAATTTCCTCAACTAAAAGAGGTGTTTGAGGTAGACCTCCAAGAGGGACAAAAGAGAGGCGACTACACCGCAGTTGCTTGGAACAAAGTAGAAAAGCTCAAATCAATACTTAAGGAGCAGGGAGTGCAATGGAGTGATTTTCTCGCCCAAGTCACCCCCAACGGAAGCGGTATTTTTGCCCACTGGCTGCCCTATTTAGAAAATAACAAGCCGGGCCGGGTCTGTGAGAATAAAAACTAGACCTCCTCATCAACGATCAAAAAGTCCTTGGAGCACGCCTTACATGTACTTCGAATTGCAGCCATGCCCTCATTCTATCCAATTTCTACCTAAAGAAAAGAAAATAGATAACGATCGCCGCAATCAGCCCTCCACCCAAAAGCCATGAAACGATACCTGCCTTAATAAAATCTCCTAATCCAGCCATAAAAATGAGGTCAAGAAATATAAATCATCTTTTATTCTCCTCCTATAATTTACTTTATACAAGGTGCCTATTTTTCCGCACACTTCTTGAAATTATCCAGAATCGCTTGCCAGCCGCCACGTTGCAGCTCAAGAGAATTCTCAGTTTCTGGGTCAAATGCTACCACTACCTTTGTTTCCTCACCACTTGGAATAAAACTAATTTCCACAGTCCGCCCATCATCCATACTATATGCAATATATTCATGGAGCCTTACCTCGCTGTAAGTTCCCCCAAAGTCGAAGCCAAAACTCCCATCCTTCGCCTCCATTCTTGAACTGAATTTTCCTCCCACACGCAAATCATTTTCCGCCTTCGGACACTGCCAATCTTCTGAGGCATGGTTCCACTGCACGACATATTCGGGCTTAGTGTAAACATCCCACGCCTTTTCCGCCGGCACCTGCACAGTTACTTCAATGGTGATTACTTCGCTCATAAATAATAATTCTTGGTGGGCCTGCCTGGACTTGAACCAGGGACCAATCGGTTATGAGCCGACTGCTCTAACCAGCTGAGCTACAGGCCCATTTTTCAAAGCGCACTGCCGATAGGAGGTCCACCGATTTCTTGCCACGTGGCAAAAAAAATCCCCCGACATCGCAGGGGATTGTAATATAAAATGCGTTTGTAGGCAAAGGTTTTGAGTGATCAAAATCTCATCGACTCCATCACTTTCTTCAAATCACTTTCGATTGATATCCCTCCCAAGGCAAACAAATTATAATCTGTACCATTGATTGAAACCTTCGGTGCCAAGTAATAAATCGTTTGAATATGTTCTTGGGTGAAGGAGGAAATATAATCAGTACTCACCTTAAGTATCTGCTTGTCGTTGATAACTATCTTTTCTACCACGGGATTTTCATTCTCAGGGAAAAGCTCTGCCAATTCTGCTTCGCTTTTGCTGAAATCTATAGCATCCCAATTTGCAATTTCAGAGACATCGCTATCTCCAAGTTTTTGAAAATCCAAAGTAGAATATCCTAGCAAAGGAGAATTGCCGTCAGCCTTAGAAAAAGTAACGTAGTAAATTTGTCCGATTCTTGCTTCAGGACTAATAGAGGAATCCTTCAGCTCTGGTGTTCCCCATGTAGTTTTATAACAAAACGCCAAAGGATCGTTGCCCTTCCACACACTACTTATCCATGAATCCCCAAGTCCGCTGCAGTCAGGTTCAAAAGTTGCCTTCAACATCAATGGTGTAAACCCTTCACTATAATATTCTTTATTATTATCATTTGCCGCCTTCATTCTATAAAGCATCTCAGCAACTTCTTTTCTAGTCATCGATTCTCCTGGCCCGAAATCATAGGTTGGATTTCCAAAGTTATTATCAATACCTAGTTTCATCCAATCTGCATCATATTGAACGAAATGATCTATACCTACAAAATTTGCACCCATTGCGGTTGCAAAATAGGGCTTCCACCAGGCATCTTTCACCAGTGCAACGTCATATGGATTAGTGTACATTCCCCAAGCTCCGGGATTTTCACCCATATTGAACTCCAAAACTGCCATCTTAATCGCCTCAACTCGGTTTACACATTGTCCTGGTTTAAATGTCCCATCAGGATAGCCATTTATAGTCTTACGCGCTATTGCCGCTTTAACATATGGGGTATACCACTGTCCCTCAGGAGTATCAGAAAACAGCGTTGCATCATAAGCACTTGTTGCTATTTCAAAGGTCTTGAACATCATTTTTAGAAATTCTACGCGATTCACGCACTGATCTGGTTTGAAAGTCCCATCAGGATAACCATTTATCACGCCAGCTTCATCCATCCAGTTGATAGAGTTGCGATAATAGGTAGAAACGGTAACATCACTAAAACTTCCGCCCATAGGCTCTAGTGCCAAGCTCATCGACGCTGTATTTATGAAAAGTGCTATAGCAAACACTGATAAACTTATTTTCTTCATATGATTTGGTTACTTTTTCTTATTTTATACTTCTGCCTTATCCTGTGCCAGCAAATACTCCGAACCCATAGCATCTCCAAGTTTGACATAATTTGATTCTGCGATATATTTAATTGCCAAGACGTAACACAAATCTATGAGTTCAGAATCTCGAAGTGCAGAAATTGACGATTTAGGCCACGGATTAGTCCTCCCCAGAGGGTTAGATCGCCCAGTGCGCTCTGATGATCCACTTGTCGATGAGGGAAAATACACTGAGGTAGCTGAGCTTTCTGACGCAATGAGAAGAGTAATGGGGCTTGGTGTGCAGATAGGAGAAAATGCGGTCACAGTAGAGAAAAGGACAGTTTCTTTTGATGGGGGGCAGAAGGTTGGACTAGCCGGCCAACACCAGCCATCTCCAATAGCCGCTCAAGACGCGGCATTCCGCAGGAGTAGAAGCCAAGAAGACCACACGAGATTAAAAGAGGCGATCATACCCGCAGCTCTCCAACGCGCCAAGGCTCATTTCGAAGCCTTAAAGCCAGCACTTGAGGCAAAACTGCGAGAATCTCTAGCTACAGAGCCATCTCCATATGGATTCAATCAAATATTTGAAAATTCTCTGAGAGGTACAGGAGTGTTTCTAGAAACATTAATTCCTGATACAACCCCAAAGGTTGCATTGGCCAATCTGAATAAGGCAAATCTTCCTGTTGAACCTTTTAGTGCTCCGCCCGAGTACCTATCTTACGAACATCCAAGAGCCACATTCTATCAAGAATTCCAGCAGGCATTACAAGGTATGATAAAAGCATTCGTAGATTCCCATGTCACATGCACAATGGAAGGTGAGACACTCAGGCGTTTTGGAACGTACAATCCTCTTATAAGCGTTGAACCATATTTGGATAATCAAAAGATAATTGGATGGAGCATTAAAATAGCTTTTGCTACTAATGACGTGAAGGAAATCCTAAGGTTCCAAGCTTAAGGCTCCAGGGATTAATGGCTGAAGCGTGATTTTTTGATTGCCAATTTCAGCCTATCCGCAAATCATCCGACCCCAGCAATCTTTTATTCCCAACACGTGTAATAAATACGGCCAAGGCTCTGGAAAGTTTTTGCATTATCAACTTTATTCGTTGCTTCCCACTCAAAACACTATTGTCTTCACAAAAGCCACACCTTCCAGCACGCCCACGGCCCCGCCGTCCGTAGCTGGGTTATCCCCCAAGCTAAAAAGGCCCCAGTTTTTCCGGAATTTCACATAAAAACTCAATACCGCGCAATATCGTGAGTTTGACGTAAAGCTGAAAATATTATTTTCGCATGTGCGCGCGCACAGATTCACACTAAAACAAGGGGTTGCACAGGCCATTTCGTCTCCAGCAAGGCTCTCACCGGGGACAACTTTATATACTTTCACGTCAACACCGCTAGCCAACTCATCCGGGGCCGATTGAGGCAGTGGTTCAAAGTTGGAGTTCAGACATAAAGCTAAAATAAGCCATTATTCCATTGCTGGAAAAACTGGGGCCTTTTTAGTTCCAAGCTCTTGACAGTTTAACGGCTATTGCTATAGGATAACTTATCCTAATTTGAAATTATGTCTCTAGAGAACTCGCTTATTTTGCCGCCACCAGATCAGCTCGATAGATCACCTCGCTTTGATGACCCAATTCTAAGGGAGGAGGTATATAGCCAATTAAGAGATACTCAGGCTGAAATTAAAGCCAATCAAGATGATGAATCCACTGCAGCAGATAAACCAGTTGCCATTGAGGGCCACTCATTATATTCCCATAGAGGTCCAAAAGGAGCCCATCCGAATTCTCAAGCACCAAAATCCATAGAAGCCACAACTAATGCAGTCCACTTAGCAGCACAAACCCGTGCCATAGCTTATTTTAATGAATTAGCTCCTAAATTGGAGGCCTCCCTGAGCAGTGTCCTTGCCAATGGCGACAGCCTTGAGAATTTCAACACAGGAGTACAGCAATTAACATTCCCTATTTCAGATTTTGCAACACATTTTGGCTTTTATGAGGCTACACAACGAGACGGAGTCTATGGAAAAGTGGAGGTGAACCATCCATATACAGATCAGAATCATCCAAGGGAACTTTTTACTCAACAATTTGTCAGCCATTTAAGGAAATTTGTTCACAGTTTTCTTACTCAAAGGTTACAATTTTTCTCTTCGGATACTCCAAACACACCTAAAAGAGTAGAAATCAGACAAGATCTCTGCCTGGATAACGTAGGCATCCCTCCATTTTGGTCATTATGTATATTCGCTGATGGGGCTCAAGATTTGAAAGTTAAACTTAGCGCCTGATCAACAATTATCACCAGCAGTCTGCTACTGTTTAATTGTTACCAAATCCTCTGAAGTAAGCAGGTTTTTGTTGCCAACTCGTGTGATCCAAAGAGCAACTGCCCTTAAAGTCTTTTGTACTACCAGGCTTAGTCTCTTCCTCCAATCCAGGATTTTGCTATTCTGTTTTATCGGCTTCACAAAAGCCATGCCTTCCAGCACGCCTACGGCCCCGCCGTCAGTGGCCGGGTTATCTCCGATCATCCAAGTCACGGCGGGCCCAAATCCAAACTCCTCGCAGGCCTCCAAAAAGCCCTCAGCCATGGGCTTTGGATATTTGCCATCATAAATTTCCACTCCAAGATCGGCCAAAGGTTTCAAGCGCTCAACCAAGCTCGCATTGGAATAAATCCCCACGCCCACGCCCTGCCCAATCAGTTCCCTGATTTTTTCAATATTCTCAGGCAAAATCTCACCGTAGCCTGGCGCGATACAGCCATCAATGTCCACAATCAAATTCAAAAGCCTCTTCCCAGTTAACCTCCTAAGTTCCACCACATCAAAGTCTGCAAACCTATCCAAAAAGGCATCCGCGCCCCGCGTCCGTCCCCACAAAATCTTCCACAGAAACCTCAACTTAAGCAAAAAAAATCCCTCTCTGTGATTCACACTCGGAGGAATTTTGTTATTCATGATCTATCAAGCTTATGCAGCCTTCTCTTTTTTCGCAGCAGCCTTTTTCACTGGGGCCTTTTTAGCTGTCTTCTTTGGAGTAGCTTTTTCTCCCTCGGCAGCCTTGTGGCCGGTCTTAGTTACCAAGTCATTCAAATTTCTAGCCAAAAGAGATTTCTTTCGAGCCGCGTTGTTTTTGTGAATAATTTGTTTCTTAACAGCAGTATCAATTACGCTGTAAGCCATTGCCATAAATTTAACCGCCTCTTCCACTTTTCCATCTTTAATTCTAGCCAACTGATTTTTTACAACAGTTTTTAGCTCACTTCTCACAGGGACATTTCGTGCTCTGCGCTTAGCATTTTGGCGCATTTGCTTTTTTGCGGACTTAATTACTGGCATTTTCTGATATTTAATATGATAATTTGCTGTGCGATTCTAAGATAACGTCACCATTAAGTCAATCATAAATGCACAAACAAATCATTCTTGCCTCAGCCAGCCCACGCAGAAAAGAGCTTCTAGACTCCATCGGACTCGACTTTATAGTGCATTCCAGTGACTTCACAGAAAAGGATACACATTTAACTCCAGAGGACTTAGCTCTCCACAACGCCATCGGTAAGGCTCAGGAGGTGGGCCGCCATTATCGCGATTCACTTGTAATCGGCGCCGATACCATCGTGGCAGTAGGGGAACACTGTCTCGGCAAGCCCAAAGACCACGCAGACCACGTGCGCCTGCTCCGCCTTCAAAGTGGCACCACACAAAGGGTTCTAACAGCAATTTGTATCATGGATACAAAGGCTCATAAATGTTTAACCGCCATCGAAACAACTTTAGTAACCATGGACCGGCTTGAAGAAAAAGAAATTGAAGCCTACATCGCTTCCGGTGAGGGCGCCGATAAAGCAGGGGGCTACGCCATACAAGGCGTCGGCGCCCTCTATATCAAAAAAATAGAAGGTGACTACTTCAACGTTGTAGGCCTGCCTCTCTACCGTCTTCGCAAAATGTTGAAAAAGCTCGGAATTACATTATTAAATCAAGCTTGACCAGCCGCATGAAACTGTGTTACTTTACGTTCTATTTTTTCTCATACACAACTTATGAAAACTCGAATTCTCATCAGCCTCTTAGCAACGATCCTTGTTGCCAATTCCGCAACCGTTTTCGCCTCTGCCATGCACCCAACTCTAAAGGACGAATATCAAGATTCCGGCTCTAACAATGGCTCAAACAGCTACTCCAGCAGCCTGTCTGCACCACGCCTTACAAATGTTTTTGCAACCAAAGACGCCTTCGATCCCGGCATCAACGAAATTACACAGATCGTTTTTACCCTCAGTGAAGACGCCGACACGAAAATTACCATCTATCGCAATGCCAAAAAGATCGACACGATTTACGACGAACAAAACCTAGATGCAGGCACCTATGCCGCTGAGTGGGACGGAGATGGTGTTGAAACCGATGTTTACACCTATAAAATCTCTGCCGAAAACTCCAAAGGCAACGACTCAGCCACTGGCGATATCCAGGTGGCTGAGGAAGAAAAATCAACCGGCAAGCCAAATATCACGCGTGATGAAATTCAAGATCTTCCATATTTTCCTCAGTACAACAATCTCAATATTGATTTCAAGCTCGATCGTGATGCCGATGTTACCCTCGAAATTCGCCTAGACGACGAGGTAATAGCAACACCAGTCACAGAAAATAGCCTCTCCGGCGGACAATCCGAACTATATTGGAACGGTGAAGATAAATACGGCGATCAGGTAGAGGACGGTATCTACACCTATAAATTAATTGCTGCAAATTCCAAAGGCAAGGATGTTGAATTTGGCAATTTTGAAATCCAAGATAGTTACACTGCGAAAAATCCTGCAGGCAAATGTGGCGATTTTAAAGACGTTTCAAAAGATTACAACCTATGCGACTCCATCCTTTGGGCCAAGGATAATGGCATCTTTGAAGGTTATTCCGATAGCTCTTTTGGTCCAGAAAAAGCCATCACCCGCGCTGAAGCTCTCAAAGTGATTATCGAAACCCTAAACATTAACACCCAGGATTATCACGGCGAATTTCTCAATTTCAGTGATGTTGCACAATATGACTGGTATTCTGAATATCTCAAGGCCGCTATCGACCTTGGCATTGTCCGTGGCTATTCCGATGGCACCTTCCGTCCAAATAATCAGGTCTCCCGCATTGAGGCGATTACTATGTTGTTAAATGCTGCGATGGTTAAAGATCACATTGTTATCCCTTCGAATACCTACGGTCAGCCATATTACGACACACCAAATACCGCGGACACCAAATGGTACCTCAGTTTTGCCTGGTATACCCGCGACAAACATCTTACAAACAGTGATGTTTATCTTTATCCCGGTTATGCCATGACTCGCGCCTCAATGGCCGATATGCTATACCGTTACTCCAATATTTAATTAACAGAAATTCGATGCCTCTTGAAACTGCACCCACAGAAAGCCCAGATGTTAACACTCTCTTCGAAGCTGCCAAATTAACAGCCTCTCCTGAGAGCGGAATAAGCTCACGAGAAATAAGGTATGAATTACTCAGAAATAAAGGCACAGTAAAAACAGGGGATAGCCTCACAATCCACCGCGCTGCCGATAGAGATGTTAAAAAAGGAGAGGTGGCCTCGTTAGTACTCAACATCAGGGATGTTCAAGATGGAAAGAATGGAGTGGTTGTACTTTATGAAGTTGAGGGTACTTACGGAAAGGGTAATACCATAAGGCCAATCAATGGCCAATTATTCCTAACTGAAGGAAGCCTCCAGGTACTTCAGCCAGATGACAGTGTTGGTAGAGGAATACTTTCAACTACCACCGCCCAATCAGGATTTCAATTTGCCTCAGCCACAGACCCCGTCCGTATTTACCACCAATTTCCAACTCCACCTGCAGAGTTCACGTCCCCATCCGTCACCGAATCCGCAGATGCCGAACCCGCAAGCGCCCAGCCCGATCCAGAGATTGCCGTCCCACAAGCAGCTGCAAGATCACGCCTCAGCCAAGCACTTGCCGGTTTGAGGAAAGGGCTTCCTTGGAATAAATCCTAATCTTCACCACAGAACTTCCGATTAAGTTCTTGCTCCCACGTAGTAAAAACTGCTAAAATTCAGTCAAACAAAATAACCTCATTCCCATGTTAAAAGGCTTGAAATCATTATTTGCTGGCGTGCTCGCTGGTACAGCTTTAGGTGTACTTTTTGCTCCTAAAAAAGGCGACGAAACTCGCACAAAACTCAAGAAAGATATTAAAGCTGGCGGCAATGGCCTTGGGATTATAAAAGATACAATGACTGAAATGGGCAAGGACATAGAAGAAACAGCAGTAAAAACATACAAGAAAATCAGTGAAAACCCCGAGGTTAAAAAGGCGATAAAAAAGGGCGTTGCTGGTGCGAAAACTGTTTATGGAAAGGCGAAAAAAGCAGTTGAATCGCCAGAAGCAAAAAAGACAGTAAAGAAGGCTAAAAAGGCGGTGAAAAAAGTTGTGAAGAGAGTTACGAAATAAACATGAAGCCCCCTCTCATAGGAATAATCGGCGGTAAGGGCCAGATGGGAAAGCTCTTTGCCGATTTTTTTCGTGAGAGGAATATTAAAGTTCTCGTTTCTGATTTAGGCACCACTATTTCCAATGAAAAGCTGGCCAGCCAAGCAGACATTACTATTGTTTCTGTTCCAATAATGGTAACCGAAAAAATAATTTCCCAAGTGCTTCCGTATCTCAAAAACGGCAGCGCAATTATGGACCTTACTTCCGTAAAGGCAGAGCCAGTAAAGGCAATGCTCAAAGGAAAAAATGAGGTGCTCGGCCTTCATCCTATGTTTGGTTCCACCAACCCCATCCCAGGTCAAACCGTGATCCTTTGTCGTACCAAAAAATCCGGCAAATGGAGTGAGTGGTTAGAAACCTTTCTAAAAGAGAACCAGGTAAAGATTGAGCACATGTCAGCCAAGGATCACGATAAAACCATGAATATCGCCCAAGGGCTCGTGCACTTCACTGAAATCGTTTTTGGCGACGCACTTCGTCGCAGCAAGATGCCACTGGAAAAGTTACTCAAATTTACAGGCAAGGCCTCTGAACTGAAGATCCTTCTTGCAGCCAGAATTTTTGCTCAAGATTCTGCACTTTACGGCAATATTCAGATCCAAAATCCGGTTTCTTTGGCCTCTTTGAAAAATTTCCGCAAGAGCACAGATGAACTTTACAAGATTGTGGCAAAAAAAGATTTGAAGGGATTTCAAAAGTACTTCGAAAAGGACCGTAAGTTTTTTAAAACTCACCTCGATTCTGCCTACAAGGACACCAGCCATTTAATTGATTGTCTTCTTACTTCCAGGGAGATACTTAATTCAGGTAAACCGGATCAACCAAAAGTAGTTTCTCCCACCTCATCGCACCTCGCTCTGCTCGGTCCGGCCCACTCCTTCAGTGATGCCGCTGCCACCAAATACCTAGATACCACTAAAAGCTCACTGAATAAATTTTACTGCCGCGAAATTTCAGAAGTTTTCGAACTTGTGGAAAAAGGCAATGTAAAGGAGGGGATTGTGCCAGTAGAAAACAAGCTCGAGGGTACAGTAAGAGAAACCCTTGATAACCTTTTTGAAAGAAAGGTACACGTTGAAGGTGAAATCGAACTTCCAATCGACCATTGCCTAGTTACACTTAACGCTACAAAGAAATCAGATATTAAAAAAATAATTTCACACTCACAGGCGCTAAGCCAATGTCGCAAATATTTGCAAAAGCACTTTTCAAAAGCAACAAAAGAGGCCGCCTCCTCAACGTCGGCGGCCCTTCAAACTCTCCTTCACTCAGCCGATCCCCACCTCGCCGTCATTACTTCACCAGCCGCCGCCACCTCTCACTTAAATCTAAAAATTCTCGCACAAAATATTCAAGACAATCCCGAAAATTTCACTAAGTTTTACCTAATCAAAAAGGGCCAATTTTTCGTCCAGCAGATTCCGGAATCCGCCACGGCCACTGCCATCGTTTTTCACTTTGATGAGGACTCGCCCGGTAGTCTCTCTTCCGTTTTTCAAGACTTTGCCACCGCCAAAATTAACCTCACTAGAATCGAATCCCGTCCCACAAAATCCCATTTCGGTGATTACCTCTTCTATCTCGATTTCAAGGGCACGCCCAAAGATCTTAAGGTTTCAAAAATCCTCGAACTGCTAAAGAAAAAGGTTGCCTATTTAAAAATTCTCGGCTGCTACTAGCTTCGGTAGTGCAGGTAACCCGTTGAGGTTTCACTAGCCTCAAGTGCCTCGTCGTCCGCCTGTGTCTCTATAGGTATATTGGTTCCTCCATGTTCACGAATCAACTTATACTGCCTGTTCTCTTTTAGTGTATTGAGTAGCTTAAAGTAATAGGCTGCATTCGGAACATCATGGAAAGTTTTTATAGAGGAGGAAGCAGTTAAGAAAATTTTCAAATGCCCATAGTTCAGTATTTTTGGCAGAATTCCCTCCTCAACCTTTTCGAGATTTTGAATCTGCGCCATATCAACTGAATCCATTGTATCCCGAAATAACAGAGTCTTCTGGTGATCGATTATGCGAATATCGGTGATAATGCCAGTATCCAAAAATAGTGTAAAAACCTTGTAAAAAAATCTATGCAAGTAGATTGTCGCCACACTAAATACGATCAGAAAAAGCATCTTCATAGCAGTGCTCCCAACTAGTAGTGCACTTATCATTCCAAAGTTAGTTAAAACCAAAACCGTACCAGAGATCATTAATATGAAATAGACAAAATCTTTCAACAAATAAAACCAATGATGACGGAAAAAGGTAATAAATTTTTCGCCTTGGTGCTGCCCCCTGAAATATTTAGGAAAATCTTCACTCATATTTAATCTCTAAATTTTTGTTATAAACCACACTCCAAGTAATAGGTGTGCAATCACCATGGAAAGATAAATCATCAGTACATGCTCCTTAGTTAAAACCCAGAAAAGTTTAGTGTATCGATCCTCTGGGAATTTGTAGATACGATTGTACGCAAAAAGCCGATTCAGTATGAGCAAAAAGAACCCAACTGAACCTATCAACATAGCAACCATAATTCCATCAAAAGTTGCCATACAATGTAGTTACATGCCCAACCAAATACTACTCCTTGTGCATTAGCTGTCAAATGTTATAATTCACTACCATTAAAACAACAATGATGGCATCAGAAAACTTGGAAAATGAAGCAAACGAATCAGTAGATACGGTAGATAGGTTTTCTCCCGGATTTGCCTCCGACTACAATAAGTATATCCAGCAAAATCCTGCCTATGGCACAGGAGATGGTCATGGTAGATTCTCTAATCCCCAAGTTGACCGAGAATTATTTGATATTTTCTATAAGGACAGAGAAAGGCAGGAGCCAAGAACCGACGCGGCTATTGGTCGCCGCATTAAGGTTCTTCATGGAGTAATCCGCTCTAAGCTAAGGCAAATGGAGGGTAATCCACTTTGGGCCCAATATGGTCCCGCCACTCCTGAAGAATATGATGCAAGTCCGCGCAGCATGGCTAAAACAGTAATAGACATTGGCTCCCATTCAACAGAGCGCATAGCGCTTAAAAAAAGAGAAGAGGGCAATGATCCAGCTACACTGGGTAGAGTTATTCTTGATTCCCGCCGCAATACCAATACCAGGCTCAGAAATCTTGGCCTAGATAGATTCCTTCCACCAAAAGGGGCCGACATGGTGCAGCGTGGCGAACTTAGAAATCAGGCAGTTGAAGCCGTTCGCGATATGCTCATGGCGCTAGAGCCGATCCGCCGGCCCGACGAAAAAGACCCCGCCCAGGGCCGCTACTTCCGCCTCATGCGCACCGTACAGGGGTATTTAGTCGGCACCCAGCATGTTTACACAGGCCGCGAGGGCGAAAGAGAAAAGACAAAAACTCTTTTCAAAACAGATCTTTACGACTCTAGTCTTCGCCTAAAAGAGATCGACAAAAGCTACGAAGATGAAATTGGAATTCTGAAAATGATTGAAGAGCTGCTCAACTCCATCATCGCAGATCTGGACGCATGGAGAAATTTGGATCCAGCGACGCGAGAAAAAATTTCAGAAACGATGGGCAAGTGCATCGATCAACTAGAAAATGTTGATGACCCAGATAAAATCAAGCTCAGGGAAATGGTAAAACGCGCCATCACACTCAAAGATATTAAAGGTCGCTTCAATCCACAGGCAAAGATAGTCCAAATAGAAAGAGCCAAAGACTATCTTGGTGCCCGTCTCCAAACCATCGAAGAAAGCTGGGAATACCTTGCCAAGGACTCCATTAAAGTTGAGCAAATCCGTGCTTCAAATATCCAGCCAATGGCTTTATTCCTGAGAAAAGTCGAGGCTACACATCGATCATTTTCCATCCTCAACCCAAGCCAGCCTCTAAATTGGAATAAAAAGGCTGCAATGATCAGAAACCTCGAATACATGAAGGGCGAAGCCGCAAAAATGACCTTCGAACCATTATTGTCTTTCAGTCAAAAGTTTATAGTTCACATTGAGGCCACGATAAAGGCGCTAAATGATGGTGATCAGCACGCAGCTGCAACCCAATTTATGAATATGTACGTTCTCACCAAGGCCGTTCATTCAATGGATCGACTTAAGGCTACCTACGAACGCGTCGCCCTCTCTCCGGAAACCATCAATCCCGACGATCTCGAGAAGGAGTTACAAAGTCAAAAAGACCTCCTCAAAAACCAGGAGGTAGCTCGAGATATTAATACCGAGAACTATGACCGTATGTTTGTTCAATACTTCAAACTCTACAACAAACTTTTGAGACAACTCAGATTGCTCAAAGGTACCGAGCTAAATCCTGTACCAAAAGATGCAGTTACCGAGGAAGAAAAAACAGAGGCTGTTGCAGAGGCTACTGCAACCACTACGCTGCAAAAAGCGATTGCTACACTCAAGAGCGCACTTCCTGCCCTTCAGTCCTTCCTGGATCAGTTGGGAGAGAAAGTTTCTAACTTCGTAAATGAGAAAAGGGCACAGTTTTATGGTGCATCAATGTCCACCAAAAAAACTGCTGCCAAACCAGCGCAAGCCCCAGAGGCCACAGAAGTTCAGCCGCCATACTCCATGGAAGATAAACTCGCCCGCTACAAAAAATTAAAAACCACCATCAAGGCCTTCGACCACGCCGCCCTAATAAGAGCCGTCGCCTAGCCCCGCAAATCTCGCATCATCTGAATGCGCTTTTCCACAAGCGCTGAAGTCCCAATGTCCTTGCGATGAAACACCGGCCCCTTAATCATTCCTGCTCCATTTTCCGCAATCTGCTCCGCCTTCTCTAGTGTATCGGCAATTCCCACCATAGCAATCGCTCTTGATCCAGCCAGGTACAAGCCATCCTCCCGCTCATCCACAGAAGCAAAGTAAATTTTCAGGCCCTCGTTTTTCTCACTCTCCGCAAAAGCCTCTTCCACCTCCACTCCCACGTTTTTCACCGCCTCATCAGGATATCCCTCCGGCACCACATATTTGCAAACTGTGGCCTTTTTTTCAAACTCCACCTTCACATCGCCAAGTCCACCACTAATAATAGCCTCACAAATATCTACCAAGTCACTCTTCAATAAGCATAGTGCATTCATTGCCTCGGGATCACCAAATCGAGCATTATACTCAATCAGTCCAACACCCTTTTTTGTTGCCATAAATCCACCATACATTACGCCTTTAAAATAAGTTCCAGTCTCCTCAAATAAAGCCCGTGCCATTTTCCTGGTAATCTCAGCCGCAGCCATCACATCTGCCTCCGTCAAAAATGGAAGTAGGTGATTGGCACATCCATATGTTCCCATCCCACCAGTATTCGGCCCCGTGTCTCCCTCGTAAGCCCTCTTATGATCTTGAATACACGGCATCTCCACCGTATGTACGCCGTCACAAAAGCTCATCAAGCTAAACTCCTGTCCCACCAATTTCTCTTCAATCACTACCTTTCCGCAATCCTCTATACACTCTAAAATATAGGCCATCGCTTCCGCTCTCGTATTCAAATGTTCTCCTGAAACCTTCACGCCTTTTCCTCCCTTAAGCCCATCAGCCTTCACGACAAAAGCCTCATCCAGTTCCTTTAAAAATTTCTCAACTCCCTCAATACTATAAAACGTTTTAAACTTTGGATTCCCAGCAATTCCATATTTCTCCATCAGGTCTCTCGTAAAAGATTTTGAGCTTTCCAGCCTTCCTACCGTTTTCAGCGGTGAAGCACTATGAATTCCCATCTCCAAAAGCATATCTGTCACACCGGCCTCAATCGGGGCCTCCGGCCCCACCACCGCAAAGTCCGGCTCCACGCTCTTAGCAAAATGCCCAATGGCCTCCAAGTCACACACATCAGCAAAACAACACTCCTCAGCCAGTGCCACAATCCCGGGATTTCTAGTTTTTCCCACCACATAAAGCTCCACATCATGCCTACTTTTTTTCAATGTTTCGGCAATCACATGCTCCCTCGCTCCACATCCAATCAAGAGAATTTTCTTCATACTATAATAGGTTTAATTGACCAGCCAATGCCGCTTCTTCTCCAAAATTATCACGTTCTACCTCGCCAGTATGCCTCTCCTTTGTTCTTGAATCCGCCTGAGTTTTCAGTATTTCATCAGTGATATCTCCGGTCACATATCTGCCATCAAAGCAAGACATGTCCATATCTTTCACCTTCGGATTCCCCTCAGTGCAGGCCTTAAACACATCCGGGAGATCACCATAAAACAGTTTGTCAGCACTGATCATTTTTGCAATTTGCTCTACAGTATTTCCCACAGCAATCAGCTCTTCTTTCGTTGCAATATCTATGCCATAAAGATTTGGACTTAAAATCTCCGGAGAATACGAAGCAAAATAAACTTTTTCAGCCCCTGCCCCTCTTACCATTTCAATAATCTGTCTTGAGGTATTTCCTCTCACAATACTGTCATCAACTAGCAGGATTTTCTTGCCTTTAATCTCCAAGGGCATCGGATTTAGCTTGTACCTAATCGATTTTTTTCTGGCACTTTGCCCTGGCATGATAAACGTTCGCCCAATATAACGATTCTTAATTAGTCCCTCTCTATAGGGTAGATTCAGCTCATCCGCAATCGCAAATGCCGCCGTTCGTGAAGAGTCAGGTACCGGCATCACCACGTCAATATCCAACTTGGCCTTCTTTATTTTCAGAGCCAGTTTCTTACCCATTCGTAAGCGAGATTTTTGCACAGAGATACCGTTGATAATTGAGTCTGGCCTTGCGAAGTATACGTATTCAAACAAACAAGGTGACAAAGTCTTCGGCCCCACCATTTTTCTATGAACCTTCCGCCCATTTTCTTCAATAAAAATAGCCTCACCATGTCCTACGTCATCCACAAACTCATATCCCAAAATATCAAAAGTCACAGACTCAGAAGCAAAAATATATTCATACTCAAGCCCTTCCTTGCGTCTCCCAAGCAACAACGGACGAATCCCAAAGGGATCACGGAAGGCAAACATACCTTGCTTCGCAATATAGCCAATCACCGCATACGCGCCCTTGCATCGCTCATAAACACTCTCAACCGCCTTCCAAATGTGATCCGCTGTAACCTTTTCAGGGTTCTGCTTTGTCAACGCCTTAGTGAAAATATTCAAAACTACCTCACCATCATTGTCAGAATTTACAAGACGGTGATCCTTTTCATAAAGCTCCTGTTTGAGTTCGCGTGCATTAAATACATTTCCATTAAAAGCCATCGCCACACCAAAAGGCGCCTGGCCAATAAATGGCATCACATCTTCCACATTATCAGAGCCAAAAGTTGCATATCTATTAAACCCGATTCCCGCATATCCAGTTAATGTCTTCATATGACGCGCATGAAACACATCCATCACAAGTCCAATATCCTTTCTGACATGAAATTTGCCGTCAAAAGTCACAATTCCCGCAGCATCCTGACCACGATGTTGCAATGTAAGCAATCCATCATACAGATCCTGAGCAACATGACCATACCCGTAAATGCCTACAATTCCGCACATATATGATTAGTTTAAATTATTGGAACATTAATCACTAGCTTGCAAAGTGCTTCGCTTAGCTGCTTTCACGGTATTCTCCATCAAACACGCCACTGTCATCGGCCCCACTCCACCAGGCACAGGAGTAAGCAGGCTCGCCTTAGCACTTACCTCAGCAAAATTTATATCTCCGCACAATTTTCCATCTTCCATCCGATTTATCCCAATATCCACAACCACAGCTCCCTCCTTTACCATTTCACCAGTAATTAAATTTGGTTTACCAACGGCCACGCACAATATATCTGCTCGTCGCGTATGCTCAGCCAGATTTTTAGTATGTATATGACAAACAGTCACTGTTGCATTCCGATTTAGGAGCATCATTGCCAACGGCTTTCCCACAATATTGCTATGCCCAACTACCACCACCTCTTTGCCCTGAATTTCCACTCCATAATGATCTAGCAAATGAATCACTCCAGTAGGAGTACACGGCGCTAAATCTTCAAAGTCAGTACTTATAAACATCTTTCCAATGTTGTAAGCAGTAAATCCATCAACATCCTTTTTAGGATTAATAGCTCTCATTACAAGGGGCACAGAAACATGTGCCGGCAAGGGCAGTTGAACCAAAATTCCGTGAATCAACTCATCATTGTTAAGCTCCTCAATTTTCGCAACAAGGCCCTCCGTAGTCACATCCTCTGGAGTAAAATCAAATTGCTCCCAGGCAATGCCACACAGATTCGCAGCCTTCTGTTTTTGTCTTACATATACCAAAGAAGCGGGGTCCTCTCCCACCAGTACTACGGCCATCTTCGGGCGGACGTGTTTGGACTCAAGTTCGTTCACTTCACTCTGGAGTGCCAATAGCAACTCCTTCGAAACTTTAAGCCCATCCATTATCGCCATGTAGTGTGTTGGATGAAAAAGTAAAACCAGCCCCCTCGAAAAGCAATTCCATAATATAGTTTTACCGCTTGGGAGTCAACCTTTTAGGCCAGCGTTGAATATACATTCATCACCCGCGTGCGTGGAGTTATGCATGCTCTCTGAAATGAATTAACAACTATACCGGGTGAGTAAACACTCACTACGAAATGATTAACAAAATTTGCAACAGCAAATACGCACTTATTGGCTTTAAATGCTGATTATTTAGACTCATCATGGTAAAATGAATTCGATCTTAGGTAGTGGTACTACCATTAATTTTTACCAACTACCTTATGAAAAATCTCCAAAATATTTCCGATTCCGATTTACTAAATCTCTGCCTAAAATTTGGTGCCCGCGCCTTAAAATGGCGCAGAAGATTCATTGGGCTCTTACCCGAAGTGGACCGCCGCAAACTTTATGAAAAGAAAGGATTCGATTCCATTTTTGAATTCGCCTTTAAATTGGCCGGATTATCGCAAGAACAAGTACGCCGCGCAATCAACCTAGAACAGCGTTTTTCCTCAATGCCAACTCTCAAAAACATATTAATTGAAGGAGCAGTGAGCGTAAATAAGCTTACGCGTATAGCCTCAATCGCCACGCCGGAAAACGAAGAAGAATTAGCTGAAATTGTAAAAGTTTTGCCGCGCGGAGCTCTAGAAACAATGGTTCGGGATTACAAAATTTCAGCAGAAAATCCATCTAGGAATGAAACCTCGGGTGGCCAAGGAAAGCCACTTTTCGGTGGTAAGTCTGTGCACGTGCACACGCAATTCAAAATATCTTTGCCAAATTTTCAACTCTCTGATGAAGTAATCGAAAAATTTAATCACCTTCAACTCCAAGGCCACGACATCAATCAAATTATTTTACAAATGCTAGAGAAAAGGCAGAAGGAAATTGAAGCGAGAAAAGAAGAACTAGCGAAAGAAGCAATTGCCCGCATGGAAGCCAAAAGAGCAACGCTCAAACCTGGCGAAAAACTAAAAACCTCAGGCTACATTTCAGTCAAAGTGCAGGCCGTGCTCGACGAAGAACATGGCACCAAATGCTCGGTTCCCGGCTGCTGCAAACCGGCGGTGGAAAACCACCACTCTCAAAGACTCTCACTCGTCCGCGTCCACGACCCTCGCTACATCGCACCCATGTGCCGCGAACACCACCAAATTGCGCATCTGATTGATCAAAGATATAGAGAGAAGCATCAGGCTAGTCTCTCGCAAGCGGCAACGTGATCCTAAAAGTAGCACCCTTCCCCGCTAAACACTCCACCTCAATCCTGCCCTTCATGAATTCTTCAATGTAAAGCTTTGCATTATAGAGTCCTTTTCCTGTTCCGTCCTTTCTCTTGGTAAATCCATCTTCAAAGACTCTACCAATATCCTCCTCAGCTATCCCCATACCGCTATCTTCAAATTCTATAATCATCTCATCTCCTTCTCTTCGAGTGCGAATTTCCAATCTTCCACCCTCCTTCATGTGCTCAAAAGCGTTCTTGCACAACTCCCAAAAGATTTCCTGCATCATGTCGCCATGCCCCAACACCCTTGCCTCCGCCCCAGGCCCTAACACCAATGAAATATCCACGCCTTTAGGTGCCCTTACTTTGGAGTATCCAAAAGAAAACCCCCGATTCATCTGTTCCAACATACCCACGATATCCAATTTTCTAAACTCCAATCCATCCACTGCAATCTCACTGGGAAAGCTCTCATTAATGCTGTTAATAAAAGCCTCCAGATCTCCGCCCTCATTCACTATTGATTCAAACCTGCTACCACGATGAAACGCATGCATGGCCCGATGATGAATGTGGTTGGCGTAGTGTACTACAAGGCGACTATCCGCAGCCTTAATCGCATCACTAAGGATTTCTTCAATCATCTCTGCCGCAGGCACCTCCACCTGCCTATTAAACCTCATCCCCAGTGAATCAAGGAGTTTATCCTTAGCACTTTTTGGCTCGGCATCAGTATTCAGTGCGTCGTCATTTTTCTGCTCATTGGAAGTAGCCTCCCTTGCAAGCTTCATTGTGGCCTCACGAATAAAATCCCTCACCTCCACGATGCCCTTTGCCCACGCCACATTGAGCTGTCTACAAGCACTCTCTATCACCTCAGAAAATTCAGGAGTGTCAGGCATTCACATGCAGTTAATGGCTATGATTATATTCCTTTATCCAGTCCCTCCAATCTCAACGCCGCCTTAAGTGATTCCAGCCCAACCTCGAGCTGGTCATCCTTCGGCTCTCTCGTAGTAAGTCTCTGAAACCAAAGCCCCGGCAAAATCAGCAGTTTTACGAAAGAATTCTGCGCATATTTGGCACTCAATTTCAGGTACTCATAAGAAATTCCCGCAATCAAAGGTAGCATTGCTACTCGCAAAAGTAGATTTGCACTAAAACTCTCCTGCTTAGGAATGAAGGTATACACAATCACGCTAATCAAAAAGACAATCAAAATAAAACTTGTCCCACAGCGAGGATGAAAGCGAGTCATTCCGCGGGCATTTTCTACAGTTAGTGGCAACTTCTTTTCATAGTTGAAAATAGATTTGTGCTCAGCCCCATGATATTCGAAGATTCGCTTAAAACTTGGTATTACACCCAAAATAGCCATGTAAAGAATGAATACGGATATTTTAATTGCACCATCAATCAAGTTAAAAACGATGTAGTTATCGTGAATATAGGCACTCTTACCATCAAAGTATGTTGCCACCCAGAGAGGTACAAACTTAAATAAAAAGACACTCACCGCCAAAGCAAAAACCAAAGATAAAGCAAACATCAGATATTCAAAAAATACACTGGCTCTGGATGGAGCCTTTTCCATTTGAGGTTCTCGCACCTTTTCACTTTCCACTCCATTCTTACTGCTATTTGGCTCTTCCAACGATTCATTTGCTGAAAAATTTATTGCCTCGGTTCCAATGACCATCATCTCAAAAAGATTTATTACTCCACGCAAAATTGGAATATTAAGCCACTTGTATCTCTGAGTTAAATTTTTAAATTTCTTTTCGCGAACCCTTATGCTGCCATCAGTTTTTCTCACAGCAATTGTAATGTAACTCAAAGACCTCATCATTACGCCCTCAATTACCGCCTGCCCGCCAACCGCAAAATCAATTTTTGGGGGTGCCACTGCTTCCTTCTGCTGGCTCGCAGGTTCCTCCACCTTAGCTAAAAGCGCACTCGTTACCATCAAATTCACCTTTTTGAAAAATTTCATGCCAAATGTTTGTTACTTTTTGAGTTATAATTTATCCTAATCTCACCAAAAAATAAAGCCCGCCGGCACCGCAACCATGAAAGTGCAAATCAAACGCCTCGAACAAGATCTTTCCCTTCCAGTTTATGAAACTGCCGGCTCCGTTGGCTTCGACATTTCCGCTCGCACAAATGTAGAAATCGCGCCCAAAAGCATCGAAATGGTACCTTCCAACCTAATTGTCGAGGTCCCAGAAGGTTATATGCTAGTAGTGGCCTCCCGCAGCTCCACTCCAATCAAAAAAGGCCTCACTCCTCCCCACGGCTTCGGCATCATCGATCACGACTACTGCGGCCCCACCGACGAAATCAAAGTTCTCGTATACAACTTTACTGATCAGCCTGTTCAAATCACCCGCGGCGAAAAAATTGCCCAAGGCGTTTTTGTGAAAATCGACCGCTTCGAATGGCAAGAAGTAACTGAAATCAACAAAGAAAGCAGGGGAGGCTTCGGCTCAACTGGTGGTTATGAAGCGCGGAGCGAAGCGAAATTATCACAATAATTATGGGAAAATTCATCACACTTTACGGCATCAACAACATTGGCAAAAGCACACAGGCCAAGCTTTTAATTAAGTCACTTGAGGCTGAGGGCCTTAAGGTAAATTTCCTTAAATATCCAATTTACGATCTCCCACCTACTGGTCCATTTCTCGATAAAACCTTGCGCTCACCTGAAGGTCAAAAAATTTCTGAATCCGAGCTTCAGCTCTGGTTTATCCTCAACCGCTACCAGTTTGAGCCTACTCTCAAGCACCTCATCGCTACTCACGACGTGGTGATCGCCGAGGACTACATTGGCACCGGAATCGCTTGGGGAGTAGCCAAAGGCCTGAGTGAATCATGGCTTGAACAAGCTAATAAGCATCTGCTCAAGGAAGATATATCCATCCTTTTTGAAGGTGAACGAAAACTCGCCGCCCGCGAAAAAACTCACCTCCACGAACAAGACGACGATCTCTCCGAAAAATGCCGCAAAATCCTCTCCCACCTCGCCACGAAGCACGGATGGCACCGTTTCAAGATGAAACACGAAATCAAAGCAACAGCCTCGGCTCTACTTAAACTGGTAAAAAAGCTGATTTAACAGCTCGGTTACCAAAGTTTTATTACTTGCTCTCAGCAATAGCCCCATTAGCGTCAAGCTTGATGCCGGGACCCATAGTAGTAGTAACCACTAGACTTCGTACGTAAGTTCCTTTTGAGCTAGAAGGCTTCACTTCTAGTACTGTTTTCACAATAGTCTTCAAGTTCTCCTTAAGCTGATCTTCGCCGAAGGAAACTTTACCAAAAATATTGTGTAGGTTTCCATCCTTATCCACACGAAGTTCCACTTTACCCTGCTTTAGTTCCTTAATTACACGAACAAAATCTGGAGCCACAGTACCAGCCTTTGGATTTGGCATCAGTCTCTTTTGACCAAGAATTTTAGCAACCTTACCAAGTCCCTTCATCTGATCTGGTGTAGAAACAGCCACGTCAAATTCTAACCAACCGCTCTCGATTTTCGCCACTAATTCCTCGGTACCAGCAACAGAAGCACCGGCCTCTTTAGCCTCCTTGATCTGCTCTTCTCCTACGAATGCCACAACTCTCACATCCTTACCTGTACCGTGAGGCAGTCCTACACTTGTACGGATATTCTGATCAGCCTGTTTAGGATCAACTCCAAGATTGAAATGCACCTCACAGCTTGAATCAAACTTAGTTACTGAAGTCTTCTTCAAAAGAGCCACTGCCTCATCAAGAGTGTGAACATCTTTTACGATTAGCTTTGCAGCCTCTTCATACTTTTTTCCATGTTTAGACATAGTATTTTGGTTAGTGGTCAAGCGGCCGCGAAGGCCTCCCACGATATAAGTAAAATTCAAATCCAGAATGCAAAAACTCGCCCTACGGGCTCGCTTAGCCTTCCACCTTCACACCCATGCTTCGAGCTGTACCGCTGATAATCTTCACAGCAGCATCCACGTCGTTAGCATTCAAATCTTCCATCTTGATCTTAGCAATTTCCTCAAGCTGAGCCCGAGTAATTGTTCCTACCTTTTCTTTGTTTGGTTTTCCTGAGCCCTTAGCCAAAGAAATGGCCTTCTTGATAAGTACAGCAGCTGGAGGACTCTTTAAGATAAAGGTAAAACTTCTATCATCATAAACCGTCATCTCTACTGGGATAATAGTATCTCCCATGTCACGAGTTTGATTGTTGAACTGAGTACAGAAATCTTGAATATTTACACCGGCCGGACCAAGTGCAGTACCTACTGGAGGAGCTGGATTAGCTTTTCCTGCAGGGATTTGCAGTTTAATCACTCTGGTTACTTCTTTCGCCATGTTGATTGGAAATTAATAGTAAAAAACGAGCGCGTAATTGGCAGTATTCTACTGATTTTACGCAAAAAGTCAAAACCTTTTCGAAGTATAGATTTAATCTATTTCCCAAGTAATCAGCTGCAGTAGGTTTTTAACCTGCTGATGATAGGTTTTAGGGTATGAAAAAGCATAAATAGCTTGCCCAACTCGAACAGTCAAAAACACAGTATTACTTCTGCTTGAGTCATTCATGTAAAAACTCTCACTACCAAAGCCATTTGTTTCGTTGATTGTAACAAGCGGGGTTTGTCCACATCTAGACTTGATCAATTGATACACCTCGTCAATTTTAGTACTCGATCCAACGCTGAAAATGTAAGCCTTAGCCATCATTTCCTCTTTGCTGCGAATGACAAATTTCTGCATCTGGGTGTCGTAAAGATCAAGCACATCAATCGTCTTGAATAATTTTCCATCGCTAGCCTCTGATTCAATGTATGCATTATAAAAACCTGCACTTTCTATTTGGTCCTGCCTTAAAGTCACGTTTACGCCACTGGCACTGTAGTTTGGGTCCTCAAAATCATCGGCCTTTCCACTACTGTTTGCAGTTACTGCCGGAACGGTTGGTACTGGCGATTTTCCAGTTTGATCAGCTGGAACTGGAATAGCGTTGTCATATGAGCCCGTGAAAGTAGGGTCGGTGTCATACAGGTTGGCCAACTCGCCAGGTTTACTCTTGACAGGAGCGATAGGGGTTGGAGTTGGACTGGTTTCATCTACGAATGTGGAGGTGCTTTCCTTTACTACATCAGAACCCAGTTTGTTCGTGAGGGTTGGGTCTACATCGCTATTCTCATCCGCAGCAAAAGTATCTGTTTTTACGATTTTTGATAAATCAAGACTCTCCGGAAGAGTAAGTGAAAGATCTTTTTTCTCTCCACTCTGTAGACTAGGCAAATAATTGTTTACGAACATTTCTGACACGGTCACAATCACCGTAATCGCTAGAATCACTGTAAAAACAGTAAACTTTCTCATAGGAATTAAGAGGGTACACCAAACAGGAACAGCTTAAGCGATAGCATTTAAAAATGCAATAAATTAGAGACCTATTACTTCTTTTTTATCTGAGTAAAATCGAGCTCTACTGGTGTTTCGCGTCCGAAAATAGTGATAAGTACCTTTACCTTACCCTTTTCTTCGTCGATATTACTGATGATTCCATCATAATTCGCAAACGGACCATCAAGAACGATAACGTTATCAGTAAGAGTAAAGTCAATTTTAAATTTAGGTTCGGCCTGCCCCATATGCCTCTTGATCACCTTCCACTCTTCAGGCGAAACGGGAACTGGAATTGTACCAGACCCAACGAAACCAGTTACATTAGGAGTGTTTCGAACCACATACCAGCTATCATCAGTTACAACCATGTCTACCAAAACATAACCAGGAAAAATTCGCTTTTCCTCAGTTACAGGCTGTCCTTTTTTAATAACAATCTGTGTTTCCTTTGGAACTACAACGTCAAAAATATTATCCTGCATACCCAAAGACTCAATTCTCTGAAGTAGAGCATCCTTTACTGCGTCCTCATATCCTGAGTATGTGTGAATTACATACCAATGCCTACCTGTTCCTTCTACTTGTCGTGCCATAGTGATTTATTTGGCTGCTGCCTTAAGTAATAAGTCATAACCATAAGTTAAAACATAGTCCACAAAGCCAAGAAAAAAGGCCATTACCAAACAAAAACCAAAAACGATAATTGTTAACTTCACTGCCTGGGCCTTAGTTGGCCAAGTAACACGTGTCAGCTCTTCAAAGCTGTGCTTAACATAAGATTTGATTGCATTCATAATAGTACGGTTTTCTGATATCTCTAAAAAGGCCTTGGCCTTCTGTGTGCATAGTACATATAATAGTCTGGAAATGCAAGGGAACTTAATTTAGCGCTTTTGTACTGTTGTGCTTGAGAAAAAGGCTGAAATATGCTAAAATATAGGGAAAATTAAAATAAAAATGAAACAAATTCTAAAAACAGCACTGCAGTTTCTAGCGATCATGGCGGTTTCGGCCGTCTTAATTGGAAACATGGCTTTGGCAAGCTCTTTGCCTATGCCGGATAGTGCATATGGTATTTATAAATCTGCTCAAATTCCCACTCCGGACATAGGGTCAGGAGAAGGGCAGCAGGCAGTAGTTGAATTTGTGATTAATGGAGTTTTGCCATATGTAAAAGTGCTCACAGGCGTAATTGGTTTGCTTTTTATTAGTTTGATGGGCTTCACCCTTATTACGGCAAGTGGCAACGAAGAAGAGGTCTCCAGAGCTACTCGCGGCATCATTTATAGTATTATCGCCTTCGTGATGATCAGTATGTCCCAAGATGTTGCTGCTATTTTTGATATGCGCAAAGATACTCTTTTTGGTAGCCCACAGAGCATTCTTCAGCGGGTACATCTTTTTGATAAGCAAGTGGAGATATTTGTGACCTTTGTGAAATACGTGATCGGTTCATACGCCGTGGTAATGATTGTCCGGTCCGCAGCGAAATTGATAACAGCCGGTGGAAATGAGGAGACTACAGCGAAGCACAAAAAAAGCATTATGTATAGTTTGTCAGGATTGGTTCTGGTTTATCTTGGAGATGTATTTATTAATAAGGTCTTCTATAAAATTGATAAAACCTCCTATTCTGGCATTACTGGAGCTCATCCGTATTCCGATGCCAAAGCTGGAGTTGAGCAAATAGTAGGAATTACTAATCTTGTTGTGAGTTTTGTTGGTCCTGCAGCTGTACTCATGTTGTTGATTGGCGGAGTTATGTATGCCACCGCAGGAGGCGAAGACACAGCCGTAGAGCGCGCAAAGCGTATAATTTTTGCCTCAATTGGTGGGATAGTGATTGTTTATGGCGCATTTGCTCTTGTTAGTACCGTTTTAGCTGGTCGCTTAGAAGATATCCAGGCCATAGCCCAATAATATGAAGAGATTTTTAGTAAAACTCGGAGCATCTTTAGTACTTACCGCGTTCGTACTTGTGTTACATGCCAATACCCTTACTTACGCCCAGGCAACGGGATCCTCAACGCAAACGCCAGGAGAAAGATTGATAGAGATAGGAAAGGGGACCAACCTGCCCGATTACTATACTTCGGGCCCAGCAGCGACTCATCCCGACGCCCCGGTTGCACTAGAAGGAGTCGATATAGTTTCAAGTCCAATTTTATTTGCACTCGATCTATTCCGTTACTTTATGAGCGGAATTGCCCTCGTAATGATTATTGTTTCAGCTATCCGCCTAATTTCCACCTCGGACGAATCAAAAGCAGAAGAAAATAAAGATACTCTTATATATGGAACAATTGGACTATTAGTAATTCAACTTGCCGATGTCGTTGTGAAAAAAATGTTCTTTGGCGAAAACGGCGATGCCTTTGAAAACGTGGCGACAGCCCAGATGTACGCCCAGGAAAGCGTTTCTCAGATCAGGGGAGTAGTGGGCTTTGTAGAGGCCTTTATTGGAGCCATTGCAGTTTTTGTAATTGTAATTCGTGGAGTCACCTTGATAGGCAGTGCAGGAGATGAAGAGGCCATCGGAAAAGCAAAAACACATATTCTATATGCCGTGGCAGGATTGATAATTATTGGGTTGGTGGAGCTGGTAGTAAGGGTGATAATTTTTCCAGACAACGGAAGTGCCTTGCCAGACGTTAATGCAGGCCGGAAGCTACTTATTCAGCTCACGAACTACGTTTCAGGCTTTGTGGCACTCTTTTCTTTTGTTACTCTATTTTATGGTGGATACAGGTATGTCGTCTCTGCTGGCAATGAAGAGGCTACCGAGAAGGTGAAGAAAATCGTAATTGGCGCTCTGGTGGCACTTCTACTTGCTTTTGGTAGTTTTGCAATCGTGTCCACTTTTGTGAAGCTTCCGGATCCAAACAACCCAAATTTGCAAGAATCAAATTAAAAACTTATAATTCCGAGCGACATATGCCCCTCATCCTAAAAATAAAAAAACATTTATTAAAATTGCTGCTTGTTACAGCTGTTTTTTCGATTTTCGCAGCAACTGTGCCGGTTGCCAATGCTGGATTTTGGGCTGATGCCGGCAAGGCCGCTGGTGAAATGTTTAAAACCGGGGATCAAGGATTATCTTTCACACAGTACGAGGGACAATTGGCTCAGCTTACTCCAGATGGCTATGACACGGCAATTACCTCCTCTTCCGATCTAAAAGGTTTCGTTATTAGAATTGTGAACTTCGCCCTTGGCTTCCTGGGCTTAATTGCTGTCATTATAATTATCTATGCCGGCGTGCTTTATGTGATCTCCGGAGGCAATGACGACCAGACGGGCACTGCCAAAAAGGCCATCGGCTACGCAGTAGTGGGGCTTTTGATAGTTATGGGGTCTTATGCTTTTGTTAATACGGTTATTAAGGGTGCTGGTGGGGGAGTGGATGGTAATTCATCTATGGGATCAACGGGGAAAAGTAGCGGTGCCTTCAACGCCTCAGCAGAGGAGGTCCGGTCGCTTGCCGTTGAGATTTTCAATGGCTTTAAGTTTCTTTCTGAAACTTCCGAAGATCTACAGAATATCAAAAATGACGCCGAAAAGGAATCCTTGAACCCAAAAAGCTTGCCTCCAAAAACCAGCATTGTTAACTTCCTAATCAGTGTTCAAAGCAAATTAACAACCATTAAATCAAAGCTGCAGGCCTTTACTGTGGCTGAGGCACGTATTAATGAATTAATCAGATCTATCGCCACCGACCTTGATTCCATCCAGATTCTCACCGACACAGACCTTGTGAAACTCGGCAATGACGGAAAAATGTCCTACTGCTCCAGGGAGGACATTGGCGATGACGAAAAGACTTTTGCCGATGAATTTAGGGCGGCCTACAATGGAGAGAAATTTAGAGATTGGTACTGTAAGGAGAAAAAGCACTATAAGGACACCTATCAGGTTGGTCTCTACGAGAAGTGGAATATGGTTCAACAGGCTTACACATCGATTCATGCAAATGAAGCAGGTACTCCCTTGAGGCAGGAGGTTTTGCCTAATATCTACGGAATCATTCAGCCCATTGCTGCAGACTATAGCAAACAACTTGAGGAAATATTTAAACGACTAGAACAGATTTATTCGTCCTTTTCGAATATCCAGGCGATAAAGGACGGTAATGCAAATAAAGCCTACGAAATAATGAAGGGCGCAACAGCCTATGGATACACTGCCGAATTAGCCGATCGCGATAATCCAAATATTTACACAGTCTCAGCGGTGACTGGTGGTCTTCTCCAAAATATAAAAGCTTGGACCGTAGACTCTCAATCCAGCATTGATATAATTGGCGGACTACTGATTGAAGGCTTAAAGCAACATTCGATATTATATGATGAACTGGCCAATCTACAATTTGTTCAGGCCAGATTAAGTGCCAATGTGGTAGAGGGAGCAGCACCACTAACAGTAGTTTTTGATACCGTTGGTAGCTCCGACCCTGCAGGAGGCAGCATAAATGGTCAAAGTAATATCGTCTGGGACATAGGAGGCGCAAGGACGATTTCAGGATTATTTAACTATGATCCAGCCAACGAAGGTGGCAACAAGGTGATTAACTCACCAGGCGTTAGTTGTGACCTCACCGGCATTCCAGCAGAAGAACAGGCTTCATATGTTAGCAACACCGCAAAACGTTGTCGCTTCGATCAGCCCGGTACCTACACGGCGGCAGTAAAAATCAACTCCAACGATGCCACGAAATTTGCGCCGGGTATTAGCGTTGTAACCATTAAGGTACGCCCACCTACAAATAAAATTAACCTTACCATGAAGGCTGGGTCTCGCGATCCTATCGATATTATGGCCTACAATGGAGACTTCCTTGAGTCCAATTTGCGGACAGTCTCAATAACTCTCGAGGACGCCAAGAGCGGCAATGGCATTCATCTTGATGCGAGCGGCACTAAACTCATCGAAAAATATAAATGGACAATAAGTAATGGCTACACAACTGAGTCTTCAAACGGAATTCTGGATTATGACGGCATTAAAAAACCCGGAAAATACGACGTGACGCTTACCGTCACCAATCAGCTGGGAGTTTCCGATAGTAAAGTCTTCACAATTGAAGTAGGGTCATTAGCTGCAATTCTGAAAGCCAATCCAACTAACGAGGCTTTTGTAGGTCAAAATGTTATTTTGGATGCCAGCGAATCTCACTCAGATCTTGGCAAAATTGTTAGCTATGAATGGCTAATTACTGCGAAAAACATTCAAAAGGCACCGCCAGAGGTTCAGGCTAAAATCGCCAAGGATTATCCATTTAAAGCTTCGGGAGCCAATCTTCGTACTCTTACTCATCAATTCAAATACCAGCTCGACTACGATATCCAGGTAATAGTTAGCGATGGCAGCAGTGAAGACAAAACAGCTATAATTTCAGACTACAAAGTCAGCTCAAAACCCCCTGTTGCACTCTTCAACTATTCAACTCCTAAGCCAAACCAACCTGCCACCGTTGCCTTTGACGGCTCTTCCAGCTTCGATCCCGATAACAACAATGATAATTCCTTCAGTTATTTATGGACTATTAAGCCAGAGGGCAAATGGAAGCTAGATGAAGGAGACGTGGCCAACGGTCTTACCACTTCAACCCCAACAGTCAAATTTCTCGAGAAAGGTGATTACGATGTAACGCTCAAAGTTGTCGATAATCTTAAGCAGGAGGAATTCACAGAATTAACCAAGAAAATAAAAATCGATAATATTTTGGATGTAGCCTGGGCACCAACGCAGGAAGTTACCTCAATTATGGCAACAGAGGGAGAAGGCAAGGGTAAGGCTCACATGGACTTTAACGTGCTCAGCGATAATGCAATCGCCTACGAGGTGGACTTCGGTGACGGAAATAATAGTAACGGCGATCTTCACAACACTGCAATAATTCCACACGACTACCTTCAGGCAGGCAAGTACAATGTGAAAGTTACAGTTTATGATGCCGAGGACAATTCCACCACGATTACTCGTAATATTTTTATTGGAGGAGGGGATAAGCCGGTTGCCAAAATTACCTTAAAAATGAATGACGCTGTCATTAGTGATTTTTCTCAACCTGTTAAGGTAAATAAAAAGGATATCCTTGCTTTCGATGCCGAGGCCTCAAAAAATACAGATGGTACCGGCCGCGACCTAGTTTATAGTTGGGATTTTGGCGACACCGGCAAGAGCTCTAGTCGCTTGGAAAACCACAAATTTAAGGAGCTGAGTCCACTTGATCCAGGTTATTACACCGTAAGACTTACTGTTACCGACAAGGATGATGCCAAAAAAACAGATACCGACGAAATTCAGATTGATGTAGTTAATTCACCACCAAGATTTTCGAGCATTCAGGCTATACCTGTAGCCATATCTGGCGCGCTAGTTACGCCAGTCACGGTTCAAGTAAGAGCCTATGGTGCTGAGGATATCGATGGCGAAATTACCGAATATAAATGGTGGTATTTTGATGTTGACGATCCAAGTGAACCACTTGGCATTCAGATCACAAAAACACCAAACGCTCAGCTAATAATTGGTACTAGAGGGAAAAATGGTGAAAAGATGAAATATGGCTTTGGACTCGAGGTCGTAGATTCCGATAACTTAAGTTACTCCCCGGATTATCAATCAATGAGTGAATCAGAAATTAGCAAAGTAGAAGTTGTGAATGGACCAAATGAGCTTCCTGTAGCTAAATTCAGCGTAAATACAACCAATGCCTATGCAGGAGACAAGGTGATATTTTCTAGTTCATCCACCGACTCCGATGGCCAAATAAAGAGCTATATTTGGGACACGGAAGGTGATGGCTTTTATAATAATGAACCCACGACAAAAGCCACATACGAATATATTTACTCCCAGAAAAATACTGACGGTTATAATGCACGCCTCAAAGTAGTTGATGACAAAGGTGGAGAATCAATCTCTCAGCCAGTAAGAATCTACATTGATTCCCTCGCGAAGCCACCAAATGCTGCCTTCACCTTTAAGGTGGTTGATGGTAGCGAAGGGAAAAAAGTTAAATTCACAAATCATTCCGAAGCCGATCCAGAGGCCGGAGCCAAAATCATTAGCTATAAGTGGGATTTCGATACCAACTCCACCGCCGCAACTTCAGATAGCGATGGCGACGGCATCAAAGATAACGACGTCGACTCTCAGGCAAAAGATCCAGAAAGACTGTTTACTGGTCAAGGCACCTTTACAGTAAAGCTTACCATTACCGATGATCAGGGTAATACCGATCAGGTGGTAAATACCCTCACTGTACCCTTATCTCTGCCTCCAACCGCCGCATTTACCTTCAAGGTAGTAGACGGAAAAGTGATCTTTAAAAACAACTCCACTTCAGATTCAGAACACGGAGCAAAAGTCGAAAAATATATTTGGGACTTTGATAATGCATCCACCCTGGCAACAGCCGACAGTGATGGAGATGGAATAAAAGACAACGATAATAATTCAACAGAATTCGAACCAGTGTACCAATACCTTTTGGGAGGAATTTACAAAGTAAAACTCACAGTTGCTGACAACTATGGCAATAAAGATTTTGTAGTAAACAGTGTTGATACCAATCTTGTGAATCCCGGTGACTCAACCGTGACTACCGACTCCTCAACTATAAAAGATGAAACAAAGGATGTCTTAGAAACATTAAGAGCAATGCTCACAACTGACCCAATGCCAGATAGTGATGGTATTGTTTATCTGCCCGGCACAGTTGGTACCGTTAAATTCGATTTTTCAAAATCAATTGGCACAATTGCCTATTACATCATTGATAAGAATATCTACTTCGATACCAACGGAAATGGAATTCCAAACGATGACGAAGATTTTAAAACCGTTTTCCCAGGGACCTGGACTACAAATTACGATCAATCATGGGGAAAAACTACTGCCAAGCTCACTGTAAAAGACATTTATGGCAATGAGCACTCAGTGAACCAGGAAATAAAATACAAATAATACACTTATATGAACGATAAACTTATTGATCTAGACGTGGGCTCTGACGAGGATGATGATGGAATAGCAGCAGCTCCGGCTCAAGCAGCCCCAGAAATTAAAAAATATACAAACGACATACAAAGTCCAGTAACTCCAATTGTAAACCGCACAATCATGCCAGGTGTCTCACCGGCTCCAACAACACTGCCAGTCACTCCAGCAGCTACTATTCCAGCCGTTTCTACCACTCCTGTAGCTCCATCAGTTCCACAGACCGTGAACAAACCACCATCCGGCCCACAGCCACCACTACCTCCAAACCCAGAGGCTCGTAAAAAGGCGATGCTTGGATGTTTAGGGGCTTTTGGTTCAGTATTGCTCATTGCTCTCGTCCTTTCCTTCGTTTTCTTAGGACAATCGGGTGCTGGTGTTAGTCCGATCGCAAAACTTCTCGGCGTAGATCAAGGAGCCTTTGTTAATGGACTCATTACCTTCATTCATCTCATATTTATCTCTTTTGCTTTAATCGCTTTCGTATTTACCATGATTGGCCTTTTCCGCAGCAGCATGGCGAAACATGACGATAAAGAGGCGAAAAAGGCTGGTTTACGTCAAAGCCTTTTCTCCGGCATTGCCCTCACTCTCATCCTTTTAGTTTGGGGATTTGCCTACGTATATTTGGACTCTAAGCGCACCGAGGTAGCCCCGTCACTCCTTGATCCGATAATTACTACTCCAACTGAAACCTTAAATATTAGTGCTCCAATCGAAATTAAATTTGATGCTACCAATGTTCCACTTAATAAAGATAAATATCAAATTGTCTCCCACGATTGGGATTTTGGAGACAAGAGTACCGGTACAAGCCAGATTGTGTCACACATCTATGAAACCAAAGGAATTTACGATGTGAAATTAATTGTAAACGTAAAGGACAAAGATACAGGTGAAATTAGCGTTGGCGGGGAATACCATGTGACTGTTTCCATCACAAACGAGGCTCTTAGTGCCTTATTCGAGGCCGATCCCCAATCTGGAGATGCGCCACTCGAGGTAAATTTTGATGCCAGTAAATCCTCGGATCCAGATGGAAATATTGATACCTATGAATGGGATTTCAACAGTGATGGAGATTATTCAGACGCTGAAGGAGAAAAGGTTAAATTTACATTTGAAAAGATCGGAAAATATACCGTTTCACTTCGTGTTACAAATACAACCGGAGAATCAGCGGTTACCGAAAAGGAGATTGAAGTTGTAGAGCACAAGGGGCCCCTTGCAGTTATTACCATTGCAGATGAACCTGCCAAATATACAATTGGCACTAGTTATATATTTAAATCTGATGGATCAACATCACCCAAAGGAAAAATTCAAAAATATGCTTGGGATTTTGGGGACGGCACTAAAACAGAAACTACAAAAACAGCCGCTCATGCCTTTGCAAATGCAGGAAATTACGACGTGACGCTCACTGTCACAGATGAAGCCGGTGAAGATGGAACCGAGGTGAAGAAGATTACAGTTGGAAACGTAAAGGGGATACCAGTTGCAAAAATCACCACTGATCCAGTTGTAGACATAAGCACCTCTGTGCTTTCAGGAAAGGTACCACTTACAGTCGTATTTGACGCCAGCGGCTCCACTGATAGCGATAACAACATCGTTGATTACCAGTGGGACTTTACAGGTGATGATAAAGTTGATGGAGCGGGATCTCATACAAGTTTCATCTATAATCAGGAAGGCACCTACAACGTTACCCTTTCGGTAACTGATAGTGATGGCAATATTGGGAAATCAACTATTGTTGTTAAAGTAGAATCACAAGGCATCGTCGCCGACATCAAGGCCGATCAGGTTGACGGGACAGTACCTCTAACAGTAAATTTTGATGCTAGTGGCTCCACTTATCCAAAGGGTAAAATAGTGAGCTATAGGTGGGATTTTGGAGATGGGACACCCACTAAATTGGGTGCTGCAAAAATGAATCACAAGTACGTATCCATTGGTAGCTACACTGCCACTGTTACCGCAATTGGCTCTGACAACACTCAAAGCACCGCTACCACCACAATCACAGTCCGAGAGATACCCTTGAACGCTTGTTTCTCAACAATATTCGATCATGGCATTGCACCTCTTACCACTACTTTAGATCCCGGATGTTCTACAGGCACAATCAATAATTATCTTTGGGACTTTGGAGATGGCGGCACTTCAACACAGGTTAAACCAACTCATATTTTCGAAAATGCCGGTACCTACAAGGTCAAGCTGGAAGTTAGTGATTCCCAGAATACAGTTAGCAGTTTCGAACTCACCATAACCGTAACCAAGTAACCCATGCCAGAAGAAACCAAACCAGAAGTTAATCCCATTTTAAATCCAGAATCAATTATTCTTAAAAAACCAGAATTGCTCCAAAGCAAGGGGTTTATCATCGCGATGATTTTCGTAGGGATCGCAGTAGTAGTGGCACTTTACGCACTATTTAATATGAATTCTGCCAGCGATTACCAAGGGCTTATTAAAAAGGTTGAAACTCAGACTCAACAGTTGCAGAATAAGGGAGTTAAATAACAACTCCTTATGGAACCAACAAGCGTTTTGGATACCGTATTACGCGGTGAAGCAAAGCCCGGCTGGGCAATCTTCAATTTTGCTAAGGGAGACGCCCTGAAAGGCATTTTCTTCCGTATGATTTTACTTTTAATCTTCGGAGGAGCCACCACAACCTTCGTTTATACTGCCCCCACCTACGGCACAACTAATTATCTCTTCGCAGGAATATTTGGTGTAATTGATTTTTACCTCTTCATCTCCATTGTTGGCATCATCCGTAATCTCTACAATGCTAAGCGCAATATGATCATCTTTACGGATAAAGAAGTTGTGAAATCTCTAAACGGCAAGGTTGAAGACTATCCATATGATATAATAAAAAGTCCTCGCATAACAAATCCGATGGCGGCCAATATGCCCGCAATGACACGACGACCAGCGCAATATGTTGACTTCACAGATAGTCGCACTGGACGTATGGTGGAGCTAACAAATAATCGCCAGTTTGGGCCTCCAGAGCCAATTTTCAATTTTCTTAATTCAAAACTAATCTAAAAATGCAAACAATCTATCAATTTCTACCATTCATCATCATCGGAATCGCAATCTTGGTTTTTGGCAATAAACTTAAGAATATTAGAGGAATGCTTCCTCAAAATCTCTCAACACTAATGCCTAATAATATTCAGGCAAGTTATGAGAATAAAATGCCGATTCTGGCACAGGAGCTCGGCCTAAAATACTCAGAAAATACTGCTGACCCATCAGACAAAAAAACCTTCATGAATTCCGGTTGCGAAATGCATGGTGAATATCGTGCCCACAACATTGAGCTGGTTATGGGAGTTTCTGCCAAACATATTGGGTTTTCAACTGGTTCCTACAGCTATAAAATGAGTAAATTTATTTCCTTTGAAGTGGAGAATTCAGATAAGAAAAATTTCCATATTCAACCAAGGAGTAAAAATATCGTAGCAAAAGACACAGGTGAAAAACTTTTTGATGAAAAACTAATGGTTAGCGGAAACGCAGAAATTCCTGCGGAATTTCTGCACTACTTTGGTCAATTTGGCTGGCTCAACCTTAAGCTTGAAGAGAACCATCTGATTTTCAACGACACTTTTTATGAGGACCTACTTCAAACTGAAGGAACATCCGCAATGATGATTGCCCGTCACCCAATTTGGGGTTCTACTCCACAAAATCCCGGAATCAACGTTGAAAATGTAAAAACATTCATCAACAAAATTATTGATTTAAGTGAGGCCCTAAAACTCAAATAACATGAAAAAACTAGTCGCAAGGCTATTATTTTTTATCCTAATTGTAGGCACAAATCTGCCGACAGTTAGTGCTATTTCATTTAGTGATATTGCAAACGATCCACATCAGGAAGCCATCGAATATCTTCAAAGCAAAAATATCATTCAGGGCTACCAGGATGGCACTTTTCAGCCGAATCGCACCCTGAATCGTGCCGAGCTCCTTAAGCTTGCAGTAATCGCAACCCATGCAAACGGCAAATTCGATTACCCCACTTTTGTTGCCTATGACAAATGCTTTCCAGATGTTAACGGTCAGTGGTTTGCCAGCTACGTTTGTTTTGCCAAATCTCACGGTTGGGTTCAGGGCTACGCCGATGGCAATTTTCATCCAGAACAGGAGGTGAATAAAGTAGAGGCCATCAAAATGATCACTCTCATCAATGAGCTCAAAGAAGGTGATCAACCAACAGTAGAATTCAAAGATGTACCCACAACAGCCTGGTACTATCCATATCTGCAAACAGCCCAAATCAACAATCTCCTAGAAGAAGAGGGAGATTACTATTACCCAGGCAACTCGATGTCCCGTGGCGCCGCTGCCGAGGTGCTCTATCGGTTACTTACCGGCAAAGAATCAACTCCACCCCCAAACACGACCACAATTGGCAAATGCGACCCACTAAACACAGTGATCGGCACCACAATTAATGTTTCAAACGTCGATGAGCTTCGTACGGCGGTAGCCAAGGCCAATGAAACCAGTAATGTCACAATTCTTCTCAAAGATGGAACTTACAATTTTTCAGGAGAAGGCCTCTGGGTAAGCGGCTCAAATATCATTTTTCGCAGCGCATCAGGCAATCGCGATGCAGTTATTCTCAAAGGTGAAGGCATGACCGGCAAAACCACCCGCATATTCTTTTTAGCAGGAAAAAACATCACCATTGCCGATATGTCGCTGGGTGGTGTTGCCAACCATGTCATCCAAATCCATGGAGAATTGGACGCCGATGGCGCACTCCTTCACAATCTCCACATCACTGACGGATACGAGCAACTGGTTAAAGTCTCCTACGATGCTAGCAAAATGGATCTGGGCGCGGACAATGGCATCCTAGAATGCTCCACCCTGGAATATACTGCCGGAATCGGTCCCCAATACTATATTGGTGGGATTGATGCCCACAACGCCGCAAATTGGATCGTGAAAAACAATCTCTTCATAGCTATCAAAAGCCCGGAAGAGGCCTTAGCTGAAGATGCAGTTCACTTTTGGTCCAGCTCAAAAAACACAGTAGTGGAAAACAACACCTTTCTTAACTGTGATCGGGCCATCGGCTTCGGCATGGGCGAAGATCGAGGGGAAAATGGCGGCGCAATTCGCAACAACAAAATCTATCACAACTCCACTCGCGGTGATGCCGGAATCATCCTTGAAACGGCCAAGGACGTCACAGTCGAAAACAATATTATCCTAATGGAAAACGATTATCCCAATGCAATTGAGTATCGCTTCACAGGTACCACTGGAGCACAAATCCTCAATAATATTACCAACAAAGCCATCAAACAAAGAGACGGAGCCACCGGAACCATTTCCGGCAACATCACAAACGCAAAAATCGGCGATTACGCCGATCCAGCCCATGGAAATTTCACCAAGATCTAGCAGTAACTAGAATTTTGGCTTCTCCTCTTTTCCATTCACATACACCCTCATTTCAGGTTGTACCTGAACTCTCATCATGCCACTTTCAGTTTCTAGATTCAGCATGAAAAGTTTTTGCGGTAATTTATTAATGTGCTCAAAAAGGTGTTCATATGTTTGAGCCAGCTCTTCCTCTTTTTGGATTTTCATCTCGCGTAGCTTGTTATACATCTCGTCAGTCTGTAGATCCTTCAAAAATTCCTCTTCAAAGTCCTTGAGTTGCTGTTTTGCATCCTTTGCCATCTTTTTCAGGTCTCGGTGTTGGTCATTATCAATTTTCTCCTCCTCTTTTATATCCTTTTTAATCCCTTTGAGTTTCTCCTTAATTTCGCCAATCTTTTTAATTTCTTGTGAAATCTTATCTTCAATCATTTTGTTTAGTTTATGTATTTGAGGTAAACATTAACATTATTTTTCCAACTCTTCCACCCTTCTTGAGAGCAAATCAATCTTCTCCATGATAGGGTCCACTATATGGCCGTGCTCAAGCATTTTATCCACCCGTTTCCCGTCCTGTTTTGCTATTCTCCCTGGCACGCCAACCACAGTTGAATTTGGCGGCACTTCCTTTATAACTACTGCATTTGCCCCAATATATGAGCCATCTCCAATTACAATATTTCCCAACACCTTTGCCCCGGCCCCAACTACAATGTTATGGCCAAGCGTCGGATGCCTCTTTCCCGTTTCCTTACCTGTACCCCCCAATGTTACACCCTGAAAAATTGTTACATTATCACCAATAATGGCCGTTTCTCCGATCACCACCCCCATCCCATGATCAATAAAAAAGCCTCTCCCAATCCTAGCACCAGGGTGAATCTCTATCCCAGTTAAGAATCTGGAAATTTGAGAAATTAAACATGGAAGAAAGGGCAGGTGAAGTTTCCATAAGAAATTTGCGAAACGGTGCAGCACCAACGCCATCAATCCGCTATTTAAAAAGATTGGAGGGAAAATACTTCTAGCAGCTGGATCACGCTCTTTTATTGCCTTTAATTCCGAGTAAAAGAAAAGCAAAACAACGAGTGCCCAAGCCAAGATAGCACCACCAACATAGGCAATGATTTTCATGATATAAGGTGAATATTAAACTTTATGCTATACTACGCGAGCTCTATTTTTTTACAACAACTGTTTCATGAATCACGGAAATGTAATTGTGAGATTCGACGAAGTATCCTTCTCCTATGATGGCAACAAACCAATCCTCGACGACGCCAGTTTTTCAATAAGAGAAAATGCCAAAATCACCATCATGGGTCAAAATGGCGCCGGTAAAAGTACAATATTCAAGTTGATTCTCGGAGCCTCAGGCTTCAAGGATGAAGGCCAGTCAGAGATGATACTTAAGCCAACATCGGGACGTGTCCACATCTTTAATAATGCCACAATTGCCATCGCTCTTCAGGTTATGCCTAAGAGGTTTTTTGAAAATACAGTCCTTGAGTACTTTGAAAGTGCCTTTTCCGAGAAAATGTACAATATCGAAAAACTAATCAAAGACGTACTTGAAGTTGTTCATCTCACCACCACTCTGGACAAAAAGATCAAGGATTTCTCAGGCGGCCAAATGGCTCGATTACTATTGGCCTATGCCCTAATTCAGGAGCCGGACATTTTACTTCTCGACGAGCCAACCAATAATCTCGATACAGATGGTATAAATCATCTCACCGGCTTCCTCATGGGTTACCAAAAGACTGTAGTGGTAATTTCCCATGACGCCAACTTCCTGAATTGTTTTACCGATGGTGTATTGAATCTCGACGTCTACACCAAAAAGGTGGAGCAGTACGTAGGGGATTACTTCGATGTGATTGAGCAAATCGCTGGTCAGATCGAAAGGGAGGAAAGAAAAAACGCCCAACTCAAGAAAAACATTCAAGACCGCAAGGACAAGGTCAATTTCTTTGCCAACAAAGGAGGAAAAATGCGCAGATTAGCCAGTAAAATGCGTGATGAAATTGAAGAAGACCAAGAGAATATGGTGGACGTAAAAAAGGACGATAAAACTATTCGCCCATTCCTCATTCCAGCCCAACGCTTCTCTGACATAATTGTGAAAATTAATTCAGTTGGAGTGATAAAAAACCATGAAAGAGTAGATAAAAAGGTTGATATTAAGCTTTTTCGCCGCAGCCGTCTTGAAATTCTTGGGCCAAACGGCATTGGCAAGAGCACTCTCTTAAGAGACTTAGCCCTCAGCGAATCAGATGGTGCCGTGATCTCAGAAGGAGTCAAGGTTGGCTATTATCAACAGGATTTCTCAGGACTAGATTTCAACAAGACCGTCTATGAATCACTGGAAGAAATGATGGAATTACCCAAAAATGAGGAGATATTTGCTACTGGAGCGCACTTCTTGCTCACCTCTGAGCTAATGAAAAATAAGGTTGGATCGCTTTCTGAAGGGCAAAAGGGGCTGCTTTGTTATGCACGTTTTGTATTGCAGCAACCTGCCCTACTAATCCTGGATGAGCCTACAAACCACATCAATTTTCGTCATCTACCCATAATTGCTAAGGCCATAGATGACTTTGAGGGAGCCATTATTCTCGTTTCACACATGCCGGAATTTGTTGAGCAAATTACCCTCAACGAAAGCTTGAATCTCAACGATCTTAGGTAACAAACTGCTTCATTTTTTGGCTAATTCATGCTATAATATAGGGAAATAAAAACCCAAATAGTATGTCGATTAATGACGCACTTCTAAAAAAGATTCTACTTGAACAGGGACTGATTCAAAGTAAAGCGCTTGAAGCCGCGGAAAAAAGAGCTATCCAGGACAACATCCCGATAGAAGAAGTGCTCTTCAAACAGGAGACGATTCCCGATGAACGGCTTGGAGCAGCGATGGCTGAAGTTTACCAGGTTCCATTTGTTAAGCTCTCTGAAAAAACAATCGCCGAATCTATTCTCAGGCTTGTCCCACATACACTGGCGGCAAGCCAATATCTGATTCCCTTTCAAACGACCGGCACCTCAATAAGAGTGGCCATGAACAATCCCTGCAATTGGGAGCTGATCAGTGCTCTCGGCAAAAAAACCGGCCTTGAAATTGAGACCTATTATGCCACAAAAAAGGAAATAAAGACATCGCTGTCCGCCTACAATAAAGACGTAAATGAGAAATTTAATAAGCTTCTTGAAGGGGTTCTAACAGACCCCAGCAAAATAGAATCACTAAAGGACTCCTCTAAAATTGTTGATACAATCATACTTTTTGCCTTCCAAAACAATGCCTCAGATATCCACATAGAACCAAGGCAAGATACGGTTGCCATCAGATATCGAATTGATGGATTACTACAACAGATTACAGAGTTTCCAGTTTCAATCCTTGAGGTTATAACCTCAAGGATCAAAGTGCTAGCAAATCTTCGAACAGATGAACACCGATCGGCTCAAGATGGACGCTTCAAAATTACTCTGGACGAAAATGACATAACTCTGCGTGTCTCTATCCTCCCTACATACAACGGAGAAAAAACCGTACTGCGTATTCTTAGTTCAACAGGTCAAGAGCTGGACCTGGAAACCCTTGGATACGATGGAGAAAATCTTGCAAAAATTAGAAGGAATATTTTAAAGACGCATGGAATCGTACTTATGACCGGCCCAACAGGATCAGGCAAAACCACAACACTTTACTCAATTCTAAAACTTCTGAATTCTCCTGAAGTAAACATCTCCACCATCGAAGATCCGATTGAGTACAGACTAGAGGGTGTAAACCAAATTCAAGTAAATCCAAAGTCCAATCTTACATTTGCCGCTGGCCTTAGATCTCTTCTTCGTCAGGATCCTGATATCGTGATGGTAGGAGAAATACGCGATGAAGAAACTGCAGGAATCGCGATCAATGCAGCATTGACAGGCCATTTAGTCCTAGCCACCCTTCACACAAATGACGCATCGTCAACACTTCCACGTATGCTCGAGATGGGAGTAGAAGCCTTCCTATTGGGAGCGACCGTCCAGATGATCGTTGCACAACGACTTGTCCGCAATATCTGCTCAAAATGCAAAAAGGAATACAAAATCACAGCCCAGGAAGTAAAGGGCCTAGGAAGCAAGTATAACGTTAAAAAAGATTTCACTAAAATCATTGAAGAAATAACCAAAAAACCAATCACAGACACTGATGAATTTACCTTTTACAAGGGAGAAGGCTGCGGTGCCTGTGTAGGTAGCGGATACAAGGGACGAACCTCTATTAGTGAGGTTATAGAAGTAAGCGACGATATCAAACAAATTCTATTAAAAAACGGTAATGCAAGCGACATTGAAGTACAGGCTCAGAAGGAAGGAATGACAATTATGTTTACCGATGGAATCCAAAAGGTATTAAGAGGAGACACTACGATAGACGAGGTTCTTAGAGTTATGCGCAGTTAATAACAAAATGTACAATGCTAAAATTTGCATATTCGGCTACCGACATTACAGGAGAGAAAGAAAAAGGGATTATTGAGGCCCAAACCAAAGAGGAGGCCATCGAAATTTTGCAAAACAGGAAAAAAATAGTCTTATCGATTGGCGAGGACGCTCAAGGGAAAAAATGGATATTTGGTAGGCCCAAGATGAACACTCAGGAAAAAATAATGTTTGTGAAAAATCTAGCCACCATGTTTGAGGTGGGAATTACCATTACGGAATCCATAGAGATTATGCGAAATCAGACTAAAGACAGCAATATAAAGAAAATGTTTGAAGATATCCTGGGCATGATAAATTCCGGACAATCTCTGGCTAAAAGCCTAAAGGAATATGACAACAACTTCTCAAATATATTTATCAACATGGTTCAAACTGGCGAAGAGGCTGGAAATCTGGAGGAGGTCCTGCGTTACCTGGATATTCAACTTGAGAAAGAGCGTGAAATTAGACAAAAAGTGGTATCAGCACTCATATACCCAGCAATTATTATCTCAATAACTCTAATGATGGGTATCGGAATTGTGATATTCATCATGCCCAAAATTACTAAAATATTTGAAACCTTCAAGGTAAAACTACCGCTGCCAACCAGGATGTTGATAGCCACAAGCGACTTTCTTACACACAATCCACTTCTCTCAACTCTTGGGGTTATTGGAATAATAACGATAATGGCAATCCTATTCAAATTAAGGGGTTTAAGGCCCTTTTGGGACAGTATTTTAATAAGGTTGCCCTTATTTGGAGGCATTTTGATTGGTGCAAATGTTGCGCGCTTCTCACGAACGATAAACTCACTATTACAGGCGAGTGTTTCGATTAGTAAGGCATTACACGTCACTGCTGAAATGTTGGATAACTCACTTTACAAAAAAGTCTTACTAGAAACAGCTGAAAAGGTAGAGCAGGGAGGTAAGATTGGAGAAAGTCTGGAAAGGAGTCCTAAATTATTTCCACCTATGTGCACAAAAATGGTTGAGCTGGGAGAAAGAACGGGAACACTCGAAACCACAACCGGAAAAATCGCAGACCTCTATGAGCGGGAAGTTGATACAAAAACAAAAAACTTATCAGTGGCAATCGAGCCCTTATTACTAGTGCTAATGGCGGCACTGGTAGGTGGAATCGCAATTTCAATTATTATGCCAATCTACCAGTTGCCAAACCTTATTCAAAAATAATGGCAAAAAATATCAGAAAATGTGGCTTCTCAATGATAGAAATAGCGCTGGTTATCACAATAATGGCAGTGCTAATAGGCCTTGCGTCAACTTATTACAGTAATTTGCAGATTAAAGCTGATATTAATTCACAAGCATCAAATATTGCCCACTCCTTGCGCTTGGCAAGCAGTAGCGCCGCCTCAGGACTAAATGACAACGACCATGGCATTCATTTTGAAAATTCCTCCTACACTATATTCGAAGGAAACGTCTATGACAGTGAAGATCCATCAAATTTTGAGATTGATCTTCCGGAGAGCATGAGAATAAACAGCATTAGCCTAAACGAAGGGGGATCAAACGTCATCTTTTCAAAAATAGATGGGGAAACTCCAAATTATGGAGCAGTTTCACTTAATAGCCCGGCAATAAACAGAACAATTACAATTATTATAAACCAAAATGGGACTATAAATTACTAGATGAAACTCACTAAAAACAAATCAGGATTTTCACTGGTAGAAATATTGCTGGCAATAAGCATCTTTTCAATTTTTACAATTGGAATAGCTTATCTTTCACTGGATACACTGGGGAGAGATGCAACCGTAAAAATAAGCAACGAGGCTCTCCTTTACGCACAAGAAGGACTGGAGGCAACTCGCAACATCAGAGATAAAGACTTTCTTGCTCTTGAAAATGGAACATATGGATTAACTCTTGTATCAAATTCATGGAGCTACAATGAAGCACCGGAATTAATCGACAACTTTTATGAAAGAACAATTACGATCTCAGACGTTTACAGAGATGAAGGCGGAAACATCAGCGAAGATGGAATCACAGTCGATGATGACATGAAAAAAGTAGAATCAGCGATAAGCTGGATGCAAAACGGACTAATTCCACGATCAATAATTTTAACAGAATACCTGTCCAACTGGCGGACGGACGATATTCTCCGCACAACCTGTACCGAATTTAGTAGCGGGACATTTGACAATACGGAAGTAACAGCCCTCCCTGGCCCACCAACCGACAATTGCGGAATCAGGATTACAGAATTAGTAGGAGAAACTACATATGTGAGTTCAAGTGACGTTGGAAAGCATGGAAATGATGTTACAGTAGAGGGAAATTACGCCTATCTCGCCACTGAAGACACAAATAGAGGACTAAACATCATTGACATTTCAAACAGACAAATCCCAACCATCGTGGGCTACAAAAATCTTGGTGGTAAAGGTCGCTATATAGTAAAGGATGGTAACTATGTCTACCTTGGTGTTGAAAAATCAAGTAGCGGGGAGGCAATAGTAGACGTAACAAATCCAGCCTCTCCACTCACTGCCAGCACCATCAATCTGGGAGACTACGGAAATCAACCTGCCGTTACGGGTAATTATCTATATGCGACAATAAGTCAAATCACAAATGGCCTGAAAATATACAATATTACCACAAAGAGCTCTCCCACCATCTCCAGAACTGTGAACCTTGCCAGCACAATAAGTGTACTAAAAATACGAGGGAATTATGCTTATGTGGGACTGGTAAACAACACCAGTGGATTTAAGATTTTAGATATCTCAAACCCAACAAATCCGGTATTAGTTGGATCTCTAAACGTAGGAGGACAAGTGAAAGCCGTAGAGTTAAATGGCAATATCGCCTATGTTGGCATAAACAATACGAGCAATTCATTGAAAATTATTGATATTACAAATCCAGCTGCACCATCATTAGTAACCTCAATAGATACAAACGGTAAAATCGAGGACTTGGTAGTATCGGGTAACTATTTATATGCCGCCATTGATAAAGTAGGCGCTGGACTTGCAGCTATAAATATTTCAAATACCTATGCCCCCTACTATCTCTATAGTTTCGACATTGGAGGCAAAGGCACCGGCATTGATGCCGATACAGACCACATTTACATTTCTACTGATACTGCAAATAGGGGAATGGTAATAGTGGGCGAAACCGCCTCAGGCGTAGCCACAAGTGGTAGCTACACCTCAGACGTTTTGGACACTACAAGCTCTGATACGGACTACCATTTTATAGAATGGGAAAATACCTACGTGCCCGGCAGCACAATCCAATTTCAAATTAAAACAGCAGACAGTATTGAAAACCTGGACACTGCCGTCTGGGTCGGCCCAGATGGTACAAATTCTACCTTCTATAATGACACCCGCACACCAATAGTACTATCCTCAACTAGTAGCGGAAAAAGATATATGCAATACAAAGCATTCCTCTCCTCAGATGGTGTCACCAGCCCAATTCTTGATAGTGTGAGAATTAATTACACACCATGAGAAAAAACAAAAAAAATCAAGGAACCACATTAATAGAAATATTACTATATTTAACAATATCGGGCGCAGTACTGTTTGCCATCATGAGCTTTTCTCTGCAAATAATTGGCATAAGCAAAAAAACATCTGACATGCAGGAGATTCAGGCGGGCATGGATTTTTTGAGCAACAGGCTAACCTCCACAATTCAAAGCGCTACAGGAGTAAATTCGTCAACCAGTATCTTTGAAAGTAACACGGGAAAAATATCCCTGAATGTTTCAGATGCAGAAAAGTCGCCAACCCTGCTTTACCTTGATAGTGAAAATGTCTACATCAAGGAGGGAATGGAGGGACCAACAAAAATTAATTCAGATTTCGTGAAATGTACTCAACTGAAATTCATAGAAATATTTACACCGAAAATACCGACACAGATAATCGTAGACATGAATTGCGAACCAATAAATAGTGATCTTGCGGTTCTAAACCAAAGTACCACTCTTCACACATCAATATCACTCAGACAATGAAGAAAACAAAAAATATCAGAGGCGCAATTATGCTTATAAGTGTGTTGGTGATGTCTGCTGTTTTACTCTTGATTGTGATTGGGGTATCGGAAACCCAGGTTACCAGCTCATATCAACAGCTAAATACCAGATCAAACAAATCCTCCTATTATATTGCTGAATCCTGTTTTGAAGAGGCAAGTCAAAAAATAAAAATGGACATCAATTATTCAGGGGGAACAATTACCTTTGATTATGGTACTTGCACAATTTCCATCATTGGAAGCACCACAAAAATAGTATCAATAAGCACAACATTTGAAAACTACACTCAAAATCATCAGGCAGAAATCACAGTAATTCAAAATGGTGAAATAAATAACGTTAGACTATTAAATTGGCAAAAAAACTAATAGTATAAAAACATGAGTATTTTTGGAGACAAAATAGTAGGAATAGACTTTCACGACTACTCCGTAGAGATAGCCGAGCTTAGTCTACATGGTGAAAATAGATGCCTGGAATCGTACAACAGGGCCATCATTCCTGCGGATGTAATTGTCAACGGTGAAATTAAGAAAAAGGAGGATCTGAAATTGATTTTGAAGTCTATGCTTCAAAATGGTAATCCAAACCCGATAGCAACAAAAAATGTAGCCATTACATTTCCCTCAAGCAAAGTAATGACACATATTTTTCAGTTTCCTGCGAATTTAAGCAAAGAAGAAGTGAAAAAAGCAATTACCTATCAGGCGGAAACGGTCATCCCTTTTTCAATAAGCGATATTTATTGGGACAGTACAGTCCTCGAAAAGGAAGATGAATCAATTGCTCACTCCTCACAATATGTGTTATTCGCCTGTATTAATAAACAGGTGGCCGATAAATACTGTGATCTTTTTGAGGAAATGGACATGATTCCTGTTTTATTCAGCGTACCTTGTGATACCTTGCGTTATTCATTACCGGAAGAAATGCTCTTGGGAAAAACTAGCCTGATAATCGACATGGATACGCTGGCGGTTAATTACATTGTTATAAAAAATTTAGTTGTAAAACACTTCTTTAGTGTGAATGAGGGGGGCCACAAGCTAATTACTGAGCTGGAAAAAGAATCTCAACTTACCGATAATGTAATTATTGATCTCAAGGAAAAAAATAAGCTTAATACCATCCAGGGTAGTGACATAATTAAAAACTTCCTGAATAGAAACTACAAACGCGGAAAGCTCATTGTTGAAGAATTTGAAGAAAAAAATAAGGGCGAAAAAATTGACCAGGTTCTTCTGACAGGTAAATTTATCAATCTCCCAGACTCAATGAAGATCGCCAAAAGCTACTTCCCAAGATGTAATACAGTGATTGGAGATCCACAGCTTGGACTAACAATAGAGCCGAAGAAATTCACGATTGAAGCTGAAGACAAAAATGAATATGTTCCCTTCTCAATTTATTTCAACAACTCAATAGGATCTGCGATGAGAGAACTAAACTCATCAGATTCAGATGGAATAAATCTATTGCCTGAGAGATTCATTGAGAGCCTCGATACAAGGAAAAAGGCAATAATATTCTCGGCAACCTCAATAATAGCCACAACAATTGTTCTCGCATTGGCCTCGTTTACGATATTCCAATTTCAAAATACGGGATATCAATATAAAAGTCTCTTATCTCAAAAAATGTCATTGGACAGAATGATATTTGGCGCAAGATATCAGGAGATAAAGGAACAAATTGGTACCTTTAACAAAGAAATTGCAGAGTTAAGTGGAATCTCTAAGAATTTGTTTTCAGTGAGTAGCGAAATTGAGAAAATATACAAGCTTATGCCCAAGGGAATAACAATTACCTCCCTCAAATATTCGGATAGCGATACGGCATATGACATAAGTGGAATTGCAAATGATAGGAATACCTTGCTCGAAGCTCAGTCCAATCTTAAAAAAGCCGAGTTTATTGACCAGGTAATAGCCCCAATTTCAAACTATGATGAAAGGACAAAAATCTCATTCCAAATGAAACTAAAATTATTATATTTAAAACGAGATAAGTATGGTTCAAGTTCAATTGCCAAATAGTGTAGAAAGGATTTTGAAAATTTGCCTACTTCTTATTTGCATAGGCTCCTTCATAGTTATTGTCATCGGAATAGCATTGATTAACGCACAAACCGAAAGTAAAAAAACTGAAAAGTTTTTGGAAGTAGGGAGTACGATTCATAAGGATTTCGAAAGCAGCCTAATGATGTATACGGAAAAAGCAAGAAACACTATCGACTTTCTGTTTTCATTGCGTCCACGCAATGAAGAAGATGTTATCAAATTCATTTCAGAAATCGAAAAAATAGGGCAGGAATCCTCCCTCAATCTCCAGTTATCAACCTATGGAGAAGTAATAAAAACGAAGAGCAAGAAAAAAAATAAGGGAGCTGAATATATTTCCTATCAAATATTATTCTTTGGCTCAACAGATGATTTAAATAAATTCCTTGGACGCCTGGAGGCAATTCCATACTTCATAAAAGTGGAATCAATAACCTATCAAGACCTAACCACTATAGAAAAAACAGAAAACACAATGCCTAACATAAATATAATTATTCAACTTTACACAAAGAAATGATAACCATAAAAGAAATCAAATCCTACGTCTCTTATATAGCCATATGCATAATATTTTTTATAACGGTTACAGCAGGAGCAATAATTTATTACAAATATTACGAAATCACAGTAAACAAAGTACAGCTTGACCCGGGTGCCCTTGACGTAAAGCTTCCAGTTATTGAATGGGGTAAATATGAGAACTTGTCAAAGAAATACACAGATGATAGATTGAAAAAGTAAACAAATATAAACTAACTCTCATCCTATGAGAAACAAAAAGGGTTTCACATTAATAGAGGTTCTTCTGGTAATTGTAATAATCGCAATTCTTGCCGGAATAGTAATTATAGCAGTAAACCCAAGTAAGCAAGTTGCCCAGGCGAATAATACTCAACGCTCAAGTGACGTAAAAGCACTTGTAGATGCAGTACATGAGTTTGCAATTGACAATAGAGGCACGATGCCGGCAAATCTCACCGATGCACCAACAGTAATTGGAAGTGGAGCTGAACAAGTTGATATTTGCGATGATTTGGTCCCAAATTACGTTGTGGCAATGCCATTCGATCCGATCACAACAGGTGCTCACTACACCGACTGCGCCGATTACGATACTGGATATGAGGCGTCAGTAGATGAAAATGGGCGACTCACCATATCAGCTCCAACAGCAGAGCTGGGAGCTCAAATCTTTATTACAAGATAATTTTAAAAATAAATATAACGTAACTCTCACACTATGAGGAACAAAAAAGGTTTCACGCTGATAGAAGTACTCTTGGTAATTGTAATAATCGCAATTCTTGCCGGAATTGTAATCGTAGCAATTAATCCGAGTAAACAAATTTCACAGGCAAACAACACGCAGCGTTCTAGCGAGGTGAAAGCACTATTGGATGGTATCCAACAGTACGCAATCGATAACAGAGGCACTATGCCGGTCAACCTCACAGATGCTTCAACTGTAATTGGAAGTGGAGTTGGGCAAGTAGACATCTGTGCCGATTTGGTTCCAACCTTCATTGCAGCAATGCCGTTCGATCCTATTTCAGACGGGGCTCATTATACCAGTTGTGCAGACTACAACACCGGCTATGAGGCTCTTGTAGATGCAAATGGTAGAGTTACTGTGTCAGCACCAGACGCTGAGCTATCTGCAACAATCTCAATTACGAGATAAGCAGTAAATTAAAGTCCAAAGCACCCCGTCAAAAGGGTGCTTTTTTCATCGGGTAAAACAAAAAAATATGAGCAGAAATCTCCATGAGCGCGCGTAGCTTTTTAAAGATGGAGGTCTCGTGGTTTCCTGCAGCTTTAAAAAGCGAAGCTTAGTGAATGGAGTTTTTGCGAATAACCGATATTTTGGAAGCGTCGAAACCTTCCTTAAAGGTTTCGAAACACTTGGCTGGGGCGGTAGGACTCGAACCCACGAATGGCGGGACCAAAACCCGCTGCCTTACCACTTGGCCACGCCCCAACGTACGAACAATCTATCATATGAATTTGCTGTCGCCAAAACAAAATGCTAAACTTAATATCAACAAGTGCGAGCGTAGCGAGTGCTAACACTACAACGTAACAAAAATAAAGATGCCAGATGAAATTCAACCAAGCCCGTCACCACAAGCTGAGGCTACCTCACCGGCTGTTCCTGCTACACCTCCTACCACCGAGTCTTCCGCTCCCACCCCAACTCCAGCCACACCAGCAGCACCTCCAGTTACTCCAGCCGTACCAGCCTGTAAATGTCCCACCATCAATCCTGCCGATTGGGACAAAAAGAAATTAATTTTCACTAAATCGTTTTACAAAACCTTTTCTCCACGTCTTTTTCATATGCCAATTTCATATGCAATTGATATCGACCGAGCTACGAAAGGTGCACTGAAAAAAGGCTACAAGCCAGTAGAAAAACCAATGATTCTCGACATTGACGGTACCTTTATGGGCTCAGTTTTAGTAGAGGTTGAAAATGCCAATAAACTAGACAAGGACGTGCTTTCCTTCGAGAACGCAGAAGTTTACACAAAAGTATCAACAAAACCATACAAGGATATCTCTAAAGACATAGAAGAACTCGTCACAGAAATCGGCAAACAACCACGCGAACTATATGTTTGGTACGTGAGCTGCCCAAAATGCATGGCCACAAGAACCGAGAAATCAGTCATTATTGCCGTTCCATAAAGCTAGCTTATATCTTTGAAGAGGGACAGATCTTATTTAAAACACACTCACTACAACGTGGACGTCTTGCGATACACACTTTGCGTCCATGTAGAATTAGAAGGTGAGGAAGTATTCCCCAATCCTTTCGAGGTACAAGCCGCTTCAGTTCTTCTTCGATCTTTACAGCCTCCTTCTTCTCACTCATCCTTGTTGGTACTAATCCAAGTAGCCCGGCAAGCCGGGCCACATGAGTATCCACCACAATCCCCACCGCATTATCAAAAGCCGAATGCATCATTACATTGGCAGTCTTTCTCGCCACACCAGGCAAAGTCAAAAGCTTCTCCATATCAGAAGGCACCTCTCCCCCAAAATCCCTCAAAAGTATCTGCGCCATCGCCTTAATATTTTTTGACTTGTTCCTATAGAAGCCAGTTGAAAAAATTGCCTTTTCCAGTTCCTCAATTCGACATTCTGCAAAATCACGTACGCCAGGGAAGCGCTTAAATAAATTTGGAGTCACCATATTAACCCGTTCATCAGTGCACTGAGCCGATAAAATAACCGCCACAAGCAGTTCAAAATTGGTATTATAATTAAGAGCAATCCGCGCGTTCGGATACTCCCTCTTTAACATTTTCAGCAAATCATGAATATTTACCATACAGCAATTCTATCCCACACTCATCTAATCTCAAAGTTCCTCATCCTTACCCTTTGCAACCACCTGTAACTGCCACCTTGAATAGTATTTATCTGGCATAGAGACCGCAAAGGCCTGGCTCAAAACATCAAGCGGCAAGTATAGCAACGGATCAACCGGGGTACCGTTTTTATGAACCTCAAAATGCAAATGGGGACCAGTTGTCATATAGCCCGCACCCTTCGTGCCCGGCATTCCGCCGGTGAGCCCAATTATTGCTCCCTGAATTACCTTATCGCCCTCCTTTACTAATATGTTGCTTACGTGCCCATACACAGTGGTAAGGCCACCACCGTGGGCCAAAATTATATAACTATAGCCGTATCCATTGTCCTTAGCCGTGTACACTACGCCATCCGCCGCTGCATGAATTGGCGTACTCTGATACTTGGGAATATCCACCGCACTATGTTGCATTCCAAAAGTAGATAAATATGCCCCATCATGGAAATATGCACTAATGCCACGAGTTGGTTGTACCGGCCAGTTGAAACCCTGATTATTTTGACCCAAACTATCAAGCTCAAACTCATATAATGACTTAGTCTTATAATCAAGAAGAGATTGATATTTCTCAGGATCAAAATTTTCACCCTCCTGCGCAATCTTACGTTGAACAAACTCTAGTGCATCATTCAAAGCCTTTACATCAAGGAGGTATTCACCCTGCTGCGCCTGGGTTTGTGCAAGTAGCTGTGAGTAAATTTCCTCCTGACCCTGAGTGGTGGCCAAAAGTTTTGTCTTGGAGTCTCGTTGAAGCTCAAGCTCTTTCTTCTCATTAACAACCTCCTCACGCAGCCCACTTAAATTTTCGGCCTCACCTGACAGCTCCTTTTTCTTGTCTGCCAACTCGGTAAACATCTTCTCCAATTTGCCAGCAAGCTGGGCTCCAGTTTCAGTGAGCAAGTCATAATAGGCCAATTGAGAAATATTTTCCGAAACACTACCATCCGACAATAACAACTTAAAGGCATCAATTTTGCCTGCCTCATCAACCGAAAGTATACTGTTCTGCTGCTCGTACATTAATTTCAAATAGTCCTGCAAAAGCTGTTTCTGATAATCCAGAGCAATCTCGCGAACCTGTACCTCCTCTTCAATCTTCGCAACCTGATTCTGTTTCTCAGCAATCTGGTTAGTAACACTATCAAGTTTACTATTAGTATTAGTGATGTTTGCATCCAAATTATCGATGTACTGCTGCAAGGTAAGCCTCTCCTCTCCCACAAGTTTCAGACGAGTCTTAGTTTCATTCATGTCTCGCAAAACCTGTTTGTAGTTTGTTTTAGATTGATCAAGCTCCGTAGTGATATGATTCAAAAACTCATCCTGTTTTGCCGTCATCTCAGAATTCACACTACTTTCCTTCACCACAGACTCTCCGGTAGTATTAGGGGTATCTCCCAATCCACCTCTCGCAAAAACCAGGGAAATATTGGCAAAAATCAATGAAATAGCCAAAAACAGTCCCAATAGTCGCCTAACTGTCGTAAATCCAGTTTTCCTCATCAAATAAGTTAAAATCCCATTATTATAGCACATTTTGGTCACATTTTGAAGCCCCAAAATAGCAAAAAACTAAATGCTCTTGCCAAAATCAAAAGTAATTATTAAAATCTCAAAGTATCAAGCGCAAGCGGAAGCGAAGTGCTAACGAATAAATACACCGAGCGCCACAGCGAGGTGCCAATATAATCAAAAGAATATGTCACATAAAAAAGCAGCAGGTTCAACGCAAAATGGTCGCGATTCAGTAGCCAAAAGGCTTGGAGTAAAGGTTTTCGGAGGCCAAGTTGTAAAGGCTGGAGGAATCATTATTCGTCAGAGAGGATGTAAATACTTCCCAGGTGAAAACACCGATATGGGTAGGGATCATACAATTTTCTCACTAGTTGCAGGAGAGGTTCACTTTTCACAGAAAGCACTTAAAAAGTTCGACGGACGTGTATTTAAAGACACAATTGTCAACGTAAAGGCAGCTGCATAATAAGCACGTAAGCCACCAACTAATATGTCATTAGAGGATTTTATTGGAATGGATGGCGGGGAAGGTATGTCGGAATCGGCATTTGAAGCCTTCAAGGAGCGAATGAAAGCGGCAGCGGCTCAAATTGCCGCAATTAAAAAAGAGGAAGGAAAGCAAAAACAGAGTGAGGAGGAACTTTTACGGATTCTCCTCGCTTTTATTAAGCATAGTCAAAAAAGCGACCTTGTCTTGCTCATCAGCCGCGCCTTGGAGCAGAATATTCCTGCAAATTTCATTTTAGCCATCATCTTGTTGTCCAACGAGGATATCAAGCGCCAAGTAGGGGAGAGCTTTTTTCAGCTTTCAGGAGGAAAGAGCGAGCTAAGCGAAATGCCAACAAACTCTCTCAACGAGAGTCATAGCGAGGAGCCAACCTCCCAAGGATCAGAGTTGGTCTTCTTCACCGGCCAAGACTCTAGTTTTCCGCTAAAAATGCGCATCGAACTCGATAGTTGGATCAAAAACATGCTGTTAATAGCCGAACAAGTCCCTCATAAGCTAATTAAAACAGCCTATAAAATAGAAATGATTGAACAGCCAAAAGAATACGATTACGAGGATCCAAAATATGAGGAGAATCGCACAATTAAAATGGCCCTTATTCAGCTTTCTGCCTACATTTTACGTGAATACTTTGAGCAAAATTCACACGAGGAAGAGTATAACAATCTCTACACTTTTTCTGAGTTCATCCTTTCCGGAATACTAACAAAAACCGAGGAAGGTCTCGACAATCGAAAATTGCTACAATAGGGACCAGAGAGCTATACAATCGCATTTCTCCTAAGTTCTTCGGCAATCACATCCTCGGGCTCATCAACAATCTTATTCTCGCAAATATATTCTGCGATCCTCTTGAATTTATCGAAATCGCCATTCGCACCAACAAAATGCGCGCAATTGGTAATCTTAACTATCTGCCAGTCCAAAAGGCCATACTTCACAGCCAAATCAATTAAAAATTTATTCTCCATATGTAAGGTTAAAACTAAGCACAATCATAGCACAGATATCGGCAAATGCCATTTAGAACTTGCCATCCTTGATTTTTTCTGTAGAATCTTTTGGAATAATAATTTACAAAAAAATGGAAATAAGAAATATAGCAATCATTGCCCACGTAGATCACGGTAAAACAACTCTAGTAGACTCGCTTCTAAAAGCTGGAGGAGCATTTGAGCAGCATCAGCAAGTTGAGGAAAGAGTAATGGATTCCAACGATCAGGAAAAAGAGCGAGGCATTACCATTTACGCAAAAAATGCCTCAATTGCATATAAAGACACGAAGATAAACATAGTTGATACGCCTGGCCATGCCGATTTTGGCTCCGAGGTGGAGCGTGTACTCCGTACGGTTGATGCGGTACTGCTATTAGTAGATGCCTATGAAGGCCCTATGCCACAAACAAAATTTGTACTTAGAAAATCACTCGAACTCGGCCTCAAGGTCCTAGTTATCATTAATAAGATCGACAAACCAATGGCTCGACCTGATGAGGTAGTAGATCTCACTTTTGACCTTTTTTCAAATCTTGGCGCCAGTAATGAACAGCTCGATTTCCCTTACATTTACACAATTGCTCGTGATGGAGTTGCAGTTAAGAAGCTTACAGACGAACGCAAAGACATTACTCCACTATTGGATTTTATTCTTGAACATGTTACTCCTGCCCAGGACGACATTACAAAGCCATTCCGCATGCAGCCGGCCACTCTTGCTTACGACAACTTTTTGGGTCGTATCGCAGTTGGACGCATCACAGAGGGTCAAATCAGCGCCAATAAAAATGTTTTCATTATCAACTCTCAGGGCGAAAAACGCGTTGGACGACTATCAAAAGTATTCACCTTCAAAGGACTCCAAAGAACTGAGGCAGAAACGGTTTGTGCAGGCGATATCGTCGCCTTAGCCGGTATGCCCGACATTTATGTTGGAGAGACCATTACGACAGACGAAAATGCAGATGCCATTCCGGCGATCCGCATCGACCCCCCAGCCCTTGCCATTGAATTCATGGTGAACGATTCACCATTTGCAGGTCGCGAAGGTAAATACGTAACTAGCCGCCATATCCGTGCACGTCTCGAAAAAGAACTGGAAACCAACGTTGGTCTTAAGATCGAAGATATTCCTGGTAGTGATGGAATTAAGGTGTTTGGTAGGGGAGAGATGCACATTGCGGTTTTGATCGAAACTATGCGCCGTGAAGGTTATGAATTGCAGATTTCCCAGCCACAGGTGATCATGCAAGATATTGATGGCGTTAAAAACGAGCCAATCGAATTCGCTGTTATCAACATCCCCGATGAAATGGCCGGTTCCGTTATTGAAATGGTCTCCGGTAGAAAAGGTATTATGAAAAACATGAAATCAGAAAACGGTAATACAATGATGGAATTTGAAGTGCCTACACGTGGCCTGCTTGGCTTCCGTTCGAGCTTCCTAATCATGACAAAAGGTGAAGGTACACTCTTTCACTCTTTTGACCATTTTGCTCCATATAGAGGGCCAATCGAAAAACGCAGCGTTGGATCCATGATCTCCGGCGAAACTGGCCCAACCATGGCTTATTCACTTTGGAAGCTCCAGGAGCGCGGCCCAATCTTTGTGGACCCAGCCGTGGAGGTATACGAAGGCATGATTATTGGCGAGCACAATCAGGGCACCGATCTAGTGGTAAACCCTTTGAAAAATAAGAAACTCACCAATACTCGTTCATCCGGCAACGATGAGGCCCTCACCCTCACACCGCCAATCCGCATGACACTGGAAATGGCTATCGAGTATATTAAGGACGACGAATACGTAGAAATCACACCAAAGTCCGTACGTCTTCGCAAAAAGTTCCTCACAGAAAACGACAGAAAGCGTAATTAATACAGGAACATAAAGACAACAAAAAAGACCGCTTCCAATTGGGGCGGTCTCTTCATGTGAAAACAATTAGCCTACTAGCTGAACATTAACAGCATTAAGACCTTTTGGAGACTCTTCAGCCTCAAAAGTAACTTCGTCACCTTCGTTAAGGTCATCGAAAGCTACACCTACAAGAGATTTGCTGTGAAAGAATAAATCCTTATCTAAGCCCTCTGCAGCGATAAAGCCGAAGCCTTTATCTGTTTTCTTTTTGATCGTTCCAGTCATATTGTTGACGTTAAGATATTACGATTCCTAATAACTGTAGCACATATAGGCAACCATGTCGACTAATAATGTAAATCCAGTCAATGCACTAGACGATATACCACCAATCTGGGACTCCAGGTTGCATGACACTTTTACCATTGACTAATAATTTAAAGGGGCGGCGATAAAGTGCTAAGTGACGTGAATCGTTATCGAATTTTCCCATTCTTGCACAAAACCAAAAATCTCTACTAGCAGTGTAGCCAAGATCCTAACTGTTTCCATTCCATTGGCCTCACAGCATCTTGAAGTTTTAATGCATTCCAGTCTGTTACAAAAAGATCGCGAAGGGAAAGTCGTTTGTTTTACCTTGAAGTACTTTTAACCCCTTATAAGTATGAAAAACACATTTAAAAAAGGACTTATTTTAGGTGGACTATTGACGGTTGCAGCCGTCGCGGGATTCTCCATGACCAAGGAAGGTGAAGAACTTACCGAAGAATTGCGGGAAGACCTTAAAACGTTGGCCAAAAATTTGAAAAAAAATCTCCACCAACTAGAAGATGTAACCAAAGAAAACTTTAATGAATTAGTAACAACTTTGGTTGATGACTTTGCAAGAAAGAAAAAACTTGCTAGTGATGCAAAAAATAAACTTATAACTGCATTGCAATCAAGATGGCATGAAATGGAGGCTGAATATTCAAAATAATTCATTTATTTAACAAAAAATTCTATGCTTTGGACAATCGCTATCATTTTAGTTGTGCTCTGGGCTCTAGGTTTAGTTACAGCATATACACTTGGAGGATTCATTCACATCCTTCTCGTGTTGGCCGTCATCGTTGTACTGATTAGGGTAATTCAGGGTCGAAGAGTGCTATAATATGTTAATAACCTATAACTCATATGGACCCCACTGCGAAAGCATCTGCGCGAGAAGGGATAAGCAGGTCGGCAACTGCTGAAAAAGCAGCAATTGATAGGAGGGTAAGCGCCGAGAAAGCCGCTATTAGTGCAAAGGCTACATCAGACAAGCGATCTATCGACACAAAATCAAACGCCGATAAAGCAACATTAGATCGAATGTAAATATGGGGTGAATGATGGGGTTCGAACCCACGACCCTCAGGACCACAACCTGATGCTCTAACCAACTGAGCTACATTCACCACACTGATTTTCGTCGCCAAAACGGCAACAGGAAGATTCTATCAGGAACCACCAGAAATTCAAGTAAAAGCAGGCGCCTACCAATAAACGTGAAAAAATCATGTTGAGCGGGGCGTAGCATCAGGAGTAAAAGCCGATAAACTTCTAGGAACCGATGCGATACGAGGAAACAAGGAGCCTATGCATGAGCCGTACCATAATGTACGGCGAAAAATAGGCGACGCAGTTGACGAAGTAGCGCGCGCTTCCTAGCAGTTTCAAAATGCAAAAACCCTTCCCGCTTGGGGAAGGGCTCTTTTTAGACTTAGGAGTCATAACGCCCTAGAAAAGCCTTAAAATCCTAATCCATCAAGATTGAAAGCTATCTAAATATACGGGGATACTTCCCCCGCGTCAACCCTATTTCTGCACTTTATCTAGCTTTTGCATCATCACCTCGTACTTTAGCTGCAACCTGCGCTTTTTATCGCCTATCTGATCATTCCTCTGAGCCTCCAAAACCAATGCATCATATATTTTTTTCTCCGTGTCATCACTCATCACCGGCAACATCGTAAGCACCATCGACTTACTATGCTCACTAATAGTAGAGCTTGTTAGAAGATCCATAATTTCGCGTTTCAAGCTCATACAATTATTGTTAACTAACAGCAGCCTTACGAGCCAAATAATTTTCAGGACCAACCAAAGCCGTTACCAATGTATTATAGTCCCTCCTATCAATCTTGAAAATCAGATCAGTCAACGCTAAAGGATCCAGTTTTTTATCTCCCGCAAGCAGCATCGAATTGATAGTATGCAATGCGTCCTTCACGTTGTCCTTCTCGGTATTTACAAAGATATGATCTTTAAAGAAATCCACAGTCTTCTCCTCGTCAGTCATGGGAGAGCTCTTCAATGAGTTGAAGGCCGCAATGGCATCCTCCTTGCCAAATTTACCAAGCACACCAATTCCTAGTGCGCCCATTCCGAATTTCCCAAGCAAAGAGGCAGCATTAAGCTGATTATCATCTAAATCAATTCTAAACAGGGCAAGTACATTATCAGCGAAAAGCTTTGAAATAGGGAATTTACTTTTCTCAGAAACTTCGGAAAATTTCTGTAGCGCCTTGATAAAGGTGAATTTGTCAGGGTATTTGTCACGAAGCTGAGCCAAAGTCATTAAGGCCATTCCAGCCATTGTAGTAGTTTCATCAAATGTGCACATATCGGAATTTTTACCTGCCACACGCTCCTGAACCTTCCCCATAGCGGAATCAGCAAGGGCAGTATGCTCGGCATCCAAGCTAGCCTTGCTCGCCACACCTATCGCCAGCACCTCATCATAGGCAGCAGAATCCTCAGGAGTTGCCCCGCTCAGATTAGCTTTATCTTTGGCACCCTTCATCGCATCATCTACAGCAGATTTCACCTCTGTCTCAGTTTTTTTTGTCACCGCCTTTTGTTCCTCATCCAACCCCAAGAATTCCATAACTAAAGTAGTAGCGAAAATCTTCACCCTTTCAAACATCCCCTTATCCTTGGCCTTAGAAGCCCTCTCATAAGCAATTTTAAACTTATCAAGAAACCCGGGCTCACCCTTCTTTTCAGCCGACTTTTCACCAGCCTTCGCCTCGTCATCTCCTACAAACTTACTAATTACATCGATTGGATTTATCATAAGTAGAGATATATAAGTTTTTATTATTCCACAATTAACTCCTTCCGCTTAGGCTTGCCTGCCTCTTTAGCCTTGGCTGCCTCTTTAGCCTCAGCAGCCGCCTCAGCATCAGCCGCCGCTTTAGCCCTGGCTTCAGCTTCAGCAGCCGCCTTAGCCGCTGCACCGTCTGGAATAACCTGACCCGCCCCGGTAGCAGGAGGAGCAGACACAGTAGCAGGCGTAGTATCAATCTGACCCGCCCCAGTCGCAGGTGGAGCAGTACCTACTGACGACACACTGTTTGACGGAGAAATACCAGCTGCTAAAAGAGCACCTAGTATGGCCCAAATTACAGCCCCAACATAGGGGGATTTAAATTTTCCAATTTTATTCACGGGGTCTCCTAACGCACTCAAATTTGCCTCAAGTCTATTTAAATTTTCCGTCAAATTAGCAGGAGAATTGATATCTCTAAGAATAAGACGTACATCATTTCTAATGGCGTCCATCAACGCAGTTGCCTTAGCTCTATCCCATGTGCGATACAAAGCATCCTCAATGTCACCAAGAACTTCACCCACTTGAGGGCCTGCTGGGTCACTTAAATCAAGCAAACTACCCCTTACTATACGACTATTAAGATCATCGATTTTTGACTTCACTGCTGCACGCGGATGAGCCGGGCTTCCAGCTACAGGATCAGGAATCATAGCACTTGCACTATCTAAATTAGTTGCAACATCGGCTAATTGAGTAGCAAAGTCCTTATTTTTCAAGTGACTTAGAAGATCCATCAGACCCTTAAAGTGAACCTTGTTCCTTCCAACTCTTTGGCCAATTAACCCATCCTTAATGCCAACTATTGCAAGTGGAAGCAAACCTCCCAGGCCAATACCCCCAGCAATAGTTTCTCTTACACCACATCCTGTCATAATCAGAGAAACTGCAAAAAAACCAAATTCCTTATAAAAACCTTGAACAGTCTCACCCGTAGCGCGCCCCTCCCTCACAAGAGTTGCCAAATCGGCCATCCTCTCAGCCCTCTTATTTAAACCATCCAGGTTGGCCTCAAATTCCGCCCTCGTCTTCGCATCCACTGCAATGTCCACAGACTCGCTGCCGGGTTTAGAAGCCTTGATACCCTTTTCAGTCATTTCCACCGTAAAGCCACGCGCTGTTAGACTTGTTAACGCACGGCCCATACTCTGAGCACCCTTCACTCGATATCCGCCAGAAACAACATCAACACCCGGTACCTGAGCAATCTCAGCATGAGGAGTCATACCAATGTCCGCAGGTCTTATAGTTACCTCACCGGATTGAGCTAAGTTTTGACCAATCACCCTAATTCTCACGCTTCCATCAGGATTAACCTTTACATCAGCATCCAAAAAGGCTCTTTTCCCAAAATAACTCTCCAGGTTAGCCACAAGCTCCTGCGGAGAATTTAAATTGTAAGTTGCTGAACCATGTTCTAATGAAAGACCTAATTTCTTCATGTCCATTCCAATCTTGGAAAGTGAAATATTCATGCCATCAGCCGAATTCACCAGCGATAAAAGTCCTCCAAGAATAGGATTCACGGCATCACCAGCACCCTCAACCGATTCCTCCCCAAATTCTCTACCAAATTGTATCCCAAAAGTCTTCAGAAATCCTTTTGCAGTATGTGAAGCGCCCTGTGCATACCATTCATGAGGAGAAGCAAGTTTCTGCAAAGCTCCAAGTGAATCAAGTCCCTTAGCACCAACAGATGATAAAAGTGCAGATTCAGAAGCGCCCATCATTTTAAGCCCACCAACAATCCCCTTGGCCCCAACTACAAATCCCGCAGACCAAAGAAAATTTGTACCCATATCCATCGCTAAATCCTCAGCCTTCCAACTTACATCAAAATTTGAAATTCCCATGGCATCAGTGATTTCTGATCCGATTCTTTGACCCAAAGTTGCACCAACTGCCGTCCCTGCCATTGAGGAAAGTCCAATGCCTAATTTCGCTCCAAGGCCTACCTGAGCACCAATCGCTCCTTCACTAAACAAGGCCATTCCTGCAGAGCGCCCTATGGCACCCAGAATGATACCACCAGCCAACGCAGTGGCCAGCACACCCGCAAAAGCTATAATTTTCCAGCCCTCCTTATTGGCGAAATCACGTTGAGCATCTGATAGTTCAGTTCTCTTAGCCTCTATCCCAGCAAGCACCTTTAAGCTAAGAGGGGACTTATCATCATTTAAAAGAAAATCTATATTATCAATCGCATTATTAAATACCTTCGCCCTGGCCGCCCTCAGCTCCGGACTCAGATCCTTATCAGCCTTATGCAGCAATTGAGCCTCTAATTTTTTTCTTAAACCACCAAGCTCACCGCGGGCACCCTGAATTCCAGTAATTAATTTATCGTAATCCCTAATTGTGCCATCAAACAACTTAAATGCAGTAACTCCCTTCTCCTTTGCCTTTTCTGGATCAGCACGGAAATCATTAAACCTCTTACCAATTGTAGAGACAGCCACAAAAGGTTTATCAAGGTTTTTAACAATATCAGCAGCATTTCTCGCAAAAGGTTCGGTTTCCTTGGACAGTAGCCTATCCTGCAAAGGAGACATAGACATCTCCTCAATAGATGAGACCTTCATATCAGCAACAGCCTTTTCGCCACCAAGAAAATGAGCCACTTCTTTGACCTGACCAACAATATCTGAATCAGTAGTCTTAAATAAAGAAATCTCATCAGGAATAAAAAGATCCTTAGAATTTACGAGCTTAAAATCAGAATTCACACCAATAAGGCGAGCGCAAACCTTTCTATTCTCACCAAGCAACTGTAAATATCCATCAAGCCTCTGGGCAACATAAGGACGCTCTGCCGCAGGCAAATCACCAATCTGACTTACGCCAAGTGACATAAAGTAATCATGTTCACCAGCAAGCTTCATCAAAAGAGCATCTCTCATCCGCTCTAATTGATCAGCCTGAAATTTTATTCGTTCATTTACAATAACTTTCTCACCATCAGTCAAGCGCCCACGCTTCAGAATATTGTCATGTGCCTTAAGTACATCAGGATTTTTTTGAATCCAAGTAGCCTCTGCCTTAGACATAGAGGCAAAGTCTGCCTCTACCGAAAGCCTATCAGTCTCCACCAAAAATACACTTTCCTTCAAACCCTCCTTTTTACAAATACCGCGCAAAGCATCAGCATTAGCAGCCTTATAAACGACATCAAGGTTAGAAACACCCACATTACCCTTAGCACCGTTCACTATAGACATTGCAATATCCTCCTTTGCCCTATTTAAAGACAACGAAACTCTAATTTCAGCCAATTCATTCTCGGTAAAAGCAATGCGTTGATCAAAAGCAGCAGTCCAAGCGTCCATCTGTGACTCCGGTTTCAGCTTCCTGTGGGCCTCCAATTTATCTCTCTCAGAAGTAACCTTGGCTCTACATGTCTGTGCCTTTTTTTCCAAGGCAAACCTTTCTCCTGTAATAGTAGTAAGCACGCCCAGCTTTTCCTTCAGCTTATCCTTCAAAGGTTTCTCGCCCTTCAACGAAACAA
>CAYHGX010000004.1:42101-103514 GCA_964356355.1 uncultured Candidatus Peribacteria bacterium | reverse complement strand
GCATCAGCATCCTTACCAACCTCAACTCCTCATAACTAAATTCTTCGCCCAACACTCTGCGCACGGGCAATAAAGCAAATCCACCGGATTCTTTGAAGGCTAAACGGATTTTATCCCTCCGCTCCGATGGCTGATCAAGATAAGAGACATCCATACTGTCCCCTGCCGCAAGCAGTTTCTCCAAATGATTCAAAACCGTGCCCGGAGCAAGTCCTCTCTGTTTCGCGATAGCTTCAATCGATAATTTTTGCAAAAAAAATTCTTTGGTTTTCTGAAAAGTTTCTCCACTTACAGCATTCACAACTTTTCCCTTCCGCTGGAGATCCTTTCTACTCAGTGGAATCTCAATTTCCTCAATTTGATTTCCTGCAGCATACTGCTTAATAATCGCTAAAAACTGCCCACCATATTGAGTTAATTTCATCGCACCAACACCGCTAATATTCTGAAAACTATCCAAACTTTGAGGAAAATAATGCGACATTTCTCTCAACGAAACATCGCCAAAGATCACAAATGGTGGCACATTTTTCTCATCAGCCAGCTGCTTGCGTAACACCTTAAGCTCCTGAAAGAGCGCTGCATCAAAAACAAAATCATCTTCACGTTTTGCGGCAGATTTCTCCTTAACAGTTTTTGGTTTTGATAAAGCAATATTTTCTCCATATTTTAAGAACTGTTTTCCCTCATCGCTCACTCTCATCGTCGGATATTTCCCTTCATTTTTCACCAACAAATTACGAGACAATAACGCAAGAATAAAATGTCGAAGCTCCTCCCTTCCAAAATGTTTTTCAATACCAAACACCGACAAAGAATCATGATTCATCTCTTTAACTTTCTTAGTATTTTTACCCAAAAGAACATCTACAACATGATTGATTCCAAATCGTTCACCTGTACGTATCACTGCGGATAAAATTTTGCGGCTAATTTCCGTAGCATCAAAATCTTCTTTTGGAGTTATGCATGTATCGCAATTTCCACAGTTATCCACCTCCCATTTCTCATCAAAATATTTCAACAAATACCCCCTCCTACAGTGATCAAGCTCACAAAACTCAATCACCTGATCCAGCTTTACTTCAGCCATCAAACGCTCCTGCTCATTTTGGATTTGTCTAATAAAATAGTCCTGTTTCATTTTATCTCCATAAGAGTAAAACAGCACGCAATCACTCGCCAAAGAATCACGCCCAGCACGCCCAGTCTCCTGATAATATCCCTCCAAACTTTTCGGTAAATCATAATGCACCACCAGCCGCACATCAGGTTTATCAATTCCCATACCAAAAGCTATTGTCGCAACAATAATCATTATCTCATCACGAATAAATTTCTCCTGAGTCTCACTTCTTTCTTTCGAACTCAATCCAGCATGATAAGGCAAAGCGGTAAATTTTGCCTTGCGCAAGTCCTGCGCCAACTTTTCAGTAGTTTTCCTTGAAGAACAATAAATAATACTGGATTTATCCTTATGCCTCTCCAACAAAAGCCTAATTTCATCAAAAACATCCTGCTTTGGTTGCACAAAATAAGTAAGATTTTCACGATTAAAACTGCGCAAAAATACTTCTGCACTCTGAAGACTAAGTTGCTGAATAATATCTTTACGTACTTTTAGCGTTGCTGTCGCGGTTAAAGCAATTACAGGGATCGCCGGAAAATCCTGACGAAGTTTTTTGAGATTTCGATACTCAGGACGAAAATCATGTCCCCATTCAGAGATACAATGAGCCTCATCAATGACAATCAATTGAACATTGATAGTTTTCAAAAATTTGCAAAAATCCTCAACAGCCAGACGTTCAGGTGCTACATATAAAATCTTAATCTCTCCTTTCCGTGTCCTTTCCTGAATCTGAAAATTTTCTGCCGCCGACAAAGAACTGTTAATAAACTCCGCAGAAACTCCATTGGCCTGCAACGCATCAACCTGATCCTTCATCAAAGCAATCAGCGGCGAAACCACCAATGTCACCCCACTAAACATAATCGCCGGAAGCTGATAACACAGAGACTTTCCACCACCGGTCGGCATAATAACCAACGCATCCTTTTTGGCCAAAACATTATCAATAATTTCCTCCTGAAGTGGGAGGAATTCATCATAACCAAAATATTGCTTCAAGGTATTTCGCACTGTATCAAGTTAAACTTCTTAGATGAACAATATATCACCATATTTGATGTATACTAACCCCATGTACCACCTGTACCTCCTCAAATGCGCGGACAACACCTTATACACTGGCATTACGGTGGATTTGGAGCGTAGAATAAAAGAGCACAATAGCTCCAACCTGGGAGCAAAATACACCAAATCCCGTCGACCAGTTGAAATTATTTACTCAAAAGAATTTCCCGATCGATCACTCGCATCCAAAGAAGAGATCAGAATCAAAACTCTCTCCAGAGAAGAAAAACTAAAATTCATAAAGCACAATTCCACCCATGAATAACATTCGAATAGAAGAAATCACCTTAACACTAGAAGAAAACGAAGAACTTTTGAAAAAGAAAATTATCAAGATTTTAGCGCTCCCAGAAAAGGAGATCCTCAGTTACTCAATAGTCAAAAAAACAATTGATTCACGTAAAAAGAACATCCTCTTCGTTTATTCTCTGGACGTAAAAGTACTCGATCCCAAGGCAATTAAAATCTGGAACAAACGCCACCGCGTAAGGCTATACCAACCATTCAGCTACGAAGAAAAAACTGTAAATAAAAAGATAAATAAAAATATTATCGTAGTTGGCAGCGGACCCGCAGGACTATTCGCCACTCTGTTACTGGCAAAAGCCGGGCTCAAACCCCTACTAATCGAAAGAGGCAAAGACGTGGATTCGCGCATCAAAGACGTTGATAAATTTTCTCAATTTGGCGTGCTAGACCCTGGCTCCAATATCCAATTTGGTGAAGGCGGGGCCGGAACCTTTTCCGATGGAAAACTCTACACTCTCATCAACGACCCACGTTCCAATTATGTTTTCAGGCAATTAATTAAAGCCGGAGCTCCTGAAGAAATCGCCTACAGCGGACGTCCACACATCGGCACCGACATCCTACGCAAAGCCGTAAAAAAACTTCGCCAAGAAATCATCAACCTCGGAGGCACTGTAAGATTTGAAACCTGCCTCACCGATCTCGAAATCAAAGACGAGAAATTAGTAGCGATAACTGTAAATGATCAGGAAAAAATTCCAGTAGACCATTTAGTTCTAGCCACTGGACACTCCGCCCGCGACACCTATCAAATGCTTTACGAAAGAAATTTAAAAATGAACACCAAGGCCTTTTCCATTGGCTTACGCATCGAGCACCATTCCGAAATGATCAACGAATGCCAATATGGAGATCTGCATAAACACCCAAAACTCGACACTGCTAAATATAAACTAATCCAACATCTCCCCGGCAAACGGCCAGTATACACCTTCTGCATGTGCCCAGGCGGCTACGTCATGGGAGCAACCTCAGAAGAAGGCGCTGTAGTTTCCAACGGCATGAGCGAGTACGCTCAAGACGGCCAAAACTCAAACAGCGCCCTATTAGTACCAATCTCCGCCAGCGACTTCGCCACCGATCATCCACTCGCCGGCATCGACTTCCAGCGTCAATGGGAACAAAAAGCTTACATCGCCGGCGGCAGCAACTACTTTGCTCCCGTCCAACTAGTCGGCGACTTCCTAGCAAATCGCCCCTCCACTAAAATAAAAAGCGTAATCCCCACCTATACCCCTGGAGTCACTCCAACATCACTCGACTCCTGCCTCCCCGACTACGTCATAGAATGCCTAAGAGAAGCACTTCCCCTTTTTGCCACCAAAATAAAGGGCTTCGCCCACCCCGAAGCCGTACTCACCGGAGTTGAAACCAGAAGTTCCTCCACAGTACGCATAGAGCGCAACGCCCAATATGAAGCCAATATCGCCGGCATCTACCCCACAGGCGAAGGCGCCGGACATGCCGGCGGCATCGTTTCCTCCGCCATCGACGGACTCACCATCGCCGAAACCATCATTGAAAAATACCTTTAAACCTTCTTCAAAAACTCCGTCCTCAACACAATAGCTGTTCCTTCAAGCTTGCAATCCACCTCTTCCGAATTGCCAGTAAGCTTGATAGTAGCTCTTGTCCCTCGCTTAAAAGTCTTTGAAGAACCACGCAAAGTTAGATCCTTAATCAACACCACATCATCACCATCAGCCAAAACAGTTCCATTACTATCGCGAGTAATCACAACCTCCTCAGATCCTCCCACCTCCTCAAATCCATGCTTGCCATCAGCGCACGCACACTCCTCCAAAAGCTCCCACTGATTGGCACATCCATCAGCTTCACAAACACCCATTTCCTCAGAAACCCCCTTACATCCTCCTTTACAGATATAATGTGTCATATAAGCCAAATTAAAATATACAAGCGGGCAAAAGAGTAGCACTATTCAAATTTCGAAACAAATTAATTGTCCAATCCTAAGCAACGATGTAGTGTAAAAAAAAATAATTAATATTTTCGCTATATGAGAATATTCCTACTGACACTATTTGTTTCACTTCAACTACTATTCCCATTAGCGGCATCTGCTGAATCAGCCAACCTTGTTACAAATCCAGGAGCAGAAACCGACACAAGCACAAATCCAATCACCGGCTGGACCACTATCCTCAACGGAGGCGACGGAATGAAAGTAAATTGGGACAATACAGTCCGCACTGGAACTCAATCATTCCAAACATCCTACAGCCTCGATAGCGTATCTCAAACTATAGACTTATTAAATAGTGGCTATAACCAAAGTCAACTCAACTCACTACAACCACAAATCACCGCTGGAATTTACGTTTCAACACGAGGGGACCAAGCTGGACAATACTACATTACCTACAAATTACTCGCAGCCGACGGAGAAACAGTCCTAGCCTCATCCGATAACACCTTCGGAACTTCAAGCTCCCTACTCTCCATGTCCAGCGGCACAGATTGGACACTAAACGGCACAGGATCTTCCTACACCTTCACAAGTTATGGTACCGGAGCACGCTATGCCTACATTGAATTCGGCGGCCGCGATCAAGGCTCATGGGGCGGAAACTTTGGTACCCATTTCGATGACGCCTCGATCACAATTGCCACTACTGACAACTCTATTCCAGAATTCTCAACTATCATCTACACACTTACAATCCTCATTGGCGCAGCATTCATCTTCCGCGAAACACAGAAGAAACAACACCTAAGAGCATAAACTAAAAATTAAATTCCTCAGAATGGATATTGGCTAACGCAACTCCCTTTGCCAACAATTGAGATCGTAAAGATTCAATCATCACAGGAGGCGCGCACAAAAAATAATCTCTTCCACTCAAATCCCCCAACTCTTGGTGCAATAAATCGACATTCATAAATCCTTTAACAGAAGAGCAAAACGGCTTCCATTTAAAAGCACCCTGCATCACTGTCTCCGCCTTTTTCAATAAATCCAAAGAAACACACTCCACTTCCTCCTTCACACAATAATACATGGAAACATCATAACCATCACCAGGCCGCAAATCCCCCACCATACTTAAAAACGGAGTAACTCCAATACCACCGGCAAGCCATACCTCCTTCTTATACTGAGAATTTTTATACGAAAACACCCCATAAGGACCCTCTATTGAAGCAGTTGCCCCAGCCTTCAAAGAAGGCAATTTAGAGGTATAATCACCCAAATTTTTCACAATAATAGAAAGGACACCATCCTCAACACTCGAAGCAATACTAAATGGATGTACCTCACTACTCACTCCTCCATCCTCAAAACTAATAAAAATAAACTGCCCAGGAACAAAAGGTAGCACCTTCCCAATTGGCTCCATATCAACACGCACAACCGTCTGATTCAAAGCCACTACAGACTTTACCTTATATTTAGTTCTCGGCACGAGCCACTTACCAAGCACCGAACGGTACATAAAAGCCACTAAACTAATTACCGAAAGTCCCAACATATACCACCTCAAACCCATATTTAAAGTAGTTGTACTTGGAATAAAATAAACATGTAACGAGGCCAAGAAAAAAGAAAATCCCAAAAACTTATGCGTCCATTTCCAAATATTATAACGAGGCCTAAGCCAAATAGTAATGAAAATCAGCACAACCATAAGTACCAATGCATACCATCCATAAGCCACCGCCGTACTATAACTCGGCAACAAAAATGCCTTCGCTCCTTCCCAAGTTCCACCTGAATACATCGGAATTAGAGATAACGGATGCATCAAAAGTAAAACTAATGAGAGCTTTCCAAAAACATTATGGGAACGATAAAGCCTATTCAATCCATTAAATAGTTTCTCAAAAATCGGCAATCTCGCACTAATCAACAAATTCGCAGCAAACATTGCCGCTCCCACAAGACCAAAAATCTGTCCCAAACTTGTCGAAATCTGAATAAACCCACTAAACCTCGGAATCACAGGACTATCCATCAGCCAAAACACAACAGGCACCAAACTCAAAACACTCATTATTAAATTCCCCTTTTGACGAACATTGAGCATAAATTAATTTTCAATTTTAAATACATATATCAAAGGCTGAGGCTCACCGCCAGCCGTATCGGCATTATAATGAAGGACATAAAATAAATGATTAGCCTCATCGTACACAGCCCCCGTAAGTTCACCATCACAAGTAGTAGACATATACTGCGAAGGACTCCACTCTAAATATGGCAGCACATCATAAGGCTTCATCTTACCCTCCGCCACCTTTGCCAAATCTGCTGGATCATAAAACACAAATCTAGACTCATACGGATCACCATGATAGCCCTTGTAAATATCACAATCCGTTGGACGGGCATCACCATAATAAGTATCACCCATTGCCTTCCGCCCAACTACCACTACCGCATGAGCATCAGAAGTATCCAGCCAAGCCGCAGCCTCCCAGTGATCAGGAATATGAAAATCCGGAAAAGGACTCTTCTTTTCAGTGCTACTCGAATCCCCCTCAACATACGCACTATTGTCATAAGGATAATAAACAAGAGCAATCGCATCCAACACCGCACCAGCCCCAGGTGCAATGCCATCGACCGCATCTTTCCATGGAGCATAGGCAAAAAATGCCGGACCTTGGCTTGTAGCCGAGACCCCTTGCTGAGTAAACAATCCTGAAATCAAGCTCTTACCACCCAAATATGCATCCGCAAAATACTCCGGAACTGTAAAAATATAACCCGATGTCATACTGCTATGAAAATCCCCAAGCCTCCAAAGCCCCTTGGCATTTGGCTTACTAAAGTCAATATTCGAAACTCCATGGCTCAAATCATTTGAAGTATCAACATTATAATAGGTCCTAGCCGTCCAATAAAGCTTGCCATTCAAATAAGCCAATCCATCAAGCCTATAGCCATTCCCTTCATCAGTCGAAGCCGCCATTCCTTCGGTAATATCCGCAAAAGGCTGCAAGTAACCTGCCAGGTTCAACTTTTCCACTCCAACACTTCTCTGATCCTTAGGAACAGGAATATTTACCTCCGCTACCATTTGTTGATAATCATGGCCCACAATATATAAGGACCCAGGAAATCCATCATCAACACCATTAGCATCTCCTTGCGGATTTAAAGCCATCGCCCACCCTCCATATCCAAAACTGGACTGACCTCCACCACTCGCAGGCAATCGAAAAGCCCCCAAATAATTAAAATCCTTCTCAGTCAAAACCCTCCTCACCCCAGTATCAACCACCACCTCCAAAGGCGGAGCCGGATTCGGACTAAGCACTCGATATACAATTTCACTAATCTGACCACGCGTCATATTGGCTTCAGGATGATATTTCCCAGCGCCTTCCTCCAACAATCCATTTTGAAAAGCGGCTCTCACAAACACAAAATACCAAGAATCTTCCTTCACGTCAGTATACGGAATATCTGTGTCTGAATCCTCCTTCACCCCAAAAGCATTAACCGCTATTTTCACGGCCTCGGCCTTATTCACCCTATTCTCTGGACGAAAAAAACCATCTGGGTACCCAGAAATCCACCCCTCCGATTTTGCATAGCAAACATACTTCGCATACCACTCCTCCTTCACATCAGGAAAACAATTCTTATATTTAGACGCATCCAAATCCTTTCCTCTAATTCCGGCCACAAACTTCACCAACTCAGCCCTATTCAACTCATAATTGGGCCTAAAAGTCCCATCTGCATAGCCCTGTACAACCCCCTCATCATACAAAAACCGAATTGCATGCTCATATCTTGTCCCATCTATATCCGAAGAAGCATTAACCGCATAACCAACAGACAAAACTGACAAAAAAAGAACAAAAAGTAACAACACATTTCTTATACTTTTCATAATCAGAGAAGTTAACAAATCTATTTCAATTGTAACACTAAAAGCGAAATTAAGTATCAATTTGAATTTAGGAATTGCAATTAAGATAAAATAATGCTAACTTGTCAATATGACAAATTTAGAACCAAGTGCATTTCAACAATTAGGGATTATTAAACCAATAGTCGACGTTTTACAAACCAATGGCATCACAGTTCCAACTCCAATTCAACAGCAAGGTATACCCAGCGCAATTGAAGGCAAAGACGTAGTGGGCATTGCCCAAACAGGAACAGGCAAAACTTTTGCCTTCGGCCTACCAATGATCCAACAGCTTTTAGCAAACGCCAATGCCAATGGATTAATAATGGTACCAACAAGAGAACTCGCCCAACAGGTAGTAGATTCTCTACGCCCAGTAGCCTTCGCTATGCGCATCAGCATGACACTGATCATCGGGGGAGCTCCTATGGATCGCCAAATCAACGAACTAAAAAGAAGACCACGCATCGTAGTGGCCACACCAGGACGCATGATCGACCATATCAAACGCCGCACAGTGAACCCAGCAACCATGGAAATAGTGGTACTGGATGAGGCAGATCGCATGCTAGACATGGGCTTCGCTCCTCAAATCGAAGAGGTAATGAAAAAAGTTGCCCCAAAGCGCCAAACCATGCTCTTTTCAGCCACCATGCCTCACGAAATCATGAACATGGCTACAAAATACATGAATACGCCTTTACGAATAGAGGTCGCGCCAGCCGGAACTACTACCCACTTAGTAAAACAAGAATTCCTGATCGTAGACAAGACCGCAAAACCTACTGTCCTCGAGCAACTTTTAGCTAAACACAAAGGGAAAGTACTAGTTTTCACTCGCACAAAACATGGCGCAAAAAATCTTTGCTACCACCTTCAAAGTTTAGGAATGAAAGTAAGCGAACTGCACTCAAATAAATCACTAGGACAAAGAAAAACTGCGCTAGCAGATTTCAAATCAGACAAAACACCTATTCTCATTGCTACCGATATCGCCGCCCGTGGTATCGACGTTAAAGAAATAGAACTTGTCGTAAACTATGACCTCCCAGAAAATTCTGAAGATTATGTTCACCGCATTGGGCGAACAGGACGTGCCGGAGCTGAAGGCAAAGCCGTATCTTTCGCTGACCCGTCACAAAGAGGCAAACTACTCCAAATCGAAAGATTAATCAGAAAAACAGTACCGACCACAAAACTCACAAATATTCCGGCTAAAAGGCTAATGCAAAAGCCTGAATCACTAGACTCTAGGCCTCCAAGAAGAACAGGTCGATCCTTCGGTGAAAGCCGACCATTTGGCGAGAAAAAGCCCTTCGGTGAAAGCCGACCATTCGGCGAACGAAAAACCTTTGGTGAAAAGAAGCCTTACTTCCCAGGCAAGCCAGGAGGCGCAGCAAAAAAGCCGTTCTCACCTCGCCCACCAAGCCGTAGATTTACGGACAGAAGGACACAGGGTTAGAAGTAATATCTGTTCCATAATGGACAGTTAAATAATACTTCTTCGCCGCCACATCCACCGCAATCCCAAGCCCGATTTCTCGAAATTCGGGCTTCACGATACTCTTGTAATGAGGACTATAAGCCTTCCCCTTTTCACTCATGAAGAAATCAAAAGTGGATCTAATGGCCTTAATCAAAGCATCAGTACAATCATCTTTGTCACATTTGTAGTAACCCCAACCTATATTTTCAGTAAAGGTAGCCCTATTTACATTTTCAAAAGTTAGCCCCTTACCGGCAAACCAAGATTCAATCATTTTATAATCATAATAAGCAGTCTGGCCATCTCGTTTATGATTTATAAAACCTCTCTTTTTAGCCAAATCCGACCACCCCACCGCAGTTTGACTCAGCTGAGGCTCAGAGATATAGGATTTCAAACCCAAAGGCACTCTCACCTCGTTATTCCAAGAGATCCAAGTAGCCCTAACTCGCTTCATATTAACGCTGTATGGCACATCATCAACCAAATCCTGACACACACCTGTCTTCAAATCTTTATAATCAACACCACCCTGATCCTCTTTTTCCTCCAACAATCGCCATAAAATCTCAGCTATCTCCCCTCTTTTCACAATTTCTGAAAAATAACCAAAAGTTTCAGGAATATAATATTTTTCAGTCAAAGCATGGACATAAGGCACATACCAGGCGTCGTCTTTATATGGATCCTGAACCGGCAATGAAAAAGTTTCAGCCACAAGCTTAGAAACCATCGCCAAACTCACCAAGTCATTAGGGCGAAAATTTCCATCCTCATAACCTTTCACCACACTATTATCTTTAGCCCAACACACATAACTAGAAAACCAATCAGTGGCTTTTACATCAGAAAAACAGTCCTTCGCCGACTCCGTCGGCTCGGCCCCCAATTTAGCCAACACCAAGATCTTCAAAAACTCCGCTCTACTAAGACGATTTTCCGCCCGAAAAGTCCCATCCACATACCCTGAAACAATGCCCTTATCAGCAATATACAAAATTGAGTCAAAAAACTGATCATTCTCCTTTAAATCCTTGAAAGTTACTCCCCAAGCAGTTAAACCAGAAACAAACAAAGAAACAAATGCCGCCATCACTATTATTTGCAACCTCAACTTGCTCTTCATGCTGCGCATTCTACCCAAAAATTCCCAAAAAATGAAGTTTTATTATGCATAAAACATTGACTTAATAGCAAGAAACTACTAAGGTAACCTCTTCGTATTTTTACCATGGTAAAATGGGCCTACTAGATCAAATCAGGGAACAGATTCCCAATACCGCAGCAGGCAGAAGAGCTGAGCTAATGACCTGGCTCCACGAACCCAATCCTGAAGACCTAGGCCACGGCACAAACGATCCAGACGCTATAGATAGCGCCAATCAGATTTTCGAAACCCAATTCGGTGACTCCGATAAAGTTAACAGTCTAAGATCAGATACCCAACAAGCAATCGCTGCCGTAATCGAAGCAGCTACTCAAGACGCTCACACAATCAAGGAATTCTCACCAGCCGGATCAATTAGACACGTCAGTCGCAGCGCCGATATTGCTCGCGAACTCCTTTACAAACTACAACTCGATCCGGATCTCATCGTCCGAATGTGTATTGGTGATGTTAAAGCTCCGGATTTCCTCAAAGGCCCACTGAAAAACATTTTCAACCAGGCACATCTCTACCACGAAGCCATAGCAGAAAAGCTAGGGCACGGCTATGAAGTCGGAGGAAAAGGCCTAGAAATAGCCAGAAAACTCTTCTTCAAATTCATCGATAAAAACTATGGATTTTCCAGAGTTCCCGGATTACAGGAAAAATTCACAAAACAATCAGCTCTTACCAACGGCGGTATGGGCGCACTTTCCATCATCGGAAGCGCCATGACGCATCGAGCCATGGAACAGGGAAAACATCACAGATTCGTATATCCAGATAACAGCTTCGGCACCTGGAAAAATATCGCAAAACTAGTTACTAAAGGCCGCGAAGAAAACACAAAAACAATAAAGACAACAGCCCAAAATCGTCTTCACCCATCTCCGGAAGACATTGATACTTTCTATCAAAAAAATCCAATTCCCGAGGAAGGACTAATGGAAACATGGTGCCTCACACCAGTAAGCAACCCAGGCGGTACAATGGTAGAACCAGAAATGCTCAAAGCAACTATCAAGGCAATTAAAAGCCACAATCCAGCTGCCACTATCATCCTGGATTCAGTCTACATCCGAACTCTAAAACCAGAAATTGCTCAAAACTTAGTAGGCCCAATCCTCGAAGAGCCAGAATTGTTAGACATGATTGTCTTCGTTGAAAGCTTCTCCAAATCTCACGGAGTGTGTGGCGAACGCGAAGGAATGTTCTTCACTCAAAACACCGACCTCTTCGATCGCATCCAAAGACAAAACATGACTCTATTCGCGGGACCTGGCCTCTACAAGAGCGCCCTACTTCTAGCCCTCTGCACCGCCTCCAAAGAAGAGGATGAAGCCTTCGATCGCCTTCATCAATTCTGGGCCGCAGAAAGAAAAGGCCTCTATACACACCTCATGAAGCCAGAATTCAAGGATCTATTTGAAGAATCTCAACCACACATCGTCAATGAACAACTCGAAGATCCACTTGGACTATATGTATTCCTAAAACTCAAACCAGAAATTACCTTCAAAGAGGTGGCCCTGGCCACACACATCATGGGTGTTGAAGAAAAAGAGATCGCAAACGGCCCATTTATCCGCTTCTCAGTAGGTACAATCACCAAACCAACCTATTCCGAACCTCCACAATCAGCACGAAGAAAGGTAGGAGAAATAATACATGGTATCGGAACAAAACTCACCGGAGCCTTAAACAAAGCCACCAGCTGGATGAGATAAATAAAAAAACTCTCGGAATGAGAGTAATCGGTTCGTATCGCCTTGGAATGTTATCTACGGAACATCTTTCTTCAAGTAACTCGTAACATCCTCAAGCGATATCTACGACCGTCCAAATTGTATCAATGAACGGGGAAAAACGCAAGCACAATTTCAATTAAAATTAATATAATAATAATCAATTCCATAATCGTTCCCCTTCGCCCATCAAGCATATCCAAAATAAACTCCACATTCCTGAACAACATCTTCAATTTCTCATTCAAAATCACGTACCGATCCTCAATCTCAAATTCCTCAGCCAACTCGTTATAAAACACATCCAGTCCCCCATCCTCCCAAGTCATATCAGGCCGATCCAACATCGCCATCTGATTCACCGCGCTATATTGAATTTTCATCGCCAATCCCACCTTCTTCAACAAACTCCGGGTAGAAAGCTTTGTTCTCCCACTCTTAGCAAAAGAATCAATCACCTCCTCGAAATCCGAAAGAGCCTTATTTACCTGATCCTCAAAATTTTCAAGTGCCACAGATCTACCCAAAATAAGCGAGATCAAAGCCACTTTCTTCGCATTAATACCATTTAAACGAACCTTGTTCTCCTTTACCTCATCAATAACAGCATTAACAACAACTTCGCTAAATTCCTCTCCTGGAACATTAAATTTATCAGTAATAAAAGGCGCCAATTGGCCCAGAAATTCATTAATATCCCCATCCGGAAAGCCCCAAAACACCACAACCCCGTATTTCAAAACAACAACATATTTACCATTAGAGTATTCCACCACAAATGGATCCTTGAAGCTAGGTCTCAAGCTCAGTTTTTCCTGAAGCAGCCTTAAATTAATCTTTTGGCCTAAATGTAGAGCCCTAACTTCCATATACAATGTTAACGCAGATTCAACTATAACACACAATAAAGACTTTGACTAGAGGGCTTCCCCAATTCTCCTGTATTCACAAATTGTTTTTTTGCTATAACGATAGGGAATCAAAATTAACCACTATCCATATGTCAGTATCACTTGTCGTAGGAACCATCAAAGAGATCAAAGACAATGAAAATCGCGTAGGACTGCTACCTGCAGGCGTAAAACAACTCACAGAAATAGGAGCAAAAGTTTTAGTAGAAAGCGGAGCAGGCATAAATAGTGGATTCACAGACGCAGAATACATAGCCTCAGGAGCAGAAATTCTCGCAAAACCAGAAGACATCGTTAAAAATTGCGATATTCTAGTAAAAGTAAAAGAACCACTCGAAAGTGAATATCATTTATTAGATCTATTTGCCGGAAAAGTACTTTATACCTATCTTCACCTTTCCGGGGTACCACGCTCTCTCACAGAAAAGATCCTTGAACGTCGCATTACGGCAATCGCCTACGAAACAATCGAAGATCAAAACGGCCAACTTCCATGCCTAGCACCAATGAGTGAAGTAGCGGGAGTATTAGCAGTTCAATACGGAGCCGAATATCTACAAAAAAAATACCACGGAATTGGAATTACACTTGGTACCGTTACTGGAACACCTTCAGCACATACAGTTATCGTAGGCGGCGGTATCTGCGGCACAAAAGCAGCAGCAACTGCAGCAGGAATGGGCGGAAACGTTAGCATCTTTGAAATCAATCCAATAAGAGTTGAACAACTAAAGGCAGAACTATCTGAGCTTCTCGGCCCAACGCTTTATAAAAATGTTAACGTAGTACAATCCACACCTGAAGCATTTAATTCTGCTTTAAAAGAAGCAGATCTTGTAATTGGCGCCGTACTTATTCCAGGGAAAAAAGCCCCAACAGTAATTTCCGAAGAACAGGTTAAAATCATGAAAGACGGCACCGTCATCGTAGACGTATCTATCGACCAAGGTGGATGTATCTGGGGATCACACGCCACAACTCACTCCAAACCCACCTACGAGCTTCACAACAAGATCTATTGCTGTGTCGCCAATATGCCTGGACAAGCCGCACGCCAATCCACACAAGCCCTCACCTCTGCTACCATCATCTATCTCAAAAAAATGTGTGAAAACGGAGTATTTGAAGCACTACTTGCCGATAAAGGCCTGTGCAAAGGTCTAAATGCACTTTGCGGTCGCCTTACCTACAAAGCCGTAGCCGAAGACTTGGACTTAATGGATAAGTACCTCGATCTCTCCGCAGTGCAAGAAGCGAGCGCCAGCGAGCTCCAAAGCTGCAAAATTGGCTAATAAATTTAGTCTCTCCATTTAATAGAACAACCCATAGACGACTTTTGCTCCTCTATGGGTTTTCCTTCTAAAATAAAACTTATCGCATCATCAAGTTCATGACGAGTCACCGCCGATTCATCCTTCCAATTATCGTCCAATCTCCCGTGGTAAGCTAATTTACGCCTCTCATCATAAACATAAATATCCGGAGTACACTGCGCCTTATACTCTCGCGCCACCTCCTGAGTAGCATCTTGCAAATAAGGAAAGTTCATCTTATACCGCTCAAAATACTCCTTCATTTTCTCAAAAGTTTCTTCAGGATATGCATCATTCAAATTCGGATTAACACCTAAAAACTGCACACTCTGATCCATATACTTCCTCTGCAAATCTACCAACCTCGGCCAAATCGCCTGCACATAAGGACAATGGTTACACATAAAAACAACCACCAAAATTTTCGCCTCCACAAAATCTTTCAATTCATAAAACCTATCATCAGTGCCCAAAAGCCGAAAATCTAAAGCCTCGCTCCCCATTTCCAAATTCAACGATTCCAGTAATGCCATATTTCAAAATTAAATTTTTAAACGATGTAACTCATGCAATTTACGGATTTCCATACGATTTAACAAATCAACCAATGCCTTACCCGCAGCAACAACTATATCAGTATCCGATGCATGACCATACCAACTATTTTCTTCTCCATCCTGCCACTCAATTTTCACCAAACCAACCGCCTCCATATCCGGAGTTAAAGAGGTCACACTAAAATTAGTTAAATGCCCTTTTAATCTAGTTAATTCAACTATACCAGAATACAAAGCAGACACAGGACCATCCCCTTCCGCCTCAGCCTCAACACTATTACCATCGATTTTCATTACAACTTTAGCCCTAGAAATTTCACCCATATCTGAAACAAGATGAGCTGCAACCAACTGATATTTTTTATCAATATCATAATCCATAGCCATCAAAATCAAATCTTCGTCATAAATATTTTTCTTCTTATCAGCCAAAGCTTTAAATTTCGCAAAAATCACATCAATCCTCTCCTTCGCAACACTCACACCAAGCGCCTCCAACCTATCAACCAAGGCATTTCTACCAGAATGTTTACCCAAGATTAATTTATTAGAAGTATGACCAATATCCTCAGGCTTCATAATTTCGTAAGTCAATCTATTCGCCAACATTCCATGCTGATGAATTCCAGCCTCATGAGCAAAAGCATTTCTACCCACAATCGCCTTATTTGCCTGCACCTTCTGACCCGTAATCTGCGAAAGCAATTTACTAGTAGCAGAGATTTCTCGCGCATGAACGTTTGTTCCCAAAGGAAACATATCAGGCCTAGTACGAATAGCCATCACCACCTCCTCTAAAGCCGCATTTCCTGCACGCTCACCAATTCCATTCACAGTACATTCCACCTGTGTCGCGCCATTTCTCACACCAGCCAAACTATTCGCCACCGCCAAGCCCAAATCATCGTGACAATGAGTTGAAATAATCACATTTCCAATCCCCTTCACATGCTTTTTCAAATAAGCAATCAACTCCCCATACTCCTCAGGAGTGGTATAACCCACAGTATCAGGAATATTCAACGTATCTGCCCCAGCCTTAATCGCCTCCTCTAAAATTTCCACCAAAAAACGCCTTTCACTCCTCGTAGCATCTTCAGGAGAAAAATCTACACGATCAGTAAATTTCTTCGCCATTTTCACCGCCATAATAGCCTTTTTCACGGCCTCATCACGAGAAATTTTCAACTTATATTCCAAATGAATATCACTCGTAGCAATAAAAACATGGATACGTGGCTTCCTGGCAAGTTCAAGAGCCTTGATCGTTGCCTCAATATCGCCCTCATGACACCGCGCCAAACCACACACTTCAGCATACTCACAAAGCTCCCCAATTCTCTTAACCGCCTCCGCATCCTCCGGTGAAGCAGCTGCAAATCCCGCCTCAATCACATCAACCCCTAGCTTTTCCAACTGCTTCGCCATCATCAATTTCTCACGCAAATTCATTGAAAATCCTGGAGACTGTTCACCATCTCTCAAAGTTGTATCGAAAATTTTGATCATTTTATTCAAATTATTAATATTTATAAATTGTCACCCATTGCTCACTACGAGGATGCTTCATTGCAATCAAATCCTGAAATTTATTTCTCAGCATAGTACAAATCGCCCCCATATTTCCCTCAGAAACAACACGATCATCAACCGATTCTGCAAACACAATCTGCGCCCCAGTACCGGTTAACAACAATTCATCACAGGTATAAATCATGGAACGATCAATTTTCTCAAACCTAATTGGAACACCTTCATCCCTCAATAAATCCACCACCGTACGCATCGTAATCCCCTCCAGCATCGAGCTCCCAACTTCAGGCAAAATCACCTCACCACGATAAACTATCGCAATATTTTCTGCACTTCCCTCAACAATATTCCAATTATCATCCATCACCAACGCCTCATCATAACCACATCGTGTAGCCTCACTTCTTGCCATCGAAGAATGCAAATACGAACCACCTGCCTTTGCCTTAGTAGAGATCGAAGCATCAGAAAACTTCTTCCAACTAGAAACCATCAACTTCAACCCTCTCGTAGTATCCAAATAATCACCCAGCTTAATCATATAAATTGCCAACTTAAAATTGAGACCATCAAATTTCGGAGTTAGCTCCTCATCATCAGTATAAATAAAAGGTCTAAAATAAAACCCACCATCAGGCTTATTGGCCTTAATCAAACCCAAAAGAGCCTCCTTAAAACTTTCAAAATCCAAATCGATCTTCATTCCAAATATTTTCGTTGCACTTTTCAGCCTCTCAAAATGATCATAAATTCTAAAAATTCTCGTCTCACCATCAACAAAATATCCGCGAATTCCACTAAAACAACTCGTTCCATATTGAACACTGTGACTAGCAATGCTAATTTTCGCGCTATCAGACTCACAAATTTCACCTTCAAAAAACGCAAACGGCATCATCTTTTTAATTCTTTCAGACATAGTGTTTTATATTATTAGTAATTAAATCCCCCATAATAGAAGTTGAAACAAACGACCCCTCCCCAGCAATATCTTTAGTTCTATATCCATCTACAAGCACTTTTTCCACCGCCAACAAAACCGAATCATGCTCTCGCTGTAAACCAAAAGAATGCAGCAACATCATCGCCGCCGACAAAATCATTCCAATCGGATTTGCAATTCCCATTCCAGCAATATCCGGAGCACTACCACTTGATGGCTCATACAATCCAAACCCCTCTCCATTCAAAGAAGCAGAAGGCAGCAATCCCAATGACCCAGCCAAGACACTCGCCTCATCAGAAATGATATCGCCAAACATATTGGGCATCAAAATAACATCAAAAGAACACGGCCGCTTCAAAATTTGCATCGCCATATTATCCACCAAAATATGTCCAAGCTCACATTCCGGAAAATCCCTAGCAACATTATTCACTACCTCACGCCAAAGTTTACTACAATCTAAAACATTAGCCTTATCCACAGAAACAACCCTTTTCCTACGTAACATTGCGATTTCAAAAGCCCTACGCGCTATTTTCTCAACAACTTTTTCACTATAAACCATCTCATCCATAGCTCTCCGCTCTCCAACAACCCCAACAGTCTCATGCTTACCAAAATAAACATCCTGAGAAAGTTCCCTAACACAAAGAATATCGACACCATCTGCCACAATCTCCGGCCGCAAAACACATCGATCCATCAACTCCCGATACACCTTCACCGGTCTCAAATTAACATTAAAATCAAACCTCTTCCGCAAAGCTAAAATAGAATTTGTCTCACAATTCCTCCACTTACCTTCCATTTGTTTATCAACTGCACCACCTACCGCACCAAACAAAATCGCATCCGACTTACCACACACATTAGCCGTTTCCTCAGGGAAATGGACACCAAACTCATCATAAGCAGAACCTCCAATCAACCCATTTTCAAAATGAAAATCATGACTAAAAATTTCAGCGACACAATTCAAAACCTTAATAGCCTCATCCATAATTTCAGGACCAATTCCATCCCCTGCTAAAACTGCGATTTTGCTTTTCATATTTTATTAAGATCAAAAAATAAATTTTTCTTCCGCTCAATATAATAAGTTTCAATTTTCTCAAAATTAGCAGCCAAATAATCCATATCATCCATTCCCAACATCAAGCACTCCCTCCTATAAGGATCAATTTCAAAAGCAACCATCCTCCCATCAGCCAAAATCAAAATCTGTCTCTCAAGATCAACAGTCATTTCATAACCTCCATCAACAGCCTCTCGCTCAAAAATTTCATCAATAATTTTCTCTTCAACCACCAAAGGCAAAATCCCATTTTTCAAAGCATTGTTATAAAAAATATCTGCAAACATACTCGAAACCACAACTCGAATTCCCGCATCAGAAAGGGCCCAAGCCGCATGTTCTCTCGAGCTCCCACAGCCAAAATTCCTCCCAGCCACCAAAATCTGTGCATCTCGATACTTCTCTAAATTAAAAGGAAAATACTCGTCCATTTCCTTCAAACGCGCAAACAAATATTTCCCCAAACCGACTTTCACCGTAGTAGTTAAATACTCTGCAGGAATAATCAAATCAGTATCTACATCACTACGATTCAAAGGCACTATTTTTGATTTTACAATTTTCATGTTCATAAATATTTTCTTACATCAGTAATTTTCCCCTCAATAGCTGCTGCCGCTGCCATGATTGGACTCACCAAATGCGTAATCGAACCCGTACCTTGTCTCCCAACAAAGTTACGATTACTAGTGCTCACACATCTTTTACCAGCAGGAACTTTGTCATCATTCATTGCCAAACACATACTGCATCCAGGATTTCTAAAATCAGCACCAGCCTCGGTAAAAACCAGATCCAATCCCTCTTTTCGCGCCATATCCCTAACACTCTCTGACCCTGGGACTACATACACCTGCACACCAGCAGCAACCTTGCGCCCTCTAAAAATCTCAGCAGCAGCACGCAAGTCAGAAATACGAGCATTAGTACAAGAACCAATAAACACATAATCCACCCCAACCCCTTCAATTTTTTCCCCAGCCTGTAACTTCACATAATCCAAGGCAGTCAAATCCGAATCAGGAATAACTTCATCAATACAAATCGCCTCCCCAGGATTCACTCCCCAGGTTACCATTGGACGCAAATCAGAAATATCAACCTCTACTTCCTTGTCATAAGAAGCACCGTCATCACTCACCAAAGATTTCCAATATTTTTTAGCCCTTTCAAATTCCTCACCAGAAACCACGGCCTCCCTACCCTCCAAATATTCAAAAGTAACCTCATCCGGAGCAATCAAACCAGCACGCGCACCACACTCAATACTCATATTACAAATCGTCATACGCTCCTCCATCGATAACCCACTTATTGCCTCTCCAGCATACTCAACCACATAGCCCGTCGCTCCTGAAACAGAGATCTGCCGTATCAAAGCCAATATCATATCCTTAGCAGTCACACCTAATCCCCGCCTTCCAATAAATTTCACTCTCATCGTTTTCGACTTCAACTGAAGCATACAAGAAGTACCCAACACATGTCCCACCTCAGAAGTTCCAATTCCAAAAGCAAGTGCCCCAAAAGCCCCATGAGTAGAAGTATGACTATCTCCGCATACAATAGTCATTCCCGGCTGAGTCAAGCCAAGTTCTGGCCCAATAACATGCACAATTCCCTGTTTGCCACTTTCCATATCTAATAATTTCACCTCAAAATCACGACAATTATTTCTCAAAGTCTCAACCTGATTTGCAGATGTAGGATTTGTAATAATCTTCCGATTAAATGAAGTTGGAATATTGTGATCCAAAGTTGCAACACATCTTTCCACATCAAATACTTTCACTTTTCTCTCCACCAACTCATTAAAAGCCTGCGGAGATGTCACCTCATGAATCAATTGCAAATCAATCGCAAAGATATCAGGAAAGCCATCACGACTCACCACTACATGCTGATCCCAAATTTTCTCAATAATATTTTTTGACATAAATTAAAGAAAAACACTACCATCTTTGGCGGTAGTGTCTAAGTTTATAAGTACAACAACTACGCCAAATCTATGTTCCCAGCAGGAGCAGCAGATTCTTAACGGCGAAATTTATTGTATAAACATTTTTCATAACACAATTAGCATAAGTGAAAATATATTTTGAAGTCAAGGAAATTGAAGAGAGGCCCATTCTATAACAAGAACAGACCTCTCTCACATCTAATAATCCTTAAAAACTAGTCCAAATCAGCTGATTACTTACCTCATGATGATAAAGAATCTCACCAGTTTTAACGCGCGTTCCTAAATCACGTGGAGAACGACCTGCAACCATATCCTTCAGATCATAAAACTTTTTATGACTACTTTTACCCATTACATCTTTAACAAATTCACCCGCCTCAAACTTATCCAATGCCTTATAAATATTTTCCGGAAGCTTAACCACGGTATCAGTATAAACAGAGGCCTCCATCTCCTTGATTTCACTCTCAGATGCCTCAAATCCTTTCAAACCTGCCTTCACAAGTGCAAAAATGTATAAATATGGATTTGCATCAGGCGCAACTGTTCTCACCTCTACACGAGCACTCCTTGCATTACCAAGAGGAATACGAATCATAGATCCCCTATCCACAGCAGAAACTTTAATCTCATTCGGAGCTTCGAAATGCGGATCCAATCTTCGATAAGCATTCACACTAGGATTCATCAACAAGCAAAGTTCATTAGCATGAAAAAGAATTGAAGTAATAAACCTCCAAGCATCACTCGAAAGAAGATTCTTACCATTTGCATCATAAAACATATTCACACCATCCTTCGAGAAAGAAATATTAGTGTGCATCCCGCTACCATTTAATCCTTGAACTGGTTTAGGCAAAAACGAAGCAGTTAAGCCCATCGTCTTAGCAACCTGACGTGCCACCAGCTTATAAAGCTGAATCTGATCAGCCGTATCCAGCGCGATAGAATATTTAAAATTCAACTCAAACTGAGCCGGAGCTACCTCTGGATGATCCTTTTCATTTTCAAAAGCCAAAGCCCTCTTCACCTCCGCAAATTTATCGATAAAAAGCCTCAAAATATCTTGCGGCAATGAACTATAATAACCACTCATGGTCGCAAGCTTAAAACCATCCTTCTCATTAAAGTTCTGCTCAGCTCCCACTCCTTCAAAAATAAACCCCTCAATTTCAGGAGCAACATTTATAGTAATCCCCTTTTCCTCCTTAAGATTTGAACATAAATTTGCCAAACTAGATCTAAAATCAGACTCATAATAACTTCCATCTTTATCACAAACATTTGCAAACAACATTACCTTACCAGCCCCAAACAGATCGGCTGGAAGCCATCTCAAAGTAGCCCAATCTATTTTTAAACGAAGATCCGACTCACTCTGAGCAGAAAATCCCTTAATAGAAGAACCATCAAAAGTTAAATTATCTTCAGAAGAAATCAAATGATGTTTATCATAATCCAACGTATGCAAACGCCCCTCTAGATCAGAAAAAGCCACAGTAACAGCTTTAATACCCTTCTCTTCCCTTAAATAAGTTAAAAATTCACTTCTTACATCATCACTTGTAACACCAGCCAACCGCATTCTTTTAACCTCCATATTTTTTTCCTCCAACTCCGCATAATCCAAATTCAACAAATGACTTGGACGAGTCCAAATTGTTAAACCATAATCTCTTTCTCTCCCTGCAATTTCCTCCCCCTTCTTCATGGCCACCTCAGATGACACACCAAGAGCTGAATCTGACATACTTCAAAAATTAAAAAAATAATACCTCATTGATACAAGGTCCAGCTGCCCTGCATCAAGACCAAATATCCTCAAAAAACCGCTTGTCGAAGAAACTTTACGGACTCATTAAAACGACTAATCCAAGGCAAAACAAAGAGGGGCCGGGCAAGATGTCGAAAGGTTCTACAACCAAACTTCAACTTGCCCGGCCCCCCTATTTATTATCAAAGATCACTGACCCATTGACCCCGACATATAAGGCATTGGACAATCATAACTACCACAATATCCAGAGCTATAAGTCGCAGACCTATCAACGATGTAAGCTCCCTGCCCTCTATTCAACAAAGCGTCCACACTAGTTACGGCATACGGAACCAACTGATTTTTATAAGCCAACTCCAAATACGGTAAATACCAAGGAATAAAGCTTGGAGCCTCCCAAACAGTATAACCATAAAGCTTAAAAACAATCTTAAAAGCCTCCATCATGCCAATCTGTCGCTCTGGATCGAAGTACTTTTTACCATCAGCCTCTCTACCCTTAATTACCCCTTTACTAAAAGCGTAATCAAAATACAAAGAAGTATAGTTCTTTCCATCCATACCAGTCACATCAGCAAAATTACATGAAGCCGCCTCGCATGGCTTATAAGTTGAAGCATATGTATCAAAATCTCCCTTCTTATCATAAGGCAAATCCTTTACCGCCCACATTAAGAAATCCTTTCTAGTCATCGCGTCAACAGGTCTAAACAACGCAGGAAGCTTATCGCCCAAAGCCATATTTCGACCTAAACTGCGAATACTATCCTCATACACATTATTTTTAATATCGCCCAAAACAACTCCACCACCACTCACTGAAAAATCAGGCAAGGTGTACATACCCGTTCCACCATTATCCAATGTTATCCCTTTCAAAACAGTTTTAAAATCTACAAGGCCCTTATCAAAATTATCCTGAGAATTTCCATAGGTCATTCCAATGTAAGAATTATCCCCAGCCTCTACAAAAACAAAAGTTGTCTTACTAGAGTATCCATATCCACCATCATAAGAATCAGTATAGTAAAAACCATTATGACCATCCAATTTCAAAGAGCCCTTAGCCACAACACTCCCCCAATCCTCAGCATTTTTCAATGTCTCAATCTTAAATTTCTGAAAATTTCCTACATAAGTAGGGTCATAATAATCTGAAGTATAAAGACTAATGTAAAAACTTGAATCTCTCTTCTTTCCAATTGATGCTGAAAAATAATTCTTCCCATCATAAACATAACTATAGTCAGATAAATAAGCATCTGCCAAAGTGTTCTTAATCTTAATCACTGGATCCTTACTCTCTACTGAAGTCTTTACACTACTCACAACTTTAGTCATGTCCATCGTAAAACTACCCATAATATTATCAATATCAGCAACTCCACCATTTGTTAAATCACCATCTTCATAATCATAAGAAATTGTAATCAACCTATTTCCATAGGGCACATAATAAGTAACGTAAGTAACCATCGCACCATTGGCATAAGACCAATCAGGATATGACTGAGTATATTTAATCGCCGGATACTTACCATTCAACTCAACTCTCTCTGTAGTATACCCGGTATCACCAACTGGAGCATAATACCCTCCTCCACCTACCTTGGATTTCTTCAAAGGCTTAGTAAGTTTCGCCGATCCTAACATAGGACTAACACTTTCCGTCTCAGTAACAACTTCCGTTGTAAAGCCCATACTGTATTCAACATCATCAAGAGTCAACTCATAAGCATAATCCTGAACATAAAGCACAATATCCAAAGGCATTGAAGAAGCAGAAGCCGCATCATAAATATACAAACTCTGTCCTCCTGGATAGTAATAAGCATTATTCTGTGTCAGTGCAGTCAAATTACTTCCAAATTTCCATCCATCTGCAAGTGAAACCTCATAAGCAGGATACTCATTTTTATAAGTTCCGCTCTTATTCGCCTTCACATAAGAAAGAATCTTCGCCCTCAATTGTTGTTTAAACACATCAGCAGACGCAACTGCATCATTAACATGAGAATTAATCCAAGACACAGCATCTTCTAAAGGAAAAAGATATCCAATTACCTGAGCAGAATCACTGTTTATAATATAAGTTGGAATACCAAAGAAATTTCCCTTTGAATCAACAGCAGTACCACCAGAATTTCCAAAAGAAATATCTGCATCTGTTTTAATATAACGAGTAGCCCCCTCAGTCACAAAACCACTTATCAACCCACTAGTATAAGTAATAGTACTTCCCCCAGTATCAGGAAAACCAATAACTGTGGACGAATCTCCAACAGAATAATCAGAGGCATTACTATATGGTAAGTAAAATCCAAAATTTACACTCGCCCCGCTCACATCACTTCCATCCATGCGCAACAAAGCCAAATCCTTAGAAGAATCGGTGGCAACCAAAGAGGCAGTAAATTCACAAACTGGATTACCAGTATCATTACTCTTTGTTAAACAAATCTGAAAAGCATCAGAGGATTTAGTAGTATCATTAATACTCTGAATCACATGGTTATTTGTCAAAATAGTACCACGATCATCGATCAAAGTACCTGACCCCCAGCTTTGAGCATACAAATCGCCATTATAAGACGATGCATACGGAAAAATTTTCACAGTAGGCAAATACTGACTACTATCAGCACTTGGCAAATACGAAGTAGCGCTAGCTAAGCCAGCAAAACTACTAAACACCATTAATCCCACAATCAAACGCGTCAGGAATTTCATATATATATATTAAAATTATACCAAACAAAAATAACCTACCTACAGTAGTAATAGCAACAAAATCACCAAGACAAACTAGATGCTTTTATTAAGAGTTCGAAGAGCAGAAGTTGTAATCTTCATCTTAACAGTTCTACCAGTAACTGGATCGAAAATTTTCTTCTTTATTAAATTTGGCAACCATCTTCTACCTTTTGCATTCATCGCGTGACTCCTGGTATTACCAGTTGATGGCTTTGCACCTGTGATTTGACATACTCGTGACATAGTTTTTGCTAAAGAAGTAGCATGATTCTATCAATTTTTTCACAAAGATCAACCTTTTTTTTCAAAGAACCCTAATATATAGTAGCCACATGAAAAAAGAAGAGACCAGAAAGGAAAAAGACTCACTAGGAGAAGTACTAGTTCCAAAGCACAGTTACTATGGTGCACAAACCACTAGAGCTAAGGAAAATTTCAAAATCAGCGGCATTAAAGCCCCTGAAATCTTTCAAATCGGCCTAGGAATAGTCAAACTCGCAGCAGTAAGGTCAAATCGCTCAATTGGAGAACTCGACAAAACCCTCGCAAACAAAATTGAACAAGCCTGTGAAGAATTTCTAGACGGAGCCTTCAGTCAGGACTTCATCTTAGACGTATACCAAGCTGGAGCCGGTACCAGCTACAATATGAATGCCAATGAAATCATTGCAAACAGAGCCAACGAACTCCTAAAAGCTCCTAAAGGAAGCTACAAATTCATCGACCCCAACGACCACGTAAACATGGGCCAGTCCACAAATGACGTTATCCCAACTGCCACGAAAATAGCAGTTTTACTAATTCTGCCCACTCTTCTACTGGAAATTCGCGAAACAGCAAAGACACTAGCAACTCTATCTAAAAAAACATCAAAACTTCTTAAAATCGGACGCACACACCTTCAAGATGCAGTCCCTATCACTATGGGTCAAGAATTCGACTCATACAAAGAAGCCCTTTTAGATGCAGCAACTTTCATAGAGTCAACTGCCTCAAAGCTTCAAACATTAGGAATTGGAGGCACAGCCGTGGGAACAGGCATAAACACCCATCCAAAATATCAAAAAACTATTGTAAAAGAGCTGAGCAAAATCACCAAAATACCTTTCAAATCAGCCAAAAACCTCACAGAAGCTGCAAACAATTACTCTCCATTCCTAAACTTTTCCAGCTCGCTTCGCTCGCTTGCCACCACAATCCTAAACATCGGCAACGACCTAAAGATAATGAACATGGGCCCCAAAGGTGGAATCAATGAAATTGAACTTCCAGCCGTTCAACCTGGATCATCAATTATGCCTGGAAAGGTTAATCCATCTATCATCGAATGCTGCGAAATGATCTGCGCCCAAGTAATCGGCAACGACAAAGTGGTAGAAATTTCAGCTCAAAAAAGCCAATTTGAGCTCAACACCATGTGCCCAATCATCATGTACAATCTCGTCCAATCCATTACCATCCTTGCGAATGGACTAAGAACATTACGTACAAAGGGCCTTGAAGGTCTAAAAATCAACGAAAGCCACATCAAGCAAACATTTGAAGAAAGCCTTTGCACCGCCACCGCCCTTTCTCCGCATATTGGATACAAAAAAACAGCAGAGATCGTTAAAAACGCCCTGAACAATGGTACAACAATAAAAATTGAAGCGCTAAAAACAAAGCTTCTCACTGCCGCCGAATTCGAAAAACACATCAAGCAATAAAAAGCCCCGCTTGCTGTCGACACCTAATTAAACTTCAAAGTGGCCACCAGCTCTTCAAAACCTTGTCCATGTTTAGTATAAAACTTTGAAGGCAATTCTATACTCGCCTCATAAATCGTTGAAGTTCCACCTCCAAGAGTAAAAAAGTGACTCGTTGCCATTTGTGTAACATTAACGCTTTCATCAACAAAAAAACCCGAAAATTTTCCAAAATCCTTAAATCTCAAAGTATAACCGGGATACTTTTCTCCGACATAATCAGCAATATTCTGATAATTTTTAAAATTATCCATACCTATAAAAGTAATATTTACATCATACATCGGTACCTTCGGATCATCGGTTTTCAAACTCTTTTTCAAAATAACACCATCTCCACTTGGCAACTCCATAAGCTTATAATTCTCAGGAAGTCGCACACTGAAACCAAACTTGCCATTCACATATCTTGGTTCAGAGGTAAAAGAATCCACAATAGAATTAAAGGAATCCATACATGCTGTTACATCATTTTTATCCGAATAAAGCCAAAAAGAAACTCCACTATCAGTAAAACTCACTAAATCAAAAACCGGCGAATTATCTAAATACCAAACCTCCATGCTCTTATTCCCATCTCGTTTAGTACTAACCTTAAACGCATTCTCAGCCTTAATATCTACCATTTTAGATGTAGAATAATCTCCATAATAAACTCTTCCACATCCCAAAATATAACTCAAATCAACATAACCCTGAGAATCAACAATCACCGCCTGTTTGGGATACTGGAAAAAATACTCCTTACCAGCCAATTTCATTTTATAGTAATCCGTAGCGCTCACCATCCCCTGCCCAGAGTTAAGAATTGCCCCACACCCAGACAAGAAAACAACTATAACTAAAAGAAATTTTTTAAACATATGTAAGTTTTTACATCTATCATTCTAAAATTAAGCTAGCAATGCTACTATAAGCAAGCTAAAAACCACGCATGCAGATTTCTGAAATATTTTACAGTTTACAAGGAGAAGGAATAACCATTGGTGTTCCAGCAATCTTCATACGCCTTAGTGGCTGCCACCTACGCTGCACTTGGTGTGACAGTAAATTTACCTGGGAAATGAAATCAGGAAAATCTATGACCACCGAAGAAATCATACAAGAAATCAAAAAATATCCCTGCAAACACCTAGTAATCACAGGTGGAGAGCCATTAATTCAACAATCAGCACTCAAAGAGCTACTCTCAAAACTGAAAGGTTACTATATCGAAATGGAAACAAGCGGCAGCCTCAAGAGCCAAATAGACACCTACATCAATCACTACAACTGCTCACCAAAACTAAGTAATTCACAAAATAAACGCATCCACCTGGAGAAATTCCCCATACAAAAAACCTACTATAAATTTGTTGTCGACAGTGAAGAGGATCTCAAAGAAATCCAAGAGTTCATCACGAAATACAAGCTGCCAAAAGACAAAGTTTTGCTTATGCCACAGGGAATAAAACGCTCTGAGTTAAACAAAAGATCAAAATGGCTAGCCGAAATCTGCAAACGCGAGAATCTCAGATTCACCCCACGTCTCCATATAAACATTTGGGGAAATAAACGCAAAGTATGAACCCAGAAACTAAAAACAGCCAAGCCCTCGTACTACTTTCTGGTGGTCAAGATTCCACCACCTGCCTTGCGTGGGCCCTAAAACGCTACAAAAAAGTTCACACAATCTGCTTCGATTACGGCCAACGCCATAAAATTGAGCTAAAATCAGCCGAGAAAATTGCTAAAATTACGAAAACACAGCTCAAAATTACGAAAATCGACTTGTTCAAACAACTCACAACAAATGCCCTTACAGACAAAACTATTCAAATAAAGAAAGGCACAAAATCTCAACTTCCCTCCACCTTTGTAGACGGGCGCAACTTAATTTTCCTCTCGATTGCAGCAATTTATGCGAAAACCCTCGGAATAAACGAAATCATCACAGGTGTTTGCCAAACAGACTACAGTGGCTACCCCGACTGCCGAGACAAATTCATCAAATCCCTTCAAAAAACACTCAGCCTCAGCATGGATTTCCCCTTCAAAATTCGCACACCACTAATGTGGCTAACAAAAAAGGAAACCGTCGAATTAATGCAAAAACTAGGCAAAATCGACCTTCTACAGTACACTCACACCTGCTATGAGGGCACTTATCCCGCTTGTGGCAAATGCCCATCATGCAAACTAAGACTAAAAGGCTTTAAAGAAGCCAAAATAAAAGACCCACTACCATATGAAAACAACTAAAAAGCTATACAAGGAAAATCAGGACTACCTCGAAAAAAACGCCAAAACAATAAGGTCAGAGCTTAAAAAATCTGCACCTCTACTAAGCTTTTCCTTCCAAAACCAAGGCCCAGGTGAACATTGGATTACTATTTCCAGCCCAGAATTCACAGCCATCTGCCCATTTTCCGATTGGCCCGACTTTGGGACAATAGAAATATCCTACGTCCCAGACAAAAAATGCCTCGAATTAAAATCCTTCAAACTATATATAAATGCCTTTAGAAACATCAAAATTTTCCATGAAACTGTAACAGAAGTGATTTTTCAAGATTTCCTTGAAAACATTAAACCCAAAAAAGCAAAAATCATCGTAGACATGAACGTAAGAGGCAATATCAAAACTACCTGCCGCAAATACTACAAAACATCAGCCGATTAGACATTGACATACCTCACTTTCCCACCTAAAATTGGCTAGCATTTAACCTGAACCCACAAAATGACTAATAAACACGCCAGCAAACAGCACGGCCTGGTCAACAACAAAAGACCTTCAAGCAAGCTCAGAAAGCGCGCCAACAAGGCAAAAGCTCGTGTCCGTAAAGAGGAACAAAGAGCAGAAAGAGCAGCAGCTGTAGCTTAAATAGACCGCAAAATTTTCGAAACTAAAAAATGAGATCCAGTAACAACTAGGATTTCTTTTTTATTTACCTGCCCAAGAGCCTTCCAAAATGCCTCCATGCAATCAGCTTCCACCTCACAACTGGACCCCTTAGCCATTTCCGCCAATACATAAGGATCAACTCCCCTTTCACGATTGGCCAAAGTAAAAGCCAGCCTCACAGCTGCCTCTTCCAATTGTGACACAATCGCCCTCACATCCTTATCAGCCATAACTGAAAGCAAAAAAACAAATTCATGCTCAGAAAACGCTTCCTTCAACCTCCTAATTAAATTTTCGATACTACTTCTCGTATGAGCGATATCAAAAACTACAGTTTTATCCTTCACAATACGAACATCAAAGCGCCCTGAAATCTTAGTTTCAGCCAAAACTCGCTTCAGCAATCCCTCCTCAACCTCCCCAAACAACCTCTTAATAACATTAAAAACAATGGCACCATTCTGGCCAAATTCCTCCACCTCATCAGCCTTCACATAATCAACATCAGAAATTCCCTCCAACTGCACCCGCACAACCTCTTCAAAATCACGATTTTGCTTACCAATCACCACCTCCTCTCCGCCTTTCACAATCCCCAATTTAGCCCTCACCAAGCTCTCCTTCGTCCCACCCAAAAGCTCCAAATGCTCTGACTCCAACAAGGTAACCACAGAAACCACAGCACTAATGACATTTGTTGCATCCAAATCACCACCAACCCCCACCTCCACCACCGCATATTCCACCCCCAACGCAACAAAATATTTCAACATCAATACCACTAAAGCCTCAAAAAAAGTTAACTCAATCTCACAATCCCCCTCCACAAATCCCTTTAACTCAGCCACCATCTCCGCAAATACCATCTCAGAAATAAGCTCACCATTAAACCAAAAACATTCTCTAACATCAATAATATAGGGTGAAGTAAACATCCCCACTCTCTTCCCGCTATTCACCAAATAATTTGCCACCAAATTACACACAGTCCCCTTCCCTTTTGACCCTGCAACATGCACAAACTTAATATCTGAATAATCCACACAATAATTTACTAAAAACTTCCTCAACTTATCCAAATCAAAATTCTCTTTGTCATAAACAAAACTCCGCATTTTCTCATGCGCCTTCAACCCATCTAAATAAGACACAGCACTTTCAAAATCCATACAGTCTGATATAAATACTGTGCTTCAATGTAAACAAAAATGTTCAAGAAAAAAAGGAAACTCCCAAAATACAAGTTCACATACGGAAAAAGTGTAAACACTTCAAGCAGTTTTCACAAACCAACCGGACACCAACGAATCAAGAAAAAACGCACAGCCTTCTTCAGTGCAAATCTTCTAAAACTAAGCAAATTCATTGCAATCGGCACTGCACTTGGCACAATTACTTACCTATTCATCTTTTCCAATCAATTTTCGGTCAAAAGCATCCATTTCTCAGAAGACAATTTTCAAAATGGTGAACTCAATAAACAAGTTGAAATTGAGCTAAAAAGCGCCATCGGCAAAAACCTAATAACTCTAGACACCACCTCCTACGAAACAAACTTAGCAAAACACTTCCCCGAACTACAAAAAGTAAAAATCACAAAAAACTATCCCGATATTATCGAAGTTAACTTCTTTGAATACCCACTCGTCGCCAACATTCAAAACGAAAGCCCGAATCTCAAAAAGTCCTACATCATCAATTCAATCGGATACGTAATAAAGGAAAACGTAGAAAAACAAGATCTGCCATACATAAAAATGACATCCGATGAACCCATAAACACAAAGGAAAACATCATTTCCCCAGCAAAACTTAATTACATTTTAAACTCAAAAAAATACTTCGAAGACAAATTTGGTATGCGCATAATCGACATTGAATACAAAAAAACAGCTAGAGAGGTCCATCTCCACACAGAAAAAGATTTCTACATTTGGCTAGATATAGAAACTCCCTTTGAAGAACAACTCAAAAAACTCAAAAAAACCATAGTAAAACTCGACATCTACAAAGAAAGCCTCCTTTACATTGATCTTCGAATTGCAGGCAACAACGGTGATAAGATAATATACAAACGCAAATAACCTTTAGCTTATGATCTGGGCCATAGCCGGCATCGCACTTGGGATAATACTCGGCATTAGCTTTGGATTTGCGATTCCTATCGAATACACCAAATACAGCGCGATCGTCATCGTTGGAATCCTCGATGCACTTTTTGGTGCTCTCAAAGCCGACATTTCCAAAGAAGACTATAATATTACTATTCTTTTAACTGGAATATCCCTCAACATCATCCTCGCTCTCCTAATCACGCTAATGGGCGAAAAAATGGGTTTAGAGCTTTATCTAGCCGTAGCTGTAGTCTTTATTTTCAGAATATTCTCAAACTTAGGCATCGTGCGCCGAGCACTTGTCAAAAAATTCTCCAAAACTCAAAAGTAAACTTCCATATCCGGCGTTTTTCTGCTATAATTCAATAAACAAAAACATAAATAAACTAATAATGTCTCAAGCTTCAAAGTTAGCTCTACTTAAGGAAATGCTCGAATCAATCGAGAGTAATTTACGATCAGCCAAACAATTATTAAATGAATTGAGTGGTACTTCTCTAAAATCTTCCTATGTCAAAATGGCTGAAAAAATAGAGACAGATCACGAAAACGACACTGACAACATCGTAGAAGGTGTATTCAATGGTCAAACAATGACCGACAAAGAAAACAAGGAATATCCAGTTCCAGCAAACTACGCAAGTAAATCAAAATTAATTCCCGGTGATGTCCTTAAGCTCACAATCAAAGAAGACGGAACCTTCCTATACAAACAAATCGGCCCAATCGAACGGAAACGTGTAATCGGCACCCTTACCTATGAAGATGGACAATACAAAGTAATTGCCAATGCCAAAGCATACAAGGTGCTACTAGCCTCCGTTACTTACTTCAAAGCTGAAGTAGGAGACAAAATCACGTTAATTGTCCCAGAAGTTGAAGATACTGAATGGGGAGCAATTGAAAATGTGCTGCCAAAAAATGAAAGTATGGACATAAATTTTGAATAATATGGACGACCTCTCAATTCAACCAGTTGCACCAACGCCTTCACCTACGCCAGAAACAGGCTCTTTTACTATTGATTCAGCAACTCCTTTGACTGAAGCAACCCCCTCTCCTGAAGCAACTCCCACCCCTCCAATAGTCGAATCTGCTCCCGTTACTCCAACAACCAACCTAACCGCACCTGAAACTCCCCCCTCAAACAAAAAAAATATCACAATTGCCATAGGAGCAGTATTACTAATTGCCATCGGATTCACTGTCTACGGACTATTTTTCAATGGAAGTCCAACAGCAGATACAGCCGAAGATACCTCACAAAATACCCTAAAAAGCGATACTCCACCCTCCCTTACCATTCCAGCAGCCACCACAGACTCCACAGAGGCTACCACCACTACCGACACAACAACCTCAACAGATAGTCCAAAAACCACTGATACGGAAGCCACAACAGACACATCCACCGACAATCCCCCTTCACTCAGCCTTACACCTGAAACAGCTAAAAAAGTTCCTAGATAATTCATCGTTCAAAATAGTGTTTTAAGGCCTTGGACACTTGTTTTCCCTGCCAAAAAATGGTATAATAAGGGGAAAATAAAAACAAAAAATGTATAAGTTAGAAAAGATACTTCGCACGGCGGTACAATACCGAGCTTCAGATGTCTTCATTGGAACAGGCATAAAGCCGACGCTCCGCATCAATGGCGATTTGGTTAAAATTGACGAACACCCAGTTCTTACTAAGAAAATGGCAGAAGAATATCTACTAGAAATTCTTACTCCAGAACAAAAAGTACATTTTCAACAATCGCTGGATTTCGATCTATCTCTGGACATCGAAACAATTTCCCGCTTCAGGGTAAACATGTTCGTCCAAAGAAAAGGTATCTCCGCAGTATTCCGTCTAATTCCCGAAAACGTCCTCACTGTAGATGAATTAGGCCTTCCCTCTCAAGTAAAAAAGGCTACAGGCTTCAAAAATGGACTAGTAATTATCACCGGACCAACAGGTTCAGGCAAAACCACCACCATGGCCGCCATGATCAATGAAATAAACCGAACTCAAAAAAAACATATCATCACAGTTGAAGATCCAATTGAGTATGTCCACAAAGATAACATGTGCGTAATTCAACAAAGAGAAATAGGCATTCACACACATAGTTTCCAAAAAGCCCTTAGAGGCGCCCTACGTGAAAACCCAGACGTTATTCTACTTGGAGAAATGCGTGACCTAGAAACCATGCGCCAGGCCATTACGGCCGCAGAAACGGGGCACCTAGTATTCGCAACGCTCCACACCAGTGGCTGTGCCAACTCAATCAATCGTATTATCGACTCCTTCCCAGCAGACCAACAAAATCAGATTCGTACCCAGCTTTCAGAATCACTAAGAGCAGTTTTTTGGCAAACACTTATTAAAACAAAAGATGGAAAAGGTCGTATAGCCGGATTAGAAGTAATGTTTGTAAATCCTGGTATCTCCAACATGATTCGTAAAGGAACCACACACCAAATAAATTCCACAATTGAAACCTCTTCAAAAGAAGGCATGCAAACAATGAAAAAGGCCGTTACAGACCTCTTTCAAGCCGGTCTAATTACAGAAGAAAGCGCCCTAGAAAACATCCCTAGAGAATTTGAAGCATAAAAATGAAAAAACATTTTGCAAAAATAGCGCTAATAATCGTGGGCTTATCTTTAAGCCTCACACTTCAAATTGCCTACGCCAAAGATCCAGATGTTAACGGCGGAGTTAATAATGGCACCAGTGGAGACACTATTACCGATGCCACATTAAACGTTGGAAAAATATTAACACTCGACAACGGAGCTCAAAAACAAACATATTACAATACCGATCCAAATAAGAATAAATATGCTGGCTCCCCTCCCCTTATTGCCTTTGCCCTACAAACTCTCGATTTTGCCACCGCCATCATTGGCTCACTCGCAATGATCTTGCTGATTATCGCAGGATTCAGATTCATGGTAGCCGGCGGCGTTCAACAAAAAATTGATGAGGCCAAAGACATGATTAAATTCGTACTTATAGGCTTAGTACTAACCTTTCTATCCTATACCATTACCATCTTTTTACAGTCAGTTTTCATCCCCCAATAACATGAAAAAACTATTCAAAAAAAGATTATCCACCATTCTCACCATAACCATAATTCTATCAATTGGATTTAGCTCCTTTACCGCATACGCAGAAGAGCCTGCCAAACTCATCGAACCGTTAAAAGACTCCCAGGTTAGCGGTTTCAACAAATTCTCTAATCCCTTCTCAGAAGATGACTGTGTTGACCTAAAAACCGCAGACAAAGGCTATATCATAACAATTCTAGAAGAGGCCTTCGAAACTGATACAACTGGAAAAGAAGACGCAAACGCCAATTACAAAACTCGAATTTGCACCCGTAACACCTTCCAAATCAAAGATGTGGCCACTGGCAAAATCATAACTCATTCCAAACTTCTACACGTCTGCTCACCAACCGCAAAAGGTCTTAGCCAGGACAAAACAGACCCAAACTATGAAATTCGCTTCGGCTGCAAAGAGGTTCTGGTAATCTTAAGCAAAGGCGGCACCACCATGATCTTCGGATACATCGGCATGATTTATCGTTGGGCAGCACGATTAGTTGGCCTAATTGCCGTGCTTGTAATTGTCTTAAGCGGCATCCAACTTTCAGCCGCAGGCGGCGATCAAGAGGCAGTGAACTCAGCAAAAAAACGCATTATTCAATCCATTTCCGGTATCGCAGTCCTATTTCTTTCCTCTCTAATTCTAAACACAATCAATCCAAACTTTTACATAATTTAAACATTCAATGGCAAAAGTTATCTCAAAAATTTTCCTCTCATTAATAATTCTCAGCACCTTTTTTGCACTCGGAGAAAGTTTTCACTATTCAACACTCAACCCAACAACAGCCTTCGCCGACAACAGCAACACTAGAGATTTCCAGCCAGCCATCATTCCGAAGGCAAAAAATCTTCCCGGCCCAGAGATCACAAATAGTACAGCTACACGTAAATTATTTGGTGAAGTAGTTTTACCAAAAATGGCCGTTTATATTATTGGCTTTGTTGGTGGCCTATCACTACTATTTCTAATTATCGGTGGTGCAAGATTCGCAATGTCCTACTCCAATGAAGAAGATATTGGCAACGCCAAAAATCAGGTAATATATGCCCTAGTCGGCCTGCTCATCGCACTACTTTCCTATGCAATAGTTGCTATCGTAATCAATCTCAAATTCGAAGGCAATCAAACTCCAACTCAACAACCTGCTCAACAAAACCAACCAGCTCCTACTTCAAAATAAAATGCAAAATAAAATACAAAAAATAATAGTAACAATCCTCTTAAGTCTAATTGGCACAAATTATGCCTTTGCAGTTTCAATTGATGAATTAACTCCGCGAGAAGGCATAAAACATACTGCGGAAACAAAACAATACACAGACGTCCAATCAGTATCTCAATTACCAAGTCTTACGGTTGAATCCGCCATCACAACGGCCATAAAAACAATCCTAGGATGGTCTATCATCTTAGCTCTAATCGCAATCATAGTTGCAGCTGGATACTATCTAATTGCACAGGGTCAAGAAGACAACCTTGGTAAAGCCAAAGACATTATTGTTTATCTAATCATAGGTCTTGCCATCATGGCAGCAGCATACGCAATCGTCACAGGTATTTTGAAATTTAAATTCTTTGAATAATGAAAAAACTTATTTCGAAAATTATCCTCACAATACTAATCACCCTTTCTTGTATTCAAATTGCGGAAGCATATCAAATTGATGAATCATATCGACCAATCAATTCACCATTCGAATTAAATGCAGACATTAAAAAAGATCAAGTAAGCGCTACCCGCACTGTTTTAGAAATCCTAGCCGGATCATTACTATATTTCGCAACCCCAGTAGCAGTCATCATGATAGCCTATGGAGGACTAACAATGGTAATCGGCGGAGCAGAATCAGAAAAGCTTGAAGAGTCAAAAAAGCACTTAACCTGGTCACTAATTGGACTTGGGATAATCATCCTTTCCTACTCAATCGTCCGCATTGCAATTCAATTTACAATCAGTGTTGCCGACGTCTCCATAAAATAAACTAAACCTCAATTCTAGGAAAAATAACTGGCCCCCTATTCACTTTATGGCCAAGTTCAAAACATCCAAACGCTTGGTCGATAGCCACCTGCCCCTCCTCAATGCCAACACTTTCCAAAATCCTCAAAGCCGCACCCGGCACCAAAGGCAAAAGTAAAACACCAATAGTTTTCACCAATTCCACCAAATCATAAAGCACCACCGGCAGCTCACTACTTTCCTCTTTCGCCATCGCCCACGGCTTTTTATCATCAATATATTTATTTGCAAAATCGGTCAAAGCCACCACCTTTTCGCAAGCCACCTTAATATCAAAAAGTTCAAAAGCAGCCCTGTATTCAGCAACCACCCTCTCAATTTCAGCCCTCACCGCCACTCCCTCAGATTTCACAGAAAGCCCATTAGGCAAATATCTCTCCACCATCATCACCACCCGATTCACTAAATTCCCCAAAGAATTAGCCAACTCACTATTGTACACATTCAAAAATCTCGCCTCACTAAAATCACCATCATCAGTTGTAGGAATTTCTCTTAAAAGATAATAACGCATAGCATCAACACCATATTTTTCCACATACTCCACAGGATTCACCACGTTGCCAATGGTCTTACTCATCTTTTGTCCCTCACTTGTAACAAACCCATGCACATAAATTGACTTCGGAATTTCCAAACCTGCCGAAAGAAGCATTCCAATCCAAATCCCCGCATGAAATCTCAAAATATCCTTACCAATCAAATGCACATCCGCCGGCCATAATTTCTTAAATTTCTCACTCTCAGCAGCATATTCAATAGCAGTAATATAATTAGAAAGCGCATCACACCACACATACATCACCTGACTCTCATCACCAGGAACATCAATTCCCCAAGGCAAAGCACTCTTCGGTCGTGAAAAACTAACATCAAAAAGTCCATCCTCACCAATAATATTCAACATCTCTTTCTTTCTAGTTTCCGGCACAATTTTCAACTTATCACTTTCTATAAGCTCACGAATTTGTGATGAATATTTAGACAATTTAAAAAAATAATTAGCCTCCTCCAACGAATCCGGTTTCCTCTTATGTATTGAGCAATTCCCCTCCTCATCGAGATCCTTTTCAGGAATAAAAGCCTCACAGCCAACACAGTAATTACCCTTATAAACACCCTGATATATATCTCCAGCATCTACCATTTTTTGCCAAATTTTCGCCGCTCCCAACTTATGCACCTCAGAAGAAGTTCTCACAAAACCATCATAAGAAAGATTCAAAATCGATTTCAAATTTTCATATAACTTTGCATTCTCATCAACAAAATCTTTTACCTCACGTCCAGCCTTAGTAGCTGTCTCATAAATCTTCACACCATGTTCATCCGTACCAGTAAGAAAATAGGTATCATCACCAATCAATCGATGATATCTAGCCAATGCATCAGCCTGAATAAATTCCAAAGTATGACCAATATGCGGACCGGCATTCACGTAAGAGATGGCTGTAGTAAGATAAAATTTTTGCATATAACCAATTTACTAATAGGCCAAAACTACCGAAAGATCCCGCCCTCGTCAAGAAAGAGGCTTACAATCAGCAAAACTAAGCAGCCGGAGCATCCTCTTCCTTAGCCTTATAAGTACTATACAAAGAGAAATTAAATACTGGCATAAAAGATCCTTTTCTAATCTTTACCTCAATACTCTGCTTACTATTACCACTATATCCATTGGCACTAATAGTTGAAACCTCCCTAGATGTATAGGCCGGATTCATATTATCATCTGCCAATTCAACTCTATAATACAACTTTGAAAGCTCTTCAACACTACGCCCACCATCAAAAGCCTGATCATTAAAAACAGCCGGATTCATCAAGTTGGTTAAAGTAAGATAATTAAGTTCATGCTTACTTAAAAAATCACGAATCAAATAACAACTATGAATATTTTCCGACTTCAATTTCTTCTCATTATTTGCAACATCATATTCATATTGATAATACTCCCGAGCTTCAGTGTTCAAACAATTACCAGCAAAAGTATCGGCCACTTGTCCCTCAGATGCAGAATTCAATCGTTCCAAAGTCTTAGCAACATAACCCCCACAATCAATCACATTCCCCTTATATCTCTGATTAAATTTGTCACATCCTTCAGTACCAAACCATGATGGAATTTTGGAATTTGCAGAAAAATTTACGCCTCCACTATTCTTAATCATCGAAAGAGCAGTAAAATCACTAATCGATTCCGTCACTTGCGGTGGATTCGCCTGATTTCTAATGCCAAAAACCTTCCATCTCATAATATCCCAACCACTAATATTATTTGAATCAGCAATCTTCAAATCAGTTTTAGGATCAAACGGCGCAAAAAATTCTACCACAAAATTCTTTACCGGCACCTTCACCTGATTCCCATTTTCATCCTCTTTCACAATAAACAATGGAATTGTAATAGACTCATTCAATCCCAATACATCATAAAAAGCCTTTGGATCAGCATGGTCAACATCATAATCATCAGCAAAACAAGGATAAGCCTGACATCTATTTGCAACTTTATATTCACCAACACTATTTAAATCTTGATCAATTTTCAAATATTTATATCCATTTGCATCAGTACTACCAGGCTCCCAACCTGGCAATTCATGATTCACACCAAAAAGCCCCAATTCAATTCCAGACTCAGCAGCATAATAGGCCTTAGTCGAATCCAAAAAATCCTTCGTCACACGTGTTTGTCTTAATACCAAACTGCTCAATGCCAAAGAAACAGAAATCAAAACTCCCATCACCAACATCGCCACAAGCAGTGCCGTTCCCTCTCTATTTTTAAGTTTAAACTTAAACATATCTAATATTGTGGCTTATAAATTTGATTATAAATTCTCGAAGAAATCGTTGTTTGAAGAGGCAAACTATAAGTCTTGCCGTCTACCACTTTTTCAAATTCAGCAAAAATCGTCACCTTTGGATGAAACTGATTCAAGTCATAGTGCACGTTCGCAACATCATAAGGATCAATAACTGGCGAGATATAAAACTTCAAACTCTTCACCTTTACATTATTATTCAAAACAATTTTCGGAGAATAAGCCGGCTCACTACCAAGCAAAGCACTACTATCAAGCTCTCCCTTTTCCATTTCAATCTCCTCATCCTGCGGCTTAAAATTAATATGTGTTTTCCCCATTCCGTCCTTTCTAACAAGATAAATTTGATCACTAATTTGTGGCAAACCAGTAGCATAATGAACATAATCAACCATTCCATCACGAAGTTCACCCACCATCGTATCAAACACCACACCAGCCTCCGAATACATCACTCGGTACTCATTTGCATCACGTTGAGACTTCACAATACTTCCATAAGAATTTATCAAAATACCGGAAAACATCATGAAAATCGCCATGGCGATTAACACCTCTACAAGCGTAAAACCACTCTTTTCTTGTAAAATATTTTTCATCATAAAGCGCCTCCTTTCCAATTAGTCATTACCTCAGACAGGCTTACCTCTCGAGCTTTTGAGCCCTCAAACCATGTCACTTTAGAAACAACTAAAGCATACTTACTACAGTCAATTTCACCGCATTCATAAGCCTTAATCGCCACTATCCGTTTAAACCCACTATCCTCACCATTCACCCATTTCACATCACCCGTTTCACCATTTACCACAGACCATGTTCTTGCACCGCTAAGTCCATTAAGTTGATTATTATCACCATTATCAGCCTTTCCCTGTGAAAAAGCACCATTCTCCAAAACTATGGAATACAAATTTTCCGCATCTAAATCAGCCGGAACAGAAAAAGCCGACCCCCACAACTCCACGGAACTTGAACCAAACCAGTCTCGATTATGTAACCAATTAGTATCACGAACATTGCGAACACCCTCAATTCCCTCCATCGCTAAATAATTTGCCTGCAAAGTATGAAGATTATTTTGATTTGTACCAATAAGCCCAACCAACAAACTAGTCGCTGAAACAATAGCAACCGTCAAGATAGTCATGCCAATCATCACCTCAGTTAAAGTAAATCCCTTTTTGTTAGTTCGTAATTTCAACATTATTTGAATTATATGAAGACCGCACAAGATTAAAATCTACATTTTTTCTATTTGGTGAATCCCCTGAACCATAAACAGCATCCATCTCCAACTTACTAAAATCCACAGCTTTCACAATCTCACCATTATCAACCATTAACTCAAAAGCCCCATTTGGAGGCAAAAACCTCAACATCAAACTGTTTTGCACCGCTCCATTAAGCTTAATGTCTTTAATGAAAAACTGTGAATCAGCCTCATCATTCGGCCTAAAATCTGTATCTTGAGGACGACCCCCACACCCCAAATAATTCCATTTATCATTTAGCCACACCTTCTTACTCTGAAAATTCTGAGAAAAAAATCTCGAAGAAAAACTCCCATTTAAATCTTTACTCCAAACAACACCATAACACTTCGCCTTATCCTCCACCAAAACCGGAACATCAGAAGCTCCACCCAAAGTCGCCTTTATATGCTCATAATTATTACCATTTCCAGTCCCATAAATAGTTTTAGATCTCATTTCATAAACCTTAGAAGCCAAATCATCCACGGCCAATCCAAACAGTGTACTAGTTCGATACTGAGAATATCCGCTCACTGCCATCGTACTCAAAAGCCCCACAATCATCATGACAATTAAAATCTCTACCAAAGTAAAACCACTTTTATTTACTCTTAATTTCATAATAGTTAGCCATTAATCATGGTACCAAGATTGAAGATTGGAGCCATAATTGCCAACGCTAAAAGCGCCACAAAAAGACCCACAACCAAAATCATCACTGGCTCAAACACAGACATCACCTGCTTTAAAGTATTATCTATTTCCTTATCATATTGATCAGCAATCTTCTCTGAAATTCTACCAAGACTGGCTGAATTTTCACCCACACTAACCATCTCCGCAACTTCCGGAGGGAAAAGATATTCACTATCCATCAAGCTCGCAGAAATCTTGCCACCATTCTTAACTGAATTAATTATTTCCTGAACCTTCAATTTATAAATTCTATTTGAAATCGAATTTCCAGTTATTTTCAAAGCTGTAATCACAGGCAAACCAGCATCAATCAAAATTCCTAACAAACTAATAAATCTAAGGACATAAACCTTCCTTACCAATCTTCCAACCACAGGAAATTTCAACTTAAAATAATCAAACCTCACCGCCCCGTAATCGCTATGAACATAAACACTCAAAACAGCATATCCTCCAAACAAAACCAATAAAATCATCCACCAATAAGAGGTAATAATAGACTGAATAACAATCAAGATCCTAGTTGGTAGAGGTAATGCAGACTGACTCACTCCTCCATCAGTCAACAAACTCAAAAGCGTTGGAAAAATCCACACCAACATTCCAATTCCCACAAGCAATAAAACCGACAACACTGCCATTGGATAAATTGCTGCACCCCACAATTTCATACTCAACTCATGTCTCTTATCCAGCTGAGCAGAAAGCCTAAAAAGCATCTCTCCAAGTCGCCCCGTCGCCTCACCAGACCTCACTATTCCAAGCTCGGATTCATCAAAAATATTTTCAAACCTACTCATTGCATCAGAAAGATTAGCACCATGATCACAATTATAAGCGACTGTTTCCAGCACTCTGGAGAACTTCAAGTTTTTACTTCTTGAGGCCAAACTTTTCACAGATTGAACAACTGGAATACCAGCATCCACCATCACTGCCAACATATGAAAAAAATATGACTTATCCCTCAAGGAAACCTTAGAATGATCAATCATGAAATCATTAATTCTAGTCATAATTCCACTGCCAGAATTATCGTATACACCATAAATAACTTTCTCTCCCTGGCCAGTACTAAACTTTTTTACTTTATCCAACAAGTCACCACCAACACCTCCACCATTGACCATCGAATCATCCATCATCGACTGCTTCGCGGCCTGTTCCTCGCCAACTGGCTGTGCAACGACAGGAGTCGGCACAGGAGCAGCTGATTCACTACCAGAAATTTGTATATCGCTCTGATCCATTAAATTTATTTGTTATCCTGATAAAAGGCCACAATTGAAAGAGAGAAATTAGCTCTCTCGATATCAGCCACATCCACCTTTTTAATCTGTACAGCTATATTTTCGACCTTAAACAAACGAGCATTTTGCTCAATTCCAGTCAAAAAAGAAGTTAAATCACTATAATTGCCTTCAAAACTTGAACTTATTCTCAAAGCAGAAATTCCATCCACCTCAGTAGAGCCCTTACTAAAACTAATCGATCTCAAATCTACTTTATACTCATCGGCAATCTTAATTAGGTCCTCAATCACTGCATCCTGGTACAATTTAGAAGGTATAGCACTCAATACTTCCTGCTTTTTTACCGCAGTCGAAAGATTCAAATCTGCTTCCGCCTTTCCATAGGCACTCAGCTTAGCCTTCAAACCAGCCACCTCTGTCTGTTTCGCCTCCACCCCAGTTGCCATAGTTGAAACCTCCGCCCCCATTGGTTTAGCAAAAACAACAAAGGCAATTATTCCAACAACAACTAATACGGCCCCAATCAAAGAGGATGTATTTGACCCTTCTACAAGCTTAATTTCTGATTGATCATTTTTTCCAAACATATCTCAAGTGATTAAAAATTAGTAGTAAACACAAAACTCAAAATCTCATAACCATTACTATCGTTGCCTGAAGAAATCGAAGAAACAAAGTTATTACTGAAATACTCACTATTATCAAAAGCATTAATCAGCTTAGCAATATCCAAATAAGCATTCTCACTCTTCGCAACAGTTTTAACGTTCATCGAAATTTCATGTCCAGAAGCGCCAGAATAAGAAACAATATTCACCAATGGACCATCCTTCCCCTTTGGCACGGTTGCCCTAATTTGCCTTATAACACTAGACCATTCCACTACACTATCCTTAATTGCAGTAATACTTTGCTTAGCAGAAATTGCAGAATCGATTTGTTTTCCATCATACTGCACTAAATCATTTTGTGCCTGAACAAAAGCCTTATCAACCTTTTGCTGTTCAATCACCAAGGAAGATTTTTTCCAATATAAATAACCGGAATAACTACCAACCACCAACACAGTAATCACACCAATTATCAGTAAAAAAGAAGTTTTCTTCATGTTTTTGTGTTTTTATTTTCTTAAATCTCTAAATTATAACATATTCGAGCCAAAAATGCTATATTAAGAATATGAAAAAGTTCACAGTCATCAACGAGGGATTCAAATGCCTAAATTGTAAACACGACAATGAAAAACTAGCAGGCAGTTGCCGTAATCACTGCCAAAAATGCCTGTTCTCACTACATTTAGACCAAGAAAATCCAGGTGATCGCTTAAGCAAATGCCAAAACCTCATGACTCCTATAAGCATTACGCACAATGGAAAAAAAGGCTGGATGATCAAGCATAAATGTCTTAAATGTGAGAAAACAATCCTAAATAAAGCCGCTCTCGATGACAATTTTGAACTAATAATCAAATTAACCCAGGTGCCACTTTGAACAAACAAGAAGCCAAAAAACTAGAAACAAAAATCATTGAAATACTCACCCCTTTCATTAAAAACGGAGACACAATTATCGCAGCAGTCTCAGGAGGGCCGGATTCAGTTTTTCTCCTCGAAATAATCAAAAAACTACCAATCAAAATCATTATTGCTCACGTAAATCACTCACTAAGAGGTGAAGAGAGCAAAAAAGATAGTGATTTCGTTAAATCACTCTGCAAAACAGAAACCTTTGAACTTAAAACAGCAGACATCAACAAACTCAGTAAACAACTAAAAAAAGGATTAGAAGAAACCGGCAGAATTATCAGATATAAATTTTTCGATCAACTAGCAAAAAAGCACCAAGCCTCTTACATTCTCACCGCACACCACGCTGACGACAACCTAGAAACAATAATCTTCAACCTCACCAGAGGCGCTACCTTAAAAGGTTTAGCGGGAATCAAACTAGTCGACAAAAACCTACTCAGACCACTCCTCCACACCTCTAAAAAAGAAATCATCGACTACCTCAAACACCACAAAATCCCATTTAGAAAAGATAAAACAAACAAAAATACCGACATTACACGCAACTTCATTCGCCACAAAATCGTACCTCAGCTCAAAAAACTAAACCCTCGAGTCACAGAAGTGATTGCCAAAAACAGCAAATTAATAAGACAAACAACCGATTTCGTCCAAGAAAGAAGTGAACATTATCTCAATAAACTTCTCACCCACGAGTCCTCAACAAAAGTTGAAATAAATGCCAAAAACTTCCGAGCTCTTCCTGAAGCATTAAAAGAAAATATCATCAGAATTTGCTATAAAAAACTCATTGGAAACACTCAAAATCTCGAAGCAATACACATCAACGAAGTGCTCAATCTTATTAGTAAAAACATCGGCAATAAATCAAAGAAATTCGGCAAGTGTGAAATTGGCCTTAAAAACAACATTATAGGGTTGAAAAAGTCAGCAAAAAAGTAGAAGATAGAAGGTGAAAAAATTTCTAAAATCAAACTTTGCATGTCCAAGATTTCTCCACCAAGCAGCCGAAAGAACGGCTTAATTTACATTGTAATTGCAGCACTTGTAATAGCTGCAACCTACATGATGACCAGCTCAACAGCCCCAGCAGCAAAAGAGCTCACACTCAATAACTTCGTAGAAGCCGTCAAATCCGGCTCAATCCACAGCATCAAAATCACCGACAACAAGCTCAATATCGAACTTGTAGATGGAGGAAAATACTTCACCTACAAAGAACCAAGTTCCAGCGTATACGACCTTCTCGGCAAAGCAGGTGTCAGCAATGAGATCATTTCTACCCTGCCAATCACCATAGAAAACACTTCAGGAGATGCATTTTGGAATCAAATATTGATTGGATCTATCCCCGTTATTTTGATCGTACTATTACTATTCTTCATGATGCGCTCGGCTCAATCCAGCAATAATCAAGCAATGTCATTTGGCAAAAGCAAAGCAAAACTGCACGACAAAACAAAACAAAAAACTACATTTGAAGATGTAGCTGGTGCAGTAGAGGCCAAAGAAGAACTAGTGGAAATAGTTGATTTCCTGAAAAACCCAGAAAAATACAGAGCAATGGGAGCAAAAATACCTAAAGGCGTACTGCTAGTTGGTCCTCCCGGTACAGGAAAAACCCTTCTTGCCAGAGCTGTTGCCGGAGAAGCTGATGTACCTTTTTTCAATATTTCAGGCTCAGAATTTGTTGAAATGTTTGTTGGAGTAGGTGCCTCAAGAGTAAGAGACCTATTCACAAAAGCCAAAAGAAATGCCCCCTGTATAGTTTTCATCGATGAAATTGATGCCGTAGGACGACATAGAGGTGCTGGAATGGGCGGTGGCCACGATGAAAGAGAACAAACCTTAAATCAAATTCTCACAGAGATGGATGGCTTCGAAACAGGCACAAATGTCATCATTATTGCCGCTACAAATCGTCCAGATATCCTGGACCCAGCCCTATTACGACCAGGGCGCTTTGATCGACGCGTAGTTGTAGACTCTCCAGACATCAAAGCACGTGAAGAAATACTAACGGTCCACGGCAGAAACAAACCATTGGCTAAAAACATCGATCTAAAGAAAATCGCCAGATCAACGCCAGGATTCACTGGTGCTGACATTGAAAATCTAATGAATGAAGCAGCAATTCTTGCAGCAAAAACCAACAAAAAACAGATCAGCAATCACGAAATCGAAAAATCCATGGAGAAAATAGTCATGGGACCAGAAAGAAAATCAGCGGTACTAAGCAAAAAAGAAAAGCGTATTACTGCCTACCATGAAGTAGGACATGCCGTAGTAGGACACCTCTTGCCAGGATGCGACCCCGTACACAAAATATCAATCATCTCACGAGGAATGGCCCTCGGCGTGACATGGTTCCTACCAGAAGAAGACAAGCACCTCTACGCCAGAAGTAAATTTGAAGATGAACTTTGTTCTCTATTAGGAGGATACACAGCCGAAGAAACCTTCTTTGGTGAAATGACAACAGGAGCCTCAAACGACCTACAAAGAGCCACAAAATTAGCACGTAATATGGTTACCAAATATGGCATGAGCGAATTTGGACCAATAATTTTCGGTGATGGAAACGAGGAAGTATTCCTAGGACGAGATTTTGGGCACGTCCGTAACTATTCAGAAGCATCCGCAGCTAGAATTGATGAGCTTATAAAGAAAATCCTCGATAAGGCATACAAACGAACAAAGGAACTTGTAGTTAAAAATAAAGACCTAATCACCACAATTTCCGAAGACCTAATCAAGAAAGAAACAATTACTTCTGATGAATTCAAAAAATACTTTCCACAAACTCAACCGCCAACACCAAACAAGAAAGACAAAAAATTCAATAAAAAGTAACTATGAATAAATCAGGAATAAAAATTCATCCCCTGCCCTCAGCAGATCAAAAGCCTACAAAAAAAGAAGTAGGCCAACTATCTGTAGATATATATAAAACGGCAAATGAATTAGTAATTCTCGCACCAATAGCAGGAATCAAAGAAAACGCCATCAATATTTCCCTCACAGAGGACGTCCTTGTAATAAAAGGTGAAAGAGAACTTAAAGAACAAATTCCTGAAGAAAATTACTATACTAGAGAATGCTTTTGGGGTAATTTCTCACGCGCAATAGTTCTTCCAGAAGAAGCAAATACCAAGAATATCAGCGCCAATTTCGAAGACAACATCCTAGAAATCAGAATTCCCCTAACAGAAAAAACCGGCACCCAGATTATCAAAATCAAGTCACAAAGATGAAAATCAGAAAAGCCATTATACCAGCAGCAGGACTTGGAACCAGATTCCTTCCAGCCACAAAATCACAAGCAAAAGAGATGCTCCCAATTGTTGATAAACCCTGCATCCAATACCTAGTTGAAGAGGCCGTTGCGAGTGGCATCAAAGAAATCATCATCATCACAGGACGTGGCAAAAGATCCATCGAAGACCATTTTGATTTCTCCTTTGAATTACATGCTCATCTTAAAAATACAAAAAAAATCGATTCCCTCAAAGAAATCGAAAAGATAGAACGATTAGCGAAAATCATCTATGTTCGCCAACCATTCCCAATGGGTGATGGACAAGCCATTTTATGTGCAAAAGAACTTGTTGAAAACGAACCATTCGCCGTACTTTTTGGAGATGACATCTACGACAGCAAGGTCCCTGCCATATCACAATTAATTCAACAATATCAAAAACTCAACGCCCCTATCATCGCAATCGACCCTGTTAAAAAACAAGACACAGACAAATATGGCATCATCAGTTTTGAAAAAACTTTCAAAGAAATTGAAAATCTATATAAAATCACAGATTTAGTAGAAAAACCGGCACCATCAAAAGCGCCTTCAAACCTAGGTATTGCCGGGAAATACATCATCACCCCAGAGCTCCTGAAGGACCTAGCAAGCCTTGAAAAAGAAACAAAAAATAAAGAGCTCCGTCTCATCGACGGCATGCGCAAATTCATCAAACACTCCCCTATCTACGGCTACAAAATCTCCGGCCAAAGATTTGATACTGGTGACAAATTGGGATACCTAAAAGCAGTAGTCCACTTTGCACTAAAACACAAAGATCTAAGCACCAACTTCAAGAAATACCTCAAGGAGCTTGATTTCTAAAGCAAATTCAGCTATAATTGCTGGATTTAAAAATCAAAACAAAAATAAAACAAAAAAATATGGCGCAGAAATTATCCCATCCTCTTATTGAGGAAGCTGAAAAGAAAAAAAACGAAGGCAAGCATCTAGATGCCATTCGTCTTTGCGAAAGGATCTTAGTTTCTGATCTAGATTGCATTGAAGCATATGAGGAAATTGGAGATAACTATCTCAGTCTAAGAAAATATGACCAAGCCGAAAAAGCCCTTAAACAAGGACTAAAAGTTCACAAAGGAAGCGCAAATGCCAATTACCTACTTGGCTTTGTCTATTCTTGTACAGGCAAATGGGAAGACTCCGTTACACTACTCGAAAAAGCCGACAGCCTATACGCCAATCATCCAGAAATTCTTCGTTGTTTGGGCTGGAGCATGTACCACCAAGGACAAAAGAAAAGAGGAGTAGTTATCTTGGAACGAGCACTTTTTCTCGCGCCAAATGATCCACTAATTCTCAATGACATTGGCGTTTTATACCTCAATGAAAAGAATTTCGACCGCTCAGCACATTTGTTCAAAAAAACATTACAGATCGATCCCTCAAATCAGAAAGCCAAAGAATGCCTAAATGCAGTAAGATTCTTCCAAAGAGAATTTGAAAAACTAAGCAAAAAAGCATAAAACAATAGTAATGAAAAAAATCATTACTATCACTTTAGGAGTTGCAATAGTTATTGCTATCGTATTCGGCATAAAAAGCTGCAATCCCCGCCTCAAACCACTCACTACAGCAGAAGAACAAACAGCATTTATTGATGCAAACGTGGATTTCACCTGTCTACTAAAATCCTCACCAGACCTAAGAAACGACAGCCAAAAAGCCAAAACAGAGTTAAACAAAATCTACGAAAAATACAAATTTCCCACTACCGACGACCAAGCAATGATGGACATCCTCAATAAATACGCCAACGACACGGAAATAATCAGCAAAATCAAAACAAAAGTCAAAAACTGCTAATAAAAAACGCACCATAGGATGAACCAAATCATCCCATAGTGCGCAATTCAAGTACTACTTAGTCAATCTTCCCTTCAAGTTTCAATGAAAGGTAAAGAATCTTCGCAGCTTCCCCGTACAAAACTCCCTGATCCATTTTCGCATTCCCGTCAGCATATCCCTGAATAATACTCTTCACTACTCCATAATACAGATAAGGATAAAACCAAGTATTCACATTCTTAGTATCCTTAAATCTAGCACTTGGCGCATCCTGAGCATGAGTTGTTACCAAATCAGCAACCTCGGCATCAGTCGCATTAAACAAATTTGAAGAACGAAGTAGAATCTTCAATACCTCAGCCCTATTTATCTGAGCATCTGGCTTAAAAGTACCATCTGGATTTCCATTAATAATCCCTAAAGCATAAGCCTTTAAAATATATGGTGCATACGGATCAGTCTTATCAACGTCCGGGAAAGGCAAATCACTTAAATCAAGCTGATCAATATTAGCAACCACATCAGGCCTATAAGCATTCAACAACCAAGCCGTAAACTCCTTTCTCAATACTGGCCCAACTGGGCGACAAGTAACATTCGCAGATGCCAAACTTCGGATCACAGGGTACAAATCCTTCTCAATCAACTTTTTCAAAATATCACGACCCCAGTAAGCATCATCAACATCACTACATGGATAAGCAGCAGGATCAACCGCAGCAACATTGCCACCATCAGCTCCTACATTTCCAAATCCATCAAAATCAGCAAAAATATCAGCCAAATCAATAAATGGATTAAGCACACCAGCTCCACCCAAATCCAATACAAATCCAGCATCAACAGTAAAATCAACACTATCAACCTTCAATCCATCATTATTCAACAAAACTACGCGATAATTCCCCTCTTTATTTGAAGCCTTAAATGAATAAACACCAGCTCCATCTTTAGTTAAATCACCATTACTATATGATCCGACATTCAATACAGCAGCAGCAGTTAAACTCTGCACCTGCAAATCCCAATTACTATTAGCAACTAAATTCATCGCATTCCCAGACTGATCCTTAACTGTCACAGATAAAGTAGTACCTGGCTTCACAGTATTGGCTGAAACAACAACATCAGAAGGAACAGCAGCATCACCAGGAAGTACGAATCCTCCCCAGTTAAAATTGAAATTAAAATCAAATAACTTTGTCACCTCCATCAAGGCGTCTCCCGAAATATCATCACCACCTTTATTAAACAACTCCACAGAAGCCAAATACTTCGCAGGAGCAAGAACAAGACCCTCCTCTGTCACAGGAATAGTAACAGAAAGCTCTTTATTGTCAGCAGATTGCTCCAAATATGGATAGCTCGAAACCAAAAAAGGCAAAGAGACAACAGCTGTTCCACTGGCATCAGTTACCGCAACTCTAACCAAATCAGCTCCACCCTCAAGAGCAGAATGAAACTTAGCACCAAAAGCCTGAAGCTTAGTCTTCGTAGCGTCAGACAAATTAGCTACATCTGCAAGATCAGCTAAAGAAACATCTGGCCAAGCCACTGAAGGCAAATCAAAAGCCTTACCATCCTTACGTACAATATTAAGCTTAAAATCAACCCCCTCCTTCACAGGATTTGGATCAACCGTAACCACAACATTATCCCCCTCTACCATATCTAGATCTACTAGATCAGCAGGTGCACCATAAGCCAAAGGCGCAGCGAAAGAACCAAGCACAACAGAAATTAAAGCCATAGAAATAACGGCCTTAACTCTAATCAGCTCCGCAAATTTACGCATAATATTTAAAATTAGAAAATATATGTACATTTAAGCAAACGTCGACAGGATATAAATGTTACATTAATTAAAACCTTCCACCAACCAAATCACATTGCTTTAAATTGCATAATTACCGATAAGCATTATAATTACGGCGCTCTTAAATAACCCGTGTGATCACCAGTAAAAGCAATTTTATTGGAGGAAAGTCCGAACACCATGGAAAATCGCAGCCGATAACGTCGCGCCACAAGATCCTCATAAGATTTTGGAGGGAAAGTGCCACAGAGACAATACTATTTTTTAGCTTCGGCTAAAGAAGAAAGGTGAAAAGCCCCGCTAAAGCGAGGACATTGCCGAAAGGCAATTGTGGGAAAACCCTGCGAGGTGCAAGGCGAGATGGAAAGAGTTTGCTTCCCCAATTGGGCAATTCTCTTCTCGCCGCTAAAGACCACTCGTAAGATTGGCCTTAGACAGATGATCACAGCTCCGCTCTGCGGATGCACAGAATTCGGCTTATAGGCTTATTTAAGAGCCAAGCATGGAGCGCAGCGAAATGCTAACAAAATCCCACCACACATGAAACGTTTTGAAATATTCTTCGGACTACTAAAAATACCTGCAGATTTCATAATGACAGCCCTGGCATTCATCGCAGCCTACAAACTTCGATTAATCACAACTCCACTAGAAGGATTTGCCAAACCAATAGACCTATCTGTACTCCCCACCCTACAAGAGTACATCCTCTTCAGCCTAAAAGCCGCCACCACACTTGTAGCAATCTTCACGGTCGGAAAAATGTACACACTCAGAGGCAACTACAAGCTATCAAAGGAAACAGGCAAAACAATAACCCTAGGAATAGTATGGTTCATGGCACTTATCACCTATTTCTTCTATACACATAGCTTTCCTTTCTCACGCCTTGCACTCTTATATAGCTGGACTCTCTCCATTTTATTCATCATTCTTGGCCGAGTAGTAATAAAAATATTCCAAAGAATCCTATTCAATTATGGCCTCGGCAGGAGATCATTAATTTTCATAGGCAACAACGAAATAACCCAAGAAATAAGCGGAAAAATTTCCCAAGATCACGGATACAAAATCCTAGGAATCATCGGAACAAAAAAGAAAAAAAGCTCCATTCCTATCCTTGGCTCAATTCAGCAACTAAAATACATCCTACGCACAAAAAAACCGGATGAAATCATTCAAACCGAGACAGAAACCTCTCAAGCCCACGATCAAGAAATCCTAGAATTTTGTGAACTAAACAATATAAACTACAGGTTCATCCCCAATCTAATAGATGTCCGCCGCACAAACATATCCGTAGAAACAATATCAGGAATTCCAATCATCAACCTGAATCCAACACCACTAGATGGCTGGGGCAAGGTAATAAAAAGAATAATGGATATTATTGGATCTATTTTGGGATTTCTCATCCTCTCGCCAATTTTCATACTCACGGCAATTGCCATCAAAATAGACTCCAAAGGCCCAATCCTTTTTTCAAAACTCGACAACGGCCAACCAGTCAAAAGGGTTGGTCAAAATGGACACCTCTTTAAATTCTACAAATTCCGCTCCATGCAGCCAAAAACGGACAACATGCGCTACACTCAACTGGCCCATCAAAATATCAGAAAAGATGGCCCCTTAGTTAAAATTCAGAATGACCCTCGAGTCACCTCAGTTGGAAAATTCATTAGAAAATATTCAATCGATGAACTCCCACAACTTTGGAACGTACTAGTTGGCAATGTAAGCCTCGTAGGCCCCCGCCCACACCTTCCAGAAGAAGTCGCGAACTATAAAGATCATCACCACTTTGTCCTCACTATCAAACCAGGGCTCACAGGCATGGCTCAAATCAGCGGACGCAGCGACCTGAATTTTGAAGAAGAGGTAAAGTTAGATCGCTTCTATATCGAAAATTGGTCACTTCTTTTAGATTTAAAAATAATTTTAAAAACTCTTACAATTGTGATGAAAGGCTATAAAGAGTAAAATACACCCATGAAAAAATTTATAAACAAACTTTTTGGTGATCCAAACGCCAAAGCAATCAAGAAAATTCTTCCACTTGTTGAAGAAATAAAAAAAATTGAAGCAACCCTGCTCCAAACAGTCAAAACTCAAAACGATGTATTGGCAAAAACTTCCGAATTCAAAGATCGAATCAAAAACGGTGAATCACTAGAAAAAATACTTCCAGAGGCCTTTGCCTTGGTAAAAATCGCCTGCCATCACTTAAATGGAAAATCATTTGAAGTACGCGGTCGAGAACTTATCTGGGACATGATTCCCTATGACGTACAGCTCATCGGCGGGATTGTGCTGCACCAAGGCAATATATCTGAAATGAAAACCGGTGAAGGTAAAACATTAGTTTGTACAATGCCAGTTTATCTCAATGCCCTAACAGAAAAAGGAGTATTTGTAGTAACAGTAAACGACTACCTTGCTCACCGTGACGCCGAATGGATGGGAGTTTTATACAACTACCTTGGCCTTTCAGTTGGAGTTACCATTCACGGAATGAATGAAACAGAAAAGAAACATGCTTACAGCTGCGATATCACCTATGGAACCAACAATGAGTTTGGATTCGACTACTTGCGTGACAACATGGCCACTCACATCGATCAAGTCGTACAAAGACATCTCCACTACGCCATCGTAGATGAAGTTGACTCAATCTTGATAGATGAAGCCCGAACACCACTAATTATTTCAGCACCAGCCGGTGAATCCACTGATAAATATAAAAAATACTCTCAATTGATTCGCTCTCTCAAAGAGGGCGCCCATTTTGAAATTGATGAAAAAAGCAAAACCGCCACACTTACCGAAGCAGGCATCTCAAAAATGGAACAACTTATGGGTGTTGAAAACATCTATACTGAAGCAGGATTTAGTGAAGTACATCACATAGAACAAGCCCTTCGAGCAGAAACCTGCTACAAAGCCGACATCGATTACATCGTACAAGAAGATGAAATCATTATCATTGATGAATTCACAGGCCGCCTAATGCAAGGCCGCCGATACTCACACGGTCTACATCAAGCAATAGAAGCCAAAGAAAACGTTGCTATCAAAAATGAATCCAAAACATTAGCAACAGTCTCCTTCCAAAACTACTTCCGCCTCTTCGAAAAACTCGCAGGAATGACAGGAACAGCGGAAACCGAAGCCGAAGAGTTTTACCAAATCTATGGATTAGATACGATTATTATCCCAACAAACAGACCTATCACCAGAATCGATCGAGCAGACACTATTTATAAAAACCGAAAAGGCAAATATTTAGCAGCAGTAAAGCTCATCAAAGAACTCCATCAAAAAGGACAACCAGTATTGGTAGGAACAATTTCAGTTGAACAATCAGAAATGCTTAGCCAACTTCTAAAACTCGAAGGCATAAAGCACGAAGTATTAAATGCAAAAAATCATCAAAGAGAAGCCGAAATAGTTACGAATGCCGGGCAAAAAGGTGCCGTTACAATTGCCACAAACATGGCCGGACGTGGTACAGACATTAAGCTTGGAGAAGGAGTAAAAGAAGTTGGAGGCCTCTACGTACTAGGAACAGAACGCCATGAATCAAGACGCATAGACAATCAGCTCAGAGGACGCAGTGGACGCCAAGGAGACCAAGGAGCAAGCCAATTTCTTGTGTCCATGGAAGACGATCTCATGCGCCTATTCGGCGGTGAAAAGATCCTAAGTCTAATGGAAATGCTAAAAGTCCCCGAGGACATGCCAATTGAAAACGGTATCATCTCCAGATCAATTGAAAATGCGCAGAAAAAAGTAGAAGGCCGCAACTTCGATGTCCGCAAGCACCTAGTGGAATACGATGACATTATGAACATTCACCGCAATATCATATACAAAAAACGCCTAGAAGTACTCACAAAAGACAGCATCGCCGATGAAATCGAAGAAACAATCAAAGAATTAGCAACAATGATCGTTCAAAACCACATTGGAGGCCTAACGCCAAATGAATGGAAAATTGAAAAAATGGCAGAATCTCTCAACGCCATACACCGAGACAGTGAAAATCCACTTACCTCAAACACACTTAGAGACATCAACGAATCAGAAAAAGTAATTGAAATAGCTGAGGCCTACCTCCTTGATTGCTACAAAAAGAAAGAACAAATAGTCGAAGACCCAGCTATAATGAGAAACCTTGAAAAGGCTATCTACCTTAGAACAAACGACATGCTTTGGATCGAACACATCGACGCCATGTCACGACTTCGCGAAAACGTGGCCTTTAGCGGATACGCCCAAAAAGATCCCCTCACAGAATATAAGTCTCAAGCCTTCCATATGTTCAACGAACTCAACAATATGGTCCGCGTCAATACAGTAACCACTTTATTCAGGGTTGATATTCAAAAAACCGCACCCTCCCAACTCACAAAAAAAGCTGAAACAGAAAATCAACAAGAAGCAAAAAAATCCGAAATAGCTAAGTTAGACCTCAAGAACACAAAAGTGGACCGCAACGATCCCTGCCCATGCGGTAGTGGTAAAAAGTATAAAAAGTGCCACGGAGCTTAAATAATCCCATAAAAATGAAAAAAACAATAACAACCACATTAAGTCTGCTTCTTTCATTAAGCATTCTTGGTACAACAGCATTCGCAGATTTTAGCGATGTTAAAAGCGACACTTACTACAAAAAAGCCATCTACTGGATGTTAAACAAAGAGATCATTAATGGCTATAAAGATGGCACCTTCAAGCCAGATCAATGCGTAAATCGTGCCGAATTTCTCAAAATGCTATTTAACACATCAGGCGCCAATACAAATCTATCAGCCGAATTATTCAAGGACACCTATGCAGATCAATGGTACACACCTTATATCAAAACCGCCCGTGCGAAAGGCACCATCGAAGGGTACTCAGATGGCACCTTCAAGCCAGATCAATGTGTAAACAGAGTTGAAGCAATAAAAATGGCATTACTTGAATTTAATGAGGGTAAAATCCCACCACAATGGGGAGAATACGCCATCCCATATGACGTCTCACAAATGAATAGTAAAAACCAATGGTGGGGCCCATATCTCGATTCCGCACTAGGAAGCAATTATGTTGGCACTGAACATTTCGTAAAATTCAATGTCGATTATGGCAATAAAGAACAAAACGATTTCATGAATCCCCGATTCAATTTTGGACCTGCAGAATCAATGACCAGAAAAGAAGTTGCCGAAATACTTTATCGATTAAAATACAGCGAAGAAAACAACATTGAACATTTCCCCGGATATAACACTAAAGAAATAGCCTTCGATGGATGCGGAAAAACTACAGATTACAAAAATGAAACCTGGTTTACAGACTTCGCTAAACACGATGGTCTAGCAACTGAATTAGAAATAATGGGCGGAGGATCATCAGAATCATGCCTAGCCCTAGATAAAAGTTTATTCATAAGTATTATTCCTATGTCTGGTGAATATGAATATAATGGCCTTTACAGCTACAACATAAAAACTGGAGAATTTGAAAAAACCGTATTTCTATTCAAACAACTGGAAGAAGAAAATGGCTTCCATACGTTCAATCATTATGTAACCGCATTTGGAAAACGTGTTGGCGATTACATCGAAATAACAGGCGACGGATTCGGAAAAGATTCAAAAGAATGGACTGGCAAATACTATTATCAAGAAAATTACGTAGTTAAAAATTAACAATGGCACACCGAATTGAAATCTTAACCAAGGTCAACGACACACGCTCCAGCGTAATGCAGAGCAAACTGGGTTCTCTAGGATTAAACACCGAAAGCGCAATAGTCTGCGACGTTTATACTATAAACAAAGATTTCACAGCGGAAGATAGGCAGCACATCGCAGAAATGCTCACCAATCCAGTTTCACAAAAATATTTAATCAACGAGCCCTTCAATGAAAAATTCGACTATGCTATTGAAATCGGTTTCCTTCCAGGCGTAACAGACAACATCGCCCACAGCGCAAAAGAAAGCATCGAAGACTTTTTCAAAGTAAAATTCATAAACGATGAAAGCCTACACAGTTCAACTCTCATTTTCATCACAGGGAAAATCACGCTTGAGGACGCACAAAAAATAGGCGATGCCTTGGCAAACAGCCTCATTCAAAGAATCCACATCAAAGATTTCTCAAGTTTCGAAAAAGAAAACGGTATGGATGTAATAGTGCCTACAGTAAACCTAAAAGCTCATCCACAAGCCGACGAAGTGAATCTCGACGTCTCAGAAGAGGAATTAATCAAGATTGGCAAAGAGGGCATTTTAAGCGAAGACGGCACACGCAGAGGCCCACTCGCACTGGAAAAAGAGTCACTAGATATCATCAAAGAATACTTCAATAAAGAAGGTCGAAATCCCACCGACATTGAGCTGGAATCACTAGCCCAAACCTGGTCAGAACACTGCAAACATACAATTTTCGCAGCAAAAATAGACGATAAAACCGAGGGCCTCTACAAAGGATTTATCAAAAAAGCCACCGAAGAAATCCGCAAAGCAAAAGGCCCAGAAGATTTCTGCGTTTCAGTTTTTTCCGACAATGCCGGAGGAATCATCCTAGATGAAAACTGGGTTATATCAGACAAGGCAGAAACCCACAACAGCCCCTCCGCCCTCGACCCATTTGGAGGCGCAATCACCGGAATAGTAGGCGTAAACAGAGACACAATTGGCTTTGGAAAAGGCGCAAAACCAATCATCAATAAATACGGATTTTGCATAGGAAACCCAGACGACATCGAAACAATATATCGCGATAAAGAGCTCCAGGTAGCCGCAATTTCACCAAAAAGAATCTTTGAAGGCATCGTAGCCGGTGTAAATTCAGGCGGCAACTGCAGCGGCATCCCTACCCCCCAAGGTTTTGTTTATTTTGACGACAGCTATAAAGGCAAACCACTGGTTTTCGTAGGCACCGTTGGCCTAATACCGCGAGAAGTAAATGGGGAGCCCGGATGGGAAAAATGTGCCAAAAGTGGAGATAAAATCGTAGTTGTAGGAGGACGCGTGGGCCAAGACGGTATCCACGGAGCCACCTTTTCTTCCGAAGCGCTCACCTCAGGAAGCCCTGCTACAGCAGTGCAAATTGGTGATCCGATTACCCAGAAAAAACTTTCCGATGCAATTATCAAAGAAGCACGCGACCTAAATCTCTACAATTCCATCACCGACAACGGGGCCGGAGGAATATCCTGTTCCGTAGCGGAAATGGCTAAAGAATGTGGTGGATGTCGCGTTGAACTAGAAAAAGTTCCTCTCAAATATCCAAATCTCGAACCATGGAAAATTTGGATCAGCGAATCTCAAGAGCGCATGACGTTAGCCGTTCCACCAGAAAAACTTGAACAATTCACCAAGCTAATGAATCACCGAGGCGTTGAAGTAAGCGTAATAGGAGATTTTACAGACAGTGGCCGCTGCCAAGTAAACCATATGGGCAAAACCATCATGGACATGGAAATGGCCTTCCTTCACGACGGGCTACCTAGAAAATCCTTAAAAACCACATATACCAAGCCGCAAAACAAAGAACCAAACTTCCCGGAGCCAAAAAATCTTACTGAAACACTAGAAACAATTCTAGAACGACCCAACATTTGCAGCTACGAATTCATTTCCTCACAATATGACCACGTTGTTCAGGGAACAGCAGTAACCGGCCCACTACAAGGCAAAGGAGAGGTAAATGGCGTAGCCTCAGTTACAAAAGCCCTACCCGAAAATGAAAAGGGGATTTTATGCTCACAAGGAGTCTTCCCACGTTATGGAGAAATAGACACCTACCACATGGCCGCAACGGCCATCGATGCAGCCATTCGCAATATCATTGCGGCAGGTGGCACATTAGATCACCTAGCATTAATGGACAATTTTTGCTGGTGCAGCTCCACCGAGGAAGAAAGACTAGGTCAACTTTTTGCCGCCTGTGAAGCCTGTTATGACTTCGCAGTAGGCTTTGGTACTCCCTACATTTCAGGAAAAGATTCCATGTTCAACGACTTCAAAGGCTTTGATAAAAATGGCAACCCCATAAAAATATCTGCACTTCCTACCCTACTAATTTCTTCAATTGGAGTCATGCAGGATGCCACAAAAACAGTTTCCTTGGATCCAAAACTCCCAGGCGACTTAATATATATTTTGGGCACCACTCAGGAAGAACTTGGCGGTAGTGAATACTTCGGCGTACACGCAGAAATAGGCACAAAAGTACCACGGGTAAACATCCAAAATGCCAAAAACCTCTACACTAAATTCAGCGAAGCCACAGAGAAAAGACTAATTGCCTCAGCACTAAGCCCCGGAATCGGAGGCCTCCTCACCACATTGGCCAAAAAAGCAATTGCCGGACACCTCGGCATGGAAATTGATCTCAACAAAGTTCCCGGGGCCGAAAATTTCACCCGCAACGATTATCTTTGCTTCTCAGAATCAGCCTCCAGAATTACTGTCACAGTAGATCCGCATCGCCAAGCCGAATTCGAAGCACACTTTAATGGCCTACCATTCGCACAAATCGGAGTAACAACACCTCAACCAGAATTCATAATAAAAGGTTTGAACAACGAAGAAATCATTCACACCAGTGTTGAAAACCTCAACAATCATTATCGACAAACCTTTAAAAACTACTGATGAAACCACGTGCACTCGTCATCACAGGATATGGCATCAATTCTGAAGAAGAAACAGCAAAATGTTTCCAAATTGCTGGAGGAGAAGCTCAAATCATCCACATCAACGACCTCATTGAAACTCCCAAAAAGCTCGAAGAATTTCAAATCCTGGCCTTTCCCGGTGGATTCTCCTACGGCGATGACACAGGATCAGGCAATGCCATGGCCAATAAAATCCGCAACAACATCGGCGATGAGATACTCAAATTCGCCACCGCCGACAAACTCGTAATAGGAATCTGCAACGGCTTCCAAATGCTCACAAATCTAGGCCTCGTACCAGCCACCAACCTAAAGTACACCGAGCGTCAGGCGGCCCTCATGCACAATTCTACAGCGCGCCTTCAGTGCCGTTGGGTCTATCTCAAAAATACTTCATCAAAATGTATTTGGACTAAAGATATCGAAATCCTTCACGCCCCAATCGCCCATGGCGAAGGCAACTTTTACGTCACACCAGAAATTCTTGAAAAAATGAAAACCGACGACCAAATCGCCTTCAAATACGTAAAAGAGGATGGCTCTCCCGCAAACGGCCACTTCCCAGAAAATCCCAATGGAGCACTAGAGGACATCGCCGGCATCTGTGACCCATCAGGCCGCATTTTCGGCCTCATGCCCCACCCCGAACGCTTCAACTCATTCACCAATGAAAAAGGCTGGGAACTCAAAAAAGAAATTCTCATCCGCGCAGGAAAACCTTTACCAACAGAGGGCGCCGGAGTTAAGATATTCAAGAACGCCATCAGTTATTTTAAATA
>CAYHGX010000004.1:0-42001 GCA_964356355.1 uncultured Candidatus Peribacteria bacterium | reverse complement strand
CTAAAATTGATCTAATTTCCAAATTCACCTTTATACTTTTCGGAATTTTCCTGACAAGTGTGATTTTCGCACTCTCAATCAAAGCCCTTGGCGAAATCGGCATCTATCTCTCACTTTTAATTTGCGCCGGCATCTCCGCCTTCACGCTCATCTATTTCAAACACCATCCCCGCCTCCGCCTAATCGTCTATGGGATGATCACTATGCTTGTAATCGCAATAACCATACTCACCGTCGGCATTGGATTTCTCACCGTTCTTCTCAAAAAATAGCCTACTCCCCCATAATCTTCCTCGGCTTCGCCCCATCCGCCGGCCCCACCACTCCATTCTTTTCAAGCAAATCAATCAGCCGCGCCGCCCTGGCATACCCCAACTTCAAGTGCCTCTGAAGCAAAGAGGCAGAAGCCTTCTTTGTCTCTCTCACAAGTTCCAACGCTGCATCGTACATATCGTCCTCTTCACCTGCAGAATCGCTATCAGGCATCCCTGGCAGCCTCTGCTTCGCAGTCTCTATTGAAGTGATTGTCTCATCATAATTTGGCTCAACAGTAAGTTTAATTCTATTGGTAATTCTCTCAATTTCCTCAGTTGAGATATAAATACCCTGCACACGAACAGGCTTATTCATGCCCGTTGGCAGATAAAGCATGTCGCCTTTTCCAAGCAAATCCTCCGCTCCAATCCCATCCAAAATCGTCCTGGAATCAATCGAACTACTTACCGCAAAAGAAATTCTCGTAGGAATATTAGCCTTAATCAAACCCGTAATAACGTCCACTGAAGGCCTCTGCGTAGCGATAATCAAGTGAATACCCACCGCCCGCGCCATCTGCGCAATTCTACAAATAGAGGCCTCCACCTCCTTACCGGAAGTCATCATCAAATCGGCCAACTCGTCCACCACCACCACAATTCTCGGCATCTTCGAAATCTTTTTTATATCATTATATTCAGCCAAATTTCTCACACGATGATTGGACAATTCCGTATATCTCCTACTCATCTCCGCAACCACCCACCTCAACGCAATCGACGCCTTCTCAGGGTCCTGAATCACAGGAGTAAGCAAATGCGGAATGCTATTATAAGACCCCAGCTCCACGCGCTTAGGATCAATCATAATAAGCTTCAAATCCTTTGGAGAATTCTGATAAAGCAAGGAAATCAAAAACACATTCATCGCCACAGACTTACCACTGCCAGTGGCACCAGCAATCAACAAGTGCGGCATCGTATCCAAACTCGCAATCACAGGCTTGCCAGTAACGTCCCTACCAAGCGGTAAAGTAAGCTTAGACCTAGAATCCGTAAACTGCCCACTCTCCAAAATCTCTCTCAAATAAACTGTTGCCCTATAAGGATTCGGAACCTCAACACCCACTAAAGACTTGCCGGGAATAGGAGCCTCAATACGAATACGCTCAGCAGCAAGAGCCAAAGCCATATCATTTTTCAATGAAGTAATTTTTGAAAGCTTCACCGCCTCATTAGGCTTCAAAGTATACTGAATCACCGTAGGCCCAACATTCACCTCGTGCATCACCACATCAATCCCAAACTGAATCAACTTCTTCTTAATTTTATCAGCATTAGCCATCAAAATATCGTCCTCCACAGTCACAGCGCTATCCCCTTTTTTGAGCAAATCCAAAGAAGGAAACTCCCACTCATATTCATCCATTTCCTCCGCCGCCTTTTCACCATTCGATAACTCCGTAGTTACCTCTTCCACCTTAACCGGATCAAAATCCGAATCCTCTTCCTCATTTTTGTCATAAATAACATCAACATTTTTCTCATTATTCTTAGAACTAATCAACGACTTCCGAATCATAATTTCCGGCTGTTCAAGCTCCTCCATTTCCTCTTCCTCCTCTTCTTCCTCATCATTCACTCTACCTCGAGTATTTCTAGCCTCCTTCACCAGTTTAATTTTTATATCAGGTATAAAAAACGCGGCCATCTCACGCAACGAAACCTCGAAAATCAGCAATAATGAAACAACAAATAAGGCAACGAAAATAATTGTTGCTCCTACTCTAGAAACACCCAGCACCTCCAATAAAATAAAGTTAGTTACAAATCCCGTATATCCCCCATAGCGCCCAAGGGCAGCAAAGTCATGAATCTTCTCAATCGGAACAGATAAATGAAAAATACTCAAAATTGAAATCAAAAAAACAACAAACCCTAATGTTTTACTAGCTCCAAAATTAATCTTATGAGAAAAAAACATCATTCCAGCAATCAAAATGAAAATCGGGGGAATAACATAGACGCCCCAGCCAAGAATTGGACTCAACAACCCAACCCAGAAATCTCCCAACACACCAAAAGCACCCTGAATACTCAAAATAGTAAGTATCCCCAATACTAAATAGGTTATTGCCCAAATCTCCCGGGCCACAGATGGCTTCAACTTAATTTGCAGAGTACGACGCTTAGTACGCCTCCTCCCTCTTCTCGCCATAAAATCAAAATTTAGATAATTGTACGCTCCTTTCGACCCTAAAGGGCACTCACTCCGCGCGCTTAGTTGTTAGCACTACGCTACGCTTCGTGCTTACCCTAAAGAATATAACGAAAAATCCAATTTCAATCCAGAACACTTTCAGATATAATTGCCCCCATGATAAGAACACGCTTTGCACCATCACCGACAGGATACCTACACGTTGGAGGACTTCGTACCGCTCTCTATAGCTATCTCTTTGCTAAAAAAAATGGCGGTCAATTCCTACTAAGAATTGAAGACACCGATCAAGAAAGATACATTGAAGGCGCAGTAGAAGGCCTAATCGACACTCTCAACGCTATGGGGATCACCTATGACGAAGGCCCTTTAAGCGATGGCACCGAAAAAGGAGAAAAAGGCCCTTATACTCAATCATTGCGCACAGACCTATACCGAAAACACGCCGTTGAACTAATCGAAAAAGGCCATGCTTACAGATGCTTTTGTAGCAAAGAGCGCCTAGAAGAAATGCGTGAAAACCAGATGAAAAACAAGCAAGCACCAATGTACGACCGCCAATGCCTAAAGCTCACAAAAGAGGAAATAGAAGCAAATCTCAACAAAGGTGAAAAATTCGTAATACGCCAAAAAATCCCACGCATCTCAATTAAATTCAAAGATTTAGTTCGCGGACAAATGGAATTCAACGGAGCCACCGTCGACGATCAAGTACTAATCAAATCAGACAATTTCCCCACCTATCACCTCGCAAATGTCGTGGATGATCATTTCATGGAAATTACCCACGTAATCAGAGGTGAAGAATGGCTCCCATCCACGCCAAAACACATCGCCCTTTACGAGGCCTTTGGATGGACACCTCCGCAATTTGCACACCTCCCCCTACTCCTAAACGCTGACAAAAGTAAACTATCCAAGCGCCAAGGAGACGTGGCAGTTGAAGACTACCTAAAAAAGGGTTATCTCAAAGAGGCAATTATCAATTTCGTAGCCTTCCTCGGTTGGAATCCAGGCGGAGGGGAAACAAGAGAGATCTTCACACTAGAAGAACTCTGCGATATTTTCAGCCTCGACAAGGTCCACAAAGCAGGCGCAGTTTTTAACCTAGAAAAACTCGACTGGTTCAACTGGCAATGGCAAAAAGAGATCTACAACAAAAAACTCACTAACTTTGCTCAAGAACTCGAAAATACAGTAGAAATCACAAGCGACAACAAGGGCCAACAGCACTACAAATTTCAAAACCCTGAAAACGAAAAGAAATTCATCACTTTTAGAGGAGAACAATTAGTTGAAATATGTTCCGCAGTACTTCCCGAAAAGTTACAAGACAATAAAGAAAAATTATACAAAGCATTAATTACAATTGAAGAGAAAGTTTTAAAAGCACCAAAAGAAACAGCCCAAAACATTGAATTTTACTTCACTCAACCAGCCTACAACAAAGAATTATTGACTCACGAAAAAATGGGTGTAGACTTAAAGCAGGCTTTAGAATCAGTAAAAAGGGCATTTACTGATCTCTCAGAAGTAAACACTTGGACACTTTTAGAAATACAAAACGCCCTAACAAAATCGGTAACTACCCTAGAAGTAAAAAATGGACAGGTATTTTGGCCAGTTAGAGCGGCCTTAAGCGGCCTTGATTTCTCCCCTGGAGTGTTTGAAATAGCTTGGGCACTTGGAAAAGAAGAAACCCTCAACAGGCTCAAGCTAACAATAGAAAAATTTTAAGTAACAATCATGAACTTTTCAGAAGTAACCAGCGCAGTAAAACACCTACAAAAAACCTGTAAATGTACGCAATGCGACAGAAGCTTTAAACATGAAGAAATTCACCTTATTGCCACCACAAAAGAGGAAGGACTATTTGAATTACACTGCAAAAAATGTCATTCATCAGCAATCGTAAGCATCATTATGTCACATGACGTTGAAATTCAACACAGCATCCAAAGGCAACATCGCAACATATCCACCAACGACGTCCTGGACATCAAAAACTTCCTTTCCACCTTTGATGGAAATTTTAAAAAAATTTTTAGCAACAAAAATGAAAAAAACATTGGCAATCATTAGTGTGCTCGCTTCGCTCGCGCTCCTAGCTTCTTGCTCTTCAGCAAAGGACAAAACAACAAAACTCATCAACGACACCGAGACCTCAGTGAACAACGTCACAAGTAAAGTTTCCGAAACAGTGCAAGACATTCAAACTGCCACCAAGAAGGTAGAAGAAGCCAAAAATGCCGTTTCAGAAATATCAAAATAAATGAAAAATTTCCTCAGAAAAGTCCACTCGATGGCACACAGAAATCCCAAAAGGATAGTTTTTCCTGATTCAATTGACCCACGAATCCTGAAAGCAGTTGAAGAAATTCAACAAAAAAAAATCGCTCATCCAATACTTATTGGAAACCCCAAAACACTCAAACAACTAGCCAAAAAACATAATTGCAAAATCGACTTTTCCAACACCACAATTGAAGATCCAGAAAACTCCCAATTAAAAGATCAATACATAGAGAGCCTTTTTCTACTCAGGAAAGACAAAGGACTCACAAAAAAGGAGGCCAAAGAACTCCTTAAAACCCCAGAATATTTCAGCACCATGATGGTCTACCACGAAAATGCCGACGGCATGGTTGCTGGAGCAATTCACCCCACAGCAGTATCCATAAAGCCAGCACTTCAAATCATAAAAACAAAAGAGAAATTCCACAAAGTATCAGGAATTTTTTTTATGGTACTTGAAAAACGCATTCTCGTATTTGCAGACGCCGCAATCACTATCAACCCAAATTCACACGACCTAGCGGACATCGCCTCCGATACCGCAGAAACCGCAAAAAAATTTGGGATCGATCCACGAATTGCCTTTCTTTCATTCTCCACAAAAGGTTCAGCCCAAGACCCGTCCATCGACAAAATAAATGAAGCCTTAGCCATTGCAAAAGACCGACACCCCGAATTTATAATCGACGGAGAACTACAAGTTGATAGCGCACTCGTTCCAGAAGTAGCCAAAAGAAAATGTCCAAACTCCCCTATCAAAGGGCAAGCAAACGTCTTAATTTTCCCAGATTTAAACTCAGCAAACATCGCATATAAACTCGTAGAACGGCTAGCAAAAGCCAAAGCAATCGGCCCAATTCTTCAAGGACTAAAAAAACCTATCAATAAAGTTTCACGTGGCGCTAGCATTAGCGATATAATAAACGTAACCGCATTCACAGTGTGCCTCTGTGATTAAAAATAGCCTCCATTAAACCTCATCCTATGGAAGATCAAAACATCCTAAACATCCCAGCATACCAAAGAAAACGCAGCATCATGGCCAAAGCTCGTCGTCAAAATTTTTATAAAGACGAAACAAGTAAAACGCCAAAAGTCATCAAAACTAAAAAACCACTTCAAACCACACGAAGAATCAGACCAAAACAAAATTCTACAGCTACATACATCCAAGATGAAACGCTCAGCTATATCCCCATAAACAACTCTCCCACAATAGAGGATCTCTTTCCAGAAAAGAGTAATCTAACCATATCTAAGAACTCTAACGATCTACGTGAAATGAAAACTTGTGGCATTTGCGAAGGCTACTTCGAAAAAATAGACGTGGCAGTTATCCGAGTCACAAGCCCCATTCGCACAGGAGACATAATCATTTTCGAAAAACAAGACGGCCTATTTGAGCAAAACATAGATTCCATGCAAGTCGACAGAAAAAACATCAACCTGGCAAAAACCGGCAGCGAAATAGGCCTAAAAGTAAGATTAAAACCAATAGTTGGCACTAATGTTTATAAGGTAATAGAGCAATGAAAATACTTAGCTTAAATTCCGGCTCATCAACCCTGAAATTTGCTCTTTATTCAACAAATCCCTTAAAAGTAATATACAAAAATCAGATCGAAACCTCCAAGCCAGAAAAAACAATACCCTCAATTCTTAAAGAACTTAAAAAGAAAAAGCTGATCCAAAGCGATGAAGAAATAACAAAAGTTGGACATCGCATCGTCCATGGAGGAAAAAACTACACAAAAACAACTCTTGTTACTCCCAAAATAATCAAAGACATCGCGGCGCTCGCTCCGCTCGCGCCACTTCACAATCCCATCAATCTCCGCACTCTCGGAGCAACCCAAAAAGCCCTTCCCAAAGCCATCAACTACGCCATTTTCGACACAGCATTCTATGCTTCCATACCAGAAAAAGCCTTCCTCTATGCCATACCCTACCAACTCTATGAAAAACATCACATTCGTCGCTACGGCTTCCATGGAATTAATCATGCTTACGTAGTAAAACAAGCCCTGAAATTAGAAACAAAAAAAAGCAAAAAACGCATCATTTCCTGCCACCTCGGTAACGGCTCCTCAATTACAGCCTCCCTCAATGGAAAAGCCTTAGACACAAGCATGGGCTTTACTCCTCTCGAAGGCCTCCCAATGGGCACCAGATGCGGCTCAATCGATCCAGGAATCATCATCCACCTCAGCGAGCAGCTCAAAATGCCAATTAAAAAAATTAACGAAATACTCAACCACAAATCAGGCATCCTCGGACTTTCCAATATTAGCTCAGACATGCGAAAGGTCTTCGCCAAATACAAGAAAAACAACACAAGAGCCATCCTCACTATCGAGCTTTTAGCCTATCAAGCAGCTAAAATCATTAGCTCCTACCTCCCAGCACTCGGAGGGCTCGACACCCTTGTTTTCACTGGCGGCATGGGCGAACACGCCTCTTATCTCAGAGAAAAGATCGCCAACCATTTAAAATTTCTCGGCCTCTCCCTCAACCCATCTGCAAACACCAACAACAGCCCCCTCATCTCCGCCAAAACAAGCAAAGTAAAAATCCTCATCATCGCGGCCAACGAAGAACTAGAAATGGCAGAAGAAATTGCTTAACCTCAACTACTCACCTGTCGTCAAACTCACTGAAAGGATTTTCGTCTTGGTTAACACGTACAGATTACGCGCAGCCGGATCAACATAAATATCCCTCAATTCATCAACATTAGAGAAAGAATACTGGCTCTGATAAACCAAATCTCCAGTATGAGAGTCCTTCTTAAACATCAATACCTTCGAATCACTAGCACTCAAAACAAATACCTGATTCAATTTTTCATTAGTATAAATAGCAGTCGCACCAACCAAACCAGAAGACGGAGGATTATTTATAAAGAATTCAGCCTTCTGCCCACCAAAAAACTTAAAGATATCACCACTGGCCTTAAGCAAATAAATATTTGAATCAATTGCAAAATCAAGAGCATCGGCAATCTCAGGCTTATCAACAAAATAAGTCTCAGCTGAACCAAAAGCAGACTGTGTACCCTTATATGTATATTTCCAAATCTGCCCAGCCGTTGGATCCAAAACATAAACGCGATTTCCCCATGTAGCCAATGCTGTTCCCTTGTGGAAAATCCCATCAGCTGTATCCATATAAGAAACATTTCCGTCCTTATACTCAATCAACTTCCCTGTTTTAGTTAAGAACACAACTGAATTCCTATCATCAAAGGACGTGCCAGCTACAACACTCTCCTTATCATCTAAAGTCAAAGGATCCTGCAACTGATCAAGTACCAACTCATAAATAGCATTATATTCATAAGCAAAAACCCTATCTCCCAAAGTCACAAACCCAAGTGCATTTACATCAGCCCTCTTAGAAGTCAGATCAGCAACAACCTTTGGTGATTCAATTCTAACAACATTATCTATCTTATCTCTCGCCTCCTCTATCTGTAAAAGATAAATAGTAGCCTTATCACGATAATACCCTGAATTCAAAACCGACTTCGCGTCAGTATAAGCCTTGTCCAAAGTAACTTTAGCTTGCTCCTTATCTGAAACACCCTGAGTTTGAGCCTGTGCAATCTTATCTTGAATGCTCACAAGGACCTTATCCAATTGATCAATTTGCGCCTGCTCAGCACTCTGCTGTTTAGCAACAAAAATCCCCACAACCAAAACTACAATCAAAATCACCAAACCAATCAAAATCTTATCCTTCCCAATTCCCTTAGAGGTAATACCAGAACCAACTTTAGCAGCCAACCCCTTCGCACTATTCGCCAAACTAGAAGCCCCACCCCTCGGCACCTTCTTAGAATAACCCTTAAGCTTATCTAAAAACTTGCCAGCCATGGCTCCCATATCCCTTTCAGGAACATACCTAGTAGCCGAAGCCACCTCCTGCGCTACCATTTCCATTTCCTCCTCTACCTCTACAACCTCACTATCACTCACCTCTTCAAATATCACTCCGGTTAGTCCAATTCTCCCCAACATCTCAGTAGCCACAATGTCACGGATATCAGCCAAAGATTCTGCAACACCATCCTTATTCACACATTTAGCCAAATCAGTCTTTGTAATATACCTCAAAAGCCTGGTAGATGAGAAAAGAACCATATCCCCACCCTCAATTCGCCCACTTGCAATACTACTAAATACATCATCTGTTGCCTCTTCAGACAAACCGTCACTTATCACACTCACAAATCGCTTTCTAATAAGATAAGCCTCTGCATCACCACTTTGACTAAGCAACAACTCGTCCCCAACAACAGCAGCAATAATTACATTCAAATTACCAATATACCCAGAGACCTTCTCCTTCCTAAACTGCTTCAAAAAGCCATTAACGGACTTCAAAGCAGCCTCAAACCTCATATAAGGTTCCTTTTCCAAGTCCTCAAAAAAGACTTTTTGCATAGTTTCAAACACTACCGCGCCAATTTCTTCGGCATCAACAGCATTGTTTTGAACCTCTAAATTAACATAGATTTTCCCTCCCCTATCACCAAAATCATTAGTCTGATCATAAGTATAATTTTCCAAGAAACTATTCTCATCTCTTCCAATAAACAAAAACTCATGATTTGCTTTCAGAGCCATATTTTTTAAAAATTAGCTTTAGGCAAATATACTTGAGGAAAAATTTGCTTGCAAGTATTTAACCTTCGCTATAAAATCAGCAAGCAAAATTTAAGGACTTACAAAGAACAACATGCTCGGTAAACTCAAAAAAGGCAAAAGGCTAAAGAAGCACGGCTTTCTTACAAGAGAAGCAAACGTACTTAGTCGAAGAAGAGCTAAAGGCAGGCACGCCCTGACCGTTAGCGTACACAGCAAGGCGTAGAAATTACCTATTAATTTCTATGCCCGCATTTTGTATTCCGCATTTTTGCCTTGCACAAAGCTCTATGATCGCAAAAAAACACCGGGTAAACAGATCCAAAATCGACTATATAATGAAGAAAGGATATTCGTCCTCCTCCAGTCTTTTCCTAGTTAAATTCAAGAAAAACTCCGAGCAATTTTCCAGATATAGTGTTATTATCAGCAAGAAAATTGCCAAAGAAGCTGTTACTAGGAATTTATTACGCAGAAGGGCTTATGAAAGCCTCCGCCTCAATATTCCAAACGAAGAAAATAGCGCCACTAATCACTATGACCTCATAATGATCGCGAAAAAACATCTCGCTTCAAGCACCTTTAAGGCAATCAAATCAGACGTTACAAATATTCAACTAACATTACTCAAAAATGGGAAAGACTAACACCCTAGTAAAAAACATCCTCATATTTCTCGCTATTTTCTTGGTTATCAACTATTTAACTCAAAGTTGCCAAACTAAACAGGCAGAAAACCTTTCAACACAGGGCAGTCTCGTCTTTTCAACCACAAACACAGAATACTCACGCCAACAAGTTGTCACCTTAAAACTAGAAAACAACACCAAAAATGCCATTACCATCAAGAACGAATGCCCCGGTGAACCATTTGCAGTACAACATTATGAAAACAACGAATGGAAAACAATCACCTCAAACCCCTCTTTAAATTGCCAAAATACCAAAGACATCGAACTCGCACCAGCCGCAAAACTAGAGATTCCCTACACAAGCTGGAACCACTCACTTTTCTCTCAAATGGGCCGTTTTCGCATAGAATTTGCCACCACGATTGATGGCAAAGAAAAAACAATTGAATCCAACGAATTTTCAATAGTAAAAGAAGGCCTTTTCAAACAACTTTGGATGGGAGTTTTCTACCGCCCAATATACAACGGCCTAATGCTGTTAATCAGTATAATGCCTAATTTTGATCTTGGATTCGCAATCATTCTCCTCACTATTGTCATCCGTACAATTTTATTAATCCCCTCCCAAAAAGCCATGCGAGCACAAAAACGCATGCAAGAAATTCAGCCTCGGATTGAAAAAATCAAAGAAAAATACAAGGACGATAAACAAAAGATAGCCATGGAAACAATGGCAATCTGGAAAGAAGCACAAATCAGCCCATTATCAAGCTGCCTTCCAATTCTAATGCAGTTTCCTTTCCTAATCGCCCTATTCTACGTTGTAAATGGCGGACTCAACCCAGACAACAGCTACCTCCTCTACAGCGCCTACGGAGGATTAACAATCAACAATATCAATGTTCACTTCCTTGGAATGCTAGACCTTACCAAGATTAATCTTTACGTTCTCCCTCTAGTAGTCGGCGGACTCCAATTCATCCAGATGAAACTCACCATCGGCAAAAAACCACCAAAGGTTGATAAGGACAAAAAAGATATGGCAACTCAGTTTGCAGCAGCCAACAACATGATGCTCTACGTAATGCCAGTAATGATCGCTGTATTTACAGCTTCCATGCCTGCAGGAGTTGGCCTATACTGGGGCACCTCAACCCTTTACGGAACAATTCAGCAATTATTTGTAAACAAAGAGAAAGACCAGAGTAAGAAGGACGAACCAACCGTAAAAGTAATTACAAAAGAGGATAAATAACAAATTAGCATTTAATTTATCAATATGGATATCGAAGAAATCCTAAAAGAAACATTAGAAGAAATCCTCATTAAACTTGGCGTACAATACAGCAGAATCGACATTACCGAGGAAGATAAAGATGTCTTCTCCCTAAATATTCAAACAGACAATCCAAGCCTACTTATTGGCTACCACGGTGACAACATCCAAGCACTTCAACATGTTTTGAAGGTACTGGCCTGGAAAAAACTAAACAACGAAAACTTCAATATCCTTGTAGACGTTGATGATTACCGCAAGCGCCAAGAGGAAAACGTAATCAACCTTACTAATAGAAAAGTTGAAACAGTAAGAAAAACCGGCAAGCAACAAATTCTCCCCCCGATGTCCCCATACTTCCGCCGAAAAGTGCACCTACAGTGCATGGGAGCTGGCTTTGACGACATCGAAACTCTCAGTCAAGGAAACGGCGAATACCGTCATGTCATTATCAAGCGTAAAGGCTAAGTCACCCTCCCCTTACACGGCCCCCATGAAAAACAATTCAACATTAAGTAACAACTTACATATGCAAACCGTAATGTTACTTATTCCTATGATCTTTATGCTGTCCTCAAATCCAGCATATGCCGCAAATTTCAACGATGTTCAAAGCGAATCTACCCACTATCTAGCCATCACCACACTTGGTAACACAGGTGCAATAAGCGGATACGAGGATGGAAGCTTCAAACCAAAACAGAAAATAACTAGAGCCGAAGCCCTAAAAATGATAGTACTAGCTCTCTACCCAGAAGAAAAAGAAACCATTGAAAACTACATCATTCCCGAAACACCCTCCTTCACAGACACCGAATCTTCAGCCTGGTACACTCCATATACCGAATTCGCCAAAGATAAAAAAATCATCAGTGGCTATCCCGATCACACTTTCAAGCCAGATCAAGGCATAAACCTCGCCGAAGCATTGAAGATTTTCCTAGAAACCAAAGCCAACCTGAGCTTAGACGAAATTGCTCAAAATCTATTCAAAGATACTCCAAAAGACGCTTGGTTCACCCAATACACAGCTTACGCCGGCAAATTTGGAATCATTAACATTTCAAACTCAAACGAGGTCTTTCCAGACCAAGAGGTAACAAGAGGCATGTTGGCGGAAATAATTTATCGCGAAAGCCTTATAAAAGACGGCTACAGCTTCGGCAAAGCAACCTTCTACGGCTCCTCAACAGACGGCAGCAAAACGTCATCTGGCGAAATCTTCGACAGCAACCTGCTCACCGCAGCCCACAAAACTCTACCATTCGGCACAATTGTGGAGGTCACAAATTTGGAAAATGGCAAAAGCGTACAGGTTAAGATCAACGATCGTGGGCCATACGGCCCGGGCCGCGTCCTCGACCTATCCAAATCAGCATTCTCAGCCATTGGCTGGCTAGGAACTGGAGTATTAAACATCCAATATAAAATCATAGAATGAATGTAATAGATTACGCTCCACGCCAAAAAATCAAACGAGGCAAAGAGACTCTCAAGATGGAGACTCAAAAGGCCATTCGTGCACTCCTGATAACGCTCTCCTGCATGATATTAGTGCTGAGCGTAGTTTTCATCACTTTAACAAATCAAACAGCCCAGAAGGGCTATACACTTGAACAAGCAAAACTGAAAAATGAGCACCTCAAAGATATCAACTCAAATTTAAAAACTAAAATAACTGAATCCACCGCCTTCAACCAAATTGAGGACGAAGAGAAAATCAAGGCAATGCAAGAAATCGAAACTAAAAATTACGTCAGCAAAGACGACAACGCAGTGAAGTAGATAAAGCAGTTGACTTCGCCTCCCTTTTCCCTATACTTAGCCCTGCATTTTTGACAATAAGGCGCCATCGTCTAGTGGTTAGGACAACGGGTTTTCATCCCGTAAACAGGGGTTCAATTCCCCTTGGCGCTACCAACACCTTTCTCATTCGCTAGACCTCGTAGGCCCTATAATCATATCCTTCCTCTCCTAGGATAGCAGCATCAACTCCTTTCACCCTTTTAGCAATTTCGTTTCTAGGCCTCTCAACCGCACTACTCATCCCCTCTCTACGCTTTTGCAACACCTCATTGGCTTCAAATGAAGCCGTTTCATCAACCATAAACGACTCTAAAAGCTCCACCAATTGTTCATCTTCTGTACCAATAAAACCTAAGTCACAAATACGATTAGAATGAACAACCCTTCCATCTACTCTTACCAAAAAACTCACAGGAGTCTTGCCAGGAAACTGTACGTACACACCTACTAGTCCACTATCAATCCTCACAATTTCAACCCTTTTACCATCAATCCTTCCAACAACAGTATCCCGCGCAGCAAGCAACTCTGAAATTTCCTTTCTATTAATCACCTCTGGCGGATCTACCCTTTTTTCCCCACCTTCAGGCCCTCCCTGGAGCAAAGACAGTTGTGATTTAACCATAAAGAATATATTAATATAAACACTGTTATCTTATATTATAGCAAAAAAAAGCCCAAAAGTCCATGCTTCCAAAACCCATCTACCTCGATTATGCCGCAACCACTCCGGTAATCCCGGAGGTACTACAAGCCATGACTCCCTATTTCAGCGACCAATTTGGCAATCCAAATTCTAGCCACACCTACGGACTGGAAGCAAAAAAGGCGCTAGATAAGGCCAGATCAACTATCGCTCAAATCCTAAACTGTGAACCAAGTGAAATCATCTTCACCAGCGGAGGCACGGAATCCAACAACCTAGCCATCTTCGGCTTAGCAAAAGCTAATAAAGAAAAAGGCCACCACATTGTATCCTCTCAAATAGAACACTCTTCCATAAAAGCACCACTAGAAATCCTCGCCAAAGAAGATTTTAACGTAAGCTGGGTCACACCTCAAAAAGATGGAATCCTAGAAGTAAGCACCATTGAAAGTAAACTTACCCCCCTCACGACCTTCGCCTCCTTCATTTACGCCAACAACGAAATTGGTACCATCCAAAACATCCCAGAAATCAGCGCTCTACTTAACTCCCGTGGCATAATTTTCCACACCGATGCCTGCCAAGCCGCCGGAGCAGAAATTATCGACACAAAAAAACTCGGAGTCGACCTCCTTACCTTAAACGGAAGCAAAATCTATGGCCCAAAAGGTGTTGGCCTTCTCTACATTAAAAAAGGAACCCCGCTCACTCCTCTTATTTACGGCGGCCCACAAGAATTCAACCTCCGAAGCGGCACTAGCAACCTACCCGGAATAATTGGCCTGGCCAAAGCACTAGAAATTGCAGAAGCAAAAAGAGCTACCGCAAAACCTAGAATCACTACATTACGCGATTACCTGATTACCGAGCTCACCACCCACGCTCCCGGCAGCAAGCTAAACGGCCACACCCTCCAACGCCTTCCCAACAACATCAATATCACACTGCCAGGCCTCAATGCCCGCGAAATGATCCTCCACCTCGACACCCAAGGCATCTGCATCAGTGCAGGATCAGCCTGTGAAACAGGCAAAGAAGAGCCCTCACACGTACTCAAAGCCATCGGCCTCAGCGATGAAGAGGCAAAAAACACCATTCGCATCACTCTCGGCAACGAAACCACAAAAGAACAGCTGTCCATCACCATTCAAGCCATTATCAAGATCTCAGCCAAATTAAATTGAAAAAAAATAAAACAGAACGCATAGGCGAAACCTACCTATTCATAGAAATGGCCGTATTCAGCCTCTTTCCGCTCATAATCAACGCCGGCACAAAAATCATGCCCCCACTCTTTTTCGCTGGCGCCAGCCTGTTGATCGCCTCAATCTTCTTTTTAATTTATCTCATCTTCACCAACCAACTCAAGCAACTCCTCAATCACGCCGTCATAAAACTCAGCACCATAGTTACGATCCTAGTGGTAGTAGTTCCCTATTTCGCCATTTTTACCGGCACCAAGCTCACATCAGGCATCAATACCGCAATTTTCTTGCAAACAGAAATCCTCTTTGCCCTAATCCTCTGCAAATTTTGGCTCAAAGAAAAAATATCTCCTATGCAACTCACAGGCAGCCTCTCCATCTTCATTGGAGCAATTTTTGTATTATACAGTGGCCATTTTGGTCTAAACACTGGAGACATTCTCATCATCCTAGGCACCTCCATATACCCTCTTGGAAACCTCTATTCAAAAAAAGCACTACAAATCGCTTCGCCAATGCTCATCCTCTTCATCAGATCAGCGCTAGGAGGAGCCATCCTCATTGCCCTAAGCCTACTCTTCGAAAAACAAATCTCCCCAACTCAATTTTCCACCAAAACAATTGAATTAATCCTCATTAATGGCCTAGGAATGATGTTTATCTCTAAAATACTATGGTATGAAGGCCTAAAGCGCCTCTCTCTCACAAAAGCCACGGCCATCACCATGTCCTACCCCATTTTTACCCTACTTTTTGCCGCAATCATTCTAAAAGAGATTCCCACTCTCTACCAACTTATTGGCCTAACAATCATCATGGCCGGAGTCTATCTCACAACTCTGAAACCGGCCAACAAAGATGTCAACAGCAATTGACCATTTGAACTTTTATAAAAAAAGGCTCTCTGGTATTATTTCAATTACCCACTAGATATTGGGGCTGTTTCCGGGCCGAACATACTATATGTTGATTCGCTGCCAAAAAACCAAAGCTACCACCTAATCCCTATCCACCTATGTCGCCCATCATGAAAATAAAAAAACGCAGCGGAGAAATTTTCCCATTCGATCAACAAAAAATAACAGAAGCCATCTGGAAAGCGGCGCAATCAGTAGGCGGAACAGACAAAACCTTAGCAGAAAAAATTTCAAATCAAGTATCAGCCGTCCTAGAAGTCTTCTTCAAAGACGAAAGCAATGTCCCAACAGTAGAACAAATTCAAGATTTAGTAGAAAAAATCCTTATCGAAGGTGGCCATGCTAAAACAGCAAAAGCTTATATCCTGTACAGGGCTGAGCATAAACATATTCGCAGCGCCCAAGAAGACATCCTAAACGGGAAAACCACAAAACTTCCCTTCAGCATCAATGCACTCAAAGTTCTTGCTGGCCGATATCTACAAAGAGACGAAGAAGGCAATGTAGCAGAAAACCCAGAGGAGATGTTTGACCGCGTTTCAAACGCACTTGCCGCAGTAGAAAGCGATTATGGCAAAGATGAAAAAGAAACGGCTCAATTAGCTCAAAATTTCAAAGATGTTCTTTATAACTTCGAATTCATTCCAGCCGGCCGCACCCTCACAAATGCCGGAGGAAAAACTCGACTCGTAGCCAACTGCATCGTTCTTCATTTCGAAGACAGCATGGACGGCATTTTCACAACTCTAAGAGACGCCGCCTTGCTCCAGCAAGCAGGCTCAGGACTCGGCTTTGCCTGGCACCTTCTTCGTCCAGCAGGCACTCGCACCAACAAAACTCAAGGTATGGCCTCTGGTCCAGTTTCCTTCTTAAAAGCCTACAATGAGTCCTTTGGCGTAATTAAGCAACAAGGCCGCCACGGGGCCAACATGGGAGTCATGAGAATTGACCATCCAGATATTTTAGAATTTATCGAATCAAAATGGGAAGAGGGATCACTCGTTAATTTCAACATTTCCGTGTCTCTCACTGATGAATTCATGGAACAGGTTAAAAGCCAAAGCAAAGAACCTTGGCTCTGCGAATACAAAGGTCAAAAAATGAAACCTCGCCGTATCGTCAGAAACAGCCGCAATGCCTTTGTTAATGCCATCGAAGAAACTATCACCGCTTCAGAATTAATGGACAAAATCATTGAGGCCGCCTGGAGAAATGGTGAACCCGGAGTGCTATTCCCAGACGCCGCAAATCGCACCAACCCAGTTCCATCAATCGGACGACTAGAAGCCACAAATCCCTGCGGAGAACAATGGCTCCACGACGGCGATGTCTGTAATCTTGGCTCCATTAATCTCGCCAAATTCGTTAACAATGGAGCTATCGATGAGGAACGCCTAAAATTCGTTACCTGCATGGCCGTTCGCATGCTAGACAACGTAATTGATCTTTCTGATTTCCCTGTAGAAAAAGTTAACACCAACTTCAGAAACAACCGCCGTGTAGGCCTTGGAATCATGGGCTTTGCGGACATGCTTTATCAGCTAGGAGTAGCCTACGATTCCCAAGAAGGCTTCGACACAGCAGAAAAAGTCATGAAATTGGTAAACGACACTGCCAATGAATACTCAGAGCAAATGGCAGAAGAAAAAGGCACTTTCCCAAACTGGGAGATCTCAATTTTCGGACCAAACGGACAAAACGTCAAAAAGAGAAATGCAGCCCTCACAACAGTGGCACCAACCGGATCAATCTCCATGTTACTAGACTGTAGCTCAGGAGTAGAGCCATTCTTTGCCCTTTCTTACTACAAAGAGGTAATGAGCGGCCAAAAGCTCATCTACATCAATCCACACCTCGAGAATAAACTAAAAGAACTCAATCTTTACACTCCGGAAATAATTAAAGAACTAGAAAGAACCGGAAGTATACAAGGCATCGCTGAAATCCCTGAAGAGATCAGAAAAGTTTATGTTACAGCAATGGATATCTCTGCAGAAGCTCACACCCGCATGCAGGCCGCCTTCCAAAAGCACGTCGACAACTCAATCAGTAAAACCATCAACTTTCCAAACTCAGCCACACGCGAAGATGTCCTTCAAGGCTACATTCTTGCCTGGGAACTTGGACTCAAAGGCTGCACCGTTTACAGAGACGGTAGCCGTACAGAACAAGTACTAAACCTACACAAGGAAGAAAAAAAGGAAGAAACGCCAACTGTCGGCCGCGAAATTCCAACTGAAAAAGCAGTAGAACCAAAGATAACCTTTGCCGAAGAGGTGCTTCCTCCTCCAGTAATTGAACAACAACGCGAACACCTTTCTCTCAGTAAAAAAGAGATCATTGCCAGCAAAAAATGCCCAGAATGCTCCAGCGACATCCAAGTAGCAGAAGGCTGCATGCTTTGTCTAAGCTGTGGATTCTCAGTTTGCTCTGTATAACAGACCGCTAAAATCAACTTTTTTTGTGCCCTTCATTCCGTGCTATTGTCGCTCAGAAAAGCCCCGATCAATTGGGGCTTTTTCTCTCTAACCCAAGCGGAAAAACTTTGTTTGACATCACTGGGAAAAAGACCTAGGATGAGCGCACGAAAATTATTTAAATTTTTTATGCGAAATGGCCAACCTCCCAAGTGAGAATTACGACCAACCAGATGCCCATGAACACGACGAGAATCGTGATAAGAAACCTGAACAAAAGGGAGCTAAATCAATAGACGAAAAAAACCTCACGCCAAACGAAGTCCGCCGCCTACAAAACAGAGAAACTTCCATCGACAAACTCGTAGAACAACGCCTCCAGCTCAAAGCAGCCGCCGAAGATGAACTTCATCGTTTATTAAGTGTAAAAAAAGGTGACAAACCAATTCTAGAAAGAAAAGAGAAAGAAGATTTTGAAGCAAGATTAGAAGCAGAACAAAGCCCGGAAAAAACCGAAGCAATTCTAAAAGAAATCAAAGCATTACCAGAAACGAAAGAAAAGGAACAAAAACAAGCTGCAAAGGAAGAAAAAAAACTCACCCCAGAACACCCAGATATCTTAAAAGTGAAGGACGAATTTAACACGATCTGTGACAAAAACACGCACCTTATAGGAACCGACCAAGTTGAAGGATTCAAAACCTGGTTCGTACAGCAAATTTGGCGTAACCCTACCGTCGCAAATGCCAAAGACATAGTACGCAGACTAGAAGGAAAAAGCATTTCTGATACCGGAGGCCTAGCACCCCGTCGTGAAGAGTTTGGCAAACTCGAGAAAATCTTCAAAAAATACGACATTGTTGATGGCCCACTCACATCTAAATGGATAGCCAAAGAAGGGCTCAAAGAAAGAACTACCTTTAGAGAAACAGCAGAGCAACTAGAAGAAATAATGAGAAAACAAAAAGAGTTAGGATTTTGCTCAGACACAATGATTAGTGAAACAATGCAACAAATATTGCTAGCAGATAATCCTACTAGCCAAAAAGAAATTTTAACTAAAACTCAAAATATCGCTCGCCAAGAAGCTACCGGCTTTACCCATTTAGACAAAAAAATCTTCGTTGGAGGTAAAGATATTAGGGCCATGAGTTTATCATCAAAAACGAAATACCTTGATTACTACAAAAATACTAATTTTGAAGAACGTGGCGAATTAGTAGTTAAATGGCCAAATTTAGTTCACAACGAAGCAAAACTTGCTTACCAACTTCGAGATATTTATGGCGAAGATACAGAAAATCTAAAAATCGCCTTAGATAGTTTTGGTGAAATGGATTTTATGGAAAAACAAGCCGAACTAAAAGTTCATACGCAATTAGTAAGAGAAATTGCAGACAAAAAAGAACGCGAAAAAACATTAGTAATCAAAGCTGCCACCGCCAAAATCCAAACAGCCGCCAAAGACGGATATATAAGAAGTAAAACAGTACAACATTACATAGCAATTTTCGAAGATCCCAATAAGTTCAAAAACATTCACACAGGAAAGCCCGGGGACATCGATGAAATGAAAAAAGCTTATGATATACTTAAAAATCCCACTCCAGATCATGCTAACCAAAATCTTGCAGCCTTCAAAGACCGTCGAAATAAATATGCAAAAGACCTAACAGAGCTCCAAGAAGAAAACACTGATCTTACTGAAAACGAGATTAAAGAAAAACAAAAAAAATATGACGAAGAAGGGTGGATAAAGCGTGAACGCATTCATGATGAGTTAAAACTAGAAATAACCAAAGCCAAAAAGGACAACAAAGAAAATGCCAAACAAAAAAACATCGAAGAAAAAGCCGGCGTTGATGAAGATAAAACTCAAGAAATCATGTCAGAAAATCTCAGCCTAGATCGAGTAAGAGCCCAAGTATTTGAATTTTTTGCAGACAAACAATATTCCGAAGCCATGAACGTATTAGTTGCTTTCAACAACCAAAACCCCGACAATCCGGAAATCCTCATCCTAATGCAAACAGCCTTAGACTACATGAAGCAATTCGGCAGTGGTAAAAAAGCCGCAGAAAACCTCGATGATCAAATTGAAGAAGAACTAGATAACCTTCTAGCCCAAAAAGACAAAAGCATTGAACACCAGTTAACTGAAATCCACGTTGAGACTAAATTAATTGAAGGTGCCCGCCAAAACAAACAGCAAGAACAAACAATTCACTCAAACGAAATAGAACTAAATAATTCCCTAGAAGAGGTCGATGGCGATGATCTAGCTACAAGCCTAGTACAAAGTGCCTACAAACAACTAGACGACGGTTACTACTTAGATGAAGAAGGAAAAGGCAAAACTGAAGAAGAGGCCGAATTCAGCAAGTCCGAATATCAAGAGACAGAATTACAACATCTTAAACAAGCAGCCAGACGCGCACAAGGAGGGATTGATAGCAACAAAGGGATGACAGGATTCCAGCTAATAGATAAAGATCAAAAGGATATTTCCGCCGATCAAGCAGAAACCAAAGAGGCCCAGGGTGACCGCCTAGATTTAGAACAGGAACTAGCCGCAAAAATTGAGGACAAAATTACCGCCAAAACAACGGGCGGCGAAGACGCAAAAGTATTCAACCTCCACGAGAAGGCCGCCGCCGCCCGCGCCGCCAAAGCCCGTATCGACAAGCGACGCTTTTCCAAAATCGCAGCCTAGTTCACCATTTCATCTCCCACTGCAATTTCCACAATATCGCCTATTGCAAGGTTAATCACGTCATCGTTCACGTCGCCACGTTCAGCCTTAAAAACTCCGATTGATAAATAACCTCTCCTTGGATCAGAAGTAGTAGGCGTCGAGCTTTCCCAAAGTGCAAACTCACCTCCACGCAAAGCCCCCAAACTTTTCGCCAATACATAATCTTCATATTCAGGCTCTTCAGCTCCACAGGAAGCCTCACACGACGCCCCGGCATCACCATACGGCTCTCCATTTCGAGAATAAAACCTCACCCCAACAGACCTATGAGATTCACCTTCGCTCAAAACAGTATCCAACCAAGCAGCAGCCTCAACCGCCAACACCCCATTTCCAAATTTATCCCTACCAACCAACATCGCCTGATTTGGTTTCAGATTCAAATTTGGCACCACCTCTCGAACATCAAGAACCTTTGCCCCATAACAAGCAGGCAAAGCTCCATCAGCCATTGCCGCCAAAGTTGCAATATGCTGCTCAAATTCCAAAGACCTAAATTGACTACCCCGATCCGTCCCCTCCAGCTCATAAAGTTCGGTAATATACGGCTTCAACAAAGTCAAAGTGTGATGGCCATAAGCCACACCGTGATGCACCACGCCATCGCCCAAATCAAAAGAGAAATACAACAAACTACTAGAAGCAGCCTCCGCAGCACCTCCCTCGATTCCATCCGCTTCCGTAAGTCTCGCCGCATTATTCAACACCACAAAGCGCGGAGCAATACGTTGATCCAAATTCACTCTTCTCGCCTGATTCAACGCCACCAAAGCATCAAATCCACACTGTTCCGGACACTCAATGGAAGTCCCCTGATCAAAAACCTCCAACTTCACACCATATTTCCTTTCAATTTCCTTGCGATGCTCATGCACACGAACTCTTGTAGCGTCCAACTCACCATCATCCGGATTTTCTGTTTCCGCGCCATAAACATCAGTAATATTCAAAAATTCGGCTACAGGTTGAGGATTCAAAATCCCAAGCACAAAAGCCGCAGTCTGTGTCCTCAATCCCTCAACATTCTCACCCGCCTCATCTCTCTCTAAGTCATTCCTCAAAGCCCTAAGAGCCCGATCCAGACGCGTATTTTCAGAAGAAGTTGAAACCGGAAAATCTAACGAACCCGAAATGCCAGCATCTCTATCCCCTTGCTGCCTTAAAGTAAGAGGCACCTCCTCAAGCTTAAGGATCAACTGAGATAACCCGGCCACACCCAATACTCTTCTGATATCCTCCCTCAAACTCAGATATCCAATTTCCACTCTCGCCTCCTCAACAAACAATTTTTGCCGCAAAATTTCACCCCTCAAATCCGGCTCAAGATTAAGCAAAAAAGGATCAACGCCCTCCGGCCTTTCAAAAGGCTCACCAGGCCATTGACTTGCTAACGTCAATTCCTCAAAAGTAAAAAGATCAAAAAAATCCGCCAATGCCCCGATACTTTCACCCCAAGCCTCCTCCACTCCTTCACGAATCACCACCAAAGGATGCCCAGAATATGCCCCAAAATCAAAACGATCACTCGCATTATCTGTAACACCAATCAACTTCCTCCTAAGCTCAGGAGAAAAACTTTCCGCCAATTCCCGCAAGCGAACCAACAATTGCCCCGCTTCAACCAAACTAAAACCCGAATCAGCCATTTTCTCACCTACCAACATCTCATACACTCCTTCTCCACTCCCATAATCAGTAACATCACTCCCTCTCTCCGCAACTTCCCCAAATAATTGAACCATATATTCAGTGTTTAAATAGATAAAAAAAATCCGCCATCTAGGCGGACATCTGTGATTGAAGTTTCAATTACTTACAAACCACAAGCATCCGCCATGATCGCATCATCATCTGCATCATTTTGTTTACCTGCAATTTGTTCGCAAAAGAAATCATAGCCCGATTATAAGTATCAAAAACATTAAGTCAAATTTTTCTTCAAAACCACAACCATTAATACGAAATAATATAAAAGACAAAAATAAAAATTCAATTTATCCAAAGCCAAAAAACTAAAATCGAAATCAGCCAAAACCCTAGCTACAAAAAACATATAACTCATTAAAACATATGCTAAAAAAGCAAAAAGCTGACCAACAACAGGAACAATCGTCCCCAATGATATCGCCGCAAAACCCAAAAACATCACAAATGAAACCAAAGGCAAAACCAATAAATTCGCTAATGGAGCAGCAAGACTCAATCCACCAAAACTACTGATCAAAATAGGCAAAGTCATCAAAGTAGAAATCAAAGTTGATCCAACCGCCTCAAAAATCAACATTCTCCAAAAGCTCCCCTCAATCCTCAAAGTAAAACACTCCAAATAAGGTGAAAAACCAACAATCCCCAGCGTAGCTAAAAATGAAAGTTGAAAACCTGCATCATAAATCAAAGTTAAAGGATTAATAAGACACATAATCCCCGCAGCCAAAAAAAGCCCTCTAAAAGCCAAATAACTTCGCCCAAAATACAAAGCCAACAAACTAATTCCACCCATAACCCCAGCCCTCACCACCGCCGCCGAAGCCCCAACCAAAAGCACAAAAGTAAAAATAAAAATTGCCGAAAACAAAATCCTCAAATTTTTCTTTAAAAAAGCAAAGCCAGCCCCCACCACCACAATCAACAAAGTTATATTGTATCCAGAAATTGCTACCACATGTGAAAGTCCCACGAGTTGAAAATGCTGAGTAATATCAACATTAATCCCCCTTCGACTACCCGTCAACAATCCTTTCAGAAAATTCCCATAAGGATCAACAAAAAACTCATCAATTTTATTTTCCAAAACTGCCTTAGAATAATACAATGCCTTCTTAATCCTCTGCCATACGCTCAAATCCCAAACACCAATCCTTTCAATTGCCTCACCCTTAAGCCAATAACTCACACTATGCAACTTTAAGTATTTCCCATAATCAAAACCGTCCTGCACAAATGGTTCCTGTAATTTACCAAACACCATTAACTCATCACCAAACTCAAACACCGGATATCTCTCAGCATTAATCAAGAATCTACCATCAAAATTCTCACATTTCCCCCCACTACACACCTCAGAAGCCTGCAAAGTATACTTAATCTTATCATCCCTAATATCAACTTCCTCAGAAACATACCCTTTAACCCCATACTTAGCCCCGAAATCCAACAACTTCACTGGCTCAACCAAAACAAAATAAACTCGCACAATACCAATAATCACAATCAGAAAGCACTCTAACCCATTTAAAATTCCGACCCTAAAAATCAAATAAATAAAAAATAAAATCAAAAGAGTTCCACCTTGAAACCAAAAATTTTCAAAAAATAAATTGCCAGCAATAATGCCGAGCAAAAAAGCCAAAACAACCCAAAATAATCTATTCCCATCTTCCATACGAAAACTTCTAGCACCCAAACATTAAAAATTCTTAAATTCTCAAAGAAACTGTCAATTGATAAAGGGCAAAAATATACGTAGAATTACGAGCACAAAAACTAAAAACACATGAACAAATTCATCAAAAAATTAGTACTTATCTCCCTAGGCGTTACCGCAATTTTCAGTACGCCCTACACTGCATCAGCCTCCTTCACTGATGTTAGTATCCACAACAAATATTACGATGCCATCAACTATCTACAAGAAAACGGCATTATTAATGGCTACTCAGATGGCACCTTCAAGCCATTTCAAACTGTAAACAGAGCAGAGTTTTTAAAAATAATTATTGAGGGATCAAACATCCCGCTCGACGTAAATTCCCCTACGCCATTTAATGATGTACAGACAGATTCTTGGTACACAAAATACATTCAAAAAGCCTATAGCCAAGGCTGGATTAACGGTTACGAAGATGGCACATTCAAGCCAGAACAAACAATCAGCAAAGTTGAAGCATTAAAAATCTTAGGCAAAGCCCAAGATTGGCAAATTTCACCAACCGTAAACGAACAAATATTCACCGATACCGACAATAGCTCCTGGTACATCGGATATGTTAAATATGCAAAAGACCACAGCTACCTCGAAGAAACTGGGCCTCTATTTTTGCCTCTAAACCAAATGAGTAGAGGACAGATTAGCGAAATTATTTTTCGCTCAATCTCAGATCCATCAACCACCGTTGAAACAACCGATCCCACCCCAACACTTACTCCAGACAACACTACCGCCTTCCACAACATCACCCTCGAATCCGATCTTCCAGAAACCTTTTTCACAAACGAAATTTACGTAATCAATGGAACAGTTTCCACTCAAAAAGAAAACACCTCCATCAGTGCAATCATTGAAAATACAATCACCAAAGAACGTAAATTCGTATCAGCAACAGTCACTAATAACAATTTTGCATTACCAATCACATTCGCAAGTTCAGGTACCTACAAGATAGGCTTAATTCCAAACTCCGAAACCAATAGCAACGCAATCCTAGTGGCCGTATCAAGCCTCACCATCCCCCCAACAAGTGAAGAAACATCACCAGAAAAACCAACCAATCTTTCTCTTTCATTCAAAGACGATTCCACCACTTTCAACTTTTCAGGAACATCAGTAAACACAATCAAAAAAATCACCTTCACTCAAGGCAACATTTCAAAAACCTTCATCTCTAGACAAGATCGCACCTCAATACCATTGATTTACAGCTCATTTGAAAACTTCCGTGAAGGAAACATGAGCGCCTATTTAGAAATAGCAAAAACAAAAACCACAAATCCTATCACCATTTCCTCCGCCTTCGCTAAAAGTGACACCATCAACTTTACAGCAACAGAGCACACCTTTGACATGATCTCTACTGCAAGTATCACTACCACAGCACCAGACACCGTCCTAAAACTAAATACAATTTCATTTACAGGAAAAGCAAAGACCGACATTCAAGACAAAGCATATATCATTAAAGCCGATGGACTTGCCGAAACATCAAAGCTCACCACCTCCGGCAACACAGGAGAATATTTTGGAGTCCCAACAATAAAAAGTGGCAGTAACTTCTCCTTTTCATATACCCCAGAAACAATCGGACGCTACATAATTGCTATCGACAACAAAGCCGGAGAACCCATCTTCAGTCATCCAATTTATATAGGAACCTCAATCCCCTTGATTCCAGATTTTTTCGATAAAAATCAAAGAGATTATTTTAGTGGAACCTTTGACCTCAACTCCAGTCGCACACAACTTTTAAACCTCATCAACGCAGCACGTGAAAAAGAAGGGCTCTCTACGCTCGCCCTCGCACCAGAACTCAACGCCATCGCACAAGCTCACTCAGACGACATGGCCACCAATAATTACTTCGCCCACGTCAATCAATCCAACCAAACACCAGACGATCGCCGCATAGCAGCCAAAATCACCACACCCGTTGGTGAGAACATCGCCAGAGATGTATCCATCGAATTCAGCCACTACAGCCTAATGCGCAGCCCTTCACACCTAATCAATATTCTTAAAACAGATTGGGAAAGAGTTGGACTTGGCATCACCGAAATAGATGGATACGTCTACGTTACTGAAGAGTTCTCCACAAACCCGCTCACAGCTGCAGATTTTTCAAAATACAAAACCGATCTCAAAGAAACGATCAACTCAAAACGTCAAGAAAACGGTGAATCCGCACTTGAATATTCCATCGCTCTTGAAAACGCCACAATTTATCTTAATGACAACATAAAAAACGACTCATCAAACTTCACTCAACAACTCTTTGAAGAAGCCTTAAACAACAATAATATCCATGGTAGCTCAGGTGTTACAAGCATCTCCTCCGGCAGCTGGTCCGACACCTTAAGCTCGATTATCGCAGATGAAAGTAGTATCTTGGAACCCCTTTGGAAATTAATGGGAATCGACATCACCACCGACGACCAAGGTCTTCTACATACAATTCTAATCCTAAATAAATAGCATGGAGTTCAAAACGAGACGTATCAACAACAAACCCGAAAAACCCCCAAAAAAGAAAGTTAACCTCTCAATACTTCTTTCAATTGCCATCATTGCCACTCTCGTAATCGGCACTGTCAAAGCTCTTGGCACAATCAACATGGGAGTTTTCCTCAAAGCCGCTGGATCAAATCTCCTGACCGATGCCTACGGCCACACAAACATTCTTTTAATGGGCACAGGCGGTGGCACTCACGATGGAGCAGACCTCACAGATACGATAATAGTAGCCAGCATCGATCAAGAAAAGCACACCGTGAGCATGCTTTCCATCCCTCGTGATCTTTACGTAGAAGACAAAACTCTCGGCAGCTCAAGAATCAACGAAATATATTTCAACGCAAAAAATCACTTCGACAGCGATATTCGTGGTATTAACTATTTCAAAGATAAAATGGAATTAATTACCGGCATCCCCGTTCACTACTGGATCAAAATTGACTTCCAAGGCTTCACGGACCTAGTAAATGCACTCGGAGGCATCGACGTTACCATCAAAGAAAGCATTTACGATGCCACCTATCCCAAAGATGGGACATATGAATACCAACCATTCTCAATTGCCGCCGGCCCACAACATCTCGATGGAGAAACTGCGCTAAAAGTAGCCAGAAGCCGCCACTCCACTTCCGACTTTGATCGTGCTGAACGCCAACAAAACATCATCTACGCCATCAAAGAAAAAGCTCTATCGCTAGGCACAATCTTCAACACCGGAAAAATACAGGCAATTCTCGATTCCCTGAAAAACAACATTTACACCAACATCACCATCGATGAAATTCTCACCCTTGGTTCACTTGCCGAAGATTTTTCCAAAGAAAACATCAAACAACATCTCATTCACGACGACCCAAACAAATGCGGAGGATTCCTTTATACGCCAATGAGAGAAGCCTACGGCGGAGCCTTCGTCCTCTTGCCAGCTGGTGGATTTAAAACAATTCAAACCTATTCAGATCTCAACTTCAATCTTCAAGACATCCAAGCCGAAAACACCAAAATTCACATATTAAATGGCACAAAACGAGGAGGAGTTGCCGGAGAGACAAAGCAAGTACTTCAACGCTTCTGCTTTGACATCGTGCACTTTGGAAATGCCACCGATCAACATATTCCCACCACCACCTACTACTACAAACAAAAATACGACGAGAAAAACAATCCAATCGATTCACGCCCAGCCGCCCTCGACTTCCTTGAGAGACTAATCCCAGGCAAAGAAAGCACCACAATTCCGGTTGAATACAAAGAAAAAGGCCTCCTGGAAGAAGCCACCATCATCCTGGAAATTGGTGAAGATTACGCAAATTCACCCAATTACATCGAAGACAACTTCTATTCCCTACCAAACACTTCCGTTGCTCCGGTGCCAACAACCACAACCCCAACTGAAGCCCCTGCCGTCCCAAACTCTAGCCAAACAACCCCCACCACAGATGCGCCTCAATAAATTTATCGCCACCAACACCGAATATTCTCGCCGCAAAGCTGACGAATTAATCGAATCAGGAGTAGTCAAAGTAAACAACAAATCACCTCAATTAGGCACAGAAATCGATCCGGAAAAAGACATCATCTCAATTCACGGGAAAAAAGTTAATCCAGAAAATGAAAAAATCTACATCGCCCTCAACAAACCAACCGGCTACGTCACCACAAGAAAGGATGAATTCGACCGAAAAACAGTCATGGAGCTCGTCCCCGAAAACCAAAATCTCAAACCGGTAGGCAGATTAGACCAAAACACCGAAGGCCTGCTCCTCTTAAGTAATGACGGGGATTTCATCAACAAGCTCCTCCACCCTCGCTTCGAATGCGAGAAAGAATATCAGGCCAAAATCACTGGTACCTTCACAAAAAATGATCAATCCAACATTGAAAAAGGAGTCCTAGTTGATGGTAGGATCACTGCTCCAGCCCAAATCACCATTATTCGCCAATCAGAAAAAGAAACATTTCTTAGAATAGTAATTCACGAAGGACGCAATAGACAAATCCGAAAAATGTTTGCACAGATTCATTGCCATGTGAAATACTTGCAGAGAATTCGCATCGGGGAAATAAAACTCGGCGATTTAGAACTAGGACATTTCCGTCCACTAACCCCGGAAGAAATCAATGTTAAGTAGTTTATTGACCCTTTTTATCACCTCCAACCTTTCCAAAGGTTTTTCCGATAACCCAGAAAATCTAGTAAAACTCGCCAGCTCAAACCTAGAAAGCCTCACAAATACCAGCCTCGCACCAACAAAAAAAACCGAATTCATCAGTCCAATCATCAAGGCCAAAAGCTCAATTGCAATCGATCTCACTACTGGCACCGTTCTTTACGAAAAGAACATGCACCAACGGCTTCCCATCGCCAGCATCACAAAACTAATGACCTGCCTAATAATTTTAGAAGAAAATCAACCAGACCAAGTAGTCACAATTAGCCCATCTGCAGCCAGAATTGAAGGCTCAAACATATTTCTTCATGCTGGTGAAAAACTCACCATTTCCAGTCTCATAGAAAGTGCCATTATTCATTCAGCAAATGACTCAGCCTTTTCTTTAGCCGAATTCAACGCTGGATCCTCAAAAGCCTTCGTCGAAAAAATGAATACAAAAGCCACCTCAATTGGACTAATCAACACCCATTTTGCCAATCCAGTAGGCCTTGATGACCGCAAAAATTATTCATCAGCCTATGATGTTGCAAAGCTCGCTCAAATCATCTACAAAAATCCCTTCATCAAAAAAATAGCCAAAATAAAAAACACCGAAATACGCTCAGTTTCAGGAGATACAACACACAAACTTGAAAGCACAAACGAACTTTTAGAAAATCAATTTTTCAAAATAAACGGCCTAAAAACTGGTAGCACACAGAGTGCAGGAGAATGCTTCGTTTCAATTGCAGAGAATCCCGAAGGGCATGAAATCCTTACAGTTGTCCTCAATAGTCCCTCCAGATTTACTGAAACAAAAGTACTAGCAGATTGGATTTTTAGAGCTTATAATTGGTAAAATTTAATTACCAATCATGAGACTTGAAAATTTGAGCAACACAATCACCAACCTCACACTAATCTTTAGCTCCAGCACGTTAGCCTTTTTAATTGCAGTACTACTCACCCCTTGGTTCACACGCCAATTAATAAAGTTTCGAATTGGAAAAAAGATTCGCGAAGAGGCCCTTTCAGGTGAAAAATCCAGCCTGTTTTCAGCTCTTCATGCAAAAAAGAGCGGCACCCCCACAATGGGCGGCCTTCTTATCTGGGGCACAATAATAATTGTAGTGCTAATCTCCTTCCTCATGCAAAAAATGGGATATTTAAAATACTCCCTCTTCAATAGAAACGAGACCTGGATACCACTCTTCACCTTAATCACCTGCGGAATTCTTGGAGCAGTCGATGATTACATCAACGTTAAAGGCAAAAGCAAAGGTCTAAGCGCAAAACTTAAACTATTTTGGCTAATTATCTTCAGCCTCCTCGGAGCATGGTGGTTTTATAGCAAACTCGGTTTCGACACCATCAATATCCCCCTCCCAGGATTCAACAACCTTGAAGTAGGAATCTGGTACATACCAATTTTCATTTTCGTTATTATTGCCACTGCTAATGCCGTAAATTTCACAGATGGGCTAGATGGATTAGCCAGTGGACTCTTAATTCTCGCGTTTGGAGGCTTTGGGATCATCGCCTACATGGAAGGTCTACTTATCTTAGCAGCACTCTGTGGAGTAATCTGTGGAGCCGTAATGGCCTTCCTCTGGTTCAACATTCCCCCAGCACGATTCTACATGGGAGATACCGGTTCCCTTGCCCTCGGTGCAACCCTAGGAGTCATTGCTATGCTTACAGATCAAACACTCATTCTACCAATTATTGGCTTCATGTTCGTCATTGAAGCCCTTTCTGTCATCATCCAACTCACATCTAAGAAATTCTTTAAACGGAAAGTATTCAAAATCGCACCAATTCACCATCACTTCGAACAATGTGGATGGCCTGAATACACAATAGTTATGCGCTTTTGGATTATCGGAGCAATCATGGCCTCCCTCGGAACGATCCTAGGCCTAATGAATGTTTTATAAAAGAGGATCCAACGGCTTATCACCTTGAATCTGCACCCCAAACGGACCATCAGTAATTAAATTACTAAAGTCCAGATTCTGTTTTATTTGAAAGTTAAAATTCAACTTAGAATCCAATATCTTATCTTCAGCTTCCTTTTCAACATCCTTACTTAACTCATCCTTTTTCACATCCTCCTTTGACTGAGTATCATCCGAAACCTTATCAACACCTGAAACTGAATCTTCCACGGGAACAATAACCTCCGGAACCAATTTAACATCAGATGATTTATCAATCGTTTTCAACATCACAGAATTATCCTTAACATTTTGGATAATCTCATTCTTATCCTCAACATTTGCCTCCTTATCAGCATCTAAAATGGTAATAACATCAGAAATATCCTTCTGGTAATCACCAAGCACCTTGGTCGCCAAATCTAAATTCCCACTATTCACAATTTCCTCTACAGTAGAGAGCTTATCTTGAGCCTGATTTTGTTTAATTTTAGCCAACGCCATACCATCCGCACCAATCAGCTCAATCTTGGCAATTACATCCTTAGCAAAATAATATGGAGAATCAGGCAAAGTAGCACTCAAGGCCTTTTTCTGCCTTAACACTTTATCCTGAGCATATTTTCTCAACTCATCCGCATAATTTTTATCCGTAGTCGCTACACTATCCGCAAATTCATAAAACGTTTTTACTGAAAGATAAAAATCTTCAATTGCCTGTTCCGCCTCTCCCCTTTCAACATCACTCAAAGTAGACTCCAAAAGCTTAATTTGCGCAGACACAAACTTCTTCTCAGCTAAATCCAAAGACAACTTATGCTGATTAATGTCATCAAAAGTCAAAAATTTCAAAGCATCCTCCCGAACAGAACTTTCAAGAGACACACTTTCATCAACCTTCAAACCCACACTCTCCATCTTAGCTACAATCAAACGATCCTCCACATCAACAATATACTTTTTATCATCACTTAAATTATTTTTTGCCCACTTCCCATCCTTTTCTCCAGATGACAAATCAAAAACCTTAGGCGCAATTAACTGCTGATCACTAGCAACAATTTTCTGCCCGCTTACAACCTTCACCTGATCGCTAAACTTCTCGCCCGTAACCTTCACCTCATTATTAAACACCCCAACTACCACCCTCTTATCGTTAGTCACTTCAAGATTAAACGCCCCCCTCTTAGCCTCAGCAGAAATACCATTACTCTTAACAATAAAAGCAGAGTTTTCAGCAACCAAACTCACCACCTTGCTCCACACCTGACCACTTTCAACCTCTACCTTCACATAACTAGTTAAACCAGAATCATAATTTTTAAGTTCATCAATCTTTAAAATAGTCTCAGAATACAAACGACTCACACTATCATCAAAAAACCTCACCACCGCCAAAGAATTACCACTAGTAAACACCTTATCTTGCTCATAAAGTTGCATCCCGCGATATCCATCAAGTTTTTCTCCGCCTCTTTGCACCACAACTTCCCCATTCACATCAGTTAACTGAGTAAATTCAGCAGCAAACACCACATGAGTATCAACATTCACAAAAGAAAAACCACTTATCACCAAAATCATCATCAACAATCCAGCAGCAAACTGCCTTCTAAAAGCGGGAAAAGTAAAAAACGAAAATCTCCTATTACGGCTTTCTATAAAATCCTTCAACCTTTCTAAAATTTGAACCTTCCCAGTCAACGACATCTCCGTTTCTAAAGAAGCATTCTTCACCTCCTGTGACAAACGAATACTGGCAAAAATATTATCTTTAATCACAACTTTCCGTGCCTCGCTCACGCTCGGCCCAGACAACTCCCTAATTTGATCTTCTAGACTTGGTTTCATATACCTTTACAAACGTGAGATTTAATCTTTTGTTACAGAAAGTTAATAATCCACACCCATACTTTTCAACTCACTCTTCAGTGCCCTCAAGGCCCTAAACTGCAAAATTCGCAACGTTCCTTCATTTTTACCTAACAAATCAGCAATTTCCTTGTTGGACAAATCATTTACAAACTTAAGCACCACAATATCCTGATACTGCTTCTTCAACTTAGAAACAGCCCTCTTCAAGGTTGCCTGAGTAAGAGACAATTCCGCCAATTTCACCGGATTAGCTTCATCTTTATGATCTGCATACTGAAAATCCAACTCTTCTACAGCATCCTTAGACGCTCGGTAATAGTCCACTACCAAGTTATGTGCAATCCTAAATATCCAAGCCGAGAAAGTGCGATTAGCACGCTTGTACTGCCTAATATTTTCCCAGGCCTTCACAAACACCATTTCCACAATATCCTCCGCATCCTCACTTTTCACCCGATAAAAAACATAACGAAAAATCCTATCCACAAAATAGTGATACAGATCAGCAAAAGCATCCTGATCTGCTCGAAGCTGAACCCTCTTTACTAAAGATTCTATCTCCTCATTGTCATATTTTTGCTGCTCCATAATTCAGTTTACACCTCTCAACCTCTCCAATTGATCCCAAAAACACGGGAGTTCGCTGTTGCACACTCTCTACAACTTTATCCAGGATAGAAACGTTACCGTCACTTCCAGCCCCACCTGCCTCTTCCATCAACAAAGCCATAGGAGCACACTCAAAAAGCAATCTAAGCTTCCCCTCTCTCGCCTCATCATACCCAGGATAACTGAATATTCCCTTTCCCTTAATCAAAATCTGATTAATATCCGGCACCATGCCACCAGAATACCTCAAAGTATATTGTTCTTTAATCCAGTAGTTAACCAAATCCAAATACCATTTTTCACTTACACAAGCCCTCAAATTGCCAGGAGCAAACATTTTACCTTCTCCCACTTTCATCCCCTCATTGCTCAAAATAAAATCTCCTTTGCTATCCAAAACAAATTCATGCACCCCTTTCAAAAAAGTAAGGACAATGCTTGTTCTCGGCCCATACACAGCAATCAAGGCCCCCAACTGCTCCCTACCCTTCACCCCAATAAAAGTTCCCGTTTTATAAATTCCAAAAATCGTTCCAACTGCCAAATTGCTATCTACAAGCGAAGATCCATCAAGTGGATCATAACAAATCCCAAATTCCCCATCAGAAATCTTCTCCTCCTGCTCTAATTCTTCGGAAGCAATCAGCCCAATTTTTGCATTTTTCTTCGCCTCCTCTTCAATAATCCTCTCCGCCAACAAATCCAACTGCAACTGCTCTTCACCGAAGGAGTTCATACTCTCAGCCTTTCCACTATCCGCAAAAGCAATCGCCTCCGCAATACGCTTCACGCTTGAAGCCAAAGTATTAAATACCTCGGCCAAAGACCCCTCAAGGCCTGCGTCCTTTAAAAACTCACCAATATTTTTCATAGAAAATTTTATTTGCAAATCCATCTTACCATATCTTCCACTCTGCAAATATAACCCCATTCATTATCGTACCAAGCCACAATTTTCACATAATTATCAGCAAGCACCTTTGTAATCGGCAAGTCCACAATACTTGAACGAGAATCCCCTCTAAAATCCACTGAAACCAAGGGCTCATCAGTAGTGCCAAGAATTCCCTTCATCCTGCCTTTTTCATACTGTTTAAAAGCCTCATTCACCTCTTCGCTCGTCACCTTTTTGTTCAACTTCGCCACCAAGTCAATACAGGAAACAGTTGGAATCGGCACTCTAAAAGCCATACCATCCACCTTGCCCTTTAATTCTGGAATTACACGATAAATCGCCTTCATCGCTCCAGTACTTGTTGGAATAATTGATTCCGTAGTAGCTCTAGATCTCCGAAAATCCTCCGGATTAGAGTTATCCAAAAGATTCTGAGTATAGGTAAAAGCATGAAGAGTAGACACAAAACTCACCTCTACCCCAAATTCATCATTCAGCACCTTCATCACCGGCGCCAAACAATTCGTAGTGCACGAAGCATTGGAAAGAACCGTATAATCAGAAGACACATAATCAAGATCATTCACGCCCATCACTATATTTGGCACCTCCAAATCATCACAAGGCGCAGTAATAAGCACCTTTTTCGCTCCAGCGCGGATATGCTTTTCCGCATCCACTTTGGTAGTAAATCTACCAGTAGACTCAATCACCACATCCACTCCATGTTTTCCCCAATCAATATTTTCAATCTCTGCAATTTGATAAACAAAAACCCTCGTTCCATCGATCACTAAGTCACTTCCCTCCACCTGAATATCCGCGTCACATTTCCCATATAAAGAATCGTATTTCAACAAATAAGCATGAGAGTGGGCATCAGCCCGACTATTTATTGCCACAATCTCAATCTCAGGATTTTTGAGAGCCAATCTATGAAGCCCCCTTCCGATCCTACCATATCCATTAATCGCAACTTTAATCGCCATATAACAGTGATTATTTTATTTAGCAGTCTCATCCAACATTTCTTGGAATTTACTTGTTAACTCCAAAGACTGAGTCATCTCTCTCTTCCACATATTGCGGCCAAAAATAAAGCCAAAACACCCGGCGTCTATACAAGCCTGTGCATTCTCAATCAAATCATCATCACCAATCTCACTGCCGCCACTAAACAACACAGGAACTCCCTGAGCTGCCTCCACCACTCTTCTTGCCCTCTCCCACTTCTGTTCCTTTGCAGGCATCGCACTTAGCTCCTTTTCCATCTTCTTATAATACTCTGGAACATCCTTGTGATCATAAAAATCAGCCTTTGCCGTACCCGGCATATTTGCCTTAATCACAGTTGCCCCCATTTCTGTTGCCATTCTCACCGCACTCTCAACCATATAACTACAGTCCTTACCACCCTTTGCCTCCACATCCACTCCGCGTGGATAGGCCCAAATCACCAACGGCATCCCATACTGATCACATTCCGCTCTTACATTAGCCAACTGAGGAATATCCTCATCCTGACGAGGCGAACCATAATACATTGTATAACCAATCGCCGCCGCACCCATGCGCACTGCATCATCCACATAAGCAGTATGCACACTCAAAGGCGTAGATTGATTTGGAATCGCAGTCTTACCATTAATTTTCAAAAGCAACGGCACACTACCTGCCATCTTAGTCCAATATCTTTTCGCCAGCCCATAGTGAATCGCCACAGCATTATATCCACCAGCTTCAGCCAATTCACAAATATAATGTGGATCAGCAGCCTTTGGATTTGGATCCATGTGTCTGTTGTCATGTTCAATAAATTGATCGTAAGGCAAAATCAAAGTCGTACCACTTGGCCTCACCATCTGCCTCATTCTCGCCATTTCCCCCGGAGAATAAGCATTTTTTCTAAAAAATCTCATTGGATCCTTTGCTGTCATAAATTTTTGTTTAGAAAATAATCGCCCCCTTTTGTTAAGTGGAGATTAAAGCAAAAAGAGCCAAATTTCAATACCAACAAGCACGAGCGCAGCGAAGTGCTAACAACAAAGGCCGCCAAACGCGCGCAGCGCCGAAGTGAGGCGACAATATCCCAAGCGAAGCAATTGCTAACAAGCAAAACCACGGAGCGCCAAACCTCTCAAAAATATTTTCCCCGTCAAGCTTAAGCCGCAGCTTCCATGTTCACCTGACCATTATTTGCACTACGATTCAATACATAAGAATAAGCCGCCTGACTATAACCATAAGAAGGCATAGTCATCTCAAGACATTTCAATCTTGGGCTTTGCTTCTGCAAGAATCTAATACCAAATTTATCCGCACCAGGAATCCCTGAAGCCTTCATATCTGTCATAATTTTACCCGCTATAAAACTCCCCGTTCCACTGCCCTTTTGCACTCCAGGCACAACTGGCTGAGCAGGATCAACAGCCCTTAAAAATAGGTTTTCTAAAGTAGACTGCGGCATATCCGGAGCATCATCATGAACCCTTAAAACAACCGCCCCCTCCTCTTCCTCAGCAGTGATTCTTACTTTTCCACCAAATTTTATAGCGTTAATAACAGCATTTTCCAAAATTGGCAGCAAAAAAGCCTCTGAGAAAAACCCCACAACATTTGGATCCACATCTACCTCCACTTTTGCTCTCTGCTGATCATCACCCACGCATCTTTTCATTTTTTCTGCAATTTCTCTCAAATTAACAGGATGCGGATGCACACCATGCTTCACAATAAGAGGTAAGAATTCCTCGGTAATCACTGCCAACCGCTGCCCACTGCTATGAAGCATCTCCAGTCCAATCAACACATCATTCGCATTCACGGCATCCATCAAGTAGGCATCAATAGCAGCCTCCATCGCTCTACAAGGCCCCTGAATCATATGGGTAATCATATTATGCATAGGAGTATTGGGCATCATTTTGGAAAAAAACTCACTCACTCCCACCAAAGACTTAACCTTACCAAGCTCGGAAAAATCCACCCTTAAATTTTCAAACAAATCATCAATATCAGTTTCCACCACAAACTCTCTCTCTATTTTGCCTCTTCTTTCCACATCCACGTATCTACCAATTTGTTTCAATCCCGCCAACCACATTTCAGTATTAATATTCAAAGCCTTCAAATCAGCATCAAACAAATCTCGCCCAAAAGATTCAAACATCCCCTTAAGCAAGACCTCATCTGTTTTCCCATTATCAAAACGCCTAAAATCGGGCTTTCCCTGCGGATCCATTGGCACCTCTTTACCACAAAAAAACACCGCCCTTTCATATACCACCGCACCCGGCACCTGTGTTCCAACATTACGATCCACCAACACAACGGCAAATTCATCACCTACAGCATTTCTTGCAGAAAGCACCTTATTGGCATTTGGATTTTCCATCATCTCATTCAAGGCAGACCTTTCAACCACATGCCCCACCACCTCAGCAATTTGAGCCTCAGTATCATTTCCAGCAATCACCAAATTTCCCCGTACGCCATCAGAAATAGCAGCAGTAACAGCTTCCGGCGGCCTACTGTCAGACTCCATACGGCCACTTCTCGCCTCTACTACATCAGCAAAACCAGAAAAATCGCCTTCAACAGAAAGCCCCGGCTCATAATCGCCACTTTCAGAAGGATCATCGCGTCTATTACCATCATCTCCCCCATCACCCTCACCATCAAAAAAACCACTCTCACTAGCTACAGCAGCAGGTCCATCACTATCATAGCGATTTCTCACCACCTCAACCTCCTCACTACCATCCTCCTCGTCGCCATTGACGAAATCGATAACCCTTGTCATAATCACGTATTTTCAAAAATACAATGCGTAGATTCTACGCATATTTTAAAAAATATGCAAGGGTGAAAAAGTAATAATCTTTTAGCTAAGAAAAGCCTATTTTTTAACCAAAACCCCTCCACCAGCCACGAAACTCACCTGACTAGGCCTTACCATCACCTTTACTCTGTCAAGACCCTGAATATAGCTCAAAGAACGTACCTGAGAGATCTGCATATCCTTCCCCTCACTCTCCTTCATAAGATTATGCTGAGCAGCCTCCAGTGAACTAAGCACGTACCCCTTGGTTACCTGCCTTGTAGAAAACATAAGAGTAATCACTGTAATTAAAGCCACAAAAAAGATCAAAGAACCCACCAAAAAATATGGACCAATCCTAAAACTCAATACATATCTGCGCAAAGCCTCCACCTTACCTGCAATTCCCCGATTTAAAGCTAGTTGTAACATTTTGTATTTCTGTTAGTTTATTTTAGTTTTTTATAAGCACGTAATTTTGCGCTTCTACTACGAGGATTCTCCCTAACCTCCTCCTCACTAGGTACCACCGGTTTTTTTATTAAATTCTCCACAAAGGGATCTGCAAAATTGCTATAAATACTCTCCTCTCCCACCGCCACAGGCCGCTCCAAATCCTTAAAAAAGTGCTTTACGATACGATCTTCCAATGAATGATAGGCAATAATCACCACTCTCCCACCAACCTTTAAAACCTCCATCGACTCCTTCAACGCAGTCTTCAACACCTCAAGCTCATCATTAACCTCTATTCTCAAGGCCTGAAACACTCTCGTCGCTCCATGCACCTTCTTTGCAAACTTCTTTGGCACCAATCCAGCCACATAATCAGCCAACTCCACCGTAGAACTAAACAGCTTATCCTTGCGCCTTTCGCAAATCATCCTGGCAATCTTTCTTCCCATCGGCTCCTCGCCGTATATATGGAAAATTTCAGCCAATTTCTCTTCCTCATACTCATTAATCACCCTCTCAGCTGTAAGCGATTGCCTTTGATCAAATCTCATATCGAGCGGCGCCTCCTTCATAAAAGAAAACCCTCTCTCCGCCTCATCTACATGAGGAGAAGAAAGCCCAAGATCAAACAAAATCGCATCCACCTGATCCACCCCACTACCGGTAACCCTAGTTTTTAAGTTGCAAAAATTATCGTGAATATAAACTATTTGTTTTTCATAAGCCTTTAGCCTCTGCTTTGCCTCCTCCAAATTCCGCTCGTCCTGCTCAAATGCTATCAACTTTCCACTTTCGCCCACTGCCTTTAAAACATCCAAACTGTGTCCCCCAAGCCCTAAAGTAGCATCTACCACCACCTCCCCCGGCTCCAGTTGTAAAAATTTTTGAACATCACTCTTCAAAACTGACAGATGCTCCATTTGCGCTCAGTATAGGGATAAATCACACTTGCTGTTCAAAAGTTGTGCACCAGTTGTGTATAACTTTTTTACTGCAAATACGAATTAGAGAATAGTACAAAGCAACAACAGATCAAACTACTTGAGCTTGTACAAAAATAGTTATGTTGTTTAACTTTTTTGCACTAACCTTTACTCCTTTACTTTAAGGCCAATAAACAAATAAAATAAACACACTAAACAAAGAGAAATGCCACACGAACTCACAGTCTTTTTCGCAGCGATGACCCCCATTCTAAATCTAAAATTAGCGATCCCTCTTGGCATAAAACTAGGACTATCCAACACCAGCACCCTTATCTTTTCAATCGCAGGCACAATCATTCCAGCGGCAATCCTTCTCGCACTAATCGAACCAGTATCAATATTCACTAGAAAAAGATCACAACTAATCGACAAATTCTTCCAAAAACTCTTCCACACAACTCACAAACAAAACTCCAAGCTCTTCAAAAGATTCGGAGCGCTATTCCTAATCGCCTTCGTTGCCACTCCGCTTCCAGGCTTCGGCAGCGCTGAAGGAGCCATTATCGCCTTCATCTTCGGCGTTGACTACTGGAAAGCCCTCTCATACATCACCCTTGGAGTTATCCTTTCCGCCCTCCTCCTCACCGCCGGAATAGAATCAATCACCACATTCCTTCCTCATTTTCTAGGCAAATAAACAACCCACCCTGACGCAAAACCTCAATCCTTTCACCATCCACTCGCAAAATCGTTGAAGGAGCATTTTCCTCAAGCCTTCCACCATCAACAATCAAATCGACGCCCTCCAAAAACTCCTGACTCAAATCCTCAACCTCATAAGCCTGAGGCTCGCCAGTATAATTTGCACTAGTAGTCGAAACCGGCCCACCAAACTCCCCCACCATCCTGGAGCAAAATTCCACATCACTACAGCGCAAAGAAACAAAAGCCTCCGCAACGTTCACAAACTCAGGCAAGCCCCCTTCCTCAAACCTCCTCCTTTTAACCACAAGAGAAAGCGGCCCAGGCCAATACATCAACGCCAACTTCTCAGCTCTCACTGGAAAATCCCCAAACCTCTTAGCCATAGCCAAGTCATTCACCAAAACACTCACCGGCTTGTCTCTGCCCATCCCTTTCAAAGCATACAATTTAACCAAAGCCTCTTCATTAAAAACATCAACGGCCAACCCATAGCAGGTCTCCGTTGGATGCAACACAACACCACCCGCCCTAAGCACCCGAGCGCAAGCCTCATACACACCTGGATCATCCCACGACATTCTCTGCATTTTTTGGCAATTGCTTATTTAAAAAGTCGCTTTTATAGTTAACACACAAAATTTCGCGTAACAATAAAAATATGAAACTCAAAGTTGCAATCAATGGCTTTGGCCGCATCGGAAGACAAGTTTTTCACATTAATCTTAAAAACGATTATTTCGACGTAGTAGCCATCAACGACCTCACTTCCGCTGACACATTAGCTCACCTATTAAAATACGACTCCAACTACGGAGTAATGGACAATGAAGTCAAAGCCGAAAACGGCAATATAGTAGTAGACGGGAAAACCTACAAAGTACTTAGCGAACGCGACCCAGAGAAGCTTCCATGGAAAGACCTCGGAGTAGACCTAGTAATCGAATCCACAGGCTTTTTCACAGATAAAACAGGCGCCAGCAAACACCTTACAGCCGGCGCCAAAAAAGTACTAATCAGCGCCCCCGGCAAGGAAGCAGACTTCACTATGGTTCTCGGCGTAAACGACGACAAATACGATCCAGTTGCACATAATATCATTTCCAATGCCTCCTGCACTACAAACTGCCTAGCCCCAGTAGCAAAGGTATTGCACGACAATTTTGGCATTGAAAAAGGCCTCATGACCACCATCCACTCTTATACTAACGACCAACGCATCCTTGATCTCCCGCACGAAGACCTCCGCCGCGCCCGAGCAGCAGCCGTCTCCATGATTCCCACCACAACGGGCGCGGCCAAAGCCATCGGACTCGTCATCCCAGAGCTCAACGGCAAGCTCAACGGCCTAGCCATCCGCATCCCTACGCCCACAGTTTCCCTCATAGACCTCACCTGCGTCCTCAGCAAAAACACCACCGCTGAAGAGATCAACGCCAAAATGAAAGAAGCAGCAGAAGGCCCAATGAAAGGCATTCTTGGCTACTCACCGCTTCCACTAGTATCAGTAGATTTCAAGAAAAACCCACTTTCTTCGATCTTCGACGCCATGTCCACCGAAGTCATCGGCGACAACCTAGTAAAGATCCTCTCCTGGTACGACAACGAATGGGG
>CAYHGX010000003.1:73693-117060 GCA_964356355.1 uncultured Candidatus Peribacteria bacterium | reverse complement strand
GGCACCTCACCATCACCACCCGGCCCCGGCACCACCTTCGCATTTTGTTTCATCACCACCACAAATCTATCCTTCGCCTTACTAGCGGCATCTCTACCCGTACCCAACACAATTTTAATTGTTTTCAAATTTGGCCGTTTATCCACGCCATTTTCACGCAATCGACTCATTCCAAGCAGCAAATTCAACGCACCCTTAGGCCCATAAATTGCCTCTTTCCCATAAAGTTTCACCAATTTCGTAATATCAGTTTTATAATTATGCTTAAAATCCTGCGCACTCAAATCCGCCATTCTCACAAACTCCCCAAGCACCGAGCCCAAAGTGTTCACCCAAGCCTTCGTTGCCGGGTCTAGCAAGCTATCCATCGCCACCAATGCTTTGGCAGAATCAAGATAATCCCGATACCACTCAGCCTCGTGCCAACGCACATTAAAACCATCGCTATCAAGCGAAGCCACAGCCACTTCCGGTTCCATTGCACGTATTTCAGTCACATCCTTCGGCGCCAATTTATACTTCGCAGAACCAAAAAACTTCTCCTTGCGATTACCCTCAGTCTCCACCTGATCTCTCATTTGGTCTCGCACAGTTTTAGGCGAATCCACATTGAGCTTGGTAAGCTCACGCAAAAGATTACGACGCTCCTGAGCAAGATTTTCGGGCCTATTCAAGCCATTACGAGTATCCGAAGCCTCAACAGCCCCACGAGCACCCGCCGCTCCACCATCAAGATCATCTACCCCTCGCCCCCTCCCTGGAATTTCTCCTACTGCGCCTGCCATATTTGTTTTTGTTTAAATTTTCTCATCATTATACCAAAAAACAGCCTTTTTTTCAACCCAAATCCAACGCAAAATTATCACTGATTCATTCGTGAGGTGAGCACTTACTCACCATGAAGTATTCAGACTAAATGTCATCTCAAAACAGCTACTCTACGTGGAAATATAGGCTTATTTCTGCTAGTATTTCGAACACATTCCGTAACTCAAAAACTATGCAAATCTCATCCCCAAACACAGCTATCCCCAATATAGCCACAACTCTTGCCACCCATTCTTTCAAAGAACCACGCGCCCCTCACGATCGTGCCCTCACCACCACCCTCCACACCCAATTCGTCCAATACGGCAAAAACGCCCGCGAATGGATACGCAAGTGCGAAATGCTGCTTCCACATATAGAAAAATACCGTGTCTGGGAGGAAAAAGGCTACCTCAGTATATATCATTACGCTGCAGTTTTGGCAGGGATGAATAAAGAAAAGGTAAGAGACTCTCTCCTTACTCACTCCAAAATCGCCGACAAGCCCGAACTCCTAGAAATAGCGCAACTAAAAGGCCTCGCAGCCGTGCGCCCGATAGCCTCAATCGCCACCGCTAAAACTGCCAATTTTTGGGCACAAAAAGCAGAGGTTATGAGCAAAAACACTCTAGAAACCTACGTACGTGAATTCAAAAAACAAAGCGACGAAAATTCTAACAATGAAAATCTAAAAACTGGAAAAGGGCTTGCAGGAGCCACGGGAAATGGTCCTAGGACTGAATTGGAATTAGAAATGCAAACAGAAACAAGTCCACCACGGCAAAAATCCATCATTATTCAACTAAACGAAGATACCCTTTCAAAAGTAGAAAAACTCAAAGGTTCCAATACCTGGGAAGAAATAATTAGTGAACTGCTCAAGATTCGAGAAGAAAAACTTGAAGACGAAAAACCAGAAACAGTAAAAGTCGTAGCAAAAGATGAGCTCGGCTACCACTCCCGCCCCGCCCCTGCCAAAATCATAAAATATGTTCTCAAAAGAACCAATGGGCAATGCAATTTTCCAGGGTGTAATAAGCCGCACAAACTCAAGCATCACACTGACCGCTATGCCCTAAACAAAGAACACAACCCCGACACATATTTCCCCCTCTGCCGCGAGCACGAAAGACTAGCCCATCTCGGCCTCATCGAAAACGAAGAAAACGATCCCTCCACCTGGAAAATCCGCGCAGAAGCCGACACTACAGACGCGAGATATAAAATCGACCAAAAAGTACAAAAATTCAGACAACAAAAAAAAAGGCTTGTCGTAGGAGAAAGGGCGAAGGAGCCGGGGTGCGCGAAGTGAATTCAACGCGCACCCCGGCCGCTCCTAAAAAATTAGTACCATTCCCCGGAAGCGGGGAGATCCGGCGAGCTCGGGCGAGCCGCCAGACGCGCTTCCAGGGAAGTGACAGTAGGTTACGAAGGGTGGGCGACCGAGTAACCTACAAGTTTGACAGCGAAGGGACGGGGGAGAGTCCGCTTCGCTAGTTGGGGAGTGAAGATTTCACTCCCGCGTTCTCCGGTTCAGCCACGCCTCGGGGAGGGTGGGCATACGGCATGACCGAACCAGAGAGCAGCCTGGGCGAGGGCTACTACTCCAATTCCCGAACCACCAACGGACACTCGATGCCACGCCGCTCACCGTGCTCATCCATGAGCACGCAGGACGGGAGCTCAAATTCCCCGACCATAATTGCGGCCTCAGTCCCGTGCGGCAGAACGACGTGAATCCACCGAAGCGGCTCCACGTCCACCGGCCACGCAGCCGAACCAGGCAGCCGCGTCACGCCGCCCTGCCCGAACCCCGTGATCCGCAGCGCCACGAAGTCGCCCGGACAGATCATCCGATGCCAACCGCCCACTCCATCCATGAGAAGGCAAGTGGGCAACTGACCGATCTCCTCCGGAGCAAGAGTAAGGACACCCTTCGTGCTCGTGATGCTCAGCCGCGCTCCGTCGAAATCCACCTTCCACTCCGCCGAACCGGGAAGGCGAGTGATCCCACCAGCCTCGAAATTCACGACCTTGAGGGCCACGAACTCATTTGCCTGGTCCAGTGCCATGAGCGCCCCAGCGGCAGCCAACGAACACCCAGTCGGGTCACGCTGACACTCCGGAGAGATGCCCGGCGTCTGCTCCTCGAGGAACCGTTTCGCCTGGACCTCGGGCAACGTCGCCCGCTCCTTCGAGAAACGAGTCAGATCGACCGACTGAGGCCGAGGCGGTAGATCCTCCTGATCCACCTGCACGCCGCCGCACCCGCCCACCAGAGCCGCAAAGCCCAGCACCAACAAAATTTTCGCGTTCATACACACCTCCTCGCCCCTCAGAGCGATCGGAAGAAACCATGCATCTACGTATCATGCACGGCCGGAAAAGAGCTTAGGATCGCGACTCCTTCGCTCGGAAAAAGCAAGGTACGAAGCGCCAAAATTGCCAAAGGCAATGCTGTAATAAGCAAACGCATACAAGTCGTACCCTAGTTTCCCAGAGCAAAAAAATCACCACCCCACACTCACCAGCCGCACAAACACAGAACACCCAAAACAAAAATAGTACTAAATAAATTTCTCAACTACGACAAGCCAATATTTCCTCCCTCTTCAAGCGCCCCGCCGCCTCTACACCGAAGCATAAAAAGCGAAGAGCAAACTCATTATAAAAGAGAAGAAAGTTGGCTTGCCGACACAAAATGTCAAAGAACAAATTACAGCATAATACTGTATGATAAAAGCACCTACTTGTCAATACCAAGCAACTAAAACCAGCATATACAAAACAACTTGAGGAAAATTTGTATGAACGCGCGTAACTTTTAGAAGATGGAGGTCTCGCGGGCCCCTGCGCTAACCAATCAAAAGTGCAGACTTTCAGAAAGTATGCAGATTTGCTTGAAACAAAAAAATCCCGAAATAAACGTACATATCGGTACGTGTTTGAGGGATTTTTGCAGTTGAAAGCGAAGATGCGTGCTCTCTGAAAGTGTGGTGACAAGGGAGAGATTTGAACTCTCGACCTCCGGGTTATGAATCCGGCGCTCTTACCAGCTGAGCTACCCTGTCATGACATCTGAAGAAAAATGCAGGACACCGACGGTGTCTGTTGGTTGCGGGGGGAGGACTCGAACCTCCGACCTCCGGGTTATGAGCCCGACGAGCTACCACTGCTCTACCCCGCGTCGTTTTTTAGCGCTAAGAAAATACAGGACACACACTGTAAAGTCAAACATCCTAACCAAAGAAAAAAGTCCACCATTTCATCGGATTCGACAACCCAGCATACTTAGCCAAACCATGTTCACCATCAGAATTCTCCGCCCCGTTCACCTCATCCAAAACCTCAGGAGCAAGCACAATAACCTCCTCACCCTTGTTCACCAATCCCAAGTTTTGCTTCGCAATTTTATCGATATATTCAGGCGACGTGAAATAAAGATAATCATCAGTTTTCTGCTTATTTTCATTCTCTATTTTAGAATTTTCAGCCTCGAAGCTAGCGATATAATTGTCTACCTGATAACTGTTATAAACATTTTTCGTCAACGAGTAGATCAAATAACTCACCAAGAAAAACTCGATCAAAATCACCATTTTTGTGACACCAGAGGTATGAGAAAAACGTAAAGACATGCAGTTTATTTTCTAAAGCAAGTAAGCTAAAATTATCACATGAACCTAAAAGAAGCAAAAAACATTCATTTCATTGGCATTGGGGGCATCGGCACCTCAGGTTTAGCTCAAATACTTAAAGAATATGGGAAAAACATCACGGGTTCAGACTCACAATCCTCAGAAATAACCAATCACCTCAGCAAAAGAAAGATCAAAATTTTCACCCCTCAATCACCAGAAAATATTAACTCAAAAATCGACTTAATTATTTTTTCACAAGCAATCCTTCCGTCAAACGCAGAACGGAAAGCGGCCAAAAAACTCAACATTCCAACAATCAGTTATCCTGAAGCATTAGGCCAATTAAGCGAAAACCATTTCACCATTGCCATCGCAGGAACTCACGGAAAATCCACCACCACCGCCATGACAGCCCTCACCGCAATCCAAGGAAAAATAGATCCAACGGTCATCGTTGGTACAAAACTCCGCGAACTAGATAATCAAAATTACCGCATCGGCAAAAGCAAAATATTCATCGTAGAAGCCTGCGAATACAAATCCTCCTTTCTGCATTTACACCCAAACATTTTAATAATCACCAACATCGAAGCCGACCACCTCGATTACTTCAAAACCGAAGAACGTTACCTAGAAGTTTTCAAAAAATTACTCAAAAAACTCTCCTCAAACGACACCATCATCATCAACAGCGACGATAAAAACTCACTCAATCTCAGCAAATATACCAAAGCCAAAATACTAATCTCCAACCCTAAAACCACAAAACTCAAACTCACCCCCGGCGTAATAGGGGATTTCAACCTCAAAAATGCCCATCAAGCAGCCATAACTGCTCAACAACTTGGCGTCGCAGATACAATTATAAAAAAATCAATTTCCTCATACAAAGGCAGCTGGCGCCGCATGGAAGAAAAAACAATTAAACTTAGAAAAACTCGCTTCATCGACGACTACGCCCACCACCCCACAGAGATAAAGATCACACTTGAAGCCGTACGAACAGCAAATCCCAAAGCCAAAATTCTCTGCATTTTTCAACCTCACCAATTTAGCCGAACTAAATCCTTCCTAAAAGAATTCGCCAAATCCTTCAACCACGCCAACCAAGTAATAATTCCCAACATCTACCAAGTCCGCGACACAGCAGCCGACCTCAAAGGCCTCTCCACCGACATCTTGGTAAAAGAAATCTCCAAACACCACAAGTCCGCCACCAACGGCCAAGGCCTCGAAAACACCGCCGAATACATCAAATCCCATTACAAAAACTTCGACATCATTATCACCATGGGCGCAGGGGACATTACCAATATCTACAAACTACTGCGCTAAAAGCTAAAACTCTTGAATCTAACTAGAAAACCTTAAAGCAGGGTTTATTTTTCATGGAATTCATGGTACAATACTATAATTGTTAATAACCAAAATGGATCCAACTCTCCACGAAAAAATACCAGAAGAAGTAATAGACACTTCAGTAATCACAACAGAGACACCAACTGAAATCGATCCAAGAATTCAAGCAGCTACAAATGAAGGCACAACTGTAACGCGCAGATACATCAATAAACTTCTCGCATTAGCTGGAATCGCAGCCTTAGCAGATGGGATTAGCGGCGGAAAAATCTCAGGCGCACTACTTTCAAAAGCTGAAGCATCTGAAGGTGATCACCAAGAGGCTCTAGACGCACAAGAAAAATTTGACGAAAAGCTACCGGGAATCATAGAAAAAGTAGATGCCGAACATCCAAACCTCCCACCAAAAGAACGTGCTGCCAAGCTTATCGATTATCTTGGTACCGCACTTTTTGCCTGGGGCGTGGCCTCCCTGATGCCAGGTGGCAAAGGCTACATTCAAGCCGTACAATATGGATCACTAATTGCTCTAACAACAGCCAAATACTCATTATCAGATGAAAAAGGGAAACATCATCTAAAAGAAGAAACCATCTCCAGCGCCAAAGCACTTGGAATAATTAGTGGAACTACCACAATCGCAGAAGGAATTAATGCCGATATCGAAAAAGCCTTCGAAGACGCATACGCAAAATCACCAAACAAACACGATCAGGCGGCGCTTATCACTCTAATGGCCTCAGCCTTAAGCCCACTCGCCACAACAGTCGGCAGCGCAGAAGTTATAAAAAAAATGTCCAATCGCCTGGCAGCAGGCAACCAAAAAATGATAGCTACTCTCACCAGCCATGTGAGCAATTTGTCTGGTTTTTTCTTAATAGGTGACCCCCCATTCATGGCTATCTGTGAGAAATACGGCTTCACAGAGGGTATTGCATGGCAAATGAAAACAATGTGGCCAATGGCTCTTTACAGTCTTTATTCCTCGACTTACAAGCTAAACCTAGAACTTCTAAAGCAAGAAGGTATCCCCACAGCAGAGGCGATGCTAAGTGCAACAAAAGAAACTAAAGAAGGTATCAAAAAAAACCTCCCAGTTCTTGCTAAAATAATTGCTAAATCCATTTCGAACTTTGCTAAATACTTCACAGATCAACCCCAAAATACTCAAGGACTTGAAATTCAAATTGGAGAAGTTTTAAATGAAAAACTGGTCAATTTAGCAACCTTACCTTTCAGTCCAAAATTTGACGCACCTCATGAAGCTCACGAACCAGCAATAGACGCTATAGCAGCAACAATTGGCCCAGAAAGCCCCACAGTAGATCCTACCCCATCTGGCGAAACTCCTTTCACACTACTACAGGATTCTATGGCAGCAGAAGACACAAATCCAAGTAAAGCATCTTCAAATCTTACTGCAAAAAAAATATACACCAACACCACCAATCTTAATCGTATTAAAGCAGCCGTCGGTCACAATCTTGGTGATGTAGTAAACGTTTTCCCATTCCAAGCTGGCTGCGTACCCTTCCTTACACCAGTCTTCGAAGATCTAGTCAAATCCTTAGACGGCATGAATGAAACAATGCGAGAAATGACCATCTTCTGTATGCTCATGATTTTCAGTATGTTTGCAGATAACTATGTAGCGTGCAAAATTGGTCTTAGCATAATGCCGGAAAAACCTCAGATACCTCTAATTGCAAGTATCCAAGGCGGCTCAATGACAGCCATCGGCAACATGGCCAATGTCACACAATTTAGCCTAGACGATTACTCTCTAGCTGACTCTATAAAAAACATCTGGAGCCATGCCGACACTGCATTATTCGGTATGGCTTATTCCAAAGCCTTAACACTCCTTTCAAACGCTGGAATTGTAAATGTACCCAAGCCAGTCACCGACACCAAGCACGCAAGCAACAAAGCTGCTCCAGAAGAAACAGTCAACGCCTCTCGCAGATTATTCCTCTTCGGAAATCGCAAAGAAGCCTAAATTCGCTTCCAAATTGTGCCATTTGTACTATCTTCAAGCACAATTCCACGTTCTTTCAACTCAGCTCGAATTTCATCTGAACGCGCAAAATCACGATTCTTTCGCGCTTCCTCACGTTCCTCAATCAAAGCTTCCACATCAGCCTCAACTACCTCTTGATCCGGAAAAATCACAGCCAATACCTGATCAACGTCCTTCAAAAACTCCTCCACTTTCAAAATCCCAATCTTCCCCAACTCTCCATCAACAATAGCAATATTAACCTCCTTCACCAAATCAAACAACACACCGAAAACCCCAGAAGTATCAAAATCATTATCCATAAATTCCTCAAACCTCTCACGATAAAGATCCACACTGAAGTCATCACCCTCATCAGCACCCTTTCCAGCCAACTGCAAATTTCTCACAAAATCATGAATTCTCGCCAATCCCGCCTTCGCCTGATCCAAAATGGCATCAGAAAAGTTGATCGGATTACGATAGTGAGTCTGTAAAAACATAAATCTCACGACCAAAGGATCATATTTCTCAAAAATATCTTTTAAAGTGAAAAAATTACCAAGGCTCTTGCTCATCTTTTCATTATCAACAGTAATAAAACCATTATGCAGCCAATATTTCGCAAACGAATCTGCCCCAAAAACACCTCGAGATTGAGCCATTTCACATTCGTGATGGGGGAACGTAAGATCTAGTCCGCCACCATGAATATCAAACTTCTCCCCAAGCTCCTTCCAAGTCATCGCACTACATTCAATATGCCAACCAGGCCTTCCATCACCCCACGGGCTCGCCCAAAAGGGCTCGCCCTCCTTCTTAAACTTCCAAAGCACAAAGTCATACGGACTTCGCTTCTCCTCTTTCACTACCACCCTCGAACCCGCCTGCAAATCCTCAAGCTTCTGCCCTGAAAGTTCACCATAAGCCTTATATTTTTCAATTTCAAAATACACACCATCGCCCTCAATCACATACACAAAGCCCCTTTTCTCAAGTCCACTTACCAACGCAATCATTTCCGCAATATAATCCGTAGCCTTAGGCTGCACATCAGGCCTCATCACCTTCAACTTCCCATAATCCCTCTCATACTCAGGAATCACCAAATCCGCCAACTCGGCCACACTTACGCCCTTCTCAGCCGCACGCACGATCATCTTGTCGTCAATATCAGTATAATTACTCACAAATTTCACCTCCAATCCCTTATACAAAAAATACCTTCGGATCACATCAAAGCTCACCGCACTTCTTCCATGCCCCAAATGCGCGCTATCATACACAGTCGGCCCACACACATACATCTTCACCTTTCCCTCTTCCATGGGCACAAAATCCATCTTCTCTCGCCCCAAGCTATTATAAACCTTCATAATTTTAAATTAATTGAGCCAATAATCTTATTATAAATTCTCCAAGCAAATCCAAGCCAAAAATTGCAATCATAGGCGCAAAATCAAACATCCCAATTTTATGAGGAACCCTTCTTATAATTTTCAAAATTGGATCGGTCACTTCACATAAAAATCCGTAAAATCTCCCACCTCTGCGACCATAAGGGGGCATCATCACAAACATCGAAACAATAACCCTCGCAATAAAAGCGTAAACTAATAAATTACGAAACACATCCACAAAATAGATTATAAAACCGATGATTTGCGCCTTTTCCATGGGCGCATATTACAATAAAACACGCCGGCCACACAAGACACTAAAACTAACCACCCCAGAGAAGGACCAGTCTCACTAGATTTAGTTTTACTCTCAGCAAAAGCATCTGCTCCCGCAGTTCCATTCAATACCTCAACTGGCACCACCTCAGCCCTAAGCCCAGGAACAGCTCCAATGATATTACTGAATTTAGAAGAAGTATCCCCCTTATCATTCACTGCAATCACAGCAAAATAATATTGAGTACCATTTTGCAAATTTGGAATATACCAAGTCGTAGCATTTGAATAAGTATCAACTGCCTGAGTTAATTGATTTGGTGCTAGTCCAAAGTAAATACGATAATTCTTAATCACAGTAGGCCCATTTTCAGGAGCCGCCCAAGTTAAAACCACCTTATTATTATCGCTAGCAGCCACCAACCCAGTCAGAGTTGGCACAGTGCCTTCACCCAATAAATTTGAAACTTTCAAAGTCGCCTTATCCGAAATCTTAGACTCATTTCCGAGCCTATCATTCAAAACAAATTCCAATTTGTACTCACCAACTACATTTGGAGCAACCAAATTACCCTCAAAATACCCCTGATTGTTTTTCGTCAAAACAAGAAGATTGTTCTGAAACAACAACGAAGCACTAGATAAGTTACTATCAGTATAAATTTTCACCTTAACAGGGCTACCAGGCACTACAGTATCAGAAGGCTCCATTACTACCTGAGAAATTTCCGGCGCAAAAGTATCAATAATTAAAGTAACAACCGCACTTGTTTCTACAATAGTCCCAACCTCGTTCACCGTAGCAGCATAAATTTTATGCTCACCATCCTCCAAAGCTGAAGTTGTAAAGGAAAAATTACCAGAAGCTCCTACTATTAAACTCGTCAACTCACTTTCGTTATCAAAAATCTTTAATTTACTGCTGGCCGGTGCAGATCCAGAAATTACCTGCATATTATTACTATAGGTTCCAGCAATAGGATTTGAAAGGGTAACAGATGAGTCACCACTCCCAGCACCACTGGCATCTTTAACAACTAAATCCACCTCACCAACTACTTCCATATTTATCATGTCGGTAGCAGTCAAATGATAGTTACCGGCCTTCTGAAATAAGAAAGCCAAACTAAAAACATGCTCACCCTGATCAGAAATCTGATATTGGTAATCATCAGGAATCACAACTGAAGCTGAATTCTCACCATCAACCGTAAACCGAATAGAACCATTATAAGCCAAAACAACCTGATCATTAGAGTCTTGAGCCGTAAGTTTCAAAGAAAAATTCTCACCCTTCAAAATCTCATCCGGAACATCCTCAAATTTAAAATGATCAACACTTCCAGAAGCATTTCCCATAGCTAAATCACCACTAGAAGCCACTTTTACATTAGAGGTGATCAAAGAATCCGAAGTAACGTCATATACCGAAAACGAAGCCACACCGCTCTTCAACATAGAAATTGAAAAATCAACACTTCCAGAAGCATCAGTTATATCATTATCACTTTTAGCAACAACTGAGCCCTTATCAGCAATAACCTTCACTAAATGACCAGCAATAGGATTATCAAAGTCATCAACCAATTTCACATTCAATTTCTCACTATCACCAGCATTCAAATAAATAGTAGAAGGTTTTACATCAGAATTTTCAGGAGACAACTGGCCCGGATAAACCTGAAATTTTCCAACATCAGAAACGCTTTCACCATCCATGAAAGCAAAAAGATACTCTCCACTCACGCTTGTACTACTCTTACCAAAATTAAACAAAAACTCACCAGCAGCATCAGCCTCAATTTGCTCCTTTGTCTGATCACCTAAAGGATTCTGGATAATTATCCAAGCCTTAGTTCCATTTACAGCTCCAGTAGCCTTAATAGTAGTTGAATATCCCGCAACAGTGTCCAATGCCTTGAACTCTAAGCCAGAAATAGGATTAATAGACTTAGCAAAAGCAAAGTTTGACACCAATAGAACCACCACAACTATCCCTAATATCTTCCAACCTCGCATTTTTGTTTTATTAAATCTAAACATTATACACCAAAAGCATGATTTAATGAAGACCACACCACCACAACAACTCCACTTGTCAATTCGAGATTTTTTTGTTATAAATAAACAAATTTGCTAGTATAAGAGTATGAAATTCATTTCAAAAACAATTCTCACAGTAGTAATTTTGCTTATCTCAGGATGTCCCCAAGCAGCGATTGCTGAAAACCTCCAAAATAGCTATCTGAGAGCAGTAATAAACCTTCCCTCCACAATAGAAGTAGGTAAAAGTACGATTTTTGATGCCTCCCAATCTTTTATTCCCCATCCAGGACTCGATATTCGCTACGACTGGGACTTTGGAGATGGCAACAAAAATGAAGGAGTAGAAGCCCTCCATGCCTACCAATCAACTGGGGAATATACAGTCAAACTTAAGATAACCGAAGGAGAAACAATCTCAGAAACTTCATTTGAAACATTCGTTTACGGGAAAATGATAGTACTTATTACTGATCAAATAGACTCAAAAGACCGAATAGACATAATTGAAAACTTCGCAAAAAAAGGGGGAGTCTACTTTAAAATCATTGAAAGCTACGGATCGAGTACAGAATTCATTTCAGAAGAAGTTCTTACAAAAAAACTAAACGAACAGGCTCAAGATCTGAAAAACACAAAACAAATAGTGGTGTGGACAAGCGAAAACGCAGGATTAAATGCCATTTCAAGATACATCCAAAGTACAAAAAAGACACCCACGGACTTCTCTAATAAATCAATTGTCATACTTGAACACGACATTGATTCAAGAATAAGCCAAGCAGAACACCAATTCGACTTAATAAAGCCAGAACAAATAATAATCACCAAAGAAGGCAGCATAGATGCACTAATAGAAACCAGCAACACCAACAGCTTCATTGGTATCATCAGAGAAAGAGGGAGCGAATACAAAATAATCAATTCAGAAAGTGGAAACATCCGCCCCTGGAACGTCATAAGCTACTTTGTAAGTGCATTAATAAATAATGGCATTCCCGACAATACAATCGCCTTACTTTTACTGCTACCAATCATTGCAACAGTTGTTGCCTTCATGAGGCAAGTAGTGGGAATCAACACCTTTGGCATCTATACACCTTCAATAATCACCCTTTCCTTCCTTATTATTGGCCTAAACGCAGGATTACTAACCCTAATATCCGCAATTGCAGTTGGAGCAATATCCAAATTGGTACTAAAAAAAGTAAGAATGCTCTTCATTCCCAAAATTGCAATAATCATCAGTTTAGTATCTTTAACATTACTTGGCGTAATCATCACTAGTATTCATCTAAATTTTTTCAACGCAGAATTCCTCTCAATAGCAATCTTCCCAATGTTAATACTTAGTACACTAGTTGAAAAATTTGTTAGCGGAAAAGGAGAAGGCAACCTAAGCACCACCACCATGACCATGGCGGAAACACTACTAGTAGCTCTCATTGCTTATATAATTGCAGGAGGAAGCGTAGATCTATCAATCGTTGAATTCAGATTCGAATTCGTAAAAAGAATAATACTCACATATCCAGAACTTGTGCTCCTAACCTTCGTCCTCAATATCCTACTAGGAAAATGGACAGGATTACGACTTATAGAACGAGTTAGATTCCGTGAAATTTTCAAACATATTGAAGAATAATATATGCTCGCCTTTAAAAACAAAGGAATTCTAGGCATGAATGCAAGAAATCTCTTGTATATTAAACCTTACAATCCAAATAAGGCTATTAAACTTGCAGACGATAAAATCAAGACAAAACAATATCTTTCAGCCAGAGGAATCCCAGTGCCCAAATTATACGGATCCATTAAGAGCATAGCAGAATTGGAAAAATTTGATTTCAACACCCTTCCTCAAGCCTTTGCTCTCAAACCTAGTCAAGGATTTGGAGGGGAGGGGATTATCCCCATTATTGGAAAAAAAGAAAACAACTACAAAACAGCAAGCAATGACAATATAACAATTGAAGAACTCAAAGATCATATCCGTGACATCATAGACGGAAGATATTCCATCTCAGGAGAAAACGACATCGCCTTTTTTGAGCAATATATTATTTCCAACGAAAAATTAGCAAAATATTCATACGCAGGACTTCCAGACATAAGAATAGTAGTTCACAATCTAATACCAGTAATGGCAATGCTCAGGCTTCCAACAAAGGAATCAAAAGGAAAAGCAAACCTACATCAAGGAGCAATCGGAGTAGGAATAGATATTGCCAAAGGACAAACCACACATCTGTCTTACAAAAACAGAATAATAGAAGAGCTCCCAGACGGACTGGGGAAACTAAATAACATCAAAATACCATTTTGGGATGAAATGTTAATGATAGCATCACAAACACAACTAATCACCAATCTTGGGTATATGGCAGTAGACATAAGTATAGATCACCACTCAGGCCCAGTTCTCCTAGAAATCAATGCAAGAGCCGGACTAGGCCTTCAAATAGCAAACTTAGCACCATTAAGAAAAAGACTCGAAAGAATAGAAGGCATTACCGTCACAAATCCCAAAAAAGGAGTCAGAATCGCAAAAGATATCTTTGGTAATACCGTTGAGAAAGAAATAGCCAATATCTCTGGAAAACAAATCATTGGCACAGAAGAAAATATCAAAATAATCCGAAAAGAAGGCCCTCTGCAAATATTGGCAAAAATTAATAGCACAAGGAAAATAAGCACAATAGATAAAAAATTTGCCATAGAAAAAAATTTAATAAGTAATGATCACGAAGAAAAGAAAAGTATGAAATTGAAACTTTCACTAAAAACCAAAAGAATCCAAACAATTGTCGAATTCGAAGATTTAGAAGATAAAGAATACAAAGTAGTCCTTGGTACACGAGACCTAAGCGAATTTTTAATAGACACAAGTAAAAGCAAAGACAAAGAAATACCCAATATCCAAATCCGAAAAATTGAAAATCCCCAGCCTCAAACCACCAGCAATTTCAATCAAATAGACAAAAGATTAGGAGAAATAGAAAACCAAATAAAATTACTCTACCATCTCAAACCAACAAATCTCGAAATAGAAGAAATAAAGTTTTTCAAGAATTTCAGCAAAAGCCCACAATTCCAATATCCAAAACTTAAATTCAACCCAATTGATCTCAACGAAAAACTGAACGAAATAAAAATTGACAATTCACAGCTAGGGAAAATATTTTCCGATAAAAAAGAAGAAATCTCGCTCAAAATAGAGCTTTTAGAGGCTATTGATGAAGAAAGATTTACTGACATCTCAACAAAACTCTACGGAAAACCAACACCTGAAGAAGTTGAAAAATGCAAAGAACTTTTAGAAACTCTCAAAAATAAGCCCAGAATATTCACAGCAAAAACAAAATATTTCACAACAACTGAGGTTCAAAAAATATTTGAAGAAACCTTTAAAAAATACAATCTAGAAAATTGGAAAGTAAAAATTAAAGATCAAATGATAACCGACTGTATAGCAGGAAAATCAAACACTCTATTCATAAAAAAGAACACGAAATTTAGTGAATCAAAAGCTAAAGCACTAATAGTTCACGAAATAGAAACTCACATTCTAACAGCAGAAAATGGGAAAAATCAGCCATATAAAATTTTCAATAGGGGATTAAAAGATTACCTACAAACTCAAGAAGGACTAGCTATGTACAACATTAGCCAAATACTAAATCAACCATTCGAAGAAAACCAAAGAGCCCTAGCCAATGTACTAGCCATACAATACAGCCTAAATCATTCATTTGTTGAGACCTTTCACAAATTAATCGCCAAGAGAATATCTCCAAAGCAAGCATTCAGATCGACCATAAAAGCAAAAAGAGGATTTCAAAATACAGACAAAAAAGGTGCCTTCACTAAAGATTTTATTTACTACAAAGGATACTATCAAATCAAAGAATTCGTGAAGAATGGTGGTAAAATCAAAGATCTTTATATAGGTAAGATAAGCAGCAACGACACAAACAACATATTAAATATTCCGGGCATAAACGAAGCAAAAATACTCCCCAAATGGCTTAAATAATAAACATTGCATCTCCGAAACTAAAAAATCTATATTTTTCAGCTTTTGCAATTTCATATAATTCAAAAAGCTTCTTCACAGGATCAGTCACCCCTTTATGCTCAAGAAAAGAAGCAGTCAATAATAGCAGTGAACTTTTTGGAAGATGAAAATTTGTGATCAAACCAGATACAGGAGACCACGTATGTTTCCCTGGATAAATGAAGATTTTTGTATCACCAGAACCAGCCCTATAAACAGAATCATAACAACTTTCTATCACCCTAACTGAAGTTGTTCCAACCGCAATAACCCTGCGCCCATTATCAATAGCATTATTTAAATACATTGAAGTGTCCATCGACATCTGAAAAAACTCTTCGTGCATTACATGATTCTCAATTTCAGCAGAAGAAATCGGCAAAAAAGTTCCACGCCCAACATGCAGCATCACCTCTTGAAAATTAATCCCCTTTGATTTCAAATCAGAAATAAGACCATCAGTAAAATGCAACCCCGCAGTTGGAGCAGCAACACTTCCCTCATCACGAGCATATACTGTTTGATATTCAGCCTCAACAACGCCAGTTCCATCAATATATGGAGGCAAAGGAATATTTCCAATCTTTGACAAATATAAATCCAAATCACCATTAAAACTAAACGAAATAATACGAGTACCATCAGAATTAATCTCCAGAACAGTAGCTGACAAATTATCATCAATCTTAAAAATATTCCCTAATTTAAAAAATTTTCCAGGTCGCACTAATACCTCGAAAATTCGATCAGACTTTTTTTTCAATAAAAAAATCTCCATTCCACAAAACAAAATACGAGCTCTCACAACCTTTGAATTATTCACAACAAAAACATCATCATCATTTAAAAAAGAACCAATTTCTGAAAATCTAGAATGAAATATCAAATCAGACTTACTATCGTAAACCAATAATTTACTGGAATCACGAGGCACAACAGGCCTCTGAGCAATAAAGCCCTTATCTAGCTGAAAATCAAAATCACTTAGTTTCATCAACTCTCCAATTAGTACTCAAATCTTGAACCCGTTGATTCTCTGTCAAATCATCAATACGTTGAACAACAATCAAAGTCATATCATCATTCTGAATAGCCTTGCCCATAAACGCAGCAACATCACGCGCAATGTGATAATTCAAACCTTCAGCAGAATACTGAGATGCAAATTCTATAACCGCAGCCTTCAATCGTTCCAACCCATAAAATTCCCCAGAATCACTTGCTGCCTCGGTAATACCATCAGAGTATAAAACAACAACATCTCCATCAGCTAATTCCAATCTTTTTTCCGATACCAATTTCGAATTATCCAAAACCATGCCCAAAGCTACACCACCAGATAAAATTGTCTCACACACACCTGAATCTTTATGGTAAACCAAAATATGCTCATGACCAGCGCCCACATACACCATTTCCTTTTTTCCATTATCCCAACAAAGAAGAACCATAGTCATAAACATCGCCTTCTTCACCTGCGTTTTTATATATTTATTAACGTTAACAACTATCTCATATGGACTCTGGAAAATTCCCGAAAAAATATTCATCAAAGAACTCACCATTGTCATAATCAAGCCAGCAGCAACACCATGACCCGTTACATCACCAACATAAATATAAGTTTTATTTCCAGCATTAATAAAATTAAAACTATCACCACCAATTTCGGTAGCAGGTTTATTTTTAGCTACAACCAAAAGCCCAGGAACAACAGGGGACTGTATAGGCAAAATATCTCTTTGTAATTGTGCTGCAATAGTCAGCTCACCAACCATTCTATCTCTATCACGAATGTCTGCACTAGCTTGACCTAAACCCTTGGTAACCTCGTTGAAAAAATAAGCCAATACACCAACCTCATCAATTCGATCAGTATATATTTTTTTAAAAGGTTTACCCGCAATTAAAAGTTGCATTTGCTCAACTATCGGCTGCAAGGGCCTCACAACATCAAAATAATATTTTGCTGACACAATCACCACCAAAATCAACGCAACAAAAAATATTACGAGCAAATAAGAATCTTCTCTGTGATTAAAAGTGTAAAAACCAAATAATAAAAGCAAAACACCACAAACAAAATCAAACAACATCAATTTACGACCCAAACTTTTAGACAAAAATCTCATGACTTATGCTCATTCAAAAATGAATCCAAATCCTTATAAATAGGCATTACCTGACTAATACCAATTGCCTCAAAAACATCAGCCACATGATCAGCAAGGCCCAAAACTACCAACTGTTTATCTCTCTGAACTAAATGAGCATGAACCTCCATTAAATATCCAATTCCTTCACTATTAATAAATTTCAATAAAGAAAAATCAAAAATAAGAAATTTATTATCAAAAGAATTAACACAAATCTCAAGATCAGAACGAACTTCCGCCAAACCAGCTCTATCCATTTCACCTTCAAAACTTACAATCCGATAATTATTAATATTTTCCCCCACCATCATTTTCAAATTTGGTCCCATATTTTAAAGTTAAATTATTAATTTGTTAATCTCATCAATCTCATCATATTCCTCAATCAAAGCATATAAACGCCTTAAATGTAACAAATGATTCTTCTCAAATTTCGAGATATGAATACTCTCATGTAAGCCCATTATCTTTTCAATTTCCATTTGTACTCTTTGCCTAACAATCTTATCAATAATCTTCAAAATGCGCACGTCAATATGCTTAATCTCACTCTTCACCAACCCAACATACTTCTCATCATGAGAAAATAAAAACCGTAACAACACATCAACAGCAATTTCATTCCCCATTTTAGCCAAAGAAATAGCACTAACTAATGACAATTTTTTATTCTTCGAATACAAATATTTCTCACAATAAGTAACATATTTTTTCAAACGCAATTCTCCAATAGCAAAAATACCATAAGATAAGGTCGTAATGCTTTTGCTATACAAAAACTTCTTTAAAACAAACGAAGAAAACTCACCATATTTTTTTGACCCATACAATACAAGTGCAGCACTAAAACTCTCTTCAATAGATTTTGAATGTAAATAATGTGCAAGAACATCTTCTACCTCAACACAATCATATCGTGAAAGAGCCAAAATAGCAGAATTCTTATCGGTTTTCACAGATTTATTCAAAACATCCAGCAAGAATTCCAAAGCAGCCACATTACTCATCAAAGACATTAATTTAATAATTTTAACATTTAATTCAGAATTTTCATGAGTAGAATAAATCTTTTTCAAAGCAACAATTAAATTATACTTAATCATTAAAAATTGATCTTCATCACTTGATAAAAACCCAAATCCGGACATTGAAGCCAAGGCAGTATCTCTAACAGCAAAATGAGACAAATCCAAACATCTAACTAAAACAACAAAAGACTCAACATTACCAAGATCACTCAAGGCCCTAATACTTCTCAATCTAAGACTCATCGACTGCTCATCATTAAAAATTATTTTTTCAAGCACTTCAATTGAACATTTATGACCACGTTGAGCCAAAATATCTACAGCATTCAACTTCACTCGTCTATCAGTAGAATTAACAAGGTCTTCAACAACCAATTTGGTATATTTATCCTGCTGACGATAGATGATATAAAAAACAGCCAAAGCAATGAAAATCATCAAAAGATTGATTGCAAGCGTAAGAATAGTTCCTTTCAACAAGAACTGAAAAACTATCAGTAAAAGAGTTCCTGCAATTGCACCAAGAGGTCTCACAATACCCTCAAGTAACTCACGAGTATGTCCTCTTAACCTCTCCTTCACAGCATAATAACCACACTCATAAGCGTTATTATAAAGCACACTTGTGATAGAAAAGTTATTTTTCACCATCACCGCACTCCAAAAATTAAATGAAAAGAGCAAAGCTATAAAGCTCAAAATGGAAACCAAAGGATGAATTAACATACTACCAAAAACTCCCAATTTACTAATCAAACGACCACCAAGAAAAAACTGAATAAGAAGTGCTGAAAAACTAAATAAAATAGACAACTTTCCCAAATCATGAACAAAGGCATGTTCAAAACCACTTCCAGCCTGCAACAAAACCCCCGAAACATTTTGATAAATAGCTTTTGTATACTGAAACTCCAAAAGATTTGATGAAATCCAATAGAAAAAAACTATCAAAAACAAACCTTTCAAATAAGCATTATTGGAACTCGTAGCAAACTCAGATTTCAACTTAGTAAATATTCCGCTCGATTTCTGAGGTTTATCTTCTACTGTCACTAAAAGTATCTCATCTCTAAAACTACTGAAATAAAGCAAGAAAGGCACAATTAAAAGCAAAATCATAATCCATATGTATATGAAATTATGAATTTGAATATATCTAATCAATACAAGCACAAGTACACCAGCCAAAATACCTCCAATAGTATCTGCAGATTCAATAATGGGAAAGGTCCTTTCGCTTTCAGTAGCCGTAAACATATCTTCCACGTACCCATTCGCTAAAATCTTAAACTGCATAAGAAAAACAGATTCAGCAACAACTAAAATAGAAAAAAACAAAACAAAGTGACTACTAAAAAGTGACATAGCAAAAAGCATCAGTGACGCAGCAATAAACAAAGTACTAACCATTAAATAATTCCTATCCAACCGATCAATAACTGTTGAATAAATAACACTGCCAAGAATAGTAAAAAAGGCATTGATAACAAATAAATAGGGGAGCTGTGCAATTCCAAATTTAGATACATACATCGCCACTAAAACCGTCCACCCAACCACAAAGCCAAATCTATAAAACAATCTCAAAAACCAAGAGATTAAAACCTTCGGCCATTCACTAGCCGAAATATTGAAAATATTACTAAACAAACTCCCAAAATACTTCCCTAAAGTGAACATTTATATTTGTTTTATATATGTTACTATACCACACTTCCTCCATCATGACAACCAATACCTTAGGTTAAAAGCCATTTTAAGGTAAAATCAAAACATGCTCAAAAAAATATTCAAACCAGTAAACAGTAAAATAGCAACAATCCTAGTCACTACATTTTCCCTTTTTAGTTATATTATTGGCCTCCTAAGGGACAGAATAATAGCAACAACCTTTGGAACAACAGCGCTAACAGATGCCTATAATTCATCCTTCATCATCCCTGACATCATCTTTAATTTCATAATAGCCGGAGCACTCTCTGCAGCCTTTTTACCAATATTTTCCGAATACCTAGCTAAGGACAAGAAAGAAGCAATGAAAATTGCAAACACAATGCTTACAGCTACCACCATAGTAATCAGTACATTTGCAGTAATAATATGTATTTTTACACCTGAAATAGTTGAGAAATTATTCACACACACTCTTCCAGAAGTTCAAAACAATATCATAGGAATGACCAGAATAATGCTTATCTCTGCAATAATTTTCGGCATCAGCAACACACTCGGCAGCATTCTCATGAGCTACAAACACTTTCTTTCTTACTCACTTTCACCAATATTTTACAACCTAGGAATAATCTTTGGAATTACCTTCCTAGAAAAAAAATATGGAATTTATAGTGCCTCATATGGAGTACTAATAGGCGCCATTTTACACTGCAGCATAAGGATAATAGATATTTTCAGAACCGATTTCAGATACAAATTTCACTTAGAATTAAAAAACAAAGCCTTCCGACAAATTTTAAAACTAATGGTTCCAAGATCCATCAGCCTATTAGCATGGCAACTAAACCTTCTCATATTTTCAATAGTAGGAAGCAAAATGTTAGCAGGTGGATGGTCAGCCTTTAGCTACGCCAGAAATATCCAAAGCTTTGCGGTAAGCCTTTTCGGGATTGCAATATCCACAGCGATTTTTCCCTACCTCACCAGTGCCATCAACGAAAACAACCAGGCCCACTACACAGAGCAAATTGAAAGAACCATCCGTAACATCCTCTTCTTCACAATTCCCTCAATGATCGGAATTTTGCTTCTATCAAAAGAAATAATTGATCTAATCCTCGGAGGCGGCAATTTTCAGGAAAGTTCCATCAACATCACCGCCACCATTCTCTTTTTCTTTGCATTTTCCATTCCCTTGGAAAGCCTTTCCCACATTTTCGCACGCTCCTTCTACGCCATCAAAGACACAACTACTGCAATGTTCATCAACATTTCCGGCATGCTACTCACAGCACTCATCACAATATTTGTAGCTCCAACATATGGAATTCAATGGTTTTCAATCAGTTTCACCCTCGGATTTTTACTCTTCAACATCCTTTCCATACTCTTGCTCAAAAAACATTTCGAAAAATTCAATCTCAAAAACCTCCTAAGCTCATCAGCTAAAATAGCTATCAGCTCAGCGGTAATGATTACAGCAATAGAAATATCAAAACCACTTCAACACCTACTCAATGGCAAAATCGCCACAATAATTATCATAATCATCGGCGGAGTTAGTTATCTCGGATCAGCATATTTTCTTAAATCACCGGAGATCAGCTCTCTCAAATTTCTCCGTAAAAATTTACAGAAGCAGTAATCTTCAAATCTTCACCAATCCTTTCTACAGGGTTAAACAAAGGAAATTTAAAAGCTTCCTTAAGCGTCTGAGCACTTTCACCGCCTAAAACATTTAGACTTCCTCCTCCCAAAAGAATAGGGGCCACATAAAAAACTAATCGATCAATTAAAAAAGGATTTCTTCCGGCAGCATCTAATAAGGCACCATGGATTTTCGCACCACCTTCAACAAATACAGATAAAATCCCCTTCTTTACCAAACACCTAAATAACTTCTCAAAATCCACCCTGTTTTCACCAAAACTTTCAAATTCAATACCTGCTTTTTCAAATCGTTTACAGTTTTGCTTAGAAGCTAAATCAGTAGTTGCAACGAAAACATTTTTATCTCTAAAAACCTTCGCTCCTAACTTGAGAGTAAGATCCTTATCAATAATCACTCTTAACAAATTTTTCTTAGCAAATTTCCCATGAGAGGCAAGCTCACAATCATCTTTAAGAACCGTACCAGATCCCACCAAAACCGCATCACACATGCTACGTTCTAACCTGGCATCTTGACGAGCTTTTTCCCCAGTAATCCATTTTGATTCACCACCGGCAGTTGCAATTTTACCATCAAGGCTCATCCCAGCCTTCAAAACAACATAAGGCAAACCCATTTCCACCATCTTTATAAACGGTTGATTTAAAATAACAAACACAGGTGCAAAGTCGCAAAATTCTACCTCCACACCATTCTGGCTCAGCACTTTGGCTCCATTTCCATTAACACTTTCAAAAGGATCCTTCATTCCAATATACACCTTTTTAATTCCATGTTTCAAAATTAAATCTGTACAAGCAGGCGTCTTACCGTGATGACAACAAGGTTCAAGCGTCACATATATCTCCGCGCCCTTTAACTCAACATTTTTAGACAAAGCATCATTAACAGCTTCAACTTCGGCATGAGCTTCACCAGCCTTCTTATGATAACCTCTGCCAATCACTTTCCCATCCTTAACTATCACAGCTCCCACACAGGGATTTGGCGAAGTAAAACCTTGACCCTTTTTAGCCAATGCATAAGCTTTCCCTAAAAATCTATAGATTGGAGGTTCCTTTTCAATCATACATTTTTCAAAATATGACCCATCTTCGACTTTTTAATCTGCAAATATTGCAAATTTTCCGCTCGTGGTTCAATTTCAATAGACATTCTATCTACAATATTCAATCCATATCCTTCAAGTCCCACTACCTTAGTAGGATTATTCGTAAGCAAAATTATATTTTTCAAACCCAAGTCCACAAGTATTTGTGCGCCAATTCCATAATCACGCAAATCAGAAGCAAACCCCAATTTCTCATTAGCTTCAACGGTATCAAAACCTTCCTCCTGCAAACGATAAGCCTTAATTTTATTAACCAACCCAATACCACGACCCTCTTGTTGACGCATATATAAAACAACACCACGTCCCTCATTTGCCACAATTTCCATTGCCCTATCTAACTGTGGACCACAATCACATTTAATAGACTTAAAAACATCTCCTGTTAAACATTCACTATGAACTCTTACTAAAACATCATCATCACCAGTCCAACTTCCCATCTGCAAAACAACATGCTCTACACCATCTACCTCACTCTTATAAATTTTAGTTTGAAAAACCCCAAATTCTGTTGGCAAAGTAGCCTCAGCCACAAGTTGCACCAATTTCTCGCTTCTACGCCTATATGAAATTAAATCTTTAATATTAATAATCTTCAAAGAATTTCTAAAAGCAAAATCAAATAATTCTTCACCCTTCATCATTTCACCATCATGCCCCGCAATTTCACAAATAACACCAACAGGAACGGCACCTGCAAGTCTTGCCAAATCAGTAGCGGCCTCAGTATGACCTGCTCTTACTAACACTCCACCACGTTTTGATCTCAAAGGAAAAATATGACCAGGCCTCATGAAATCCTGTGGCAAAGAATCATAATTTGCGATAGCAGTAATAGTCTTTGCTCTATCTGAAGCCGAAATTCCAGTAGTAGTACCAACTCTATAATCAACTGAAATAGTAAAATTACATTTATTAGATTCGGTATTTTCATTTACCATTGGCTGAAAATCCAACCGATCGGCAATATCAGCATCCATAGGCACGCAGATAAGACCTCGCCCCTCTTTCGCCATGAAATTCACAGCAGCAGGAGTAATTTTCTCAGCAATCATTACCAGATCACCCTCATTTTCACGATCTTCATCATCAAGCACAACAACCATTTCGCCGCTCCTAAGAGCGGCGAGTGCTTCATCAATTGTATTAAAATCAGGCATATTTAAACCATAAACCTCATGAAGGAGTTAACAGTCACTCCATCCAAAATCTGCTCAATAGTCTTATCAGGGTCCTTCACAAATTGCTGTTTCAAAAGTGCATTTTCCTCCCTAAATTTCTTCTCTTTTCCAAGCATGATCTTCTCCATAATTTCAACAGGCTTACCTTCTGCTTTCAACTGATCTTCCCAAATAGCCTTTTCACGAGCAACAAGCTCCATTGGAACTTCATCAGGAGAAATAACTGTAGGATTTGTTGCCGCAATATGCATCGCGATATCACGAGCAAGCTCCTGAGTCCCACCACTTAAAGAAACTAACACCCCAATCTTTTTGTTTGAATGAATATACTCACCTAAATTATCACCCTCAATGATTGCTAAATTTCCAACCTTAATATTTTCACCAAATTTCAAAACCGACTCCTTTACCTCAACAACTTCTCTCTCAGTCACAGCAAGTTCGCCATTTAATAATTTGTCAGCAAGTACCTCCGTAAGCTTAAAGAAATCCTCCCCACGTGCTACGAAATCAGTTTCACATTGAAGTTCAACTAAAGCTGCTCTTTTTCCATCAATCTTAATATAAATTGCGCCTTGACCGGTAGAATTACCTGCACGATCAGCAGCCTTTGCTTCACCCTTCTTACGCAAAATATCAACAGCAGCCTCCATTTCCCCTCCTGACTCCTCCAATGCCTTTTTACAAGCCATCATAGAGCCTCCAGTAGCCGCTCTAAGTTCCTTGATTTGTTCAATTGAAACACTCATGTTTTTTAATTTTAAGTTATAGGTAAATTATTTTCCGGATCCTTACCAGTCAAACGTTTATAAAGGTAATAAGGAGGAATTTTGAGTGCAAAACTACCAATTACAGGTAAAGATTCCAAACTCTGCCTATAGGCACTAACCGCCCCCCAAACATGCAAAAGTAATACTACACCCAGACACATTAAACTCAAAGTTTGGCTCACCAATCCCATTAAAACAGTCGCAAACCATAACAGGAAAAGAACAAGACCCTGACGAAGATGAAACAAACACAATTTGCTACTAACCATCCGTACACTACAAATTGTGCAAATAACCAAATTGACAACAGGGACATAGCAGGCCATTGCCCACAAACGGTCCTTTGAAAGTGTTTCAACACCTTCTGTCATGGTTATTTAGCTTTAGACTTTTTAACAGTTTCAGCAATACGTCCAACCAAATAAGTAAGGGACTTCAAAGCATCATCATTACCCGGAATTGGATAATCAATAACCGTTGGATCTGCATTTGTATCAACAATACCAACCACAGGAATACCGAGCTTTTTAGCCTCCTTTACCACAATATTATCTCTCACTACGTCAACCACAAATACAACATCTGGTTTAGACTTAAGTGTTTCAACACCTCCAAGTGAAACCTGGAGTTTCTCCATGATCTTCTTCAACTTACTAATCTCCTTTTTTGTATATTTTTCAATTTCTCCGCTTCTCTCTTGCTCCTTCAAATCAGTAAGATACTTAATTCTCAACTTAACAGTAGAAAAATTAGTAATCAAACCTGGAATCCATTTAGAAACCACATATGGCACGTGAAGCTCCTTTGCAGTAGTTTCAATCAAGTTAACAGATTGAGGCTTAGTGCTAACAAAAAGCACAACCTTGCCTTCAGAAACTGATTTCCCAATAAAATTCATCGCTGTCTCAAGATACTCAATAGTCTTCTCGAGATTAATAACGTGAATACCATTCATCTCACCATGAATAAACTTCTTCATTCGAGGATTCCACTTATGCGTACGATGTCCAATATGAACCGCAGCATCAAACATTTCTTGCATTTCCTTTTTTGACATAATCCTTGGGGTTTACGTCTGACTTCATTAATTTGTGGTATTAGGTCCAATATATGGACAGGATTTCACAAGCTGAAAGTCAAACTTGAAATAAATTTTTTGTAGGGCTAATCTAATAAAAACCACTACAAAAAGCAACACAAAACTATGAAAACACTCGCTAGTCTCAGAGAAAACATCGATAAAATCGATCATCAAATCGCGAAACTATTACAGAAAAGGCTTCAAATAAGCGAAAAAATACTCGAAGCCAAGAAAAACACAAAATCAAAAATCACAGACAAAGCACGAGAAAAAGAAATTCTCGAGAAATTTGATTCAAAAGAAGAGCAAGAAGTCTTTAAAACCATCATCAAGGTTTGCAAGAAAAGGCAATTTATGCTAAAATAAAACAAAAAGAACACAAATATATATGGAAAATACAGAGCAAAAAGAAACAAAAATAACAATCACACTCCCGACAAATGCCTATTTCATGTCAGGTATGCGTGATTTTACGTTAAACATGATCAAAAACACCACGAATTTCCCTGAAAAATGGGCCTTTAGATTTCAATCAGTAGTAGATGAACTTTGCAACAACGCTACCGAATATGGATCAGCTCCCGGCAGCGAAATTCGTATCACTTTCATCTATGCCAAAGACGATTATCTTGAAATAACAGTAGAGGATACAGGTAGCGGGTCAAATAAGATCACCGCTGCACAGCTTCAAAAACTTTTCGATGACCGCAGACTTCCAACTTATCAATTTACAGGAATTAGAGGACGAGGACTTGTTAAAATAGTAGGTGAGTGGACAGACGAAATTCACTTTAAAGATCGCCCAGAGGGTGGCCTCTCAGTAACAGTAAAAAAACACTTAAAAGATTTACGACAAAACCCTGCGGCTCTAGACACAAAAGCCGCCGTTCCAGAATTAATCATTAATAACTAATAAAAATGACAGAAGCCAATATCACAATTGAAGATCTACCCAGTACAAAAGTTATCAAACTAATACATGTTAGCGGACAATTGGACGAAAGTAACATTGATGAAAAAATTCAAGAAGTTTATAAGCTTCTCACCCCAGAAACAAAAGATATCAATCTACTTTTTGACCTATCAAGCCTTGAATATATGAATTCAAAATCCATAGGTTATCTCACTGATCTCTACGGCAAAATCACAGAAAAAGGAGGTAGGGTAGCAATTGCGGCAGCAAAACCTAACATTCTAGACATTCTACAAGTAGTGGGCCTTACCCAACTAATACAAAGCTTCTCAACAATCGAAGAAGCAAAAGCAAGCATCGAAAGTTCATCTGCACAGGGATCACTTGCAGGCGCACCAACTAGCTAACAATGAACAACAATTCAATTGCTTTATTAGTTCTATCGATCGTTTTCGCTTCAATTCCGGTTGGAATCTGGCTTTACATTCTTTTTAGCAAATTCGAAAAAAGCAAAAAAATCATAGGGCTCGTATTTTTTTTAGGATGCTTAACCGTAGCAATCGACCTTGGGATTCAAAATCTTTGGGATATCTACCCCCAATTCAATCTCAGTGCCTTTATTGAGAATAACGTCCAGAATCACGTAATCTCATTAATTCTCACCTATTTACTCTTCGCCTCAATCGAGGAAATCGTAAAAATTTACATGGTAAGAGTTATCGACAAAAAAACTCTCTTCATCACAACCATCAACGACGCAATGCGTTATGCAATTGTATCGGCATTAGGCTTCTCATTCGTTGAAAACATCTGGTACATCTATCAAAATTGGCCAATCGTCACAGCCGGTCAAATCACCAGCATGTACATTTTTAGATCAATTTTCACCACCTGCGCACACATGATTTTCTCAGGCGTTCTTGGTTACTATTACGGAATTGGAAAATACTCAATCACAATTTCCGCCGAAAGCAAAATAACCGGTGAAAAAAGCCTTTCATCAAAAATTATTGCCACACTTTTCAATCTGCCAATAAGCGAAAGTTATCGCCAAAAATTTATCGTAAAAGGACTATTAATTGCGATTGGAATGCACACAGCTCACAATTTCATCTTAGAATATAATTACATATTACCAGTAGTTGCCTTTGTAATTTTAGGTTATTTATACCTAAGATATTTATTAAGTCGCAAAGCGGGCCATTTAGTTCTAACATCAGATCCAACTGAAAAAGGCCACAAAAATATCGGCCAAAAAGACGAAGAGGTAGTATTAGATCTCCTTGGCATGTGGTTTAACGACAAACGCTATGTGGACGTAATTCACATCTGCGAACGCCTTCTTCAACGTGACCCCGATAACAACGTAGTGAAACTCTTCAAAGCCAAAGCAATGGACCAAATCGACAAAGCCAACGTCTACCATTCAATCCTAGGCAACATGCTCAAAACAAAAGAAGATATCTCCGAATCCGATCGGAATATCATCTCAAAATACACCAGAGAAAAAGATATGTTTGCCAAGGTTAGAGAAATGATCAAAACACAACTTAAGAAAGAAGGAAAAGAACTAAAATCCACCACAGTAGAAATAAAAAACGCAAAACCAGCACCACCAATCACTCCCAAATCTGGAAACATTTTAGAAAACTACACCGGAGAAGGAACCTTCAAACTTTAAATCCGCCCTTGCTGAAAAGTTGCTTTTTAGTTTAGACTAAAGCGCGAAATTATCTCCTCTCATGAGCCTTGAAAAAGCAAAAATAGCGCTTGTTTTCGATTGGATGACCACCCAAGGTGGGGCAGAAAAGGTGAACATGGAACTTCATAAAATGTTCCCTGAAGCACCAATTTTTACCTCAATCTACAATCCCAAAAAACTTAAAGGATTTGAAAAAGCAAACATTCACACCTCCTTTATTCAAAAGCTTCCCTTCGCCAAAAACCACCACCAACTCTATTTGGGACTTATGCCTATGGCCTATGAACTCTTCGATCTAAGCGAATTTGACATCGTTATTTCCAGCTCACACTCATGCGCAAAAGGAGTTATCACAAAGCCAGAAACGCTACATATCTGCTATTGCCATTCACCAATGCGCTACGCCTGGGACAACTGGCACAGTTACATTTCCAACTACAAAATGAATCCCATAATCAAAGCGATAGGGAAGCGTAAAATGCATAAAATTCGCCTTTGGGACCGTCTTAGCGCCGACCGAGTCGACTACTACATCGCTAATTCCTCCACTACCAAAAAACGCATTGAAAAATACTACCACAAGCCATCTACAGTTATTCATCCCTCAATTCGCACCTCTAAATATTCGATAGCTGAAAAATCCAAAGGCTACTACCTTGCAGTTGGCCGCCTTACACCCTACAAACAATTTGAATTAATTGTTGATACTTTCAATAAACTCGGTCTCCCACTCAAAATCGCTGGCACCGGCATCTTACTGGAAAAGTTAAGGAAAAAAGCCAACAGCAATATTGAAATACTAGGATTTGTTAGCGACAAAGAACTGGAAACCCTCTACTCAGAGGCAGAGGCCCTGATCTTCCCTCAAATTGAAGATTTCGGACTCATTCCACTCGAAGCAATGGCCAGCGGACGCCCAGTAATCACCCTCGGGGAAGGAGGGGCCCTCGACACCGTGATTGATGGAAAAACTGGAATATATTTCAAAAAACAAACCATCAAAAACCTAAGTGAGGCCATCGAAAAATATCAACAAAACAAACAAAAATTCAAACCCGAAGAAATCCGCGAACACAGCCGTCTATTTGACACTGCAGTCTTCAAAAAAAAGCTCCTAGCCTACCTCAAAGACAAATGGCAAAAGCACCAGGGCTGACTATAACTGATGGAAAAGGGTAAGTGAGGTGCGCGCAAATCTTATGACCGTCTGGAGCCGAATAAGCTTGGTTTTTAGCATGCTAAAATTATTCGGAGAACAGCCGAGCAAGGCTCACCGCTGGAGTGAGCCGCAGCGTGTCATAAGATTTGCGCGCACCTCACTTACCCTGCCTAGCCAGTCAAAAAGCCAATAACTATATTCACCAACGCCCAGGCCACCATTGTCATAATCATTCCCGCAACGCTATACATAATAGCCTTTTTGCCCTTGTCCTTCTCGTCCGAAACACCTGCAAAGAGATAAAGGTAGCCCCCATAAACAATCCCACCCACAGCAATCAATCCAGCAATCTGAATCGCAAATTCCAAAACATAACGAATGTAATAGGGCACCATCCAAAGGCCTATACTGCCAGTTTTAATACCACAACCAAGGATATCACTCTGAGTAAAAAGAACACCTTCCGCAGTAAGCTCAAAATGTCCATTATCTTTAAAATATCCCTTCCTCTCATCCGAAGGTACCTGCGAAAGTATATTCATTAAAGTTTTACATTTATCAACAGAGTCAAAATTAGCAGTTGTAGAAGGCAAGACCGTCCCTCTTTGAGCATCCTTCTCAGTAAGCTCATCAGGAGAAGGAAGAGGATCTATCGCAAAAGCACTTCCCGCAACAGCAAAATTCAAACAAATCGCCACCAGTGCACACATTGCAAATTTTCGCCTCAATATCCTCATAAAAACAGTTAATTCCGTTTATTATAACACAAAAACTTGTTTTTTTAAAGCATTCATATAGAATAAACCAGAAATAACTCCAATAAATAAATGCACCCCTCGGCCAAAATCGCAATCGTAGGAAGACCAAACGTAGGAAAATCAACACTTTTCAATCGACTCATCGGCAAAAAGTACGCCGTTATAGCTGAAGAAGCAGGCACAACCCGCGACAGAATCTATCAAAAATACGAATGTGGAGATTATGACACCTACCTCATAGATACAGGCGGTGTTCAACAAGGAAAACAGGAAAACATCGAAAGCGACGTACAGGCACAATCAAAAGTTGCCATTGAAGAAGCGGATTTAATAATTTTCCTCGTCAATATCGCAGAAAGTCTCACTAGCGACGACTTTCTTGCCGCCGAAATACTTAGAAAATCCAAAAAAACAATCCTCCTAGTCGCCAGTAAATGTGATAACGTCAAACTAGAAGAAAACGTTTACAACCTCTACGAACTGGGCTTCGGAGAAGCAATCCAGATTTCCTCAATACACAAACTAGGATTAGAAAATCTCCAGGACACAATTTTAAAAGCTTTAAAAAAATTAAAATTCAAAAAACGCACCAAAACAAGAAATCACGATGAAAATGAAACTCAAATATGCATTCTAGGTAAACCAAATGCAGGCAAATCATCACTTGTTAATTCAATCCTCGGACAATACCGCACAATCGTATCCGATATTCCGGGAACCACGCGTGACACCACAGATAGCCCAGTAATCTTCAACGAAAAAACCTACAACCTAATCGACACCGCAGGCCTCCGTCGCAGAGGTAAAATTGAAAGAGGAATAGAAAAATTCAGTTCACTACGTTGTCTAAATGCCATCGAAAGGTCAGACGTGGTAGTCATCCTTATCGATGGAGAAAAAGGCATAAGCCAACAAGATTGCCACATAGCCCAATTTGCGCTCGAACAAGAAAAGGGCCTAATCCTTTGCATCAACAAAATTGATCTTCTCCTCGAAGACAACGAATACAAAGAAAAGTTTTTCGCAAAATTAAGACGTAAATTTGCTTTTGTACCATGGGCTCCCGTTCTTTTCATTTCAGCCAAAGATGGCCTCAACGTAAATGAAATATTTACAATCAGCGACGCAATTATGAATGAAAGGAAAAAGCGCATTACCACAGCCGAAATCAACAGCTTTCTCCAGAAAATCACAATCAAACATCTGCCAAACAGCACAAAAATGCGAAAACCAAAATTCATGTATGGTAGCCAAGTAGATGTTTGCCCACCAAAATTCGTACTATTTTTCAAAAACAGCCCCCATCTTCACTTTTCATATCCTCGTTACCTGGAAAACTCCATTCGTAAAGAATATGGATTTGATGGAACAGCAATTCACCTTACCTTTAAGAATCTATCTTCAGAGCCAAAAAACGCTCATCGGTAATTTTGGTATCCGGTCCAAAAAGCTGAAGCCACATTTGCCGATATCTAGGACGTAATTCATGGTGATGAAACTTCAACATATGCTCAGAAATAATCACTCCCTCATTACTAGGCAATTTTGCCGCCTTTGATTTAGCGCGCCCAATCTGCCATTTCATCAAAAATGTCTCCAGAAAAACACCAAATTTCCCACTCAACAATTTTGCAAAAACCCCCTCTTTCCTCCCAAACTTCACAGCAAAGTCAGCCCTCTCAAGCGAAACAATCCTCTCCTCAAAATAAGATTGAATCCAAAGATTATTTGCCGAAAACTGTGCCGACATCAATCCATCATCAGCCACTATCACCATTTTTTTAAGCCAATATGCAAGATAGACATCTCCCTTCAACGCAATTGGTTCCAAATTAAGAGCAGAATCATCAACTAAAAAACTTAAACAAAATCTCCCCGCAACCTTATTTCCATGAAGTCTAACCCCCAATATCTGAAAAAACAACATCAACAAAGTCCTCACAATAAATAATCGTCCTCGTCGCGCCACCACAAAAAGGTCAATATCGCTCTCACTATCCACCCTCCCAAAAGCCAAAGAATTGCACACTCCAACCATTCTGATAAATGGAACTAGCCGAAAAACAAAACCATATCTCTTCACACGCCGCCACAATTTTTTCTCAATTTCATCCATCTCAGTTATACTAAATTTATGTTGGAAAAGAGCACCATCAAAAGAATTATAGCAAATCTTCCTGTTAATCCGGGAATTTATAAAATGATCGACGCCACTGGTCGAGTTATTTACCTTGGGAAAGCCAAAAGTATTCGTAAAAGAGTTTCCCAATATTTTCAAAAAGACTACTCTCATTCCACTCGCACCAAGAAAATGGTGGAACAAATTGAAAAAATAGAAACAATTGCCGTAGATACCGAACTAGAAGCCTTGATTTTAGAAACAAACCTAATAAAGCAACTCCTTCCAAAATACAACATCCTCATGAAGGATGACAAAAGCTATGTATATATCAAAATTACTCGCGAAGATTTTCCACGCATCCAACTGGTTCGCAAAATAGAAAAAGACAACGCCAAGTATTACGGGCCAAAAACAGCAGCACATAAGGCAAAAGAAACCCTTGGAGTACTAAAGAAAATCTTCCCTTTCCGCCACTGCAACCTTGATATCACCTGCAAGGAAGAAAAAGAGGAAGTAAGAATAAACAATAAAGTCATCAAATATCCCTGTCTTGATTATTACATCAAGCGCTGCATCGGCCCCTGCATCAACAAATGCAGTAAAGAAGAATACAAAAAAATCATTGAAAACGTAGAAAATTTTCTCGAAGGCAAAGTGGGGGATATCATGAAAAACCTCACAAGCGAAATGATGCAAGCAGCAGCGGAAAAAAAGTTTGAAAAAGCCGGAAAAATCCGCGACAAAATCAAGAAAATTGAAGATATCCTAGAAAAACAAAAAGTCTCCGACCCAAATCAAGTAGACAAAGATATCATCAACTACTGCATTATTCGCGAAAAAGCTTACTTCAACCTCTTCCAAATAAGAGACGGTAAATTAATAGGACAAGAAAATTTCATTCTCAGCGCCGCCGCCATCGAAGAAAGTGAACACGATCACGAAGTCCTCGAAGCCTTTATGCTCCAATACTATCAAATAGCTACCGATATTCCACGAGAGATCCTCATTCCCCACGAAATAGAGGACCCAAAAATTGTAGAAGAGCTCATTGAAAAAGAAATAGGCAAACGTGCAAAAATCAGTGTGCCCCAAATTGGCACAAAAAATAAACTCCTCGAAATGAGCCTCCAAAACGCCAAAATCTTCGCCGATCGCAACAAACCAAGCTGGCAAGAGGAAAGCGAACTATCAATCACAGCAGCCGAGGATTTACAAAAAGCACTACAATTAACGGTACTACCCAAACGCATCGAATGCTACGACATCTCTCACCTCAGCGGCACCGATACTGTCGGCTCAATGATCGTGTTTGAAAATGGCGTTCCCAATAAAGCAATGTATCGCAAATTTACTCTCCGCACTCTCAACGGCAAAATTGATGATTTCAAATCAATGGAAGAGGTACTCACACGCCGGCTCACAAAAATCTCCAACGAAATGCACTTAGCAAAAATAACATGTAAAAAAGCCAATAAGAAAGACCTAAAAGAACTCCTTACAAACTCAAAACTGAAAATTAAAGAGATCCTAGAAGGCGAAAATTTCTACCTGGCCACAGGAACAAATTACGTAATAAAGACCACAAAGATCAGCGAAAAAACCACAGCAATCACAAAAATCTGGAACCTCAATCCCAAGCTTCTCAAATATACAATCGACAAAATCAAAGGCAATCGAATCTACTGCCAATTCAATAAAACCACCAAAGAAGAGCTTCTCATGGCCGGATTCGAAGAGCTCAAGAAAACTCCAGAGGAGCTTGTAGCCTATGGCGGCACCTGGCTCGCCTACGACAAAAACAAGCATAAAGTCGACGCCTCATTCACGAAAATTCCAGATCTCTTAGTCATAGATGGAGGTAAGGGCCAACTTTCTAGCTGTCACGCAGTGCTCCAAAAGCTAGGCTTAAGTATTCCGCATATTTCCCTCGCCAAAAGAATCGAAGAAATCTTTTTGCCGGAAAACCCCACTCCAATTTTGCTTGAAAAGCAACGCGAGGCCCTAAAGCTATTACAACGCGCCAGAGATGAAGCCCATCGATTCGCTCTCAGCTTCAACCGAGAGCTCAGATCAAAAAGATTGATTAAAAGACATTAAACCTGATAACTTAAATAAAATAACTAAACAAATATGAAAAAAATCTCCGCATTTCTCATCACAGTGCTCGCAATGACGTTGGCCAGTAATTCAGCCTTTGCCGCAATTAAATATACTGAAACGATTCCCAGCACAGTCAAAATAATGACATATCAAAACAATAGCCAAGGCTACAATAGCCAGGGCAGCGGATTTTTCATAAGCTCAGACGGCTTCGTCTTGACCAATTTTCATGTCATCGCAAACGAAGCACTAACACAACCTGAAGACAATATAGAAATCTGGACAATTGCCGATGAATACAGCCAACCAACACCAAAATACCTAGCCAAAATAATTGCCTACGATGCCAATTTGGATCTCGCAATTATTGCACCAGACAAAGAAATCGATAGCAATGGAGAAATAATCGCAACTCCACTCACCAATTTCAGCACCGACACTTATGAAGATTTAGCAGACAACAATCCACTAATTGGAGATGAATTAAGCATCCTTGGATTTCCAGCAGCAAGCCTCAATACAACAATAACCCTAACTACTGGCACAGTTAGTGGATTCAGTATGCTTTCCTCTTTTGTGAAGGATCTCACGGAAGATTGGATTTATGAAATCCAAACCGACGCCATAATCAATCCAGGTAATTCCGGCGGTCCAGTTTTAAACAGTGATGAACGAGTAGTGGGTATTGCTAGCGCCATTTCTACAACCGGCCAAGGCGGAAATTATGGCTACATCATTTCCAAAGACATCATTTACCTTTGGTTTCAAGAATTGGCTAAGAAGGGCATTATGAATGCCGATTATATCACCCAAGTATTTGGCAACGACTATACTCAAATAAGCACAGAAGATTCAAGTAAACTGGATCAAACTGACGTTCAGATTTTTAATGATGTTGAAACCAAAAGCAAAAACAGCCAAGCCATCAAATACCTAAAAGACAACCAAATAATTGGAGGTTACAGCGACGGCAGCTTTAAGCCCAGCAACAGTATCAATAGAGCCGAATTGCTAAAAATTCTAGTAGAAGGCATTGGCAATCGTCCAGATGAGACCAAATACAAGAACTGTTTTCCAGATGTCAAAAATGAATGGTATGCAAAATATATCTGCTACGCCAAAGAACAAGGATGGATCAACGGCTATGAAGACGGCACCTTCAAACCCGGAAATAACATCAACAAAGTAGAAGCCATGAAAATGCTTCTCAAAACCTTCAACATTGGTCTAATAACTCCCTTCGTAGGACCATTCCAAGATGTAACTACCACAGAATGGTATAGCCAATATGTTAATACTGCAAAGCTCTACACCCTACTGGAAGAAACCAAAACCTACTGGCCAAGCGCAGAAATAACTAGAGGTCAAATCAGCGAGAACATCTACCGCACAATGATAACTAAAGACTTCGGCTACGAAAAGAAACTATACACCAACGCCATGCTCGAAGCAGTTTGCTACTATATCAGTAAAGGAACAGTTAGTGATGCCATGCTAACCGTAAAGAGCAACACCATATTTAAGAAATTTGGCTTCGACACAACAACAGATCCAGAAACAATTTCAAAGTTATACGATAAATACTCAAAAGACACAGAGGTACAAAATCAGATCAACGAGAGAATCAAATCCTGCAACTTATAAGAAAATAATCTCTGCTTCAGCCAAAACCTTAGCCACCCACATCTCAACATCAATCTGCTGCTCAAAAAGTCTGATATCATACACATTTGATTTGATCTCAGCCTTTTTGGGTGCAAACATCGTACAGGTATCCTTGCAAGGCAACTTAGAAATCTCAAAAGTCCCAATCCCTTCAGCAATTTTCACAATTTCCTCCTTATCATAAGCAATCAATGGCTGCAGTAGGGGAATAGTAGTAGCATCGTGAATTGAATAAATATTTTCCGGCGTCTGTGAAGCCACCTGCCCAAATACATCTCCAGTCACAAGCCCCTTAGCATGGTCCTTTTTAGCTATCTCTTGAGCAATTTTCAACATAATCCTACGGTACAAAATCGTCCGCACCTTACCGGGAATTTCCAAATTAGTAGCAATCGCCTTTTGAACCTGTGCAAAGGGCAAAAGATAAAGTTTAGTATCAAACTGATATCCCGCTAAAATTTTTGCCAACTTTTTCACATTTTCCATTTCTTCCGCATCGGTATAAGGATAACCATGAAAATGAACCAACACTACACGCGCCCCACGTCTCATCATTAAATAGGCAGCCACCGGCGAATCAATTCCAGAAGACAAAAGCGCAACAAGCTTTCCTTGGCTCAGTGGAGCCATGCCACCAACTCCACGATAAGTCTTAAAACTAAAATACGAATGTAAATTAAAAATTTCTATATCTACAATAAATTCCGCCGCCTTAAGGCTCACCAACACATCAAAACCCTTGTCCACGAGCATGCCCCCAATCAATCGCTCAATATCAACCGATTTCATATCTAAAGTCATAGAGCGCTTCACGTTCACCCGAAAGCTCCCCGGCAGCCCCTCGCTAAAATCCGGCAATAATTCATAAATCTCTTCACCTAGTTCTTCAAAATCTATACCACTTCGATAGGCAAATTTAAAATTCTTAATACCAAAAATCCGCCCCACCACCTCAGCATATCTCACCTCATCACTCACCTCAAAATCCTCCGGCAACTTCACCACAATCCTCCCTAAACTATGAATCACCGAAAATGGCACCCTAAAAGCCGCCTGCAGCCTCATCCGCAGGTCCCTTTTAAGCTTCTCCACAAAATAATCCTGATTCGACTTCTTCAAGCCAATCTCCCCATAATGTATCAGCAAAAATCTATCCATATGGCTACATTATAAACTAGCCAAACTCCCTTTCCAATCCCGCAAATAAAATAAGCTCAGCGTGAATTATCTCTCCAAGTTGCATATTTATTGCACCATCATTCACATTAACAAACCTATTAAACTCAAAAAATAAATAATTGCCAATCCTAGTGGGCATCACAAACATCGACCTATCATTCACTCCACCACCCACTCCAGGAATTTCCATCTCTAAAAGATAAAGCCTCAAATTCTCCACAGCAGTTTCACTAAAATTTTCTATATTTACCACTAAGGTCTTCCCATCTAAAACACAAAATTCCCCTCGTTTCAAAGCTACTAAAGCAGGAGGAAACTCATCTCTTAATGTTGGCGGCCCATCTTGAAGAGCAGGATTTACAACGCTTTCACTAGCAAAATCCTCAAATGACAAAATTGGCACTACCGGCGTAGCTTCAACTACACGCCCTTTAACATCAGTACGCAATGGACGATCAACTCGAGGAAAACCAACAGTATCAAGATCTAAATTAAAAACAATATCACCATCTTCCAAAAGATTTGGCACAGTTCTGCAAACCAAAGATCTACAAGTCTCCCTTACAGTAGATAATATCAAATTCACCATTTCAACTGTACTAGCAGATATTTCTCTATCGGAACGCAAAAATAAAGCCCCACCCCTCATATAAGGGACCAACCCGTCCCTACCCATTAAATAATCTACAACAAAAGATCTATCTCTATCATCACATCCTTCTAGCAACAAAGCATTATTATCTCCTTCAGGTAAAAATTCTCCAGCCATAAATTTTTGTTTAACAAAGGAAATCAAACTAAGCCAAATCTACTCATTTTGTCAAAGAAATGACAAACGAAGTCTCACAAGCTAAACTCATAGTATGACCAAGGCACCCCTAATCATGGGCATTCTCAATATCACCGACGACTCCTTTAGTGATGGGGGACTTTACCTTTCACCGGATCAAGCCCTTAGAAAAGCTTTAGAGCTGCAAAAAGAAGGCGCAGACATTATCGATATCGGTGCTGAAGCAAGCGGGCCCAACTCCAAAGGCATCACATCAAAACAAGAGCTAGAACGACTTGAACCCCTACTTAAAAAATTAATTCCAAAATTAAAAATTCCAGTTTCCATCGACACCTACAAGGCCGACGTCGCCGATGCCTGTCTCACACTTGGAACTAAAATCATCAACGACATTACAGCTCTAAGGGGCGACAAAAAGATGGCTGCCGTAATCGCGAAACACAAAGCCACAGTAGTACTGATGTACTCAAAAGACTCCACCGCCCGCACCACCGTCCATCCTCAAACCTACAAGGACGTCATGGGCCACATCACGAAGTTCCACCATGAACGGATCAAATACGCTCAAAAACATGGCATCAAGCCCTCACAAATCTGGCTAGACCCCGGTCTCGGCCACTTCATCAGCTCCCACCCAAAATATAGCTTTGAAATAATAGCCCACCTCGGTGAGCTCAAAAAAGCCCTCAAAAAACCCATACTTCTAGGTATCTCGCGCAAATCCTTCCTCGGCGGCCCCCTAGAAGCCCGCGACCCCCTGGCTGCGCCCTTAAACGCTATTGCATACCAAAACGGAGCCAGTATAATCAGAACTCACGATGTTAAGGGCACCATAGCCCTCTTCAAACACTTAAACAGCTAAATTATGCCAAAAATGGAACTCACCTGCACCTTCCACTTTGCAGCCTCACATTTTCTCACCAAATATCACGGCAAATGCGAGCATTTGCACGGCCACAACTACAAAATCCTCGTCACTATTGAAGACAGAATCAAAGAAGACGGCATGGTAATCGACTTCAAAATCATCAAAGAAGTGGTAAACGAACACGTCCTCGAAGTCCTCGATCACAAGCACCTAAACGACATCATCGATAATCCTTCAGCCGAAAACACTGCCCTCTTCATCTGGGAAATTCTCAAAGACAAACTTCCACTTAAATACGTAACCGTATACGAAACAGACGATTATTTCTGCAAATACGATGGAAGATAACATTGCCTATCTTGGTCTTGGCTCAAATATTGGAGACCGTGGCCAAAATCTCACCACAGCAATTGCTGAACTTACGGAATTTTCCACAATTTTAGCAAAATCACAAATCTACGAAACCGAACCGGTTGGATATAAAGAACAAGAGGATTTTCTCAATATGACTGTAAAAATCACCACTCAATTAAACCCAGTTGAACTCATCGTTCGCCTCGAAGAAATCGAACACAAAATGGGCCGCATCAAAGAAATAATAGATGGCCCCCGCAACATAGACCTCGACATTCTCTTCTTCAACAACGAAATAATTAATTCCCAAAGCCTTAAAATTCCGCACCCAAGGTTACAAAAACGCAAATTTGTGCTACAACCTTTATCAGAAATCGCCGGCGAGCTGGTGCATCCCGTTTTAAATAAAAGCATCTCTGCGCTCGCCGCCTCCCTTATCTCCACCGAAAAAGTAACCATATGGACCTCAAAAAACTAGAAAGCCTCTACTCCCAAATCCTCACCGAAATAGGAGAGGACACAGCCCGCGAAGGCCTCAAGGACACCCCAAAGCGCATCGCCAAATCCTTCGAAAAACTTTTCGGAGGCTACGATAAATCTCCAAAAGACATCACCACCGAATTCGATGGAGAAAACTACGATGAGATGATTATCTGCAAAGACATCGACTTTTTCTCTACCTGCGAACACCACATGCAGCCCTTTTTCGGCACCGTTTCTATCGGATACATACCTGACAAGAAAATCATCGGTCTCTCAAAATTACCACGCATTGTAGAAATTTTCGCACGACGACTACAAAATCAGGAGCGCCTCACCATGCAAATCGCCAAAAGTTTCAACGAACTCATCAAGCCCAAAGGCGTGGGAGTAGTAATCAAAGGCAAACACCTCTGCATGATGGCTCGGGGAGTGGAAAAAACCTCCGCCTCCATGACCACCTCTTCCTGTCTCGGCCTCTTTAAAAACAATTCAAAAACCCGCAGTGAGTTCCTAAGGCTAATCTAAATGATCCTGCTGATCGACAACTATGATTCCTTCACCTACAACCTCTACCAACAAATAGCAGGCCTCGGAGAAAAAGTTTTAGTAAAAGAGCACGACCGCATCACTATCAACGAAATCGGGAAACTAGCGCCCGAAAAAATCATCATCTCCCCCGGACCAAAACGCCCAGAAGACAGCGGTATTTCCAATGAAGTGATCAAAGAATTCCACAAAACAATTCCCATCCTAGGAGTTTGTCTTGGGCACGAGTGCATAGGTCAAATTTTCGGCTCTAAAATAGTGCACGCCAAACGCATCCTCCACGGTAAAACTTCGGAAATTTTCCACCAAGAAACAGGTCTATTCAAAGGCTTATCACAGCCCTTCAAAGCTGCTCGCTATCATTCACTGATTCTCGATAAAGTCCCCACAAATTTCACTCTCACCGCCTGGACCAAAGAAAACGAAATCATGGCCATTCAGCACGATAAATATCCACTCTACGGCCTTCAATTCCACCCCGAATCCTTTCTCACTGAAGAAGGCACAATGCTAATGAAAAACTTCCTAAATAAAAACTAATGAAGCGCGCTATCCTTCATACCGGCACCAAAGAAGGCAAAAGCATCATTGCTGAAAACCCCGCAGCAATTTTTACGTATAAAAGCTCCCCAGGAAAAAGTTTTCAAAAATCCCTGCAAAAATTTCTAAAAGAACAAAGCCAAAAAAAACGCATAGTAATAGGGTACTTTGCCTACGATCTTGCCTACGAACTTTATGACATAAAAAGAACTGCCAAAGATGATATCCAACTTCCCGACATCTACCTTCAATCCTTCGATCAATGGAAAACCTTAGAAAATTCCGCACTCCCAAACCAAAAATCGCCCACTAAGGCCACAACCAGCAAAAATTTCACACCCACAATTTCCCGAAAAGCCTACGAAACCGCCTACAAAAAAGTAAAACACTACATCAAAGAAGGGGATATCTATCAACTAAATCTCACTCATCGCCTAGAAGCTGAGACCAATATCTCTGCCCCCGAACTTTTCGAAAAAATTGTCCACCACAACCCAGTAGAATTCCTCGCCTACATCGAAGGAGATGGCTTTGAAATCCTCAGTGCCTCGCCCGAAAGATTCATCAAAATCGAAAACCGCCAAATAGAAACCACCCCCATCAAAGGCACCCGCCCCCGCGGCGCTACATCTCAAGAAGACGAAAAATTCAAAAAAGAACTCCTCGAAAACGAAAAGGAAGCTGCCGAGCTCAACATGATCACTGATCTCCTCAGAAACGACCTCGGCAAAATCTGCAAAATAGGCTCAGTTAAAGTAACAGGCCACCGTCTACTTAAAAAATGTCCCACAGTTTGGCACACCTACAGCTCTATCACCGGCGAACTCGCTCCCAAAATCACACCGGTTGAAGCCCTCATTTCCATGCTCCCCGGCGGATCCATCACTGGCTGCCCCAAAAAGCGCGCCATCGAAATTATCGACGAACTCGAACCCACCACCCGCAGCGTCTATACGGGCATCATCGGCTATATTCTGCCAAATCAAAACCTCGATTTCAACATCGCCATCCGCACCATTATTAAAAAAGGCGAAAACCTCTACCTCCAAGTAGGCGGCGGCATCGTAGTAGACTCCAAAGAAAAAGCAGAATATGATGAAACTCTACAAAAAGCCAAATCCTTTATGAAAATTCTATGAAAAAAACATCTACAATTATTTTCTTCAACGGGAAATTCATCTCCGCACCTGCAGCCAAAATCTCCATGCTCAGTAATTCCTTCCGCTACGGTTACGGCATTTTTGAAACCATCCGCACCTATAATTACGTACCATTCAAAGCGAAGGAGCACGTCAAACGCTTACTAACCTCCGCCAAACAAATTCTCCTCGCCCCAAAATACACTGAAGCCCAAATTCTAGAACAGATTGCCAAAATAGCCGCAAAATCACCTCACAAAGCTCAGCGCCTCCGCCTCACACTCATCGAAGAAGGCCTCCTCATCACCTCCATCCGGCTCAAAGAAGAAAAACACCTACAAAAGGGCGTAAAATGCCTCACAGTGTCTTGCACCCGTAGCCTCCCAGAAATAAAAAGTCTTTCCTTCTTAAGCTCATATCTCCCCAACAAAATCGCCACCGGAAAAGGCTACTACGAAGCCATCCTCACCACCAAATCCAGCGAAATTCTCGAGGGAGCCTACTCCAGTATCTTCTGGTTCGAAGGCAATACTCTCTACACCCGCAAAAATGAAGTCCTAGCCGGAATAACAGCCCAAACAATAATAGATTTATCTCCCTTCCCCGTTAAATACAAAACCATCACTCTCACCGCCATCCTAAAAAAACAGGAAATCTTCCTCACCCAAACCACCAAAGGGATCCTCCCCATCATTCAAATAAACCAAACAAAAATCGGCCCAGGCTCACCCGGACCGAAAACTCAAAAACTCATAGAACTCTTCAAGAAAACTACTTCGACTCTCCAATAG
>CAYHGX010000003.1:63425-73593 GCA_964356355.1 uncultured Candidatus Peribacteria bacterium | reverse complement strand
CCATACCCAATCATCTTCGAATATTTAAAAATCAAATCTTGATTGGCCCCAAAAGAATATCCAAGCACTGCCAGAATAGTAACCCAAATAAAAGACCCCAAAAAGGTATAAAGAACAAATGGTTTAATAGGCATCCGCACAAAACCAGCGGGGATTGAAATTAAATGACGAATTCCGGGAATAAGACGACCAACAAAAGTTGAAAGCTTGCCACTATCCTTAAAATACCCCTCAGCCTTAATCAATTTTTTCTCATTCAAAAACAAATATTTAGCCCATTTTGTATTCACAAACGCATATGCCAACGGTCTCCCCAAAAAACGCGCCAAAAAATAATTAATCAAGGCCCCCAAAATACTTCCAGCCACACCAGCCAATACAATAATCCAGAGCGTCATCTCTCCCTTATACGCCAAATACGCAGCAGGAGGAATTACAATTTCCGACGGCAAAGGCAAAAAAGTACTTTCAATGGTCATTAAAATAAAAACTCCCCAGTAGCCCATTCCCGAAGTTAAACCCAAGAAAAGATCTATAAAATGGGACATAGTATTAAATTCATAATTCAAATTCAGGAGCCTACGCTACGCTGCGGCTCTGGTGGTGCCCAAGGAGGGAATCGAACCCTCACACTATTGCTAGTACTAGATTTTGAGTCTAGCGCGTCTACCAATTCCGCCACCTGGGCTTAAAATTTCTCTGAGCACAAACTTATCAGACTTTCTTAATGTTGAAAAGATCTATATACTACCAACATATGTTTTGCGACGAACTCAAAATTAAAGTAATAGCAGGAAGAGGCGGCAACGGATGCGTCAGCTTTCGTCGTGAAAAATTTATTCCGCGAGGCGGCCCAGATGGAGGAGATGGAGGCAACGGAGGTGGAATCATCTTTAAAGTAAATCGCAATCTCAACACCCTTGGCCATTTAGCACATCAAAAAATCTATAGAGCCACCGATGGCGAAATGGGCAAAGGCAAAAACATGCACGGCAAAAATGCCGAAGATTTTATAATTGAAGTACCACCTGGAACGATGATCTTTGAGATCAACAAAGGCAAAAAGTCACATCTATTATATGATCTCGAAACTCCAGGATCAAAAACTGCCCTAGCCCGTGGCGGCAAAGGTGGAATGGGAAATACTCGATTTAAAAGCTCAACTCATCAAGTTCCACGTATTGCAGAACTCGGTGAACCAGGAGAAGAAAAAGAAATTATTATAGAACTAAAACTTGTAGCAGACGTTGGAATTATCGGACTTCCCTCAGCTGGAAAATCCACCTTGATTTCAGTTATCAGTAACGCAAAACCCAAAATTGCAGCCTATCATTTCACCACGTTGATTCCAAATCTTGGTGTGGTAAACATGTCCAAATTCGGGGGGAGCACCGCTCAATCTTTCGTAGTAGCAGACATTCCGGGGCTGATCGCAGGGGCCAGCCAAGGTAAAGGCCTCGGCATCCAGTTTCTCAAACACATCGCCCGCACAAAAATCCTAGTACATATCATCGATGGCAGCCTTCCAAAGCCACTCGCTAATTACAAAACTGTCATCAGTGAACTCAAGAAATTCGACAAAACCCTTCCTGAACGCGAAGAAATTGTTGTAGTAAACAAAATAGACCTCCTCACACCAAAAGAGCTAACTAAAATAGAATCAACTCTCAAAAAGAGTCCACGCATCAAAAAAATATTTTTTATCTCTGGAATTGCTCACGAAGGGCTAAAAGAACTAGCCTTCCACATATATAAAGAATACGAAAAAGAACGCGCCAAGGAGAAAGCTCAGATTTCTTCAACAAAAGAATCAAAGCATCTTCCAGTAATTCGCCCAGTTATCGACCGTGAACGCTTCAAAATCACAAAACTCACTAAGAAAAAAGAAAACAACATTTACGAGCTCACTGGCCATCGCATCGAACAACTAGCCATCATGACGGAAATGTCCAGCCCAGAAGGCAAAGAGCGCATCTACCGATACCTAGAAAAGTCAGGCATGAAAAAGAAACTAGAAAAAGAGGGGATTCGTCTTGGTGATTCAATCAAAATCAAAGAAAAATCACTTCCTTATCGCAGATAACATGAAAGTTATAGCCGGCCTTGGAAATGTAGGGGACAAATACACAAACACTCGCCACAACATAGGATTCACAGCCCTAGACCTTTTTGCTCTGCAAATAGAGCAAAGCGGCAACCCAGTCACCTGGAAAAACGAATCAAAATTCGACGCAATCATCGCCAAAGTAAAATACCTGGGCCAGGATTTACTTTTAGTAAAGCCCACTACGTTCATGAACCTTTCGGGCCTGGCCCTTCAAAAAATCCTTTCCTTCCACAAAATAGCCCCTGAAAATCTCGCAGTCGTCTACGACGACATAGACCTCCCTCTAGGTAAAATCCGCATTCGCACCGAGGGTTCAGCCGGCACCCACAACGGCATGAAATCAATCATTCAAGAGCTCGGCACAGACAAATTCACCCGCATCCGCATCGGCATCGAAAGCCGCGGAGACCTCGCCCCCAAAGAACAAGACCTCGCAAGCTTCGTCCTTAGCCGTTTCACAGAAGCCGAACAACCCCTCCTGAAAACCGCCCTGGCAGAAGCCACAAAAGAAATACAAAAATTCATTTAAAATACGATGAAAGAAAAAATCATCGATACTATAATTATAGGAGCAGGAATTTCCGGGCTTGGATGTGCCAACCAACTCCAAAAACACAAAAAAAATTTTCTAGTAATCACTGAAGACATCGGAGGAAGAATAATCACCTCCACAAATGGAAAAGTAAACTATGGAGCTTATTTTGTACTAGACAATTACTACCACATCCTAAAATACGTAGAAAAGGGCCAAAAACTTCACCCCTTCAAAGTCGATTTCCACAATAAAGGAAAGAGCAACTACCATTTATTAAAAATGGCACAATATCCATTTGAAGCGATCAAGCTCCTCTTTTTGCTGCATAAGTTTAAATCAGCATACGAATCATTCAAGAAATCATGTGAACAAATAAGCCAAAAAGAAACAATAGAAAACAACCCTTATCTCAAAGACCTATATTTTCAATCAGCCAGTGATTTCGCAAAAAAAAACAATATAAGCAAAATTGCCAATAAATTTTTAGTAGAAGGAGTTTATATGTGTACCTTCATGCCACTTACTTTAGTTTCAGCATTTGATTTTATGCGCTTATGCCTAGGCCTCATAAAACCTGCCTATGAATTTAACTTTAAAATGGAGAAACTTATCAAAAATTACGCAGATAAAATTGTCATAGATTCAGTTATAAAAATAAAAAAAACTAACAACTATGAAATTCACACAAAAAGCGGAAAAACCTATTTAGCTAAACATATAGTCCTCGCAACCCCTCCTCATATCTCCAAACAACTTGTAAATCTCAAAAAAACAAAAAAACCTTCAAATGCATATATGTTCCATATTAAAGGAGAACTAAATGCCAATTGGAATAAAGGGCAATTTGAGCTTTTCAACAGTAACTCATCAATAATCTTCATTAGAAAACAAACTGACAACACTTATGTCTTTTATTCAAAAACCAAAAATCCTCCGCTAAACACCTACTTCAACCAATGGAACGTCATATTCAGAAAGGACTGGAAACCAGCCTTCAACCTCACTGGTAATACATTAATAGGCTCGAAATACGACAAAAACCTTTACCTAATAGGCGATCACAATGTCATTGGACTAGAAGATTCATATATCACAGGATTATACGCTGCAAACAAAATTTGCAAATCAACTTGACCAAAAACAGCTTTTTCCATAAAGTAAACAGGCAAATTTCCCGTAAAACCAAGCAATATGTTCGCAATAATCGAAACAGGAGGTAAACAATACCGTGTAGCCAAAGGAGATGTACTTGAAATCGAAAAAGTAGATCACGAAGCCGGAAGTACCTTCGAAATAAAAGAAGTTCTTCTAACAAGTGAAGGTAGCACTACTAAAGTTGGCGCACCATTCCTAAAAGGCACATCCGTAACAGTAAAAGTTGTCGACCACAAAAAAGCCGACAAAATCGTTGTTTATAAGAAAAAAGCCAAAAAGAGATACGAAAAAACTCAAGGTCACAGACAAACCTACACAACAATCGAAATCACACACATTGGAGCTGGCGGTGCTAAGGCTGAAACAAAGACTGAAGCTAAAGCAGAAACCAAATCAGAAGAAAAAGCTCCAGCAAAAAAAGCCCCAGTTAAGAAAGTAGTAAAGAGCGAAGAATAATAAATAAAAAGCCAAAAAGAAGCTCCCAAAATTGATGCAATACAAAGAAACAAGGAGCTTCTGTAGGAGCCGTACTACTTTGTACGGCGAGAAGGAAGCGACGAAGGTGATGAAGTAGTGCACGATTTTCGGAGATTCCTCAAAACATCATTCAAATCATCAGGAAGGTCACAAACCAACCTGGTGATTTTTTTAGCTCCAGGATCCACAAAAGCCAATTCGCCAGCATGCAAAAATTGGCGTTTCAAACCATATTTCCGGGCAAACAAGCCATTAATTGTCTTATTCCCGTACACCTCATCACCAACAACATCATGCCCAATGGCACTTAGATGCACACGAATCTGATGAGTCCGCCCAGTTTCAATCTCCACCTCCACCAAACTCACACATATTCCATCCTCAAGCTCAAACTCCTCCTTTACACGATAAATTGACTTAGCATATCGTCCTCCATCGCTATTTATCACCATTTTCTTTCTATTCGCACTACTTCTTGCAATCGGAGCCTCAATTACACCAGCCTTTTCATCAAAAACCTTCTCCACCAAAACCATATATTTTTTCTCCACCTTCCGCTCTTTAAATAATTCAGAAAAATACTCCTTAGCAGCCGGATTCTTCGCCACGATCAACAAACCAGAAGTATCCTTATCCAATCGATGCACAATACCAGGCCGTTCATCATCAGGATCAAAACCGGTAACCATCCCTCTCACTTTATTCGCAACTGTACCCGTTAAATATTTATCTCCCTCTCCCGGATGCACCACCATCCCCGCCGGCTTTTCCACCACCATAAAATCCGCATCATCAATCACAACTTTCAATTCAAAAGGCTCCTCCTTAAAACTCGGAGCTACAACTTTATCCAAGTCGGCACCAACAACATCACTTACCTTAAGCACATATCCGGCTTTCGCCTTAGCCTTATTTACTCTAAAAACCCCATCCTTTACCAATTTTTGAAGCTTTGATCTTGAAAAGTCGCTAAACTCGCCCGCCAAAAAAACATCTAATCGTTTCCCTTCAAATCCAAGTTTTATTCCCTCAAAAAGCTGCATGGGCAGATTATATCAGTCCTTAGCCCTCCAAGCCATCTCAAAAATCGCCCGCTGCATATCCGCAATTTCTCTACTTTCAATTACCACCCCAAACCCAGACCCTCCATTCAAATGAATAATCGACACCATGTCACCATAAATATTTAATCCATTCTCAAAAATACCCAAATTACTTAAGTCCTTCACATAAAAAACCTGCGTCAAATCATCAAAAAAATCATAATTAGAATCAAAAAAATCTCTAACTTCAGGCAAATCCGGAGCAATTGCCCTCAAACTAATACCCCTATCCTTAGCTCTACGATTCTTAAAATCCAACAAAAACCCTTTCAAACCAGACTCAAACCACTTATCCAAACACAAATAAGCCATATATTCCTTTGCACCACTATCAATTACATCATCCATAATTGCCTTCACCCCCTCAAGTCCATCAAAATACCTTACGATAGGCTTTTTCTCCACTCTCGCCTCCGCCAAAGCCCGAAAAGTATCCACCATAGATAGCATCTCGTTCCGATAATAATCAAAAGTTCTACATTTACGATCCAAAAAACCAATTAAACAATTAGGATCATTCGCAGTGAAAAATTGTAAATTGCCATTCACATAAGAAGAAACCAAACCCTTTTTCTCCAAAGACCTCAATAAAGTATAAGTCGAACTCCTATTCAACCCCAACCTTTTAGCAATAATACTTACCGCCTGTGGGCCAATCTGTAACAACTCTAGATAAACCTTAGATTCACTTTTAGAAAAGCCAATCTGGGCCAACTTATCTTCAAACATCACAAAGGTTTTAATAAAGAAAAATAAGATATAACAAAAATTGACATCCTGTCAAGTATTTTCCCTAAGAAGATCTCTCACCTCCAAAAACCACGCAAGTAAAGCCAAAGAACAGCACTGCAATCTTCGATCAGAATCAGAAGAACTAATAATATTTGCCATATTTCATAAAAGACATTAACCTAACGTGCATGGACATCAAAACAATACTAGAAAGGGGAGTGGAAAACGTTATAGTTAAAGAAAACCTCGAAAAGAAACTCAAATCCGGTAAAAAACTCCGCATCAAGCTAGGCATCGATCCCACAGGCTCCGACCTCCACATCGGCCATAGCGTTGTACTTCGCAAACTCCGCCACTTTCAAGACGCCGGCCACCAAATAATCCTCCTAATAGGTGATTACACCGCCCGCATCGGCGATCCCACAGGCAAATCCGAAACTCGCACCATGCTCACCGAAGATCAGATCAAGGCCAACATGCAACACTACATAATTCAAGCTTCCAAAATTGTTGATATCGAAAAAGCCGAAATTCGTCACAACTCCGAATGGTTCGCAGAAATGACCATGGCCGATATTCTAAATCTCACAGCCAAAAAAACCGTTAACCAACTAATGCAACGAGAAGATTTCAAAAATCGTATTAAAAACCAAACAGACGTATCCATGGTGGAAATGATGTATCCACTCATGCAAGGTTATGACTCCGTTGCGCTCAATTGTGACGTGGAAATCGGCGGCACCGACCAACTTTTCAACATGCTTGTCGGTCGCGACCTTCAAAAAGCCTACGGCATGGACGTGATCCAAGACGTTATGACTTGCACCATCCTCGAGGGCCTCGATGGCGTTGAAAAAATGAGCAAATCACTCAACAACTACATAGGCATAACAGAGGCACCAAAAGAAATGTACGGAAAAACTCTCTCCATACCAGACAACTTAATTGTTAAATACTTTGAATTAGCCACCACCCTACCATCAGAAGAAATTGAAAAAGTAAAAAAAGCACTAGACTCAGGTGAAAACCCAAGAACAGCAAAAATGCTACTCGCTAGAGAAATAGCAAGTCTTTACCACAACACAGAAGCCGCGGCCCAAGCCGAAGAAGAATTCATCCGCGTTTTTTCAAATAAAGAACTCCCAACTGAAATCGAACTAAAACACCTAAAAGAAAAATCCCTTAATATTATCGAACTACTCTTCACAACAGGCTTAACCTCAACAAAAAGCGAAGCTCGCCGCCTAATCGAAGGTGGGGGAGTAAAGGTCAACAGTGAAAAAGTTGCAAGCATCGATGCAGAAATAGATCTCACCGAAGAACAAATCATTCAAGCAGGAAAACGCAAATTTCTAAGGGTTAAAAGCAATGCTGAATAAAACGCTGGATAAGGTTTTAAGAACGACACCAAGGCATCTCGAAAAACTCCACCAACTCGGCATCTCAAACGTCCGAGACCTTTTGCTATATTTTCCCCGCACCTACAACGACACCAGCCAATTCACCAAAATTGAAGAGATTTATCTCGACCAAACCGTCACTCTTAAAGGCCAAATTTCCAGCCTTTTCAATATCTCTACCCGTTTCAACAAAAAGCTCACAAAAGGGCTTCTCACAGACGAAACTGGCTCAATTCAAGTAGTCTGGTTCAACCAACCACATCTAGTAAAAATGCTTCCACGGACAGGGGAAATCATCCTCACTGGCAAAGCCAAAATGACCATGGGCAAAGTAGCCCTCCAAAATCCCACCTACGAGATCGTTAAAAAAAATGAAGAGCAAATTCACAGCGGCAGAATTGTCCCAGTTTATCACGAAACCGAAGGTATCAATTCCAAATGGCTCCGAGAAAAGCTAAAACCACTCATCGACAATTGGATCAACGAGTTCGAGGAATATCTCCCTCCGGAAATCATGGAAGAACACGATCTCATCGATTACCAAGAAGCCATCAAACAGGCCCACTTCCCAGAAACAGAAGAAGCCCTAGAACAAGCCAAAAAACGTCTCGCCTTCGACGAGTTATTTCTTCTGCAACTCAAGGTCCTTCAAAAAAAATGGCATTGGCAAAACACCAACATTGGCTCCGGCAAAGCCCTAGAAATAAAAAAAGAAATCCTCAAAGAGTGCATCGATTCACTCAAATTCCAGCTGACCAATGCCCAAAAACGTGTCTTCGCCGAAATCCTCACCGACCTCCAAAAAACCTTCCCAATGACTCGCCTAGTACAAGGAGATGTTGGCTCAGGAAAGACCATAATCGCCGCCCTGGCCGCGCTAAATACTGTCAAAAACGGCTACCAAGTCGCCATCATGGCCCCCACAGAAATTCTCGCCAAGCAGCACTACTCAACCTTCGTTAAAACCCTCACTCCATTTAATCTCAACATTCAATTTATTTCCGGTTCCACAACTGCCAAGCAAAAAGAAGAAGTGATCCGCCAAATGAAAACCGGCACTGTTGATATAGTAATTGGCACCCACAGCCTTATTCAAGAAAGCATCGGCTTCCACAATTTAGGCCTCGCTATCATCGACGAACAACACCGCTTCGGCGTAAAACAACGCACCACACTGAAAAGTTTCGGCACTCCACACCTTTTATCTATGACGGCTACTCCAATCCCACGCACCCTAGCAATGACCATCTACGGCGACCAAGATTTATCCATCATCGACGAAATGCCACCAGGTCGCCAAGAAATCTCTACAAAAATCGTGCCCGAAGGAAAACGCATCGACGCCTACCGCTGGATTGAGGATCAGATAGCCAAAGGAAGACAAGCCTTCATTATTTGCCCTCTCATCGACGAATCCGATGTAATTGAAGTTAAGTCCGTCCTTGCCGAATACGCGCGTCTCAGCGAACATATTTTTCCAAATCTCAAACTTGGCCTCCTTCACGGCAAACTCAAGCAAGAAGAAAAAGATCGCATCATGGGAGAGTTTAAAGATAACAATTTAAACATCCTCGTATCCACCTCCGTCATCGAAGTGGGCATCGACATCCCTAATGCCACCATCATGCTTATAGAGGGCTCAGAACGCTTCGGCCTTTCACAACTCCACCAATTCCGCGGACGTGTTGGCCGTGGTGAACACAAATCATACTGCTTTCTCTTTACCAACAGTCCCTCACCTGAGACAAAAAACCGCTTAAAATCAATGGAAATCCACTCTAGCGGCTTCAAATTAGCCGAAATCGACCTCGAACTCAGGGGACCGGGCGAAATCTACGGAATCCGCCAAAGTGGCATACCAGACCTAAAAATGGCCAGTTTAGGGGACAGCGAGACAATAGAAAAAGCCCGTAAGTCTGCTGAAAAATTAATCGACACAGATCCGCTACTAAAAGAGTATCCGATGTTGGCCGACAAAATTGCAGACATAGGGGAGATATTCATCAAAGACTAAAAGCCCTTCCCTCCCCAAACCTCTCGAAAACTTTGCACAAGATACATTGTGCAAACCTAAGTGGATTCAAAAATCCAGAACCTCATCCCTTCCCTCTAGTCAGCCATATTACCCCCGGCATCCCCTTCACTAATATATTCACTAACACTTTTAACCACACCATTAGCCAAATTTTTCACAAAATAATTCACGTTACTCTCCTTTTGCATCGATACCGCCAACGCCATCATCTTCTTATACATAGTAGGATACTTCCCGTCTTCCACCACAATCACCTTGGCAAAAGTGTCCATAATCGCACGCTGCTTCTTCCCAAATGAAAAACCCCTTGAAGCACCCTCACCTAAAAGTTTATACAACACTCCAACCACCACCTTATCAGGTATTTTAGCTATCTCCTCATTGTTATTCATCAAAAGAGATACCTTTGTTGTAAAAAAATTATCCGTATAGCGTTCATCAAATTTACCAGCCAACTCTTGAGCCTTAATGGGCCCAACCACACCAGTTTCTGATCTAGAATCCTGCAAATAATAAGAATATCCATTCGCACCTTTACCCACCTTTAATGGTAAAGAAAAACCATCCGGAGACTCAATACTCGCACCATCAAGAAAACTATAACTCACATTTACGCCAGTAGAT
>CAYHGX010000003.1:21444-63325 GCA_964356355.1 uncultured Candidatus Peribacteria bacterium | reverse complement strand
TCAGTTAAATCCCAACATTATACCACATTTTTACAAATATTTCACCATAAAAGTGCCCTCAAGCTTATATCCCCGCTTTTTATAATATTCACGAGTACCAATTCCCGCAATGACCGCCATTTTTTTATAACCATCCGCTCGCGCAATATTCTCAGCATCTTCCATCAACTTTCGCCCCCAGCCCACATGCTGTTTTTCGCCAGACAAAGCCTTCCCTACCGCAATCTGCTTACCATATACATGCACCTCACGAATCAGCGCCGCCCCCTTTAATTCCTTTAAAAATGTGCGCCCAGGAAATCGCAAACGGAGCAAAGCCACCAATTTATCCTTTTTCACATCCTCATATGACAAGAAAAATTCGCGCCCACCACTAGCCCTATATTCGCGTTTCACAAACTCAACATCCTCACTTTTCACCTTCACTTTCATAATTTCCCGTGCACGGATATCTCTACATGGCGTCCCAGCCTCAGCCAATTTTCGCTCTATCACCTGCCTGATATTAGAAGTTTTAAAACCCGCCTCAATATCTGTAGCTGGAATATCACGAGCAATACGGTCAATTCGGCACCATTCTGGCACACTTTTCACCTCTTCAAGCAACACCTCCTCCAAGGTGGCATCATCATATGGCTTATACAAGCCCTTTCTGTAATCCAAAGCCAAAGCCGCCTTCGGCACCACCACACAAGGATAAATCTTCAAATAATCAGGCTGATACCCCTCGTCCTCAAAAAGCTCACGAACCATTCGCTTATCCAGTTCCACTGTAGTACCTGGCAAATTGGGCATCATGTGATAACTAAGCTTAAACCCAGCATCTTTAAGTAGACGAGTACAATCTTTCACAGATTGGAGATCATGCCCGCGCTTTGTAATTTCCTGTACTAAATCATCAGTAGTTTGCACACCAATTTCCACTTTCGTAACGCCTAAATTCCGCAAACGACGTACCTCCTTTTCATCCACAAAATCCGGGCGTGTTTCAATATTAATTCCAATACAACGCACCAATGCAGTTTCATTTTGCTTTACCATCTGATCAAAACTGGGATTCCCTCTAGTCAAACTTCTCAGCACCACCTTGTTCACAATTTCATCGCCGTAGACACTATGCACATTCTCAGATTTCAAAATATTCTCCATCCTATCCGTCCGTTTATCGTCTATCTGAATTTGAAAATCATTCATTGCCATCAAGCATCTTTTCAAAAACCAGGTCTGATAATTTTTAGGATAACTACTCCAAGTACCACCAAGCACGCGTAGCTCCACCTTGGACACCTCATGGCCCGTCATTTTTAAAGCCTTCAAACGTACAAATACCTGAGTATAAGGATCAAAACGTTGCCTAAAACCCCTCTGAGCAGCGGGCTGGGAAGGCAAATAACTTTTCGGCATTCTAATATCAGTTGGGCAATAAATACATTTTCCAGGACACGGAAAAGGCTTCGTTAATACCGTTACCGGAGCCACCCCACTCATAGTACGCACGGCTCTTTTTTGAATCAGATTCAAAATAGACTCATTAGGCTCAATTTTTCCTTCCTTAAGCAAATCCTGATATGCACGTACAAAATAAAGATTATGAAAAATTTGTCCCTTAAATTCCTTAACTATGGAATTACGAAACCTCTCAAACATAGTGCGGTTCTTAAATTTCTTTTTCGCCGCCCGCTCAATAATCACACGTGCCAATTGCTGATGATCCTTAAGATCAATTTTTGAAAAGTCCATAGTGCGCGCATTTTAACACAGTTATAATAAAGATATGAAGACCGCACAAAATTTACTCGAAAAAGTCAAAGCCGATTACAACTCGATATCGAGCGAATTCGACCAAACACGAAAAAATGAATGGCATGAATTCAAAATCTTCACCAAATACTTAAAAGAAAATTCCAACATAGCAGATATTGGCTGCGGCAATGGCAGGCTTTACGACTTTCTCAAAAAAAATCTGGAAAAATTCAAATACACGGGCATCGACAACAGCAATAATCTAATTGAAAAAGCCAAAACAAATTTTCCAAACACCACCTTTGCACTTGGAGATCTTTTAGAGATTCCACTTCCCCAAAACAGCCAAGACATTATTTTCTGCATCGCAGCATTTCACCACCTACCATCAAAAAAATACCGTATTCAAGCACTAAAACAAATAAAGGACATTCTAAAAAACAATGGAATCTTAGTTATGAGCAACTGGAATTTATTCCAACCTAAATACAAGAAATATATTCGCAAAGCTCGCTTGAAATGGCTAGTTACCCTAGGAAGATATGCCCCGCGTGACACCTTCATTCCCTGGAGTACAAGCGGGATAAACCGTTACTACTATGCCTTCAAACCATCAGAATTAAGACATTTACTAATGAAAGAAGGCTTTGAAATACTTGAAGAAATCACTGAAAAGAATATTGTAATGATATGCAAAAAAGTTTAAAAATCCTAGGAGTTAAAATAAACCAAGTCACTTACCAAGAAGCGCTTAAAGAAGCGCTGAAATTGACAAACGGCAAGATTCAATCATACATCACCACCCCAAATCCAGAGATATTACTTGAGGCAGAAAAAAATTCGCAATTCAAAAAAGTCCTAAATAGTTCACAATTAAATATACCCGACGGTACAGGCCTTCTCTGGGCCGCCAATTATAAAACCAGACTTGAATACAAAACACTTGCCGGCCACATCATCACCTGGCTTTACACGCTTATTTTAAGCATCTTCATTCGACCATCAAAACCACTAAAAGAACGAGTCACTGGCACAGACTTAATGGAAGGCCTAATTAAAGAGGGCGCCAAAACAGGTTTAAAAATATTCTTACTAGGTGCGGCGCCCGGCGTTGCGGAAAAACTAAAAACCAAAATGGGTAAAAAATACCCAGGAATTCAAATCGTTGGTACATCAAGCGACTCCAAAGAAGCTGATAAAGAAGATGAAATAATTAAAAAAATAAACAAAAGCGAAGCCCAAGTTCTATTTGTAGCCTTCGGAGCTCCACATCAAGAGATGTGGATTGCCAGGAATCTACAAAAGCTCAACACGGCCCGCCTCGCCGTCGGCGTCGGCGGAGCTTTTGACTTCCTCTCCGGCACCTCCCCACGCGCTCCAAAATTCATGCGCAATCTCGGCCTCGAGTGGCTCTATAGACTCTTCAAACAACCCAAAAGATTCAAAAGGATCTTCAATGCAGTAATAAAATTCCCTATCGCAGTTCTCAAAAATTCATTAAAATTCCCCTAAGCACGAGCGAAAAGCAAAGTGTCAACAACTACACCACAAAGCGCCACCGTGCCGAAGAGAGGTGCCAATATCACATACGTGGGGTTATAGCTCAGCTGGCTAGAGCGCTTGCATGGCATGCAAGAGGTCATGGGTTCAAGTCCCATTAACTCCACCAACAGACACGCAGCGCGCTAGCGCGCAATGTCCCTCAGCGAGGCAACAATATCCCCCTTCAAAAAAGAGGAAAGCATTTAGCCTCCCCCTTTTCATTCAAATTAATCAAACCACTAAACCTGGTCTGCTTCAAGCATGTGCATATTAAAAGGGCCATACCATTGATCAACATTCATAAAATCCTGCCCCACAAAACGCTCACCAACAAAGTGTAGATAAAAAGTACCCATATAAGGAAAAATATAAGTATACCCTTCAGGCAAAGATTCATGTGTTAACTCCTTGTCCTCAATTCCTTCCTCAATCACTGGCTTCTTTTTAGCCTTCATCATCCCCGCCTCAGCCATAATAGCCGCCGCACTATAATCATCCTTCACATCAATATAACCAAGCTTATCCAAAGAATGAATCAAACCCACAAAAGCACTCATTCGAATCTTTTTATCATATCGATTCATCATTACTGCCAACTGCTCACGGCTCACAGGCTCACTGCCCCTAAATTCCTTCTCATCACCATTAGAAAATCCCTCAATAACACCACCGTCAGCCATATCCTGAACCCCTTCCTTTGCCCATTCTGGAATTTTCCCATCATCTTTAAACATATGACCCATCATCCCCTTACCAAATGCAGTCAAACCAAAAACAGAAAAAAACACCACAAACCCAATCAAAACATTTTTCATAATTTTTCTCATGAAATTTATATTAAAAAATACTTACAAATAAAAACTACTTTTTCTTTCCTTTAAACCGATTTTCCAAAGCCGATTCGATATATGGCTTCACCTTCTCAATCAAAAAATCCACCAATTTCAATGGCTCAACAATGGCATTATGCACACGATCCACAACGTTCTTCGCATCGTCCATCATCTTGCTAGTATCACGCAAAATCAAAATCAAGAAAAAAAGTGCTACACACAAAAAAATAACCAAAATCACAAATCCGCCAGCTAAAGACATATTTAGCACATCGGATGAAGTTGCAAACATAGGAGAGAGGTTAGAACTACTACGACTCATAGTAGCCCTAACCTCTCACGTTTTCAATCTTAAAATTTAATTTAAATAATAAACAGCCGGTTCAAAAGGACCATACCACTGATCAATATCTACAGTCTCTCCACCACTTTCAGGCACTACTCTATCTTCAACGTGATAATTCACATAAAAAATTCCTGCCGGCAAAGTTGAAAATTCATAAACATCATAAGTCGGGAAACCTTCCTTTTCTATTTTAGAAAGATCGTTGGCAGCTGGAAAATCAGGGTCATTACTATCAATTGGTCTAAGCCCAGCCATTGCCATCGCTACAGAAACTTTAGGGCCAGAGTTATCCCACTGATAATCAAAAGTAATACCCTCTAATTCATCATAAGACATTAATACTTCTCCCATTTCTTCAAACATATTGTCCTGGAACCTATCAAGCATCACTGCCAATTCTGCCCTAGTCACAGGCTTTTCAGGCTTAAAAGATCTATGACCGTTTTCCTCATAACCATTAATTACACCAGCACGATACATATCAAAAATAGAGGTAGAAGCCCAATCTGGAAACTCACCTTGATCAGTAAAAATCTTCGCAATCGACAAACCAAAAGCTGTCATCCCAAATAAAGAAAAACAAATCACAACGCCAACCAAAACCTTTTTAAGATTTTTCATATCATTGAAGTTAATAAATAAAACCTAAAGCCCCAATACCTTCCTCATCACCTCATTCACCATTTGCGGATTCGCCTGCCCCTTCATCTCCTTCATTACCATTCCTACTAAAAACCCAATAGCTTTTTCCTTTCCGTCTCGCACATCCTGCGCAGGACCAGGATTACTCTCAATAACTTTTCCACATGCCTCCTCAATCGCACCAGAATCACTGATTTGCGTTAATCCCTTCTCCTTCACAATTTCAGCCGGACTCTTGCCTCCCACATACATTTCCTCAAACACCTCTCCCTTAGCAACATTATTTGAAATTTCCCCACTATTAATCATCTTAATTAAATCAGCCAACATCTCAGTCGTAACTTTTTGTTCCTGCACTCCAATCAGCTCCTCATTCATAAACTTCATCAAAACAGTAGTAATAAAGGCTGCAGACTTTTTAGCATCACCACTCAACTCCGCTACTTTTTCAAAATATCGAGCCAATTCCAAATCACTGCTCAAAATCCGCGCATCATCCTCACTTAAACTCATTTCCTCCATATACCGTTTTGCCTTTACCCCAGGCAACTCAGGCACCTCAGCTCTAAATTTCTCCACCATTTCATTATCAATATGCAAGGGTGGGATATCCGGCTCCGGAAAATAACGATAATCATCACTTTCCTCCTTATCACGCATAAAAAAAGTTTTCCCCTTTTCTTCATCCCAACCCACAGTAATTGGAGTACTATGAGCCTCACCCTTCTCCCAAAGCTCACTCTGACGTTTAATTTCATAAGTAATCGCACCTTCCAAAGACTTAAAAGAATTCAAATTTTTAATTTCCGCACGTGGATACAACTTAGTTTCACCCTTCGGACGTAAAGATACACTCGCATCAAAACGCATCATTCCCTTTTCCATATCCGCATCACTACTACCCACATAACGCACAATTTTCTGAATTTCACGAGCATAAGCCGAAGCCTCCGCCGCGCTGCGCATATCAGGCTCAGACACAATTTCCATCAAAGGCGTACCAGTACGATTAAAGTCCACCAAAGAACCACCATTCACATGAGTTAGCTTCCCCGCATCATCCTCAAGATGCAAACGAGTAATTCCAATCCGCTTGTCTCCAACGTCTATATAGCCATTCTTAGAAATCGGCTCATCAAACTGAGAAATTTGATAACCTTTCGGATTATCAGGATAAAAATAATTTTTACGATCAAACTTACATGAAGCCGGAATTTCGCAATTCAAAGCCAATGCAGCCTTCACCCCCTTGGCCACCGCATCTTCATTTAAAACAGGAAGCTGCCCAGGAAAACCCATACAAACAGGGCAAACATTCACATTTGGAGCTTTACCAAAAGAATCATTATCGCAACGACAAAACATCTTCGTGGCAGTGGCCATTTGAGCGTGAATTTCCAATCCTATTACTGCTTCTAGTTCCATATGTGCAGGATATTACAATATTTGCGCGCCAGTCACAAGTTTGCACCCAAATCATTCAGCGCGCGCTTAAACTGACCCAGCGCATCCCTGGCATCTTCCATTTTTATACGACCAAGCTCATGCGCCAGCTTATTACGGTATTTATGCGCCCGCCACACGCCATCCAAGTTTGAAAATCGTGGCCCAGCCTTTTTCAATTTTTCGCCCACGCTGCCAATAAACCCCCTCCTTGCCAAAGCATAATCCAAAATCTTATCAGCATCAATAATTGCACCAACAGTATTAGTATTAAACATATCAATAATGCGAATCCAATGGGACTTAATATAAGTAAGCTCTTGCGAATTAAAAGACTTCATCTGTTTACGCTTCCAAATCACAAGCACCACCAAAAGAAGATCAAAAAGCACAAAACAAATGACAAAAATTATCCAAGGCGCCATATTAATCCTGTTTAGGAGGTTTTACTTTTCCACTCTGTACATGATAAGCAATCATCTCTGAAAGCATCGTTTTAAGGGCATTATGATCACGAATGCTCTTATCATTCACAAATCTTTGCTGATACTTCAAAACCATCTGCTCAACTTTTTTAGGAGAAGCCGCATTCTCCAATACCACCGAAGTCTTAGCACCAATTTTATCAATCGTAATTTTACCGTAATTAAAAAGCGTAGGAATAACACCCTTAATTGTATAAGAAATACCTTCAATCATATGATAATCCACTCGTGTTGTTGTGATATCAAAAAAACCATTACGTTGAATATCAATCACCCCCGCGTTAGTGAGTAACCAAGCATCAAAATACCAATCAAATAAATGAAAAAAGAACACCCCAAGACCAACCAGCACCCAAACAGCAAACAACAAAATAGCTTTCGGAAAAATGAAAAACAGCACTATCGGTAACGTAATACCAAGAAAAGACGATTTAGCAGCTGTTAATTTCAAAACCAAAACATGCTTATGCGCCACATAAAGAATCTTCTCCCCGGGATCCAAATAAGGTTTGAAAAAATAATTGGGCAATTTCATATGGGCTAATTATATTATCAGCAGCCGAGTATTGTAAACACAAAGCAAAAGCATTAAAATCAGCACACCCTAATAAAAAACATGAACGAAAACAAAAAGAAATTATTATTAAACATTCTCGACGTCGTTGCAAATGTAGTATTCATATTCGTACTGGTCCTTGTGATTCAAAGATGGATAATAGCCCCATTCGACGTATCCGGATCCTCTATGTGCAACACTCTTAATTATCTAAATGAACAATGCGTCAGCGGAAAAGGCGAAAAAATACTAATCAACGAAGCCGTTTACCTCTTCAATAAACCTGAAAGAGGAGACATCGTAGTATTTAATGCAAAAGAACAAAAAGAAAAATTTCTCATCAAAAGAGTAATTGGCCTTCCAGGCGACAAAATCGAAATCAAGGATGGAGAAATACACATTACACCCGCCGGAGAAAACACAAGCCACCTTCTTGATGAACCATATTTAAATCAAGAAAACATCCATCGCACCCAAGAACACATTCCAGGAGTGAATACTTTCTTAGTACCTGAAAACAGTTATTTTCTACTTGGAGACAACCGGAAAGGCTCAACAGACGCAAGAAGTTGTTTTGCAAGCACTATCAGCTCTAACTGCAAGCTCCACCCAGAAGAGGCATACATCAACAGAAATGCAATTCGCGGAAAAGCCTGGGTTGTTTGGTGGCCAATTAGCTCAATGAGAATCGTTCATCATCAACCATATTCTGAATCTCTAGCAGAGAAATAAGACTCCATCATCACTATAATGACTATGAGCAACAACCCTGACCACCAAGTCAGAACCTTTATGATCTGAAAAACCAAACAAAATACTGTTATTAGACTCAAAAAAACACCCTGCCTCAAAGCCACTCCAATGTGCTTATAAAAAATCTCATTTCTATACAACCAAACCCTAAAGTAAAACCCAATCACTCCAAAAGTCGAACTCAACGCAACAAATAAAGTTAAGAAAAAAAGAGTCAAAGCCAATTCCAAATTCTCAAATGGACTTAAACGCGAAATAACAACAAAAAAACCAAGCCACGCCATAGCTCCGGAACCAGCAATATAAGCAATATATCGATTATGCGTCATCGAGCTTTTTTAAAATTAATGGAATTTGCGCGAAATCTTCAAAGAGTGTATCGCGCTTTCGCGGATCATACAAGGCAACCGCCGGATGATAAAGCGGAAGATAAACTTGCCTCTCCTGCCATATTCCAGATGCAATTTCAGAACTCCCATGCACCTCGGATATTTTCAATCCCGGCAAAAATCTTCCCATTGAATGCCTGCCAAGAGTTACAATCAACTTTGGCTTAATCAATCGAATTTGCGCCTCCAAATAGGGCCAACAGGCCTTTACCTCCGCAGGCAGTGGATCTCTATTTTTAGGCGGCCGGCACTTCACCACATTCGCAATAAACACCTGTTCACGCGTCAACCCAATACTCTCAATCAACTTCGTAAGCAACTTGCCGGCCGCCCCAACAAAAGGCTTACCTTGCAAATCCTCGGCCTTCCCAGGCCCCTCTCCAATAAACATAATTTCCGCCTCAAAACTCCCTTCTCCAAAAACAGCATTCGTCCTGCTCTTACAAAGACCACACTTTGTACAATTTTGAACCTGATTAATTAGTTGAATTACATCCATATAATCCAACTATAGAAAATTTTCACCTAAAACTCCATAGAGTACGAACCATCCGAATTATCAGAAACAACTCGATAGTTCCGTGCAACCTCAAGTTTACCCTCGAGAGAAAAACCTGAAGCCTTCGGATGCCCACCGCCACCATATTGAGCAGCAATTGCAGAGAGATCCACATCGCTATTTTTCGTACGCAAAGATCCCTTCACATTTCCCCTTCGATCTTCATTCAATAAAAGAGCATATTTTGCATTAGGAACCATATTCAAATAATCAACCACTCCAGAAAGCTGTTCTGGAGAAGCACCCAAGGAAGAGTAATCTCCATCTCTCATCACCGACATGACAACCCCATTTTCAGTAATATGAGCCTTTTCAAGCACCTTGCCCCACAACTTCAAAGTACCAATACTCCTACTCCTAAAAATATTCTTAACAATTACGCTAATATTTGCACCTTTAGAAGTTAATTCCGCAGCAATATCCCAAACCTCCTTACTGACATTTGAATGCATAAAACTACCTGTATCACCATAAATCCCTGCCAACAAACAAGTAGCCATATCTGCATCAATTTCCACTCCCAAAAACTTCATCATTCTATAAATAATAACCGTTGCAGAAGCAGCAAAAGGGTCAACAATATTTAATTCACCAAAATTATCGTTTGAGGCATGATGATCAATATTTACAACCCTCAATCCCTCCAAACTAAACCCAGCCATTTCACGTGCCCCACAATCAACCAAAATCACTAAGTCAAAGTTCTCAACTTCAAATTCAGTTACAACCTCAGATATATAAGGCAAAAAATCAAAAACCTTTGAAGCCTTATCCACGCAAGCCGAAACAACATCCTTCCCTATAGATTTCAAATACAAACTCAAAGCAATATTTGAACCCAACGCATCCGCATCGGGTTTTTTATGAGAAACAATCAAGATCCGAGTGGAAGCATTGATTAAAGTGCTAAATTGTAGGTAAAGATCAATAAACATAGCTAAAAATAGGAAGAACTATACCACTGTTCGCCAAGAAAGCAAGCCTATATTGTAAATCAATGTGTATGCCCCAACTCCCTGGAATAAATAGGCCCAGTGTTACCAGTCTTTTTGCGCCATCTTTCACTATATATCTCCCAATGCCAAGGCTCTCGTTCATAATTAACAAAACCAGCCGCAGGAAGAATTTTCCATAATAATTTTTGATTCGGACCTCTATTCCCACCCACCCCATTTACATAAGCAACAACGTCCACAGTTCCCCCGGTTAAGTGATTAGACCTAGTAGGAGCCGCCACCCAATCCCCAACATTTTTGGCACCATGCTTAGCCAATCCTTCACGATACAACACCTCCTGCTGAGCCACACTTCTATAAGAAGAATTAACCTTCAATTGCACCCCCAAAGATTGAGCAATTCTCAACGCCTTCTGAAAAGCAACCATTGCATTTTTACGCAAAATCACCTTGCCACCAAAATGATCTACTCCCTCTACAAAAGGCTCTTTAGCCATTATCTCGGATGAGGAATAAAGAACCTCTCCCAAATTAACATCCTTTAACTTATCCCTTTGAAATTTACGAATAACCTTCTCATCAAAAATGGAAGACTTTAGTTCTGCAAACTTGGCATCGCTCCGCACTCTATCAAAATCAGAAAAATCAATAGACCCTTGTGCATCTTTCTTCAAATCAAGATTTTTCAAAGCAGCAATATTCCGCATCAAATTAAAATCCTCCTGAGAAAAAGACTTCTTCCAAATATTGAAAAAATCCTGCTCTACCAATTTACCCTGATTGTATTTATCCCACCAATCGGAAGGAAGTAATTTTTCAAACTCACCAAGCTTATGATCAAAATAATCATCATCAACTGCAACCATCATCCCCTGTGCACTAAAAAATCTTTGCAATGATACCTTCACGACAGTCTTCTTCTCATCCTGATCAAAAAGATCATCCTCCAGGTTCCTTTTCTCTTTAAATTTATCAGAATCAGGAGCCTCTGTCTTCAACACCTCAATTCTATATCCCGTATGAACATAAGCATATTTACCATCCGAAAAATACCCAACCTTACCAGCAACAATTGCTCTCTTCGCATTGGAAAACAACAAAGCCCCACTTTCATCATAAACATTAATCGCATCCGCAGTCGGAGGCAACATATACCCGGCACCAAGCTTCCACTCAGCCAATTCATTACCTTTAAAATCAACCTTGAAAATCATTTTACCACTCGCAGATTTACTTGAATCAAGAACAAGATACTGCGCCGCCAAACGAATAAATTTCTCCAAATAATTGTCCCGATTTCCCTTTGAACGCATACCAGCCCTTCTCAAAGATTCAGGCTCGGACTGAGCATCCACCCATTTGGCAAAATTTTCAGTTTTACTTTTATCACTCTGCCTTTCACCAAAAGCATCAATGAATTTTCTCATATCACGTTGAATATCACCAACTTCAGCTAATAACTCACTCCCAGCAGCACCTGAAGCACCACGCCTTTCCGCCCCTGATTTCGACGACAAAGAAGCAACACCATCATTTAAACGTGACTTGGGATCTTCATTCCCTCCTGAAGCTGATTCAAAGGTTTTTCCACTCACAGTTTCTATATTAACATATCCCACAATTATAGCAGAAAACTGGAAAAACCACCAGAGATAGGATAATATCCTCACATGAAAATTATCTACTTTGGCACACCACAATTTGCCGTCAAACCACTAAACTCACTAGCTAAAACTCCCGATTGCGAAATATTAGCCGTTATCACTCAACCAGATAAACCGGTAGGGAAAAAGCAAATCCTCACGCCTCCCGAGGTAAAAAGTGCTGCCGAAAGCCTTAAAATCCCAGTATTTCAGCCAAATAACAAAAAAGAACTCACCACCATCCTAAAAGATTTCAAAGCAGATTTTTACGTAGTAATTGCCTATGGAATGATACTCCCCAATCTAATATTAGAAATGCCAAAAATCAGCTGTATCAATGTACACGGATCTCTTTTGCCAAAATATCGCGGAGCATCCCCTATCCAAGAAACAATTTTAAATGGAGATGCAAACGGAGGAATCACTCTCATTAAAATGACTGAAAAAATGGATGAGGGACCTATCTACCTTATTCGTAAAATACCTATTGCTCCAAAGGAAACCTCGCAATCTCTCTCAGAAAAACTCTCAACTTTAACAGCAGAACTACTCCCCCTAGCCTTAGAAGACATCAAAGCCAACATACTAACACCTATTCCTCAAAATCATACAACCGCCAGCTACTGCCACAAAATCAGCAAAGAAGATGGCCTAATAGAATGGAACAAAACCAGCCAAGAAATACTCAATCAACTCCATGCCTACACTCCATGGCCAGGAATACACACAAACGTTAATGGAAAAAAACTAAGCATACTTGAAGCAGAAGAAAGCCAAACAAAATTATCCCCAGGTAAAGCACAAATTGAAAATAACCAAATCCTCTTCGGAACCAAAAATAGCAGCCTCTCAATCACAAAACTCCAACTCGAAGGCAAAAATCCAATGAGCAGCAAAGACTTCCTCAATGGACAACGGAAACTTCTAGAAAACCTCTAAACACAACCCAACTTTAAGCAGGAGGAGTATCTACTTTTTCCTTTTTCTTAATAGCCAATCCATCCTTTGGCAACATGGCACTAATAAGATCCTGTGCAGTAACTAAGTTACTTCTTTCAGCTGAATTTAAATTCGCCTTTGCAATCACCTCAGAAAAAAGTTTTCTGTAAAAATCCTCATCCAACAACGGAAAACTCTCAGCAAAACCTGTCTGCATAGCAAAAACACCAAACAATGCGTCCTTTCGCTGATCCGCAATCATATCTCTACGACTTGTTGGCTTATGTGTAGCCTTAAAATAAGCATCAAGATTACTTTTCTTCGTTAACTCAAGAAGAAAATCCCAAGCAATATCAGGATTTTTACAATTCCTGGAAACTGTTTCAGAAAAATAATTAGCATAAGTAACACGCTTCTCAGTAGACACCTTAGGATCAAACAACTGTGGAATTGGAGCAATTTTTACATCCTTTGAATCGATTGTATTTACACCTTTATTCTTGAAAAGCTTAATCTGACTTTGAATTTCAGAATAAGTCCCAGAATAACCAGCAATCATTGAAACCTTTCCCCTAGCAAACGCCTCTACCTCCTTATCCGAGGCCTGAGCGTCAACCACAAACTCATTCCATGAATAATGCTTCTGTTTTTGATCAGCAAAACTCACATAAAGTTTCAAGGCCTCGACTGCCGGATAAGAGGCAATCGTCCCCTGTTGCCCAGCAAAAATTGCTTCAGAAACATCTTCATTATAAAAATGCACCCCATACTGCAAGAAGAGTAAATACAAAAGATCCACAGCGGTAGCTACGTTGTCGGATCGACCCATCGCAATTCCAGCCACTTCAAAACGAGACAAACTATTGTCCTCTTTATTCAATTTAACAACATCCTCCTTAATTCCCTCCCAAGTACTAGAAGGCTTACCCTGATCTGGAATCTGATCCTCAAAATTAGCCTTATTATAATAAAGAGCCAAATTATCCACGGTCATCGGAACAGCAAAGATTTGCTCCTGTCCATCAGCATCTGTACGCACCAAATCTTTATAAGCAACATCAACAAAAGTAGAAGTAAAATCATCAGTAGTTCCAAAAGTAGCAGGCATCGGAATTAACTTCTTATAATTACTATAAAACCAATTATTAGGCATAGAAAAAATATCAGGACCACGTCCCTCGGCCATCTCATTTAAAATCACCTTCTGATACTCGTCAAAATCATCAAATTTTCTGTATTTAATAGTTAAACCAGGATGAGCTCCCTCATAAGCTCTTAAAAAGGGCTCCATCACATTGGCATCATCAGCCATTTTATAATAACTCAGTTCAACACCATCATACGTTTTAGTTTTTGTAGTAGGAGCTTTTTCCCTACAAGCAGTCAAAAGAACCAATGAAACCACTAAAACAAAAACAAATATTTTACGTAAATTTTTCATAGGAATTTTGAGAGGGAAATTCGAAAAAAATTTTAACAGTTATTTTCTTTTGCCACAACCACCACAGCCACCACCCTTACAGCCACCACCTGAAGACTTACAACTTCCAGCTGCCCCATCTACCCCACAACCACCGCATTTCTGACTCTTATCATGCATAATAACCTTCAAAGTATCCTTTAAAACTTCCTTATCTAAAGTCTTATCATGAGGACAAAAATTCTTATTTGGATAAAAAGGAACATCATTTGAACGGAGCACATTTAGTGATCCACATGCAATACAATCAACTTTCTCCTTATTTGAAGCCCCATGGAGATATTCAAAGAAAGAAGAACACTCACCACATCTATATTGTAAAACGAGCATAATATTACTGTTACCAGCAAATTATAAAGCACTTTCCTTCTTTGCCAAAATGTTTAATTCTTCAGCTAAAATCTCTGTTGAATAATGCCTCTCACCATTCTTATCATCAAAAGAACGATTAACTAAACGCCCCTGAAGAAAAAGTGGCATTCCCTTCTTAAGAAACTTCCCAGCAATCTCAGCTAAACCACCAAAAACAACCACCTTATGAAAATCAGTAACTTTAGAAAAAGTACCATCCTCAGCCTTCGTTCTCCGATCAGTGGCAAGTGGAAACATCGCAATCGACTTTTTGTCCTTAGTATCGCGGAAATCAATATCCGCAGCCACGTTGCCTAACATGTTAATAGCAGCAAAAGTTTTCATACCCGTTGGGGTTAAATAATAGTAACCCCTTTATAGCAAGCAAAGATTAAAAAATTGTTAAAAATTCTTAAAATCTAGGGTAGAGTTAAAATACAAATTTTATCAACTCTATATGTTCACAGGAATCATCGAAGAGATGGGGAAAGTTGAAACTATTAGCACAGAAAAAGGCAACAAAAACTTTGTAATTTCAACAAAAAAAATCCTAAATGGCAAGAAAATCGGAGACTCCATCACTGTCAATGGAGCTTGCTGCACTATTACCAAAAAGCAAAACACCAACTTCACCTTTGCTGCAATCCCTGAAACCCTGAAAAAAACCAACCTCGACTCTCTAAAAAAAGGAAACCTAGTAAATCTTGAAGGCTCATTAACTCTAAATAAAGCCCTAGATGGACACATTGTCCAAGGCCACGTAGATACAAAAGCAAAAATAATCAAACTTGAACAAAGCTCCAAAAAAAATCAGCTCACAATTCAACTTCCTCAAAAAGTAAAAAAATACCTCGCACTAAAAGGCTCAATTACAATTAATGGCGTCAGCCTAACTGTTTCCGACTTGAAAAACAGCAGTTTTTCAGTAGACTTAATCCCCTACACCCTAAAAGAAACAAATTTAGGACTTCTAAAGAAAAATGACTACATCAACCTCGAAATAGACATAATCGCCCGCTATTTGGAAAACTTAATAAAAAAATGAAACTAGGAAAAATATCGTTACCATCACTAAACGGCAAAGGGAAAAAAATTGCCATTGTACTCCCCTATTTCAACGAGGAACTTGGAATAAAACTCTACAATGAAACGAAAGCAGAGCTCTTACTCCTAGGTGTCGAAGAAAAAGACATCAGCCTCTATCGCACATTTGGAGCTCTCGAACTCCCCTATACCTGCCAAAAAATTGCTGACAGCAAAAAAATCGATGCCATAATCGCACTTGGACTCGTAATTAGAGGAGGCACATATCATTTTGAACTAGTATCAAACACAACCTACCAGGGACTAATGCAGGTTCAACTCTCAACAAAAGTCCCAATCATCTTCGGAGTACTCACCTGCGACACAGAAAAACAGGCCAAAGACCGCATCTCCAAAGGTAAAGATTTTGCAATTACCGCATTACTTCAAACAAATAAAATATGAACATCAACACTCTCAGTGATATAGGCAACATTAAGGGAAAAAAAATCCTCTTAAGAGTAGACTTCAATGTTCCACTAAAGGAAAACGGAGATGTCCAGGACGACACAAGAATGAAAGAAAGCTTACCAACTATTAACTTTCTCATCAAAGAAGGCGCAAAAATAATCATCATTACCCACCTCGGACGACCAGATGGACAAATAAAAGAGGAATTAAGAGTTACCAAAATTGCTCAACACCTAAGTACTCTACTTGAAGGAAAAGTAATAAAGAAACTAAACGAAAGCCTAGGAACAGAAGTAAAAGAATCCATCAATAAAATGGAAGATGGCGATATTATCATGCTCGAAAACATTCGATTCCATAAAGAAGAGGAAAGCTGTGAAGAAAATTTCACAAAGGAACTTTCCCAACTCGGAGAAATATTCGTGAACGACGCCTTTGGCACAGCACATCGACGCCACACCTCCACTGCAGGCCTTGCAGACCACCTGCCAGCCTACGCCGGGCTACTTATGGAAAGAGAGATAGCTGCTCTATCACCTCTCGTTGAAGGCAATGTTAAAAAGCCTCTCACTATGATCTTCGGTGGAGCCAAAATAGATACCAAGATTGGCATCATCAATCACTTCATCAAAAAAGCTGATTATTTCCTAATGGGAGGAGCACTAGCCAATACCTTTTTGGCAGCTGCCGGCTATAACGTTGGCAATTCTCTTTACGAAAAAGACCAAATTGATACTGCTCGCGGCATCATGCAGCAATGTGAAGCACAAAAAAGCCATTTTGTATTACCACACGACGTTGTAGTTGGTGACCAAATCTCCGACGACGCCGAATCAGCACATGTAGCAATCGAAGATGTTATTGGAGACATGAAAATTTTTGATATCGGCAAATGGACAGCAGAAAAATATGTAAACATCATCGAAACTTCAGGCACAGTAGTCTGGAACGGCCCACTTGGATTATATGAATACAAACCCTTCATCCATGGCTCTGAAGCCGTAATGCGCGGTCTCGCCAACACAAATAACGTTACCTCAATTCTTGGCGGTGGGGATACCCTCGACTGTATGAATCGCTTAGGTATTCCTGCAGAAAAATTCTCCCATGTCTCCACTGGCGGCGGAGCCTGCATTGAATTCCTCTCTGGCGAAAAATTACCAGGAATAGAAGCGCTAAAAAAATAAACAAACAAAAAGGCCCCGCCAATGGGGCCTTTTCACTATACAACACCTTTTACCCGCAATTCACACAGTCATCATCCTTCATCTCGTCAATAAACTCAGTCAGTTTAAAAAGCTTTTCGATATCAACAGTATCTTCTAACTCATAATTTTCACATGGTCTCGTATCATCCTTGCAAACAAAACCAATATCCTCAAGCAAGGCATTAAAATCAGTACTGGCCCCATTGGAATCAGTAGTCAAAGAAGAACCCAGCGTATAATCTAGGCTATAAGGAGCATCACCTTCCTCTACCCCAAAAAGCCGGGCAGCGCTCTGATAACCACAATAATCCATAGCAGTAAATAATTGGCCTAAAAATGGTAAATCACTATATTCTCCAGCAATTGGAAACTCCACCCTACCATTATCCAATTCCTCACCTGCATCTCTACAATAACTTAAAAACTTTGGATCAGAAAAATCATTAGGATGATTTTCATCATATTTCCCCTCACTACGAGCCAATGCTCGATAAAGCAATTTCGCCATATCTGCACGCGTAATCTCAACCCCTACATTTAAATATCCCCACATTCCAAACGCACTTGAACCAAAATCGGAAATACAAGTAGCATCGGCAATCTTTACATAGCGATAATACCAAGCATCCTTATCCAAATGCTCATCATCACCATCTCTCTCATCATTGTAATCCCCTCCCTTACATAAACCATCTATAGGTTGCTCATCTGGCAAATATTGATTAATAACAATTTTCAACGCCTCTGCAAAATTAATCTTATTATCTGGTTTGAAAGTTCCATCACCATAGCCACTAATTATTCCCTCAGATTTAGCTTTACTAACATATTTAGAATACCACTCATTAGTTGGTACATCAGTAAATGGCTTATAACCACAATGAGTAGGGTTTGGATCACTACCAGTACCAGTATACGCAACATCAAGACACGCCTTAGGAGCCACAGACCCAACATAAGCCGGATCCGCCTCATACACCATCTTTAAAAATTCAGCCCTAGTTATCAACGCACCCGGATGAAAAGTCCCATCCTCATAACCCTGAACTACTTTATTGTCCTTCAACCAACTAATCTCTTTAAACGCAAAGTTATTAGTTTCAACATCATTAAATGGCTTCGGAATAGTACTCAAAGCCACAACACTGTTCACACTCAGAGCAAACACCATTACCCCAACCAGTAATCCGGTAATTTTTTTCATGTTTTATTTTTAAGAATAAAGAAATTTACAATTGAGCAATACACTCCACCTCCACCTTTGCATCCTTCGGCAACCTAGCCACCTGTACCGTAGATCTAGCCGGTTTCACCTCTCCACTAAAAAATTCTCCATATACCTCATTCACTGCCACAAAATCATTCATATCAGCCAAAAACATTGTACACTTAACCACCTTTCCCAAATTACTCCCGGCACCTTCCACTACATTCCTCAAATTCGTTAAAACCTGCCTCGCCTGCACAACGGCATCCCCCTCAACCATAACTCCCTCAACAGTAAGGGGAATCTGGCCACTGCAAAAAAGAAAGCCTCCACATTTAACTGCCTGAGAATATGGTCCGATTGCCTGAGGAGCATTCACAACCTTTACTACATCCATATGATAAAAATTTAAGAAATACTACTTCTAATTTTCTCCATTCTATTCTTCAATTTACGTTGAAAAGCATGCCATCCATACTTTTTAATCAACTCTCTATAACGCCGATTAGATTTTACAAAAACCTTATCGCTAAGAACATAAGTCCCATGAGTAATAAAGAAAGCAGCAAAAACATCAATTGAATAATGAACATGCATTGCTAGAACAGTTGCAGCCATTACAAGAGAACAAACCAAGAAAAACCACCGAATCGGAGAATTTCGAAATAAAAGAAAAGCCAAAAAGGGATAAGCAGTATGACCAGAAAAGAAAAGATCATTTCTGAAAAATAAATCAGAAAGACTAGTTCCCACCACTGGAGATCCAGCATAGAAAAATCCAATTGGAGGCCCTACATTTGTAAGTAAAATAGACCCACATCTCACCAAAATCAAAATTGCATAAGCCTTCATAGCAAAAGGTGCAATTTCAGGTTTCAAAAAAACAGTATAAAAAAACACACAAAGAAGAATCACATAAAAACCCCAAATAAAAAGATAATGCAAATCATAGGTAGGTAAATGATCCAAAAGCAAGTCTCCAACAGAAAGATAAACCTGAGTATCATTAAAGGAGCTCGCCAAAAAATTCACACTAAAAGCAAAAACCAATAAAATAATGCTAAAAACTAAAGCCACGAAATAATCATGATTTCTAAGTAAAACCTTCCAATGATGCCAAACCTTTAGAAAAAAATCCTTAATCATTACTCATCTTTTTTATCATCCGGAGTATTTTCACTCCATCTTTTTATTTTATCGCGCACAATATCCACCGAAGTACTATATCTCTCACGTGAAACCTTTACAACCTTAGCAATTCTCTCCGGATCCTTGTCAATGGCGGGCGAAGGCAATGTTGCCAAAGAAAAGGTCTTTGATGGCATACCATCAACCAAAAGCCTCATATAAGCAGTATATTTGCTCAAAGAAACCAAATCCGCAGGAAGCACCTCTTCACCATACTGCTGTGAAATATATTCAGCATCATCAAATCCCACCTGAAAGGCCAAACTACTTCCCACATTACCAAAAACCGCATCCCTCACCTCTTCCGGCATCTGCGCAATATACTGATTGGCCATTGTTAAATTAAGCTTATACTTTCTCGCCTCACTCAAAATTGTAGCAAAAGCATCGGTAGCAAAATTTTGAAACTCATCCACATACAAATAGAAGTCCTTACGATCCTTCTCAGGAATATTAGCTCTACTCATCGCATCAAGCTGAAATTTAGTAATAAACATCGCACCCAACAATGCAGAGTTATCCTCTCCAAGCTTACCCTTGGATAAATTCACAATTACGATTTTTCCCTTATCCATAGCAAATCTCAGATCAATTGTACTCTTCGGTTGCCCCACAATATTTCGCACCGTATGGCTCGACAAAAATTGCCCAACCTTATTTTGGATTGGTGCAATTGCCTCAACTCTAAATTTATCCTGCATCTTGGCAAATTCCTGTGTCCAAAAACTCTTCACCACAGGATCCTCAATCGATTTAACAATCTTATTTCTATAAACATCGTCCTGAAGAATACGAGTAATCCCAAGCATTGTCGTTCCAGGATATTCCAATAAAGACAAAATCGTATTACGCAAAATATGCTCCAACCGCGGCCCCCAACTATCGGCATAAATCTTCTTAAAAATACTCACCAATCCGCTACAAACAATTGAATTCAAAGCAGGATCCACATTTTCCAACATATTAAAAGCCACGGCATAATCCTTATCGGAAGGATCAATTAACATTACATCATTTATACGACTAGAAGGAATAAAACTCAGCACATCATCAGCCAAATCGCCGTGCGGATCAATCACTCCCACACCTCGCCCAGCCATAATATCTGAATAAATCATATTTTCCAGCAAGGTACTCTTACCCATACCGGTTTTACCAATGATGTACATATGCCTGCGCCTATCCACTGGCTTAATACCAAAAATATTTCTATTACCACGATAATTTGTCCTTCCCAAAGCCGTAATTGTCTCATCGCCTGTAAGCTCCTCTCCTGGCAAATCAGAAGGTGGCTCAAGCTTTTTACTTCTAACCCAAAAGATTGTTGGAGTTTTAACTGAGATATTTGGCAAATGATAAATAGTCGCCAATTCCTCATTATTAAGCACCATCCCGTCCTTAATTACACGTTTTTCATAAAGTTTCACCACACTACTGCCCCAATTAAAATCACCAACATCAAACCCATTCATATGGGGAAAATTGAACTGTTTGAAGGAACCAACTATCTCCCGAAGCTTAATTTCTGCCTTATGTTTCACTAAAACCTTCGGCACGTAAACAATTCGAATTGAAACATCAAAAAGCGGTCGCACCACCTTGTCCATCGCCGCATCAATACTACTTTCCCGTTCATGCGCCCTAGAGGTGAGATCCTCAATATCATCAGTAGCAATTGAAGTCCCAGTTGATGAAGAAAGAGCCCCGGAATCAATACCAGCATTTACCAAAAACCCCTGAAACCAGAAAAAGATATAAACAGGAAAAAACACAATCTTTGGCCACAACTTACGAGTAATAAAAGCATTCGCATACATCCCTTTCAACACACCAATATTCAAGAAAATTCCATTATTCAAAATCTTAACACACCTTGTCAGTACATGACGCCACTTGTCCTCCAATGGCTTCACTACAATCTGAATCCACGCCTGATCCTCAGGATCCTCAAATTTCACCAGCGCAGAAGTAATACTCGAGATTGGATCCACCGCCACTCGCGTAAGTTTATCCTCAAATTGAGAATAACGCTTAATTGGGAACATATCAGGCTCAAGAAACTTAAGCTCAACTCCCGCAGCATTCGCAGAACTTATGCCAGATTTCAACATTGAATAGTCCTCACAATCCTCAATTTCCACGTCTGGGTACTGCGCATAAATTTGCCCTTCAACCAAATTCCTCAAATTTTCCGGAAAAGCCACATAAAATTTAATAGACCTACCAATACTAGCAAGCTCAAAGCTCACATGATCACTCGAATATCCTTGTAACCTCTGAATAAAAGAAAATTTATTCTTAATACCATGCAAAGTGGCAATCATATTTTCCGCCACGATTGGTCCTAATTCATTCTCCTTTGAAACACGAACCTGTAAAACCTTATACACCTCCATGTACTTTCTCTTCGCAGACTGAAAGCGATAAATCACCGCAAACACAACCTTCAAAAACAAATAAACACCAATCGCCAACCCAATATACATAATCACATCTTTCATATGCAGCATTATACTCTAACCACCATGGTTATTAAAGAATCTTTGTAAAATAATTTGAGCACTCTGTGAATCCAAACGCTTACCCTCAAATCCCTCCATCATCTGTCTTGCCTCGAAAGTACTCAACCTTTCATCAAAAAACTCCACCTTAATATTCGAGAAATTCTCCAATTCTCTAGCAAACTGTTTTACCTGCTTCATAATTGGAGTTTCAACATCATCATTCATATTTTGCGGCCACCCAATCACAATCAAATCAATCTCGTAGTCAGTACAAATATTCATCACTTCGGCAATCAAAAAAGCCCTCGATTTATTTAGAATCACCTCACGCGGAAAAGCAATACGGGTTTCCATACTGCCAGTTGCTACACCCACGTAGCGCGTACCATAATCAATCGCCAAAACTTTTGACGCTATCATGATAATTAAGCCGCCACAATCACGACCTTCACGCTCTGCTCAAGATCCTTGCCCAAGTGAACGATAGCCTTATGTTCACCAAGCTCCTTAAAATGAACCATTTTAAGTTGATCTTTTTCAAGTTTAACCTTTGTAAGTTTCTTGATTTCAGCAAGAACATCAGATTCATTGATTGCCGCGTATAAAGTTCCCTTATCAGTAACCTTAACTTTGAAAGTAATAACCAATCCATCCAATTTCTGAAGAACCTCTTTGGCATTGTCCATAACCTGCTGCTTCTCCATAACAAGCTTATCTTTGCGGCTTTCAGCCACCTTCAAACGAGTTGGAGTGCATAGATCAGCAAAACCACGAGGCAAAAGGAAATTTCTATAATATCCCTCTTTCACCTTGACCACATCACCACGATAACCCAATTTTGGAACGTTTTTATTTAGTACTACCTGCATATTCAATAAAATTAAAGCTATACCCTTTTACCCGATAAAAAGCCGAAAGTAAAGTGAAAAAACACTAAAATTAAGTTTTTACATAACAAACACCCGGTGCACCAAACTTTTCAGTTTTCGGTGCACCAGGCAGGGGCGGCGTACTCCTCACAATGAGTTTCCAGCCGCAGCTCATATCACAAATCGTAGCTCTTGATGACCTCGACGAGCACCTTGACCCGGGGCAATCGCCGGACGACGCGATCCTCCGATGTACGGCCCGGCAGGACGAAGGTCCAGCCATCACGCTGACGCACGATCCAGCCCCCCGTCTTGGTCTGGGAGTAGGCCCCGAACATCACCGGGAGCACACCTTCCGTCTCCGGAAAGATGTCCATGGTGGCCGGCTCGATGCCGAGCTCCATCATTTCGGATTCGACGATGCGCCGGGCGCGGCCGTGGAACACATGCTCCCTTTCGTCCGGGGCCCGCTCAATGCGCGGGCAGTCCGGAGAAACGAGGTCCGCGATCACTTCGGGGAGTTCCGTGTGGAGCAGCTCGACGAATTCGCGGAGGGCCTCCGGCGTGTGGATCCACACCTGAGTCACCAGCCGGCCCACAGGCAGGGCATCGCGACCGGGAACCTCCAGGCCATTCCGGCCGAGAATCTCCGCCGACAAGCCGTGAAGCTGAACCCACGTCGAGGCATCCCAGCCCGCAGTCCGGCGCGCGAAACACCAGCTCCCCACGTTGCCGAAGGGGCCGATCATCGCGGCAGCTCGAGGCGAAAGTTCGGCCGTGGTTTTCACGTCAAGTTCGATGCCGGCGGCCTTGAGCTCGGCCTCGATGATGCCGGCGGCCTTGGCAGAGTCCAGAACAGAAAAAGTCTTCTTGGTCATACAAAGCCCCTCCCAGGGCTTTCAGTGCGGCGAGATGCCGCGGGGTTGTTGTGCAGCAAGACGCCGCGGGTTGTACGATATTGTGTCAACGAACTTCTACTCCCTGAGTCCTCCGACAACAAAGCTGCAGAGATCCCACAGAAAGACAGAAGCTCAAAGTAACCTAGAATCGCCAAGAAGTCAAGCTGGAGCCAAAACTTCTTCAAGAAAAATCCCAACTCGCCACGCTCTCAAAACGGTCACTTGGGAAAACTATATCCTTCATCGTCACACCCGTAACTTTCCCATCTGAAGCATAATAATAAACTGGACGATACAAAAATATTGCTGGGATATCCTCCTTAAAACGCGCAGCGAGCTCCTCCAGCTTCGCCTTACGCTTCTCAGGATCAAAAGTAGACCGAATGTCCTCAATCAAACTATCCACCTGAAAACTCTTGTAATTCGACAAATTCTGCCCCATCGGACTAGCCTGAGTAGAATGCCAATAAGAATAAGTATCCAAGTTATAGCCCAAATTCTGCCCAACTAGCAAAAGATCATACTGGCGACTAGAAATGCGTTTATTAAGCTCATCTGAAGCCAAAAACTCCACCTCAATATCAACTCCGATCTCCTCCCAAGTCCTCTGTAAAAAGCTCACCACTTTTTTAGTATCCTCAAACTGATAAGTTCCCTCATCATATAATCTTACAATAAAATCCAGCTTCAGAGGCTCGCCCTCGTCTGTTGTTCGAGGGCCCTTTTTTGCCGTATCACTAAGCTCATACCGATAATGAGCATCCTTCAACGCCCCCTGAGCCTGATCCTTACTTGGTTGATACTCCCATTGTTCCTGATTAAGATCCATTAATGGCGTATCTACTACAATTTTATCCACTGCCTCACCAATCAACTTGGTCTTATCAACCGATTTTTGCAAAGCCAACCTAACACTATCATCCTTCAAAAAATTACTTTCCATATTCATGAAAACCGCAGTGTATTGAGGCAATTCATATTTCGTCAATGCAAATCGCGGATTGGCCTTGAAATCATCAATATAATCGCCAGAAACTTTTGACACAGCATTCAAAGAATTAATATGCGCCATCAACTCATCCATAGTTGAAAAAACCACAAATCTTATATGATCCAAATTCACCGGATCACCATAATAATAATCACTTTTACTTAAAGTAACCTGCATTCGACCATCGTTAAAGGTCTCAACCGGATCCGTCATCATGTACGGTCCAAGTCCCACAGGCTTGCGATTAAATTCAGAATTCAAAATCTCACTTGGCTTCGTATCAGCCAACAAATGCTTTGGCAAAATACCAATCGCAAAATTACTAATAAAGAAAAGATTTGGCTTCTCCAATGTGAATTTAATCTGATTTGTACCAACTTTCTCAATTTTCACACCGGCAAAATTAGTACGCAATATCTCATTTGGAAATCCCTCACCTAAAATCACATCATGGTAAGTGAAATAGACATCATCAGCCGTAAAAGACTCACCATCTTGCCATTTAATTCCATCACGAATGGTGAATAAATACTCATTATTATCCGCATTGATTTTGAGTTGCCCTAAATCATTAACCATCGAATTTTTAGAAGGATCAAACTTCATCAAACCACTAAAAACCAAAGCAGAAATATCTCGATCCGCATCATTATAATCAACAAACAAAGGATTTATATTTTGAATTCCCGACCTCGAAACAAGCCCCTCAGAATAGGTACTAGACTCACCGAAATTAAACAATCCATACGGAAAAACAATCAACTTCACCACCATCAAAAGTAAAACCGCAAAACTCAAAATCGAAATCAGCTTATCGCGATAATCGAAAGATTTTATAACAGCAAAGAATGTTTTAAAAACGTTCATGCTTAAACAAAAAGAAATGCCACTGAATTAGCCGCAAACAAAATTGCTAAAACAATAGTAGCAATAACCAAAAACTTCTCCGCGCCACGCTTCGTAGAATGAAACGACCCACTTCCACCAAACACAGCACTCAGCCCGCTACCCTTTTGTTGCAAAAGAATAGACAATGTCAAAAGAATTGAAAATACCGCCTGTGTAACAATTAAAACTGTTTTCATAATTTTTAGTCAATTATTTGAATATATTCAAAACAAAATTTATCACACCAAACACGATAGCTCCTATAACATATGTAGCAAAATTTGAAAAGTGCAAAGTCACATCCCTAAACGCCACTAAATCAACCAAATAGCTGAGAAAATAAAGCAAAACCACGTTAATCACAATCAAAAAAAGCCCTCCGGAAAGTGCAATCAAAGGCAAAGAAAAAATCTTCAACACCGGTTTTACAATAAAATTAATCACTCCAATTATCAATCCGACAACCACAAAAAACTTTAACCCACCAGTATAGGTAATCCCCTCCATTACTCGAGTTAACAGGTAAAAACCCAGGCCATTAATGGCAATTGAAATAAATGGCTTTAAGAGAAATGACATAAATTATTAATTAGCCTTTTTGACACCCACGCGCACCATTATATCATCGAGATCTAGGTCCTTTTCCTTATCCCATTGACAGGAATCAAAAGCGACGAGCTCCTTAGTAAGGGTTTCGGACAAAAGATAGTCCTTAAAAGTATCCCTCGCCTCAGCCACAACTCCATCCACATCAATAGCCACCACAATCCGATCGTCCACCTTAAAGTCCGCCTCTTTACGCAAATCCTGAATATAACGAACGAGGTCACGAGCGTATCCCTCAAGTTTAAGCTCATGTGTAACCTCAGTATCAAGCACCACCACAATCCCCTTCTCACTCTCTACGTCCATACCCTCTTTACCCTTGAATCCAAGCTCAAATTCGCCCTTTTCAAGAACAAATTCCAGTACCTTCACGCGTCCATCATCAAGAACCTCATAATTTCCAGCCTTGGCATTATTGATAATTTGCTGCACGTCCTTGCCATATTTCGGGCCCAGTAAAGGTGGACTCAACGTAATTACACGCTCAATCAACGCCGCCCCATCGGCAATAAATTCCAAAGCTTTAACATTCAACTCCTCAAGAATCACCTCCTTTTGAGCCTCCACCATCGATTGGCTCAGCCCCTCGGGCAACGCCACCTTCACCATGCCCAGCGGCTGACGCACCTTGATATTCTTCTTCGCACGAATGCTATGGCCCAAAGCCACAATTGTGCGCACTAGCTCAATTTCCTTATTGAGCTCCAAATCAATTTTAGTAGCATCAAATTCCGGCCAATCAGTAAGATGCACCGATTCAGCACCTGTTAAATTTCGATAAATTTCCTCGGCAATAAAAGGCGTAAACGGCGCAATAATCTGAGACAATTTGGTCAAACAGTAATACAAAGTGCTATAGGCCTCATTTTTATCGCTGTCGCTATCCGACTTCCAAAAACGGCGACGGGATCTACGAATATACCAGTTAGTAAGAGATTCCGTGAAGTTCACAATCGGCTCAGTGGCGCGTTGCAAATCATACTGATCCATTTGAGCCGTCAGCTCTTTAAGCAACTGCTCCAACTCAGAAATGATCCATTTATCCATCTTGTTGTTCGTTGGCACGGCATTTTTACTCTCCCACTTGTCGATGTTCGCATAGGTCACGAAAAAGGAATATGAATTCCAAATAGGCAGCAGCATTTTTCGCACTACCTCCTCCACTCCGCGCTCAGAAAAGCGCAAAGCCTCTGCCCGCACCACAGGAGAATTCATCAAATAAAACCTCAAAGCATCCGCACCATATTTATCAAACACCTCCGCCGGATCAGGATAATTTTTCAACTTTTTACTCATTTTCTTACCATCCTCGGCCAATACCAAGCCGTTCACAATCACATTTTTAAAGGGGCTCTTATCAAACAAGGCCGCGCCCAACACCACCAAGGTATAAAACCATCCTCTAGTCTGGTCCAACCCCTCAGCAATAAACTCCGCCGGGAAATTCTTCTCAAAAGATTCAGGATTCTCAAACGGATAATGCTTTTGAGCATATGGCATCGCCCCAGATTCCATCCAGCAATCAAGCACCTCCGGCACACGTCTAAACTCCTTACCATCCCTCTTGATCACAATTTCATCCACAAAATGGCTATGCAAATCCGTCACCTTTGCGCCAGAAAGTTCTTCCAATTCCTTTATACTACCAATACAAATCCGTTCATCAGTTTCCGCACACACCCAAACCGGCAACGGAGTACCCCAATAACGATTACGGCTGATGCACCAATCTCGCGCATTCTCCAGCCACTTTCCAAATCGTCCATCCTTAATATGATCGGGAACCCAGTGAATATTTTGATTGGCCGCCAGCATCTTCTCCTTAATTTTATCGATACTCACAAACCAAGAACTCGTAGCATAATTCAGCAACGGTGCATCACAACGCCAACAATGCGGATAGGAGTGCTTATATTTTTCTGTATGCCACACCTTGCCCGCCGCTTCCATATCAGCCAAAAGCTTCACCTCTGCCTCCTTCACGCCCAATCCAGAATAAGGCCCAGCAATTTTATTAAAATGACCATCCATTTCCACATCCATCACCATCGGCAAACCATTCTTCTTCGCCGCCTCCATATCGATTTCACCATATGATCCGTTGATAGTCACGATACCGGTACCATCAGTTACCTCCACATAATCAGCACCGTAAACTTTATAAACATTCGCATTAGAAGCCACTTCCGGCACCTCTCTATAACTCGCCATCAAGGGCTCATATTCCAACCCCACCAAATCCGTACCCTTCACCTCGCCCAAAATCTCATAATCCTCAATTCCCTTCATTACAAACTCCAACTGATCTTTTACAAAAACCAGCACCTCATCCCCAACTTTCACCTTCACATAAGTATAATCGGGCCCCACGCTTAAACCCATCGTACCCGGAGTACTCCAAGGCGTAGTGGTCCAAGCCAACAAATATTCGTCTTCAGTTCCCTTCATCTTAAATTTCCAAATCACCGAATTATCCTTCACCTCTTTATATCCCAGCGTCACCTCAAAATTCGACAACGGCGTCACACAGTGCGGACACACATGCATCGCCTTATGTCCTTTATAAATAAGATCCTTATCCCAAAGCTGACGAATCACCCACCACACAGATTCCATAAATTCCGGGCTCATCGTCTTATAATCATTCTTAAAATCCACCCAACGCCCCATGCGTGTAACAGTCTTTTCCCATTCCGCAGTGTACCTAAGCACAATGCTCCTGCATTTCTCATTAAATCCAGCCTTTCCAACTTTCTCCTCAATCTCTTTTTTCCCGCTCAGTCCCAGCTCCGCCTCCACCACATTTTCTACTGGAAGTCCATGACAATCCCAACCAAAGCGGCGCTCCACTCTATGCCCACGCATCGTCCAATATCGCGGTACTACATCTTTCATCGTCCCAGCCAAAATATGCCCATAATGAGGCAAACCAGTGGCAAAAGGGGGCCCATCATAAAACACATATTCCTTCTCCGCACTGCGCCCCTCAATTGATTTTTCAAAAATCTTATTCGCCTCCCAATACTCAATTAATCCCTCCTCCATCTTCGGAAACGACTGTTTCGGATCAACGTTTTTAAACATGATTTAAGTGGTTACCATCTGCATTTATTTCCTGCCCATCTTGCCTCAAATCAGCCCTCCAAATCAAGCACAAGCACCTCCGTTAAAACACAATCCAAAACACTCCATCTTCTCCAAACAATTTTTCCACCCTTGTACATAGGCAGAACCCACCACCTCACCACTTCCAAATCAATTCTTCTTTTTGAGCGTTGACACTCCTCCCTCCATCCCGGAAAATAACGAACCAGAAATTAATAAACCAAATATTCAAATGCCAAAAGGACAGGCACCAGCATCCTCACCACAAAGCTCACAAGGACCAAGGCCTCAACCAGCCAACCAACAACCCCTAGCAAGAGGAGGAGTTGTTCTACAAAAGGGTTCTACACCAGATTCAAAAAGGGAAGAACCAGCACTCCATCCTGGCAGGATCCTCCATATCGAAGGCACAGAATTATTTAAACATGAAACAGAAGCAGATCGAATAAGAGAAGCTAAATCTGCCCTTCACGGCCCACAAATAAGAATTGACGACAAAATTCACCTAGCAATATTTGAAATTTTAAACTCCCTCCAAGCAGTCTTCGCCATCGAAGAAAGATTTAAAATATCAGAAGCGCTTGCAGCACGTATCTGGGAAATTATAGATTACGTTGATGCTCATTTCGAAACCCAACAACTTAGAATCGATAGCATCAACAAAGCAGTAACAGAAGCCATCGAATTTGAGGAAAGAGGAATAGCCCCATCTCACGCAGCAGCAGTACAAGGACGTATTCTACAAAATATTAAGCGAGTACTACCACCAATCAAAATCAATCCAGAAGATCTCTAGCCGCAGCCACCGCAGCCTCCACACCCGCCTGATCCACATCCCGATTCTCCCACGGCAATTCGGAGCTTATAATCAAGCACAAGCTTCTCAGCCACTCCTACATATTTTTCAGGAGTTAGTGCTGCCAAAATCTTTTTATCCGCTGCTGGAATTTTCAAACCCTCAATAAACTTCTGTACCACCACTTTAGTTACTCCACCCTTGCCACGCGTAAGCTCCTTCAACTGCTCATAAGCATCAGGCACCAGGTTTTTCCTCATTACCACCTGAATTGGCTCAGCCAAGAGCTCCCAGCGATTCACTAAATCATCTTGTATCATTTTTTTATTCACCTCACATTTAGAAACTCCCTTCATAGTGGCCTTATAAGCCAAAACCGAGTAGGCAAAAGCCATTCCCATGTTGCGTTGCACTGTAGAGTCAGACAAATCCCTCTGCATTCTAGACACTGGCAACTTTGCAGACATGTGCTCGAAAAGTGCATTAGCAAGGCCCAAATTACCCTCGGAATTCTCGAAATCAATTGGGTTCACCTTGTGAGGCATCGTAGAAGATCCCACCTCACCAGCCACCACCCTTTGGCCAAAAAATCCCATAGAAATATAGGTCCACATATCCCGGTCGAAATCCAACACGATGTTATTTAAGCGTTTCACAGAGTCAAAAACCCGAGCAAAGCCATCATGCGGCTCAATCTGAGTAGTGTACATATTGTGCTTCAACCCCAAACTTTGAATAAATTTCTTGCTCAATTCAACCCAGTCCACCTTTGGATAAGACACCATATGCGGATTATAGTTACCCACGGCACCATTGATTTTAGCCGGCAAAGTAGTCAAACCATTCACCACCTCAAGCTCATCCTCCAGCCGCGCCACCACATTAATAATCTCTTTACCCATAGTAGTAGGTGTAGCAGGTTGCCCATGAGTACGTGCCATCATCGCCAAACCCTTATACTGCAAAGCCGCAGCATAAAGCTCCTGCACCAAACCACTCGCCACAGGCAAAAGCTCTCTCTCCAAAAAATCACGGATCATGCAGCTATAAGAGATATTGTTAATATCCTCAGAAGTGCAGGCAAAATGCATAAATTCCAAATACTCCTCAATCGGCCCACCTTTGAGTTTCTCCTTAATAAAATATTCAATTGCCTTCACATCATGATTTGTGGTCCTCTCAATTTCCTTCACACGCTTCGCATCTACAAGATCAAATTGTTCATAAATAGAGCGCAACAAACGCAACTCCGTCACTCCAAGCTCTTTTGTTCCTGCCAACTTGGCATCGTTAAATAAAAAAATAAACCACTCAATTTCAGTCAAACAGCGATACCTCATCAAAGCAGCCTCGGAAAAATACTGAGACAAATGCTCTACCTTATCGTAATAGCGCCCATCCAAGGGTGAAATCGCCAATAGTGCCTGATCCATAAAGTTGGTTTATTAAAAATTTAAAGTCCAAAACTCGCCCTCACCTTTTCGATTCTCTCCATCACCTTAGCCTGCAAAGCTCTATCCTTAAGAGCAAAAATCTTCACCACACTAAGCGCCGCATTGGAAGGATCCACCACTGTCATTACCGGAGTCTCGCTTGGCATCATCAACGTACTATTGATGTTAACCATGAAATCATCCTTGTCTCTATGCGGAGGACAAGCAATCACTGGATGTACAGCATTCGCCGCCACCACCCCAGAAAGTGCATTGGAACGACCAGCTAAAGTCACATATACAATATCCTCGTCACCCATATTATTGGCCTCAATCATTTCCGCCACCTTAATAGGTACCTTGTGAGCAGAAGCCACCACAAGTTCACATTTAATCCCCCACTCCTCAATTTCTTTAACAATTCCATCTGCAAAATCCTTATCGGAAGTTGACCCTAAAAGAAAAAATGCCTTCATAAGTTGCTGATTAAAAATATTTAGATAAATTACCTTTGATACGATCATATACATCACCCACATCAGCCACAAAAGCTTGGCCGGTAATCAGTTCAAAAGCCTCAATGTAACGTCGCGCCGTCTCTGCCTTTACCTCATCCGGAATTTCCGGAATCTCACCCTCTCCCTTGAAATCTCTATCTGCAAGCCATTCTCGCAGATATTCCTTATCAATCTTTTTCTGCTCCTCACCACTCGCAAGCCGCGCCTCGTACTCGTTTGAATACCAAAACCTGGAAGAATCCGGGGTATGAATTTCGTCGATCAAAACGATTTCGCCCTCCTTATTCACACCAAATTCATATTTAGTATCCACCAAAATAATTCCCTGTTTAGCCGCAATCTCCACTCCTCTCTTATAAAGCTCCATAGATTTCTCGGCCATATAATCAAACTGCTCCGGAGTAATAATTCCACGTTCCAAAATATTCTCGCGAGAGACAGACTCATCATGCCCACCATACTCTGCCTTAGTAGAAGGAGTAAGAATCGGCTCTGGAAATTTTTCATTTTTCTTCATACCATCTGGCAGCTTGTTTCCACAAAAATCACGCACCCCCTGCTCATAATGATGCCAAGCGCTCGTACTGGTAACGCCCGTAAGATAACCACGCACCACCATCTCAACAGGCAAAGCAGTACATTGCTTAGCCATTACCACATTAGGATCCGGGAACTCAATCACATGATTGCCCATAATATCAGCAGTTTTTTCAAACCAAAATTTCGCCATCTGATTTAGCACCTGACCCTTAAATGGAATCAAAGCAATCACCCGATCAAAAGCAGAAAGCCTATCTGTTACGACAATAAAGCGTTTATCACCCTGAGTATAATTATCACGAACCTTACCCTCATATTTCTCACCAAGCACATCAAAATCTGTCCCTTTTAAGCAAAATGGGATCTGTGCCAAAATCTGATCTAAACTGAGCATAGATATTAAAGGTTAAGTATAGGCCTAAATAATAGAGAAAGGGGCGTTGACTCGCAATATCAATTGAAATATAGTTGGACCAAAACTTAAAAAAACTTCATGCCAACACCAGTAACCGCGATTTTAGGAGCTCAATGGGGAGACGAAGGCAAAGGCAAACTCATCGATATTCTTTCTGAAAAGTATGACCTAATAGTACGAGCCACCGGCGGCGCCAATGCCGGCCACACGATCTATATTAAAAATGGAAAAACAGTAAACAAATTCGTATTCCACCTCGTGCCCTCCGGAATGCTGAATAAAAAACCAATCTGTGTCATCGCCAACGGCGTTGCGTTACACCTCCCAACTTTGATGGAAGAAATCGAACTACTAGAAAAAAACGGAGTCAAAACCAAAGGACGCCTTCTCATTTCCGATCGTGCCCACTTACTTTTCGACTACCACAAGATCGTGGACGGCCTCCAAGAAGAAAGCAAAGGCGGCAAGAAAATTGGCACCACCAAGCGCGGAATCGGCCCATGCTACACAGACAAAATCCGCCGCACAGGAATACGAGTGCACGACCTGCTCGACTGGAAAGAGTTTGAAAGCAAATATATGGAACAACTAAAAAGTCTACAAAGCATGTATGGCAAATTCAAAGTAGATACTGCGTCCGAACTCGCAGAACACAAAAAGATCCTCGCGCAAATCAAACCATACATCATCGACAGTGCCACCTACATCAACGAACAATTAACAAAGAAAAAGAAAGTACTAATCGAAGGCGCCAACGGCACCATGCTCGACATCGACCATGGCACATACCCATATGTAACCTCTTCAAACGCCAGCGTTGGCGGTGTAATCGCCGGCACAGGAATTGGAGCCACCAAGCTCACCTCCGTAATCGGCATCATGAAAGCCTACACCACACGTGTAGGAGAAGGACCATTCCCCACAGAGCTCACAGACACCTTAGGCGAACAAATCCGCCAGACCGGCGGTGAATTTGGTGCCACCACCGGCCGCCCACGACGCTGCGGATGGTTTGATGCAGTAATTGGCAAATACAGTGTCATGATCAACGGCTTCACCGAAATCAATCTCACAAAACTTGATGTACTAAGTGGCCTACCAAAACTTAAAATAGCCATCGGCTACAATCTCAATGGCAAAAAGCTCGCCAGCTTCCCTGCCGACCTCAACCAACTTGAAAAAGTAAAAATTCAGTACCTTGAGCTTCCAGGATGGAAAGAAGATTTAAGCGGCATCAAGAAGTTCGAAAAACTTCCAAAGAACGCGCAAAAATACGTCCAGACAATTGAGAAACTAATTGGCTGCCACATCAGCTCAATCGGAGTTGGTCCTCTAAGAACAGACATGATATTTAGATAACAAGCACCGAGACAAAGCTTGCACAAAGCTCAATTTCCCTCTAGTATTCTCAATATATTTCCTAATCTCAATCCTATGGAAAGTTCAAATGGTAGTTGTAAATGCGGTGTTTTCATGATGATCGCAAAAGTACTCGTAATCGTTGGTGGTATCAACTGGGGACTAGTAGGTTTCTTTGACTACAACCTGGTAAATGCACTTCTAGGTGCCTGGCCAATTGTAGAAAAAGTTATTTATGACGTAGTAGGTGTTGCTTCTCTACTTTTATTAGTAGGAATGTTCAAACAATGCAGCTGTTCAATGCCAGCAAACAAATAAACATAAGATAAAAAGGACCCAACGTTAATCCCGTTGGGTCTTTTTTTTGTCTATGACATCCTTATAAATAGCCTCATAACGATCCATCATTTTTTCAATTCCATGTTCTTTAATCAATTCTAAACTCTTTTTTGACATCTGTTTGCGTAACTTCGGATCAGAAAGCAATGAGATGATATATTTTGAAATAGTTTTAACCTCCTTCAGTTTAAATAAATATCCATTTTTCCCATGCCTTACTAAATGAGGCAGCGCCATTGCATCCACAGCAATAACTGGCAAACCAGAAGCCATCGCCTCCATCGTCACAATGCTTTGCAACTCAGCAATGCCAGCAATCGCAAAACAATCAGCAACTCTATATAAATAAGGTTTATCCTTATCGGTCACAAATCCTGTAAAAGTAACCGCGTCCTCAATTTCCAAACTAGCAACCAATTCACGCAAATTAGGTTCCTCCACCCCAAACCCAGCAATTACAAAATGAATATCAACCTTCTTCAAAGCCAACGCAAAAGCCCTCAAAAGAACCTCTACATTTTTCTCTTTATCCAATCTGCCTAAATACAACAAGGTAGGTTTATCAGGTAAATTATATTTTTTCTTAAGATAGCTACCATCATTTTTAGGAGTATATATTTTCAAATCAATACCACATGAAAGAGCCGTCACCTTTTTACCAAAACCTACATCAGCAAGCAATTGAGCTCCTGTTTTAGTAGGAGTAGTAACCGCATCAACCCTATCAAAAACCCCAGAGAAACCACCCCAAAGAAAACGCTTAATTCCAAGTTCAATTTTTTCCGGCATATGCAAATAATGCAATAAATTTTCAGGCATAAAATGATTAGTGCCAACCACCGGAATCCCCAGTTCTTCAGCAATCTCCACAACAGCCTTTCCAAACACCAAATGACTTTGCAAATGAATCACATCAGGAGCAAACCTCTTAATCTTTCTCCGTAACACCTTTTTAATAAAAACCAATTGAGCCACTCTGAATTTATTAATAAAGGTAGGAAAAGAACGAATCCCAAAAACCGCAACACCACGCAAATCATAAAGCTCATTACGCATATACCTAGAAGGAGCAATCACCAAAACAGAATTCCCCCGCGCATGCAGATAACTCGCTAGCCTTTGAGTAAAATAAGAGGCTCCATTCACATCCGGATAAAAAGTTGGGCCAACTATCAAAATCTTCATAAATCAATTTAAGAAATAATCAAAACCGCCTTCTCCTCTTCAAAACACGAAGCACAAAGTAAATCACACCTCCAATTACAACAACACCGACAAAAAATAAAGCTAAGTAATCAAAATAAGAATTTATTTGAGTATAAGCCTTCCCAAAATAAAACCCAACAACCAAAATCAATAAAGATTTAGGCAATGTACTAATTACATTATAGATAAAAAACTTCCAAAATGGCATCTTAGCCATACCAGCTGCAACAAGCAACACCCCGCCAACAGCATGCGTTAGTTTACCAATCACCAGTGTTTTCCCACTATGCTTTTCAAAATGCTTCTCCAGATTCAACACTCGTTCCTCAGTAATACCCAAAAATCGTCCCCACTTTTCAACAAACTTCTCCCTTCCATAATAGCCAAACGAATAATACATACTATCACCAACAAGATCCCCCAATACGATCACAAGGTAGGAAGTAAAAAAATCCAACCGTCCAATTGATACCAAAAAACCGGCAATCACAGTAACAATTGGCCCTTCCACCACCACAATCGGAAAAAGCAAAAAATACTTATAAGCCGTGAGAAGTGAAATAATTTGTTCCAACGACATAAGCGTTTGATGGTGGGAGCTAAAGGATTCGAACCTTTGACCCTCTCGGTGTAAACGAGATGCTCTAGCCAACTGAGCTAAGCTCCCTAGATTTCAATGCCAATAATTTTTAACACAGCCATTTATAAGTTGCAATGGAAAATAATCCAAAAATACAAGATCACTGCGCCTGCAGCTATGTGATCACCCCAACGCAAATCCATTATCCCTAAGCCACTTTTCCTGATCCTTATACCCCGGCAGCGCCTCCTCCACCAAAGCCCAAAAGCGCGCAGAATGGTTGAACTGTTTTAAATGAGCCAACTCATGCACACACACATATACAAACACCTCTTTCGGTGCAAAAAGCAGCCGATAAGCAATGTTGATATTTCCCTTGCTACTACAGCTTCCAAAGCGCCCATTCACACGCTTAAACCTCACTTCATTATATTTGGCCTGAAAATGCAACAAATTCAGCTCCGACACTACCTCTCTCAAATAAGGCAATTGATCTTTAATAATCACCTTTTCCACCGCATCTTTTAAGGCATTCCCCAAATCCAACCGTCGATAATTTTCCGGAAACACCACCTTAATTACACCATCCGGCATCAATTTCGTACGCATCAAACCCACCGGCATAAACACCACCCTTACCTCGTAAACCTTGTTATGCGCATAAATCAGCCCACCATCCTGATATTTTGGCACCAGCATAGTAGATTTCACCACAGCTTCTTTCTGTAACCGCTTCTTCGCCCACACCAAAAACTTTTCAATCGTCTCCTCCCGCGCCTGGCCAAAAGAATACCGACTAAGCTTCATCTTCACCACTCCATGCTTCACCCGCACCGTCGAAGTAGCCCTCATGGCCACCTCGTACTCAACAGGATAGGTATTACCGTCCACTTCAATAATTTCAGGATAACTGTGTTTCATGTCTACATTCTAGCAGAACGCTCCATCACCAGCCTAGGCTGTCCATCACCAAAACAATTTTCTTTGCGTGCAGTCACCGTAAAACCCACACCCAAGTAAAGCTTCACCGCACTTGCGTTGTCGGGATGCACCGTTAAATGAATGTTGCATTCATCCATCTCTCGTAAAAACTCCCGCATCGCAATTTTAGAATAACCCTGTCCCTGATACTCAGCCGCAATCACAATCCCACTCAAATAAATCGAGCCATCATGCTCCATATCATAAAGAATTGCCCCAATCACCTCCTCGCCCTTCAAAATCATAAACACATCGCCATCCTCCGCATATTTCTGCAACCGCTCCTCGGTATCAATCGCATACAAACCACTCGCCGCCGCCATCTGCAACTCAATCAACTTGACCGCATCCTCAGCCGAAGCCTTTCTAAGGTGAATTTCACTCATGAACTAAGAATAATACCTAATCATTGATTCCAACAACCCAATTGCATCCGGATCAGTTAAGGTAGGCAAAGCCTCCCTGGCACGTTGAAGATAAAAACACCTAAGATCATTTCCATTTAAACGTGCAATTCAAAAAATCTCTCTCACAAAAACTTCGCCCCACATAGTCCTTATAATGAAAAACCTCGTTCTCAAATGATTCTTTTCCACTGTCCATACGATGAAATATTAAATATCGTTAAAATAGTAATAGCCAGTCCCAAAGACACAACAATGAAAAGGATTAGTTTGAGTATGATTTTTCTAACAAAAAATAATGATATTCCGAATTAGGCTGATGCTCTTCCACAATAGAATACCCCATCATCTTAATCAAACTCCTTAACTCTTCAGCATCTCTGCGAATCCTCCGAATTCCACTCCGCTGAGAACGAGGCAGCAAAAAATCCGGCATTCCTCTTTTCAAATGATACAGCCAAGTTCGCGGCCTAGTATCAAACTGTATATAAGCATATCCGCGAAGCAAACGTGACATCTGAGTTAGTATCAACTCAATCTGTTCAATATCCTCAATATGTTGAAATACATTTGCGCAATAAATAAAATCAACCAATTCATTGCTATCAAAAAACACATCATTTTGAATAAATTGAATATTCCTCACCTTCCTATCCTTGGCAATAATCCGCGGCTGCTCCAGCATTCCGTTCGACACATCCACCCCCATCACAGTTTCAAAATATTTCGCCAACGGAAAGGTATGTCTACCAACCCCACAACCAAAATCCACACCAACACCCGTTGAAATCTTATACTTTTGCAGAAGCGGAAAAATATATTCCTGAAAATTATCCTCACCTTTTTTCCAAAACTGATCAGGATTTTCAAATTCAGTATCCACATAAAAAAATGGATCCTTGCTCGCAAACTTTTCCCACTGTTTTTGATTACTGGGAATGCTCATCTATTATTTCTTAGGTATAGGTAAATTATCAGATGTAATCTGCATTAGTTCACTCAGCCACTCACGATCCTCAAGGAGTTCCTCGGCAATCACCATTGAAGGCTTAGCCCTCGGATAAGCACTCCCCTCCTCGTAATCATCTCCTACAAAGGCCTTTCCTGGCTCAGTAATTTTCACAAACAAGGTGTCGTCGCAAATCAACGCCACCACCTTTCCGTGACAATACAGAGCATATTCGCCAAACATCTTCCGCGCGGAAACCTCCCCCAGCGAAACCAACTGGTCCAAAATAAAATCTACTGTTGACTGCTTAGTTGCCATATTGCTTTTTTAATTTGTTCACCAAAATCCTCATCCAAATTCAAAACTTGAAATCCATGTTTCCCCGCCTCTTTCGCAAAAAATTGACCATACCAACTCACCATTTTCGCAATCTTCCCAAAAGTTTCATCCTTCTTTGTTTTAGCCAAAATCCAATCATTCGGCGTAGAACTTTTCTTCACATCTTTAATGAATTTCTCCTCATCTGACTTCACTAGAAAAAGCACTCTGAAATTTCCAGCACCATATTTTTTAATCAACTTCGCCGCAAGTTCCGGCGTCATATGATATCCCTCGATAATATAATCATTTCCGTCCGTAATTTCACAGATCGAAAACATCTCTATAGCCGCATAAGTAGCTTTGGCTTGTTTGATATAGTTTTTGGCAATTTGCACAGGTGAAAACAACGAATAGGTTTCATCATTTGTTTCACCCTTCATCGCCCAGTGCGGATATAAGTTATCCATTTTCTCCGGAGCATATTTATCCACGTAATTCATTGCCACCACCTCCAAAGTATCGGAAGCCACCCACTGAATCCCCAATTTCTTGGCCAACTTTTTAGCCAACGTAGTTTTTCCACACTTTGGTGGCCCGCCAATTAGGTAAATCATATTTAATTTTTAACAGCCGTTCCCTGATGAAATTTTAATTTAAAACCATCCGCCGTTTTCACCCAAAGTGAGCTTCTGTTAGCTAACTCTAGTTCCCCATATTGAACTTCACTCACGTAAGTAACAAGAAATACCTCTTTCGTCACACCCTGAACCGCAAAATTTTTCAGTGGCAACTTTGCGTTTATAGATTCGCGAGAAACGTTAATAGTATGTTCTCTCTCGTATATTCTCCCAGACCTTCCAAATTCAAAAAAATCCGAAGCCAAAATACTCTCCATGTACTCTTTATTAAATCGAGTTGCATCCACCCAAAGGGATTCTTCCAACTTTGTTAATATATCTAGATCTTCGTTACTTACTTGCATAATTTTTAAATAAAAGACCTAACCCTCTACTTTACCTCCTTCCTCCTGAAAAGCCATTTAGCCATTTCCAGAAGTGGCACGATCGTCAAAGCTGAACCGATAGCTACCAGCCATTCCACGTAAGATAGCGGAGTGGTATTAAACGGTTTTTGTAGGAAAGGCACATAGACCACCAAAACCAAAAGCAACAATTCCCAAACAATCGCCCGGTTCAACCAACGATTAGCAAACGGTTTCTTAAAGATAGAAATTCGATCAGAGCGGAAACAGTAAGCATTAAAGAACTGTATCAATACCAAGGTAACAAATACCAAAGTCATACTTTCCGCCAACGTACGACCAGACTGCTGCGCCCAAACAAAAACTATAATATTCACCAACGCAGACCAAATACCCGCAGTAAGCATTAATGCCACCACAGATCTACTAAAAATTCCGCCCACAAGTTTACGAGGAGGACGCTTCATCACATCAGATTCAGGCGGATCTACGGCCAAAGCCAAAGCAGGCAGGCCATCGGTAGCAAGGTTGATATACAAAATCTGTACGGCCGAAAGCGGCAAAGGCAAACCTGCCACAGAGGCCAGCAACATCAATCCAATCTCACCAATATTAGATGACAACAAAAACATTAAATACTTCTTCACATTACCAAAAATAATCCTGCCCTCTTCCACTGCCGCCACAATCGAAGCAAAGTTATCATTGGTCAGCACCATCGCCGCTGCCTCCTTAGAAACATCAGTACCCGTAATACCCATCGCAATGCCCACATTAGCTTTTTTAAGAGCCGGAGCATCATTCACTCCATCTCCAGTCATCGCCACGATCTCTCCCTGTTTCTGCAGAGCCGTTACCACCCTCAATTTATGCTCAGGCGACACTCTCGCACACACAGCAATTTTCTCAATACGCTGCTCAAGTTCCGCTTCACTCATCGCCTCAATTTCCGCCCCCGTTACCACTTCCCCACCCTCAGATAAAATATTCAACTCACGCGCAATCGCCTTAGCCGTAATTGGATGATCACCGGTAATCATCATGATTTGAATACCAGCCTGCTTACAAAGTTCAATCGCCTCTTTAGCCTCAATACGTGGCGGATCAATCATTCCAAAAAATCCTAAAAAGGTCATTTCCTTTTCAGCCATACCAATGTCGTCCACCTCTTTCAACGCCACACCAATCACGCGCAACGCCTGTTCCGCAAACTCTTCCACTTTAGCCAACATACTTTCTCTCAACTCAGGAGTTAACGGTTTCACGCCATCGCTTGTCTGATAGTGAGTACAAGCACCCAATACGATTTCAGCAGCACCCTTGGCATAAGCCACCTTGCCACCCGGAGTTTCATGCAACGTGGTCATACGTTTACTTTCAGAAGTAAAAGGAATCTCCGCCACACGTTGAAACTTTTTATCCAACAACTCCTTTTTCAT
>CAYHGX010000003.1:11447-21344 GCA_964356355.1 uncultured Candidatus Peribacteria bacterium | reverse complement strand
GGCAAATGCCTCACCAACGCATTACGTTTCACCATTCTCTGTACACCAATAGCCAGAGAGATTGTCACCACAGCCGGCAAAGCCTCAGGCACCACGGCAACAGCCAAAGCAATACCAAATATGAACATTTCCAAAACTGGCTGGCCCCGGAAGATTCCAATCATTACAACTATAAAGACGATCACAAAAGCCGCCTTAGTCAAAGCCTTACCCAAACGATCAAGATTTTTTTCAAGTGGAGTTCTCTCCTTTTCTACATTTTGAAGCATGCCCGCAATACGTCCAAATTCAGTCTGCATTCCAGTCCCTACAACCACCGCTCGTCCTCGTCCATAAGTCACACTCGTTCCGGAAAAAACTATATTCTTCCTATCTCCCACCACCGCTTTTTCTGCACACACCATCTCCGCCTTTTTCTCCGATGGCAGGGATTCGCCCGTCAAAGCAGCTTCATCTGACTTTAAATTAATCGCCTCTAATAAACGGGAATCAGCCGGAACACGATCCCCCATTGATAATAAAACTATATCGCCCGGCACCAATTCCAAGGATGGAATACTACTTTCCACACCATCACGTATTACTAAAGCCGTCGGCGCAGCCATTTTACGCAAGGCCTCCAAAGCTCGCTCGGCCCTAAACTCTTGCACAAAGCCCAGCAAAACTGCAAAAAGTACGATCACGCCAATCGCAATCGCTTCAACCGCGTGCCCTAAAAAACCAGAAAGAACTGTGGCAATCAGAAGAATAATAATTAAGGTATTTTTCAACTGCGCCAAAAAAAGCATAAAAGGAGAAATCTTCACTGCAGCAGTAAGCTGATTAGGACCATATTTTTCCAAACGCAATGCCGCCTCCGCGAACGAAAGACCTTTATCAACACTTGATTCTAATTTAGAAACAACTGCCTGAACATCCAGCGAGTGCCACAAGACAGCCTCTTTATTTGTAGACATAATATTTTTTAAAAAAATGGTGCCCAAGAGAGGACTTGAACCTCCACGCCCTTACGGGCACTACCACCTCAAGGTAGCGTGTATACCATTCCACCACCTGGGCACAGGTGCAAAATGCGAGAGGATTCTAGCATGCAGCCTTTTCCGAGGCAACTAATTAGAAAGAGGAACCCTAATTACTCTTCTTGCACCAATGGCTCTATTTGCTCCGCATTGCCATTGCTGCTGAATCACCTTTCCATTGGCATAAAATCCAATCGTAGGAGACGCAAAACCAAAATTACCAGGAACATAAAGCCAAGTCATCGGAGGCACAGCCAAATTCCCTAGTGAATCCGGAAAACATTCAAATTGCCCAGCATTTGCAATTTCATATTCCCACCCGAGAATCAGCCCTCTATCCACAACAGCCCCAACATCAGGAGGCAAATTCCAAATTTGATTTGCAGTAACAACCTCACCATTACCTTTTGCAGCAAAATACACCCTCTCCCGGTCAAGAACGTCATTAAACTCAAAACCAAAGGTCGACTCAGGAGGATACTCACCTCCATCACCTATTACCAATCGACGGTGATTACCATTTAAAAAATAAACACATGGATCCACAAGAGTACCAAGAGCAGAATCCAAAACCCTTCCCTCGGGCATCATCTCCAATAACTGTTGCCAATCAGGAATATTTCCACTCAAAAGGCGTTTCTCATCAGGAAGAGATTCATATTGCCTTCTCAAACTTTCCAATTGTTGTAAAACATCAACGGCAGACCCTAGTTTATCCATAAATAAACAAAAACAAGGCATTACTTTAACACGTCAACGTCAAAAGTCAATATGCAAATTCATGCCGCCCTTTGCAGAGCAACCTCCAAAACCTGGTCATCTGAAAAATCCAATCCGAGTTTTAAGAATTTTTTGTAACCCGGAAAAGTAGCCTCCTGCGGAATTAATCCAATCACCTCACTTTCCAAAATCTCCACACCGCGTTTTTCACACTCAATAGAAACAACCTCAAATACATCCTTAACAGATGTTACTCGAAAGTTCGTAAGATTCATTGATACCTGCACCACCTGAGCAGAAAGCCTAAAACCCAAGGCCTTAACATATGGGAATCCGCCCGAACTAAAACGAATTTTACGCGCAATATCCTTTGCGATTTTCAAATCCCCAGTTTTCAAATTCACATTATAGGCAATCAAAAAATCTCTCACACCCAAGGCAATAGCACCAGCCTTACCCATATAACTCGGACCAAAATCCGGGACCCTTTCTGGATTAACCTCTATTTCCTTTTTTATCCCTTCATATTCGCCTGCTCTTACCTCTGCCAAATTTTCGCGCTCCGGACAAGTAGCCGCCTTTTCATAAAGATAGACAGGAATAGAAAGTTCCTTACCAATTCTCGCTCCTAATTTCCGAGCATATCTAATACACTTCTCAAAACTCACACCGCTAATTGGAATCAACGGCAACACGTCCAACGCACCCATTCTTGGGTGTTCACCTCGATGCACATCCAAATCAATCAACTCACTTGCTCTTTTAGCCGATCTAAAAGCAGCCTCCACCACAGCCTCCGGCTCACCAGCAAAAGTAAGCACACTACGATTGTGCGCCACATCAGATGTCCGTCCCAGAAGCTTTACACCTTCAACCGAGGTAATAGCTGCAACAATCTCATCGATCACCCGCATATCCCGGCCCTCACTAAAATTTGGTACACACTCGATAAGTTTTTGCATAATAAACTGTCAAACAATTTCAGTCCTAGGACTAACCACCCAACACTGCATTAACCTCCATCTCCTTCATCTTACGCATAATCTTTAAGCTCACGTTCGCACCAGGTTCATATTTCCGAATCAATCTATTCAACGGATGCTGCGCATCCACAGCCTCACCATTAACAGACAAAATCACATCCCCTTCCACCAGCCCGGCCGTGCCGGCCGGCCCCCCCTTCATCACCGCAGGACTATTAAACCCATCCTCAGTCACAATCAATGCTCCGTGATCCACTCCAAACTCCTTGCCCTGATATTCATTCAACATCAAAAAACTCACACCCAAGATCGGCCTCCTAATCTCCCCATACTTCTGAAAACTATCTATCAACGGCTTTAAATCATTTATCGGCAACGCAAATCCCAGGTCATTAGCACTATCCACTACCGCCACATTCATGCCAATCACCTCACCATCCAAATTCACCAACGGCCCACCACTGTTTCCAATATTAATCGCCGCATCAGTCTGTAACAAACCATAAAAATTACTCACGCTCGCCATTCCAAAGTCTCCCTGAGCACTCACCTGTCGCTCTTTGGCACTTACAATTCCTGAAGTTACGGTATTCCCATAAAGACTCAACGCATTACCTACCGCAAAAACACTCTGACCAACTCTCAAAGTATCACTATCACCAAGTACCACCGTATAATAATGAACCGAATCACTCCGCCCTGTAATCATCAAAAAAGCCACGTCGTCAAACTCATCCGCCGCCACCACCTTAGCCTCTGCACGCATACCATCATCAAAAGTCACCTCAAAAACTTTCCCAAGTTCACTCCCTGCCAAATGTTTATTGGTCACAATTAATCCATCACCGTTAACCACAAAACCGGTTCCTCCCTGCTTTCCATCACTCAAACTCACCACCGCACCGCGCACCTTACCCACCACATCAGAAAGTTTTGAATCCTCTATATAAACCTCCTTTTTCACAATCCCATCCTTCACCTCCGCGCCCACCACCTTAAACGCCATAAAACCACCCAGAAAACCACAAATCAACGCCACCAACCCCACGCTCAAAAGTTGTTTAAAATTTTTCATAAAACAATTCTGACACTTTAACCCCAAAAGTGCAATTTACATTTCGTCCAAAATCCCCGAGAATAGGCACGGCTTTTCATAAATAGTAACCACAACGTCATGAGTACTCTCCAAACACAAGACCCGCTGATTTTTGATGCTATTGAACGAGAGAAAAAACGACAAGTACAAGGCCTCGAGCTCATCCCTTCCGAAAACTACGTTTCCGCAGGAGTGCTTGAAGCACTGGGTTCTATTCTCACTAATAAGTATTCCGAAGGTTATAGTGGAAAGCGCTATTATGGAGGTTGTGAAAACGTAGACATTGTAGAAACTGCCGCAATTGAAAGAGCCAAACAAATCTTCGGTGCCGAACATGTAAATGTCCAACCACTCTCCGGCGCGCCAGCCAATGTTGCAGTCTATTCAGCACTCATGGAACCCGGCGACACTATTATGGGTATGGATCTCGGCCACGGCGGACACCTAACTCACGGACACCCGGTTACTTGGATGGCAAAAATCTTCAACTTCATTCGTTATAAAACAGTAAAAGAAACAGGCCAAATCGACTACGACCAAATGGAAGCCCTCGCCCTGGAACACAAACCAAAAATTTTGCTTGTAGGCTACAGCGCCTATTCTCGAGAAATTGACTATGCACGAGTACAAGCCATCGCCGCTAAAGTTGGTGCCATCACCATGGCCGACGTAGCACACATTGCCGGCCTCATTGCTGGCGGCCAGATGAACAATCCCGTTACCACTTTCGACGTAGTAACGACTACTACACACAAAACACTTCGTGGCCCACGTGGCGGCATGATTATGTGCAAAGAAAAATTCGCCAAAGCCATCGACAAATCTATATTCCCTGGCCTACAAGGGGGCCCACACGAAAACAACATTGCGGCTAAAGCCGTGGCCTTTGACGAAGCTCTAAAGCCAGAATTCAAAGAATACGCCCGCCAAATCCGCGCCAACGCCAAAACCATGGAAACTGAGTTCAAGAAACGCGACTACAACATCATGTTCCACGGCACTGACAATCATCTACTTTTGATTGATGTTACAAATAAAGGTGTAACCGGAGATCAAGTTCAACACGCCCTCGACGCAGCCTCCATCACATTGAATAAAAACATGATCCCAGAGGAACCTCGCTCAGCAATGGATCCAAGCGGCATCCGCCTTGGCACCCCAGCAATCACCACTCGCGGCATGAAAGAGGCCGAAATGGAAAGAGTAGTGGGCTGGATCGACAGAGTAATCACGAATATTGGCGACGAAGCCAAAATCAAAGAAGTGAAGGCCGAAGTCGAAGAAATGTGCAACAAATATCCAGTCCCGGGCATTAGCTAGGAGGGAAGATCACTAAGATCTGCGCCCACGCAATTCCACAATCTTTCCTGCTTCACTCAACTCTCGAACCACTCCTTCACGCACAACAGCCACTTCAAAACCCTGGGCTCTGCCCACATCTGGTCGATTCTCCGAATTGCTATTAACAACGCCCCAATTGAATGCAGTTGCAGAACCAGGCAAATCAAAAGATTTCGGACGAACAATTCTCACAGTAAGCTCCTCTCCAGGCTGAAGTGAGGCCATCGCAACCAATAAATCGCGTGCAATTTCACCTGGGCTTTGGCATGGGAGCAAATTTTCAGATCTAAGAGCATCAGGCTTCTTCATAAAAAGTCATTTAAAAAAATAGATGCCACAATAACATTAATTCAAAAAAAATCAAACGAAAACACAAGACGATTGAGTTAAACACTTGCGGGGCGTGAGTATATACTCACTGCGCAATATTCAGCAATTCCTCGCCACTCAAAACACCAACTTTTCCGCATTCAACAGAGACATTCGCGGTCTTTTTTGCTATCATAAAAATGATCTAGGTAGTGGTACTACCAAATATTTTTTAGTCCACTATCTTATGCAAAATCTTCACAATGTTTCCGATTCTCAATTAATTTATCTCTGCGAAAAATTCGGCCGCCAAACTTTGCATTGGCGCGCAAAATTCATTGGCCTCTTGCCCGAAGTTGACCGCCGCAAACTCTATGAGAAAAAAGGATTCAATTCCATTTTCGAATTTGCCTATAAATTAGCAGGATTGTCTCAGGAGCAGGTGCGCCGCGCCCTCAACTTGGATCGCCGTTTTGAAGCATTGCCAACTCTCAAAAATTTATTAGTTGGAGGAGAAGTAAGCATAAATAAGCTCACGCGCATCGCCTCAATAGCCACGCCGGAAAACGAAGAAGAGCTGGCGGAAATCGTAAAGGTTTTGCCGCGCGGAGCCTTAGAAACTATGATTCGAGATTACAAAATTTCAATAGAAAATCCGCCTAAAAATGAAACCCCAAATGGCTCAGACAAGACATTTTCCGATGATAAATCTGTGCACGTGCACGGGCCATCCAAAATATCTTTGCCAAACTTTCAACTCTCTGATGAAGTGACAGAAAAATTAAATAACCTTCAATTACAAGGCCATGACATCAACCAAATCATTTTACAAATGCTGGAGAAAAGAGAGAAAGAAATTGAGCAAAGAAAAGAAGAACTAGCACAGGAAGCAATTGAGCAAAAAGTAGCCAAAGAAGCAAAATTAAAACCTGGAGAAAAACTGAAAATTTCACAATATGTTTCAGTAAAAGTAAGAGCAATTTTAAGAGAAGAACATGGTACCAAATGTTCCATTCCTGGCTGCTGCAAACCGGCGATGGAGAATCATCACTCTCAGAGACTCGCCCTAGCCGGCCTACACGACCCGCGATACATGGCTCCAATGTGCAAAGAACACCACGCAATCGCTCATTCAATCGATCAAAAGTATATCCAGAAAAGGAAAACGCGCTATAACTAGCCACGGTAATGCAAGGAAACAAGGAGCTTCTATATGATCCATATTACCTATACGGCAAGTTCCTAAACCCGCCGAATCACCAAGATCGTAATATCATCCATCTGTTGATGGCCGTTTTCGAAATCATAAACTTCCTGCAAAATCGCATCTCGAATTTCTTCACATGTTCCACCCTGAGGGACAATCCGATCCACTGCCTGGCGTAAGCGCTCCAGCCCAAATAGCTCCTTATCATTTCTCCACGCCTCAGGAATACCATCGCTATAAATCACCACCACATCACCCACTTCAAGTATCGCCTCTTCCACCTTCACATGCGCTGAAATATCCTTAATCATGCCCAACGCAATTCCACCTGAAGGCAAATATGTCGACAACTTATTAGCAGCCACATAATGTAAAACCTGTTCATGACCCGCATTCGCATAAGTAAACCGCGCCCCCACACTATCCCAGAGCATCAAACACAAAGTAAGAAACATATTCGGCATAGTTTTAGCCTTCAACACACGGTTCACCTCATTAAGAATCAAAGTCAAATCACCAGTTGTTCCATAACCATAAAAAAGCGCACTAGCAATAGAACTCACAATACCGGCAGGCACACCATGACCTGTTACGTCACCAAGGTACATCAACAACTTTTTCCCATCATCTAAAGGCAAAAAGTCATAGATATCACCACCAATTTCTGTAGCCGGATTTAGTCCAGCTGCAATTTCCAACCCCTTGGGCTGAGGGATGTCCTTCTGGTCTGGCACAATCTGATCTTGAATTTGAGCAGCAAGCTCAAGCTCACGCTTCACTCTCTGTTCATAAACCTTCGCCTCCATGCTCGCGGCAAGTTCACCCGCCATCGTATTAAAGGCCTCTCCTAAAAACTGCATTTCATCATTAGTTTTCAACTCTACCTGGGTCGTAAAATCTCCCTTGGCAATTCGACGAGCCCCTTCCACAAGCGCCGAAATCGACCTCACTACCTGTCCCGACATAGTAAAAGCGATAAGCACCCCCAAAAGAATACCAAACACGGCCAGATACAAAATCCTTTCAATCATCTGCATCACCCTCAAGTCCAAATTGGCATAATCAACATAATAAACCACCGAATATTTCTCGTTCGCCGGCACAACTATAGTTTCCACCAAACTGCCACTCGCCGGCGCCCCAATTCGCTTATCAGACACATCCACATAGTAAATCCCCCCATTCAAATTAGACTTCGCGAAATACAAATTTCCCCCAATATTTACCGACACATTTCTCGACTTCACCTGACTCAATAAAGTCTGATCATCAACCACTCTAGCCTCACCCTCATAACGTTTTTCCGTATCAGTAGCCGAATCGTATAAAGTTTCCCCCGCATACGAAATCACCTTCAAATCAAAAATGTCATCATTCTGTTCAAATATTTTTTTGATTTCACGGTTGAAATACACAAAACTGTTTTGCGCCAAGAAGGTGTCGTAATCATAGACGACACTCGTGGCCGTAAGCCTCGAAAAAGCCATTGCATTAACATAAATATCATCTGCAATCTCCCTCTTTTTCTCAGTAATAAAGAGCACAGAAACGATTGAAAAAATCACCAAAATCAGGAGTGAAATTGCGATCGTAAATTTGCTGCGAATATTTAATCTCATAGTTTAATTAATTTCTTCAAAATAAATCTGCCCATCAATTCTTGGCTTAAAAGCAAGATTTTGCTTAAATCCATACAAACTTTCATATTCAAAAAGTGGCACACCAACCACATCCTTCGCCACAATCATTTTCATCGCCTCCTTCAAATACACCAAGCGAACTTCAGGCTTCAATTCCCTCAAAGCCTGAGACATCAAAAGATTAAATTCCTCACTTCTATAACCCGAAACATTCAAGTTAGAATCAGCCATAAACAATGAAGAAAAAAGATCCATACTATCAGCAAAATCCGACTTAAATCCCAGAAAATAAATATCAGCATCACGGCTCTCCACGCTCTTTTGCAACGCCGACGGTTCAAGATAAGAAACAATCAAGTTTACCCCCACCATTCTCATCTGCTTCCGCATATGTTCACCAATCACATCCAATCCCTTCTGCAAGTGTAGCTGTAAAGTTGAACCATTCAATTTAGCCTTCAAAATCAAAGCCTTCGCGGCCTCAATATCATAATCAAACCCAACTAAATCAGAATTAAAACCAAACACTCCACCGCTCACAAATTGATTCACCGCTCTCGCATATCCCCCCACACTCTTCACCAGCGCTGCCTTATCAATAGCCATATTCAAGGCCTTCCGCGCCTCCAAATGGCTCAAAAAATCCGACTTTAAATTAAAAAGCAAAAATTGCACTTCCAAACTCGGCACTGCCTCAAGCTTAAAACCACGCTCTTCAACAATCTTGGCAGCATCATAGGAAACGAATGACAGCAAATCAACAGTGTCAGTTAAAAATGTATTTACCCGTTTCGATTTATCGGCAATCGCTAATATCCGAACCCCTTTATAAAAAGGCGCATCCCCCCAATAATCCAAAAACTGTGTAAGATCAGCCAACTTTCCTGGCTCAAAACTTTTAACTCTATAAGGACCAGTACCACTATTTGAGCCTACTTCCCACTCACTCGGCACAATCAACACCTTGGCAACACGCTGAACCAAAAGCGGATCAGGAACCAAAGTAATAATATCCAAGTTATAATCATCAATTTTCTTCACCTCAGAAATAGAGGTCAACAATGGAGCTAAGTCTGAATTTACGGCACGAGCAAGCGCAAAAGCATGAACCACATCATCCGCTGTGAACTTACTGTTATCATGAAATTTCACACCTTTACGCAAAGAAAAATGCCAAGTAGTATCATTCAACATTCCCCAAGAAATAGCCAAACCAGAGTAGGGCTCAAGACTAGGACTCAACTTAACCAACGGTTCATACACACTATTTAGGCGCTGTCTCTGGTCAAAACTTAAAGAAAATGGACTAAGAGTTTGTGGATCATCCGGAAAAATCACAGTTAAAAGCTCGTTACTCTTGGCAACATGGGAATTCCCGTTTAAAAAACTACTAAAAGCATCTATCACTTTCTGGCTCTCCTGAGGCAAAAAAAGCCTCACCCCAGCCACCACAAAAACCACAGCGAGCACCGCCACTCCCAGGCCTTTCAAAATCCCCCCCAATTTTCCCTGTTCAATTTCTGCCACAAAAATCATTAAAAATCCCTATATTATAGCAAAAAACAGGCAAAAAAGGAAGCCT
>CAYHGX010000003.1:6485-11347 GCA_964356355.1 uncultured Candidatus Peribacteria bacterium | reverse complement strand
ATCCCCCATTTTTCGCGCCAAATTAAGCATATCTCGATACACCTGCTTGTATCTTCGAGCATCATCTACCGTCTTCACACCAGCCACCTTGCGCACCAAAACATTATATTTCTTAGCATAAACGGCCTGCCTCAGCTCCTCATCACCCTTTTTATCCGCAAAAAACATCGCCCCCTCAAAATCCTCTGAATTCAAACAATCTACCGCCAAATTATGGTATGAAATTTGCAAATTCTTTTCCACTACCTCCTTCATACTACTGATTGAATAAGCAAGCTGCGCCGCCTTCACCATATCTCGTGGCGAAATTTTCTCCGTACGTTCACGAAAGTCGCTCATGTCCAACAAATTCGTAGAGACAATTTCCGTCACCGGCAACACCTCTCCCTCCTCATATTTCACAAAATCTCCGCTCGTACACTCTATATCCATACTTTGAAAATGCAAGCACACATGCTCCGGCAAAATCTTGATTTGCAAGTCCTGAATTGGAAATTTCAACGAATAAAGATAAATATAAAAGGTCACAATCTGATTACAGTCACCAATCATTTTTTTACCCTCTTGATCCATCAAAAGCTTTCCAAAACTAGCCGCATCCAAATATTCATAAATGCCGCCCGGCCGCAAAAAAGCCGCCATCTGCCTTAAATACCGAAGTTTCTCCTCCTTTTCATCTGGCACATAAGTAACACAAAATTCCTGAAACTTCCTCAAAATCAAATCCCTATTTGCATACATTTTCCTGCGAACCCCTTTTTTCATATAACGATACCCCTTATACTTCCGTTCCGCCCACACACTTAGCTCCACCAAATCCTCCTGCATCAAAGCCAAAAGCTCAGCATTTACAGTCAAAATCCCACTCGTAGATTTAATATTCCTCAAAAACCTATCCACCCGCCTTTCAAACGAGTTCACAAAGGGCGAGAAAAAATAAAAAATCTTTCGTAACAAGTTGAGCATGAACTAACTATGGCTGAAAAAATAGCGTAGAGCAAGATATGGAACAATAAACATCCCAAACCAACAACAGTACCACAAATTAACCTTGACAGCTTGTCAAAAAGATACTAAGGTGCAAAACTTACTAAATTTAAATATGAGTGGACATATTTGCAGAACAGTAACAATTGGAACAACAAACGATCTAAATCGTAGCATCGAAGATGGTGTAAAGAAACTGGATGATCAGCAACAACGATTATTCAAAGAATATCTAACAATAGGCCAATCACCTGATGCTTTATTCCTCAGAGAGTGTGCAGCAATAGCATATCAAACTTTCTTAGACATTCACGAGGCCCTAGAAGGCATCCTTGTACTTACTCCACATGGACTCAACATTGCATCATTCAATGGCGGAAACACACAACTTACAACTACCGCAATGGTATGGCAAGAATGGGAGGGAGGCTGGGATGAATATGAGGAATCAGACGCATCCTCTTCTATAAATCAAAAACATATCGCAGATGCTGCGAGAGAAAAATTTAAAGAAAAAGCCGAAACGCTCCTCAACTTTAATTTAGATTTTTTAGATATATGGGATCAAGTTAGAAAAAAAATGTCGACTCACAAAGATGATTTAAAACCCACCTCTCCAAAATATGCTCAAGCCAAAGCAGAAGCAAACGCCCTCATCGATAAAACCACTACTGTAACTAAAATCCCAGAAATCGTCGAAAAAATTTTAATAAATGATGGCTTTCAAATAACCTCTAGTCCAATGACTTCTCCATCACAAGCACTTGAACAAGGAATATTGATAGAAGCTATAAATCCTACAACCAAGGAAACCAGAGAATTTATTATTGGACCAGAAGGCTCAATTACAACACATGTTGAAATACCAGGAGCAACACATACAGTTTGCATGAGGGCCGCAGAAGAGTTTTCCAACAGAATATCAACAGCAATTAAATATTACATGCTGAGCTTTGGACTCAGTGCCAACTTTACAACCAAAGCACAAAAAGCGGGAAAACCTGAGATATCTAAGCCTAAAACAACAACCAGACCAACACTCACATCAGGATCACAAGTTCAACCAAGACCAACCTTGAAAAAATAATTATGCCACTAGATAGCACTTACAGAGAATTAACATACCCCGATGGAAAACTCATGGTTGCCGCAACCGCGCCACGCACAAGAGTCCATGGCCCAGGAACACGATTTTCATTATGGCTACAAGGTTGCTTAAAAAGATGCACAGGTTGCATAAATCCTCAAATGTTAGCGGAAACATCACCAAACGCAATTTTAACAACTCCAGAGGAATTACTACGACAAATCAGGCAAGCTCGTGATTCCGTCGCACAAGTCAAAGGCCTCACTCTTCATGGAGGAGAACCAACATTACAAGCACGCAATCTTGCTCCTGTACTAGAACAGTTAAGAGCTGAAACTCCGCAAATGAATATTTTAATGTTTACAGGATATGACTTAGAAGAACTTCGAGCACTAAACAATGAAGCTGTAAACAGATTACTGGCAACCGTAGATACCGTAATAGACAATCCTTTTGAAATAACCCTTTTTGATCCACTACTAGTACGAGGCTCCACCAATCAAAAAATTCACCATCTAACAGATGCTCTTCAAGGAGCAGACTTTTCTCGTCATTGGGCGGAAAGAATACTAGCTCCAGATAGAGAGATACAAACCGGAGTCTCCTTAACCACAGCTCAATAATGTCTAAAATGCCACAACCAATTGCAGAGCAGTTAAAAACTTTTATTGGAAAAACACCTGTACAATACACACGTCAAGAATTACCACCTCATCTTTTCGACTGCCTTTCAGAAGACGATCCGGCATTATGCGTTTCAGGAGATCTAATGGACTTAGTATCCGAACAAGATGGACAAAAAACAGTTTTAACCACTCTTCATCAAGAAGCTTTAAAAAGAAAATATGACATTGTTTTACAATACGACCCCGCCACCAACAAAATAACTCTAGTAGAAGAGCTACTTGGAGCAGGAAACAGCCACAGAACAAAATTGGAAGAAGTTGACCTAAAAGTACTAGACGTTAGTGGTAACAATCTCGTTCCTGTAATGCTAGAACAAAGCACAATCATTCCAGCTCATGGGTTTTCACCAGACCGCACAGCTCTTGAAATATTCAAACAGGCCCAAAGACTAGGACTAAAAATATGCCTATTTATCAATAACGCTGATATTTTTTTTGGATGCACAGGCGACAAATTTGGGGGATCAATCTCTGCGCCAGAAAGGCCACTCAATCCTCGTATCATAACAGATTTTATTAGCTACCTTAGAGGCACGGAAGGATGCCACTTAATATTTGCCGACCCCAAAGGCAAAGTAACTGGTGAAATGAGAAATGAAATGCCGTTTCACCATGTTCCCCTTACCACATCGGAAGAAATCCGAGGACTATTAGGAAAGGTCATAGATTTAAATCAACATCCCGGAGCAATACCATTGGCGGCAGGCACCAGCCTAAGAGAACTTCAAAAACGTATAAAAAACCTCAATGGGGCCCCAGCAAATGAGGTAATAGGATTACTTAAAAAATTTAAAGAAGATCAAATAGTAGCATTAGCAGGTGGAGCAGTAAAATGCTCCCTAGATCACTATGACGACGACATGGTAGCCATGCCAGATGCAGAAAAAGCGTTTTGGACAGAATTAGCACAAATACTAGAAGTTGGTGGAGAAGAATTACCCCAAGGATGTATCCTCGTAGGACCACCTGGAACAGGCAAAAGTGTCCGTGCACGATACATGGCATCTGCCATGGGTGTACCCTTCTTAGAGCTCAGAGATATAAGCAGTTCGGGATTAAGAGGGTTAAAAGAAGACAAATTACGAGCAGCACTTGAAGCCGCCATAAGGGTAAAACCTTGTATTTTATTTATTGATGAAATAGATAAAAAACTACCTAGAACCGAAGGTTCACGAAACGGAGATAGCTCCGAAAATGATGACGCGGAAGTGGCAGCAATGCTCCAGACACTACTTGATAGTAAAGAAATGAAAGGCGTATTTATAATTGGAGCCGCAAATGATCCAGGAGAAATGAACGAAGCCATGTTGCGCAATGGACGTTTTGGTCTACGTGTAGCCTGTCTCCCCCCTCAAAACACAAAAGAAAAAATAAAAGTTTTTAGAGCAGTTTTTGCACAAGTAAACAGCCTAAGAGGAGAAACTGTACCTGATGAGATAATTGAATTCATTGTAAATAGCGACAAACTCTCAGGGGCCTCAGGCGCCGACTATTATGAACTAATACGCCGAACCGCAATAAAATGGCAAACAAAAAAAAGCACCCAAACTCTGGGAGCTACACTTATAGAATGTCTTGAGAAATTCACCTTTAGAATTAATGAGCGAACAATAGTAATGACAGAAAAGGCCATCGAAATGCACACTGCCGACTTTGACCTTTTCGAACCACAAGAACCCAACTCAGATTCCCCAATAGTCACAATAAACAAGCTTGAAGCAGCTATAGTTGCGGCCAACGAGCGCGCTGCAAGATATGAAGATTTAATACTAAATTCTCAACAAGCACTAGACGCTTTAAAACTTGAACTTCAAGCTAAAGCTGACAATGACAGAAGGATGCACCAAAGTGAGCACCAAGCAACGCTAGACGCACTAGCAAAAGACAAAAAAAATCTTGAAAAAGCACAAAAAGCACTCGTAAAAAAAGAAGCTGAAATAGATAAAACAATTGCCCAGAAAGCAGATCAAGCAGTGGCCGCCGAACGAGAACAGCTCGCTCAAGAAAGAGAAATCCTCTCAAAAGCGGAAAAAGCACTCAAAAAAAGAGAAGCTGAAATAGATAAAACAATTGCCCAGAAAGCAGATCAAGCAGTGGCCGCC
>CAYHGX010000003.1:0-6385 GCA_964356355.1 uncultured Candidatus Peribacteria bacterium | reverse complement strand
GAAATAGATAAAACAATTGCCCAGAAAGCAGATCAAGCAGTGGCCGCCGAACGAGCAGAATTGCTTAAAGAAAAAGCTAATTTAGCAAAAGAAAGAAAAAGATTTGAAGCAGACAGTAGGAAACTCGCAGAAAAAGAAGCAAGACTAGAAACTATCATTTCCGAGAGAGCCGCGGCAATAGTTGCCCCTGAACGAACACTAATCGCTCAAGAACGAGCACAAATCGCTCAAAAAATTGAAGTCAGAAGGTCTAAAATAGAAACAGAAAATCAAGAGTTCATAGATGGCCCAGTTAAAGACCTCTACAAAAAATATACGCCAACAATTCCCTGGCAAGTCATACGTGCATCACTCATGGTACACCCAGAAAAAATATCAGCATTAAAAGCTATGATTAAACGAGGTGGGAATCCCCGTTTCACATCAGCAGATCACAACCAATTCGAAATAATTGGAGGTCCTTTTCAGGTCAGAACCACTGATGAAACAAGCGACACACTAAGAACCTTTTCATCTAGCAGATGGATTGTAGAAGAAGCCATAGCAGCAGCCCAACATATGGGAGAAATCAGCCTCGTCACTTGGGACCATGACAGAACTTCTAACCTTCGTGCACAAATTAAGGCTGCAAACCTTCATGGTATGAATTTAATAGAAGACATCACTTATGAAAATGCTCAAAAAAGAATCTCATCCATGAGTAGCCCAAAACCGTTTACATATATCGATACCGGCGATAGAAGGTATCTTTTTGCAAGTCATAATCAAGGTAATTCACCATACGGATGGATTGGAGCCATAAACGTGCCATGTCATTTTGGATTTGAAAACGAAGAAGATCAAGTCACAGAAAAACTCTCAAAAATCATGGAGGGACTAAAAAAAAGAGGAGTAAGAGCAGAAAAACAACAAGAAAAAACACAAGAAGTAAATTGGCAAGCAGTTGAAATTGCATTAAAAAAAGCACCCCTCTTATTAACAAGCGCCTACAACATGGAGAATCTTGGATTAAATCCACAAGTATTTGCTATTAATCCAAATAATTTTTCAATAGCAGGTGCAGTAATAACGCGAGAACCTTCTAAAAATACTAAAAAAAACAACTGGGACAATATGATTGAAAATGGAATACCGCCCATGACTAGAGACCGTTACAATGAAGAATATGGCCCAATTAGAATATCCCAATTCGATAATGGGTGGCTAAATGATTTATATCCTAAAGCATTTAACAGTTATTGCGGCCTAATTACTGGAGAAATATTAATCCCCGGACACATCAGAAAAAAGTAATCCACAGCACAAAAACTTCACCACCCTACTTCTTCAACAGCGCCAAGAACGCTGCCTGCGGCAGCTCCACTTTGCCCACCATTTTCATTCTTTTTTTACCAGCCTTTTGTTTCTTCAAAAGCTTGTTTTTTCGGCTTACATCTCCACCATACAGCCCCGCCGTCACATCCTTGCGGAAGGCCGAAATCGTCTCTCTAGCCACCACTTTTCCACCAATTGCCGCCTGAATCGGAATCACAAACTGATGCTTTGGAATCAGCTCCTTAAGTTTCGAAGTAATCTCCCTGCCCACCCTAAAGGCATCCTGTCGATGCACGATCAAAGCCAACGGATCCACTTTTTCGCTCGCAATCATAATATCCAACTTCACCAAATCCCCAGCACGATAATCCAAATGCTCATAATTCATGGAAGCATATCCACTTGTCACACTTTTCAAACGATCATAAAAATCCACCACAATCGAAGCCAACGGAATCTCGAAAATTATCAAAACGCGATTTTCATCTATATACTGCATATTTTTCGACACTCCACGTCTCTCCGAACACAAAGTCATAATGGCACCTACATAATCTTTCGGCACCAAAATTTCCACCTTCACCCATGGCTCTCGAATCTCCAAAATCGTCCCTGGATCAGGCAATTCAGCCGGACTCGAAATCAATTTTTCCTCGCCCCTCGCCAACACAATATAGGAAACCGACGGCGCCGTTACAATCAAATCCAAATCATATTCTCGCTCCAATCTCTCCTGCACAATTTCCATATGTAACAAGCCCAAAAAACCACATCTAAAGCCATACCCCAGCGCCCCAGAATGCTCAGGAACAAAAGACAAAGCTCCATCATTCATCTGCAATTTCTCCAACGCATCGCGCAGCAAAGGATACTCATCCGTATCAGTACAAAACACTCCCGCAAATACAAAGGGCCGCACCACGTTATATCCCTCAAGGGGAACAGCCTTCATCATTTCCACCCCACTCTTCCCCGCCTGCCAAAGAGTATCACCCACACGTGCATCACGCACACTCTTCAACCCCGTCACCACATATCCCACCTCACCAGGCAAAAGTACCTGAGTCGGAGTATATTTGGGTTTAAAATAACCCACTTCCAGCACCTCAATCTGCTTTTTAGTATTCAAAAAATGACAAGTATCTCCTCTTTTCACAGAACCCGATTCCAATCTCACAAAAGTCACCACCCCCTTATAAGGATCGTAAACAGAATCAAAAACCAAAGCCTTAAGCTCATCGTCCACAGTAGATTCCTTAGGCGGCGGCACCACCTCAATCACCCTCTCAAGCACCTTCTCCACATTCGTCCCCTCTTTAGCTGAAACAGAAATAATTTGATCCCTCGGAATTCCCAGTGCTGTCTCGATTTCCTTTGCCCTACGCTCTACATCGGCCGAAGGTAAGTCAATTTTATTCAACACCGCCACAATTTCCAATTCATGATCCATCGCCATATAGCAATTCGCCAATGTCTGCGCCTCAATTCCCTGAGTCGCATCCACCACCAAAATCGCGCCCTCACAAGCCGCCAAACTCCGCGAAACCTCATAAGAAAAATCCACGTGTCCCGGAGTATCAATCAAATTCAAAATATAATCCTCTCCATTGTGCTTCCAATTCATACGAACCGGCTGCAGCTTAATCGTAATTCCTCGCTCCTGTTCAATCTCCATGGTATCCAACATTTGGCCATGTTTCATATCTCTCATTTCAAGTGTACTCGTCACCTCCAAAAACCTATCAGCCAAGGTAGATTTACCATGGTCGATATGGGCGATAATACAAAAATTTCTGATGTTTTTCTGATTCATATGCCAGAGGATTTTAACAGAAGTTAAGCATTGAAGAAAGACCTCATTTGTGCTAAAATATAGAGATAATAAAAACAAAAATGCAGTATAAAGTCCCTCAGGATGTACAACGAGAAGACACAATTATTGGGCCAATAACCATTCGCCAGCTCATAATTTTGGGTATTGGCGGCACTCTCACCTATTTCATTTATATCAGTTTAGCCAAGACCTACTTCCTTGAAGTTTGGCTTCTACCAGTCATAATTACTGGTGGACTAACTCTCGCATTTGCCTTCCTCAAAATACACAACTTGGAATTTCACGATTTCCTCATGAACTTCATTGAATACCACATTCTTCCCCGAAATCGCTTCTGGATCCAAGGTGCGGGATATGGCTTCGTCACTCCATTTGAAGAGAAAAAAGACAAAAAACCAACCGTAATCGCAAACATAGAGGTAAAACCGCAAAAAAGTCTTTCCGAACTCACAAAAGTTCTCGATAGCCATGGTGGCAGCGAAGAGAATGAAACTCAAGCAGCAAGAGAGCTAAAAGAACTCTCACAAGAAGAAAAAAAGAAGGCCCTAATTGGCCTAATCAGTCAAAACTATAATCAATAATATATGGGACTCCTAGATTTCACAGCTCCAGGTCAAAAAAACCGTGACTCACAAAACGCTACGCAAATTTACCTACAAATAGCAGAAATTCGTGATGACAGCCTTGTCCTTAAAAATGGTGGAGTAAGAGCAGTTCTTCGCAGTAGCAGCATCAACTTCAATCTAAAATCAGAACAAGAACAAAATGCCATTATTTACTCATATCAAGGATTCCTAAACTCACTCGAATTTCCTATTCAGATAGTTATTCGCTCAAAAAGACTAGATATCGATAACTACATCGACCAAGTAAAAAAGATCGGTGAAAAACAAACAAATCCTCTTCTCCAAGAGCAAACATACGAATATGCAGAATACGTCAAAAAATTGGTTGAATATGCCGACATCATGGAAAAAGACTTCCTAATTGTAGTTCCTTACGATCCCGTTAGAGCTCAGGATGTAAACAAATTTCAATCATTCTTCCAACGACTATCACCAAAAGACAGCTACGGAGACCTCAAAATGCGCCATCATGAATTTGAGAACCTCAAAAAAGGCCTAAACCAAAGGGTAAATACCGTTAAAAGTGGCCTTGAAAACTGCGGCCTAAAAATCAACCAACTCACAACAGAAGAACTCATCGAAGAATTCTACCAAGTCTACAATCCCCTCACCTCTCGCACTGCAAAACTCCGCGACCTAGGATCCACCGCAGTAGATACCGACGAAGAGAAAATTGCCGCCGAAACCAAAACCTCCAGCACCTAATCGCTACTTCTTGGACTGACAATAAGCCAATAAACATACACAGTCCACTTATCTCTTATCAATATAAGCCACAATGGAATCACCCCAACTTTCAACCTCACTTGCCAATGGCGTACTCGAAGCAATTAGCCTCGGCCATACAGATAAAGAAATACTCGATGCCGTGCAAACAATTCTTAATGAAGCTAGAGAGCCTAAGCCTAAGGAAGAACCGAATTCCACACACGTTGATACTCCACGTGCAGAAGTAGAAAGAGCAATAATACCATGCTTACCACAAATAAACACCATTCCTAAAGTACAGGAATTATATCAAGAGACATTCATTACCGCCGTTCGTGATCTATTTCCAAATAAAACTATAGCACATACACTGTCACTAGCTGAGCTCCTACAAGCACACGATGAAGTAGCTAAAAGAATGCGTAAATACAACATTAATCCCAATTTTGAGATAAAAGATATTCGAGATCAAGGAGACCCTTCAAACGTGGGCCTAAAATCAGCTAAAACATTAAATGAACAACTTAAAGCTATAGCTTATATGTTTTTCAATAGCGGAGCCAGTGGCTACATGCCACTCCTTCCTTCCATCAGTGTTAATGATGAATCGATGCACGGTGTTGTCCTGGGACAAAAAGTTCTAGTTCATCACGAATAAAAAAGAACAAACCATAAACGTCAGTCCGCATCCTTACATACACAAGGTTTCGAAACAAAATAAAAACCATTGTCTTGGCAGCGCCCTACTTTCCCACGGGAAAACCGAAGTATCATCGGCGAAGGTTGGCTTAACTGCTGTGTTCGGGATGGGAACAGGTGTACCCCAACCTCTAGAACTACCAAGACAATGGCGTTTAATTACAGTAACAAAATTATATAAGATTCACGTTTTCTTTCACCAATTACTAGTCGAGATCAAGATTCTATGCAAATTTCAACCAAATAAGTTCAATCACCTATTAGTATCGCTCGACTGAACACATCACTGTGCTTGCATCTGCGACCTATCAACCCGGTAGTCTACCGGGAGGTTAATGGGGATATCTTATCTTAGGAATGGTTTCCCACTTAGATGCTTTCAGCGGTTATCCATCCGAACATAGCTACTCTGCAATGCCACTGACATGACAACAGATACACCAGAGGTTCGTCCATCCCGGTCCTCTCGTACTAGGGACAGAATCCTTCAAATATCCAAACGATCATGGAAGATAGGGACCGAACTGTCTCACGACGTTCTGAACCCAGCTCGCGTACCCTTTTAATTGGCGAACAGCCAAACCCTTGGGACCTTCTCCAGCCCCAGGATAGGACGAGCCGACATCGAGGTGCCAAACAGATTCGTCGATATGGACTCTTGGAATCTATCAGCCTGTTATCCCCGGCGTAACTTTTATCCGTTGAGCGATAGCGCACCCATGTGCCACTATCGGATCATTAACACCTGCTTTCGCACCTGCTCGACTTGTAGGTCTTGCAGTTAAGCTCTCTTATGCGTTTACACTATCAGCCTGATTTCCATCCAGGCCTAGAGAACCATTGCGCGCCTCCGTTACTCTTTAGGAGGCGACCGCCCCAGTCAAACTACCCACCAAACAATGTCCTTGGTGCCAGATTAATGGCACAAGTTAGATTCTAAATATAGCAAGGGTGGTATCTCAAGGATGACTCCACCTGAACTTACGTCCAAGCTTCAAAGTCTCCCACCTATCCTGCACAAGCTATATCCAGAAACAATGTCAAGCTATAGTAAAGCTGCACGGGGTCTTTCCGTCTTTCCATGATTAACTGGCATTTTTACCAGTTCTGCAATTTCACCGAGTCTAATGTTGAGACAGTTTTCAGATCATTACGCCATTCGTGCGGGTCGGAACTTACCCGACAAGGAATTTCGCTACCTTAG
>CAYHGX010000002.1:93821-119312 GCA_964356355.1 uncultured Candidatus Peribacteria bacterium | reverse complement strand
GATGATGTCGGCTATCGAGATGCTTGTTGCGCTTTATTATGGTGATCTTTTTGGGGAGCCTGTTATGCGCTTTGATCCTTTGAAGCCTGGGGCCGACGAGCAGGATTACGTGGTGGTTTCAAAGTCAACTTTGGCGCCGGTGGTGTATGCGATTTTGGCGGATTTGGGCTTTTTTGATGGTGAACAGTTAAACTATTTTGCTCAGTCTGGAAGCCTACTTTCTGGCCGGCCGAAGATGAAGTTGCCTGGTATTTCTGTGTCGAATTTAACAATGGGACATGGGCTTTCTGCTGCTCTGGGATTGGCGTTGAGTTTGAAGATGGAGCGAAAGGCGAATCGTGTTTTTACCTTTTTGTCTGATCAGGAATTGCAGTGCGGGCAGGTGTGGGAGGCGGCTTTGGCGGCTAGTCACAACAAGTTGAATAATCTGATCGCTTTTGTGGATAATAATGGTTTTCAGCCTGATGGACCGATTAAATCTATTTTGGATTTGGATTATTTGCAGGCAAAATTTGAGGCTTTTGGCTGGAGGGTGATTAGGGTTCTTAATGGGAACGATTGTGAGGAAATTTTGAATGCGATTAATAGGGCTTTTACTTCAAATAGGCAGCCAGTTTGTATTTGGTGTAAAACGATTATTGGTAAGGGTGTGGATTTTGCTGAGGGGAAAATTGGTTACCTGGAGGTTCCTTTGAGTGAGCCTGAAATGGCTGAAGTAGAAGCAAATTTAACTATAATTAATGAGTAGCGATTCTTTAGATTCAGGGAAATTGTCTATGGTGGAGGCTTTTGGAGGTGGGTTGCTGAAAGCGGGGAAGAAGTATCAGAATTTGGTACTTCTACATGCTGATAATGCCTCTAAGCTTGAATTAGAGCAGTTTGTGAAAGTTTTTCCAGATAGACATTTTAATTTTGGATTTGGCGAATCAAATATGATTTCTGCTAGCATGGGGTTTGTGGTTCGTGGAAGACTTCCGGTGGTTGCTGGGTATACGAATTTTTTGATAGGTAAGGGCTATGAACAGATTAGAAATTCAATTTGTGCACCAAATTTGAATGTAAAGATTGTGGCTTTGGGGTCGGGATTTAGTTTTGCGCAAGATGGGACTGGTTATCAGATTTTTGAGGATATTGCCTTGATGAGGGTTTTGCCGAATATGAAAATAATTGTGCCTGGGGATTATATTGAGGCTACTGCTGCTTTTGAGGCGATGTTGATGGATTATGGTCCAACTTATTTGCGGTTGAACAATTTGACGGTGGGGAATTTTCACAGCAAGGGTTATAAATTTAAATTTGGGAAGATTGATCTTTTGCGCGAGGGGGATGGGAAGGTAGTGATTTTTTCAGCTGGAGTAATGATGAGTAAATGTATTGAGGTGGCTAATTTTTTGAAGGAGCGAGGAGTGAATGTGACTTTGGTTAATTTGCCTTCAGTGAAGCCCTTTGATGCAGAAGGGGTGGCTGGAGTTTTGAAGGGTGCGAAGGCCTGTTTTGTGGTTGAGGATCATAATGTCATTGGTGGAATAGCTGATTGTGTGGCGGAGGTAGTGGTGGCAAATTCTTTGAAAGTTTTATTTCAGAAAATTGGGATGAATGAGAGCTTTGGGGAGTCGGGAAAATCCGAGGATTTATATAGAAAATTTGGTTTGGATACGCATGGCATACTTGAAAAAATTCTTAACAGCTTGAAGTTTTTGTGATTTGGCTTTATTTTGTGTAAAAGCTTAAATCGATTATGGCCCAATATCCTATCAAAGTTTTCTCAGGCTCATCCCATCCAGAATTGGCTAAAGAAATAGCAAAGTGTCTGAAGTTGTCACTTAGTGATTTGGAAATTGCGCGATTCGCTTGTAATGAAATCTATGCTAAGCCGAAACAGACTGTACGTGGTACTGATGTTTTTGTGATTCAAACTGCTTCCGAAAATGTGAACGAGGATCTGATGGAGTTGTTTATTATTTTGGATTCTTTGAAGAGATCTTTTGCTGGGAAAATACATGTAGTAATGCCTCATTATGGCTATAGTAGACAGGATCGTGTGGCTACGCCGCGTGAGCCGATTTCTGCTAAGTTGATGGCGGATTTGATTTCTAAAGCTGGTGCCGATCATTTGATTACAATGAAATTGCATAGTGATCAGGAACAGGGTTTTTTCAACTTCCCTGTAGACAATTTGAATACTGAAAAGTTGTTTGCGGATTATTTTAGAAAAAAGAAAATTAAAGATTTGGTAGTTGTGAGTCCGGATGCAGGTGGAGCTAAAGATGCTAAGAAATTTGCTGATTTGCTTGGTGCGAATTTGGCAATTATTCATAAGGCTAGACCGGCGCATAATAAGTCCGAGGTGACGCATGTAGTGGGTGAAGTAGAGGGGAAAACATGTATTATTTATGATGACATGATTGATACTGCCGGAAGTGTAACTGGTGCTATTGGGGCGTTGAGAAAAATGGGAGCTGGAAAGGATGTTTATTTGGCTGCTACTCATGCGGTTTTTTCAAATCCTGCTACGGAGAGATTAACGGAGGCTGGTTTTAAGGAAGTAGTGGTTACAAATTCTATCCCAATTCCTGCCAGGAAACAGTTTAAGGGGCTGAAGGTTCTTTCTGTTGCGCCATTTTTGGCTAAAATTATTAAAAATGTTCATGAGGACAAATCGGTGACAACTGCTCTTAATTGTTAAACAAAATTATTATGTTTGGAGAAAAAGAAAAGGTGAGAATTTATTTAGGTAGTGATCATGCTGGTTTTGAAAGCGGAGGTATAAAGGCTCAGTTGAAGGAGTACTTGGATGGTGAGGGATATGCGGTTACAGACTTGGGATGTTTTAGTCCTGAGGCCTGTGATTATCCGGATATTGCTAGAGAGGTGGCTGAAAAGGTTTCTGAGGTGCCGGGGGCATTTGGAATTTTAATTTGCGGTTCTGGGGTGGGAATGGAAATTGCTGCAAATAAGGTTAAAGGCATTCGTGCTGTAGTGGTTTCGGATGAGGCATTGGCTGAGACGAGTAGAGTTCATAATGATGCCAATGTTTTAACAATGGGATCGAGACTGACTGATTTGGAGACGATGAAAAAAATTGCTAATAAGTTTTTGACAACTGAATTTGAGAGTGGTGAGGAGCGTCGTGTTCGTCGTGTTGAAAAGCTTAATGCCATGTAATATGCAACTTAAGATTGCTCCTTCGATTTTGTCTGCGGATTTTGGAAAGCTCAATGAGGAAATTGCTTTTTTGGAGCCCTATGCGGATTTGTTGCACGTAGATGTAATGGATGGGCATTTTGTCCCTAATATCACTATTGGAGCGCCTGTGGTGAGGTGTTTGAAGACGGCTTTGTCGTTGGATGTGCACCTGATGATTGAGCATCCTGAGAAGTATATTGAAGATTTCGTAAAAGCTGGGAGTTCGAGAATTATTGTACATAGTGAGGCCTGTAGTGATTTGGCGACTGTGTTATGGCGAATTAAGGAGCTTGGGGCTGAGGCTGGTGTTTCGATTAAGCCTGGGACGCCCGTGAGTGATATTTTGGGTGTTTTGGATTTGGTATCTGAGGTTTTGGTGATGACAGTGGAGCCGGGATTTGGTGGACAAAAATTTATGGAGGGGATGATGGGCAAAATTAAGGAGTTAAAGGAGGCTGGGTTTAAAGGTGATATTGGTGTAGATGGAGGGATAAATGCGGAAACGGCAAAGGTGTGCAGGGAGGCTGGGGCAAACCTCTTAGTGGCTGGGAATTATATCTTTAATGCAGAGGATAGAATTGCAGCGATAAAAAACTTAAAATAGGTTGACGACTCCTCAGTAATGTGGCTAGAATAAACTCTATTCACCTTTTTTTATGGATGGAGAACCTATTTTGCCTGATTCAGAACTGATCAATGACCGGGTGATGCCGGTGGATGAAATTGTGGCTTTGATCCCCGATCGCAATGAGCGATTTAAGGTTCCAGGGCAGCGGCAGTTTTTTACGGATATTTGTAGTCATGTTTTGGAATTATTGGACGGGGAGGGTGATGCTCAGGGGGTGCCAAGGTATGGTAGAGATCAAAGGATCATTTTGGTATTTGAGTTTTATCGAGTTTTTGATCGATTTTTTGAAATTCCGCGTAAAAATGGTGGGAATACTTTTAAGGATCATTTAGTTGATGCTGTTGAGATTTTAATTAAGAAAGCTGGGATTAGGGGAATAGGGAAGATTTTAACTATGATTAATCATGATACTGTAGAGGATTTGTTCAAGGTGGATAGTCGAGATGGTGAGAGTGCGATGAGCTATAGACGGAGAGTTCTCATGCAGCGTCAAGGATTGTATGATTCTTTGATTGATACTACGGATTATCGTCGTTTTTTGCCTGATTATGATCCTGAGATTGTTAGGCAATTTTCTGCGGATGTGGTCACTGGTGTAAAGGGAATGACGAAGCTTAAAAGAATAGTGAGAGGAAGGGATCTTACTGATCCAGTAACTTTTGGGGAATTTTTACGAGCATTGAAAGATTCTCCTATTTCTGGATTTTTTAAGCCATGTGATATTTTGAGTAACGGTAAAACTTATTCAGTGCATTCTTCTGCGAAGCAGCGTGAAAAATTAAATGTTGCTGGTAGACATTTAACCGTAGCTGAACGATATGGTTTGATTCAGGTGGCGCAGGAAATGGTGCGTCAGCGGATACATTATCTGAATCCAAGTTTACAGCGTGGTTTTGATGAATTATTGAGTGACCGTTTGAGAAAACGGCGTGATCCTGTTGAGGCGATCATTTTAAATAAATTTAGGGATAGAAGTGGGTATTCTTTTGTTGATTCAGTAGTTTCGGTTGATTTTAAGCCGGCTGATTTGTATGACATTACGAAGCATTTTAGGGGAAAACGCGATGTGGCTGATTTGAAACTTGATGATTTACCTGTGGATTTGACTATGCCGATGTTTGAGGTAGTAGTGTTGACGAAGGCTTCGGGAGATAATCCGACTGATGATCAGAGACGGATGGCTATGAATGATGCAGTTTCTTACATTAGGTGGGCGTTTGGTGGTGGAGAGATGTTGAGGTTTGATGAGAAAATGCCGGAGATGGGAAGTGAGGTGGAGTATGGTGGAGCTACGATTGTTATTTTTGATAAAAGTTTAGGGGGACAAATTAGATTTAGGATTAACGATGTGAATCGTGAGGCAAGAATGAAACGTGGTATTTTTGCTCCTTATACTTATCCTGAGGCTTCGTTGGATGAAGTGCGAAGACAAATTAAGAATATATTGAGTCCAGAATATAGAGAAATGCGATTGGGTACTTCTGATGTTTTTACTGCGTTTGAGGCATTGATGAAGCCTCGTAATGTTGGAGTGTATACTCCTGATGGAGAGCTTAAATTGTTTGATGAGGGGGCGACTGTTCTTGATTTTGCTGCGAGTGTTAGCCCTGCGGTATTTATTGGTTTTCAGGGGGCAAAAGTGAAATTTTCAACTACTTCTGGTCGACCATTTCAGGCTGTATCTTCTCCTGTTGAGGGATTAAGAAATAATGGGATGTATTTGATTGATACTTGTTTGAAAGAGGGGGAAGTTTTTAATGTAGGGGTGCAGGCTGGTCCAAAGCAATATCCATTTTGTGGGCCTATGGCAGAGGGGCAGTTGAGGAAATTTTTAAAGAGGGAAGATGTGAAGGATCCTGATGAGAGGAGAGTTTTGGTGATCAAAGCTGCAGATGATTATTTGGTTGAATTGATGGGTATTTATAAGGTTGATAAAGATTGGATTTTCGATGCTATTCGGAAGAAGGCGAGCAGGAGTGAGGAGAAATATTCTAATGATAATATTTGTATGGACATTTCTTCTGGTAGATGTGATCCAATGTTGGTTATCGCAGATAGACTTGAGTCTCTCGTGCACAAGAGAAGGAACGCTTCTAGTAGAACAGGTGGGAAAGCTTTGAGTGAAGGAGTGAAGAATTTATGGGAATTTAAGGTTGAGTTGCCTCATGAGGCTGGTGTTTCGGCTAAATTTTTTGCGGATTTTAGTGCGGATGTTGGGATTAATATTGCCGCATATAGAAGTGAGGATGGTGGGGATGGAAAGGCTTTTGTTTATTGTGTTTTTGACTTAGAAAAGGAGGGCATCAGTGTGCGTAGATTATTTCATCAGATGTTGGGATTGAGTTTTAAGTATGGGATTGAGCTGACGAAAAACCCTTGTATGCCAAGGGAGGATGTTGTGTTTCAATGATATTGAAACCTTTGCTTAATGGACATTTCGCGCTAGCGCGCTGCGTGTCTGGTGTGCTCGACAGGAATTGAACCTGTGACCTTTGGCTCCGCAAGCCAACGCTCTATCCAACTGAGCTACGAGCACATAATGTTGAGCACTCCTCTTGGCCTAAAGGCTCTCGTTTCGTGCGGTTTGTTGTTGGCAATTGCATATGCAATCGCTTTGCTGGCCAATACTAATGAAGATCGATGAAGGTGTCTACTATTTTTTTGTGAAGTGGGCCGTTGCTGGCGAGAATGTCGCCGCCGAAGAGATCTAGGAGATTGCCATTTGTGTCGGTTACTTTGCCGCCTGCTTCCTTGACAATTAGGGCTCCTGCTGCGATGTCCCAAGCCTTGAGGCCAAATTCCCAGTAGCCATCGAAGAGGCCCGCGGCTGTATAGGCGAGGTCTATTGAGGCTGAACCAAATCTGCGGATTCCTTGGCAGTGGTTCATCATTTTGGCGAAATAGGGAAGATTTTCTTCTGAGTTGTTGGGGAATCCAGTGGCCAGAAAAGATTTTGCGAGGGTTTTGGTTGGGGAAACTGAGATTTTTTTGTTGTTGAGAAAGGCTCCTTGGCCTTTTTCTGCATAGAATAATTGATTCATGGCTGGTGCAAATATCACTCCAACAATTACTTCGCCTTCTATATATTCGAAGTTTTTTGAGTGACTATGTGATTTGGTTTTGAGTAGAGCTATTGAAATAGCATAAAATGGCAGCCCTCTGCTGTAATTCGCGGTGCCATCGATGGGGTCGATGATCCAGATATATTCAGAATTTAGTGTTTTGTTTGTGAGTGCAGATAGTCCGCTTTCTTCTGCTAAAACTACGTGATCCGGGTAGGCGGATTTAATTTCATTAACAATTAATTCCTGGCAAGCGATATCTGCTGCAGTGACTAAGTCATTTTTGCCTTTATACTGGATGTTTAAGGATTTTTTTGAAAATTTGTCAGCGAGTTTGCCTGCTTTTTTGGCGGTTTTGATGGCGAATTTCAGTAGTTCCATGGATTTAGTTTATCATTTTCTCGGTGGATTGCCAAAAGTGCTTTAAATATGCTACTGTACTCCGGCTATCTACGGAATTTATATGAAAAAATTTGTTATTAAGAGTGAGATGACGCCTAAAGGTGATCAGCCTGCGGCGATCAAGGCGCTTTCTGATGGAATAAGGAAGGGTAAAAAGTTTCAGACTTTGTTGGGAGTTACGGGTTCTGGTAAGACCTTTACGATGGCGAAAGTAGTGGAAGAGCTTCAGCGTCCAACTTTAGTTTTGGCCCATAATAAAACTTTGGCTGCGCAGCTTTGTAGTGAGTTTCAGGAGTTTTTTCCGGATAATGCGGTGAGTTATTTTGTTTCTTATTATGATTACTATCAGCCGGAGGCTTATTTGCCTTCTACGGATACTTATATTGAAAAAGATGCGGCGATCAATGAGGAGATTGAGAAGTTTAGGCATGCAGCTACTGCCAATTTGTTGAGTAGGCGGGATGTGTTGATTGTGGCTTCGGTGTCCTGTATTTACGGCTTGGGTTCGGTTGAGGATTATAATGCTTTGGCTCGGGAGGTGAAGGTTGGCGAAACGATTGTACGAGATAAATTTTTGCGACATTTGACTGATTTGCAATATACGAGAAGTTCAATGGAATTTAGAAATGGTATGTTCCATGTTTTGGGTGATACTGTTGAGATTTTTCCACCGGATAGAGATAGTGTTTATCGTTTGGATTTTTTTGGTGATGAATTGGATGGGATTTTTGAGGTAGAAACTTTTACCGGTGAAGTTATTAGACAAATGGATAGCGTGAAAATTTTTCCGGCGAAGCATGATGTGACAACAAAGGATAAAATTGAAAGAGCCGTGGATGGGATTAGGCGGGATTTGGACGTTCGTTATCAAGAACTATTGAAATCGGGAAGAATGCTTGAGGCTGAGCGTATAAAGACTCGTACAGAATATGACATTGAGATTTTGATGGAGACCGGTTATTGCAACGGAATTGAAAATTACACTCGCTATCTTGGGGCGAAATCTCCGGATGAAAGGCCCTCAACTTTAATGGATTATTTACCAGATGATTTCGTGCTGTTTATTGATGAATCGCATATGACTGTGCCTCAAATTGGGGGTATGCATAATGGAAATTTTTCTAGGAAACAGACTTTGATTGAGCATGGATTTAGATTGCCATCTTCTCATGATAATCGACCTCTCAGGTTTGAAGAATTTGAAGATTATATGAATAATACGGTTTTTGTTTCGGCGACTCCTTCTAAATATGAGGCGGCGCATGTGGATAAAAAAGATATTGTGGAGCAGGTGGTGAGGCCAACTGGACTACTTGATCCAATAGTAGAAGTAAGGCCTACAAAGGGGCAAATTGAGGATTTGTTGAGGGAAATTGCGAAGAGAATTGATATGGGTGAACGTGTTTTGATTACAACTCTTACTAAAAAAAGTGCCGAAGATTTAAGTGAATTTTTGGCTGATGCGGATATTTTAGTGAGATATTTGCATTCTGATATTGATACAATTGAGCGTATTGAAATTTTGAGGGATTTGAGATTGGGGAAATTTGATGTGTTGGTTGGTATTAATTTGCTGAGAGAGGGACTGGATTTGCCCGAGGTGAGCCTTGTGGCGATTTTGGATGCTGATAAGCAAGGTTTTCTGCGTAGTGCGAGTGCTTTGATTCAAACTACCGGTCGTTGTGCGAGAAATGTAAATGGTTTTGTGATTATGTATGCTGATAAAATGACGGATGCTATGACTGCTGCTATTGGTGAAACAGAGAGGAGACGTGCTAAGCAGATTATTTATAATGAGAAGCACGGAATTACGCCTGAGACTATTAAGAAATCAATTCGTGATATTAGTCACTTTGGCGGAAAGAAAAAGGAAGACAACGGCAAGAAGGAGATTGATGTTAAGAAAATTCCGAAGGAGGAGATTGGACGGTTGCTTAAAAGTCTTGAGGCTAAAATGGATTTTGCTAGTCAGAATTTTGAATTTGAAAAGGCTGCAGAAATTAGAGATGAGATAGAAAGAATTCGGGAAGAATTTAGCGGGTAGCACTAAAGTCCTCGGCCTCCGCCTCCGCCAAAGCCACCTCCGGAGAAGCCACCTCCTCCAAAGCCGCTGCCTCCGCTCCATCCGCCGCTTCCACCTTTGCTGCCAGGGGCCTGCATGATATTTGTAGTGATTGAAGAGGTAACGTTGTTCATGGCATCGGCAAAGTAGATCATTGTGAAAGGATGCTGATGCCATCCTCCATATGGGGAGTACCAGTCTGGTGGGTTTTGGATGATACCTTCAAAGGCGCGGGTCCATTTTGAAATTAGGCCAAATGCCATGGCATAAGGTAATAGTTTTTCGAAGAGGATATTGTTTTTTTCCTGAAATTTCATGCGATCTTTTTCTGCAGTATCAATATATTCATGCAGACCTTTGAGGTGATAATAGGCTTCTGTACCTTTTTTTGTTCGGGCTGGCATGTAGCGGCCAACAATAGAGATTATTAGGCCGGTGGCAATTAGCGAAATTGTTGTTCCTATTTCAACAATAGAGCTTAGGTATGCCCAGGAGATTACGACGATTGCCATGCCAATGCCGGTGAAAGTGTTTCGGACTGTGTCGGGGTTGTGTTTGAAGTAATCATCCTTGATGAGGCCTTCAGCAAGTTGTTTTTTGATGATGGGGACGTGGGCGAAGAAGGTGTTTTTGAGTGCTGAAATCTTTTTCTTTGTACCGGATTGATTGATTGAAAATATTCCATTAAGAATGGTGTTTTCGTAGGCTTTTGTTGTTTCAAATGGTTTTAGTAGCTCTAGTTCGTAGTCTTTACTATTGAAGAGGAGGCCTTTTTCTTCGATTTCGTTGATGCGAATGTATCCTCTTACTGCGTAGTCGATTATGGTGGCGATGATGTCACGGGGATCTAATTTTTCATCGATGATAGTGCCAACTTCGCTTGGTAAGACTCCTTCTGGAGCTTTGTATTCAGGCATAATTGCCATTTTTACACTTTGGTCGTCGCGGCCATATTTGTACCAGATGCTGATCATTAGAATTAGAGTGAGGATTGGCAGAAAGATGATTTTGTTTTCTGTGATAAACCAAATGATTCTGTCTAGGGTGGTTGGGGGAGTAATTGTGCCAGAGGGCATTCCAACAGTGATTGTCATGTTGTTGTAAGCTGGGAAGCTGGAGTTTCCAGTGATTTCGATTGTTTGGTCGTCGGTCATTTTCCAGGTGCATTCTTCTCCTTGGGCTCCATATTGTCCCGTAATGCAGTTTACTTTGATTTCCTCTTCTTTAAAGGACTTTGGTAGGTGGATGGTGGCGGAAACTGCATTTATTGTGACAGGCCAGTCGGTGCCATTAACATTCCAGTAGAGCTCGTCGTGCGGATATGGTGTGTCTTGGCCGAAAAAGGTGATGGAATTTTTTGTGAGATAGTTGAGGATGAAGGTGGCTGGGCCGGATATTTGGCTGTTATCCACTGTGCGCATTGGAATGAAGATTGAGCCATTTTGTTTGTAGGGCTCAGTAAAATATGGTGAGCCTTTTTCGTCGGTGCTGTTTAAATATTTGATTTCTGAGTTGTAGCCGTTGGTGTATTTATAGGGGATGCTTCTTTCTATTCCCCTGTGATGTTCGTTGGTAAAATCGGCATTGATTGTCTCTTTGATGTTTACGTCGCCGGTGGATTCGATTGTGATATCGGAGTGGAAGTTGGGGATTGTCCAGTTTTCGAGTCCGATAGCAAAAGCGTTGCTGCTAAGGATAATACTTGCAGCAACGAATGTTGAGATTTTTGAAAATGTTTTTGGGATTTTCATTTATTTGATTTTGGCACTTTTTTATGACTGTGCTTTGAAGTCTACCTTAACAGCTTCCCGCTGTGTTTCGTCTGTTACTTGGAAGAAATCTTTTTTTGCGAAGCCAAACATTCCGGCAATCATGTTGTTTGGAAATGTTTCAATTTTTGTATTGAGATCTCGAACGGTTGCGTTGTAGTAGCGGCGTGACATTTGAATATTTTCTTCAATTTCACTAAGTGTTTTTTGCAGATCTAGAAAGTTTTGATTGGCTTTAAGGTCAGGATAGTTTTCTGAGAGGGCAAAAATTGTTTTTAATGCTCCGGCTAAGACGTTTTCCGCTTCTTCTTTTTGGGCGGGTGTAGTGGCGTTCATTGCCATATTCCGTGCTTTTACCACCTTTTCCATTGTTTCACCTTCGTGTGTGGCATAGCCTTTTACTGTTTCAACGAGATTTGGAATGAGGTCGTAACGGCGTTTTAGTTGAGTATCGATGTCTGCCCAGCCTTCGTTGGCTTTGTTTTTTAGCTGAACTAAGCCGTTGTAGATGGCTATGATCGAAATAACTAGGATTGCGATAGCTAATAGTGCGTATATCATTTTTCTAAAATTAAAGGATGCTGGTAGAATTGTACTAGCATCCTGGTTTTTTTCAACTTTTTGCTTCTATTTATTTTCTTGCATCTACTGTGGTGCAACCTGGAATGGACCGGCAAGTGTCTGTATTGACATTACTGAGTGTACTTATTCCGTTATCATCATTTACGACATACCAGGTTTCTGTTTTTGGAGGAATGCCGGCTAGCGATAGTGCTCTATCTCTTTTTGTAATCGCGTTCTGGTGACATGCAGTGGCGTCTCTACCCCAGCAAGCCTCGAATTCTTTCCGAGCTGTTAACAGCATTTCGTTGATTTTTGCTGCTTCTGGGCTTGAAGTTTCCTCTATGGCTCCAGTCTCTGCATTAAGGCTTGTAGTCGTATTTCCTTTAATGTAAATTTCTTGACCCACACGTTCTGCACAGCCGGTGAGGCCGGATGCTGAGATTGCGGTGCTCAGGACGACTGTACTTAGTGATAGTGATTTCATAATGTGAGATTATTTAATTACGTATTCTCGCACCTGTTCGCCGCTTTGTCAAGTACGATTTACGCTGTGAATTTTTGGCTTACCTTTGACCAATCCACTATGTTCCACCATGCTGGTATGTATTCTGCGCGGCGATTTTGGTAGTGAAGATAATAGGCGTGTTCCCAGACGTCGATGCCCAATATGGGTGTTTGGCCTTCGGATAATGGTGAATCTTGATTGGCGGTGGAGGTAACTGCTAATTCTCCAGTGGCTGTTTTTACGAGCCAGGCCCAGCCGCTGCCAAATCTATTTAGCGCAGCTGTATTGAATTCTTCCTGAAATTTTTCGAAACTGCCGAATTTGGCAGTAATTGATTCCATGAGAGGGCCATTGGGTTGGCCTCCTTGATTTGGGCCCATGATTTCCCAGAAAAGGCTGTGGTTGTGGTGGCCGCCGCCGTGATTTTTTACTGCTGCGCGGATGTCTTCTGGCACTTCGTTGAGGTTTTTGAGAAGGTCTTCGAGCGGTTTTTCGGCTAACTCTGCATGAGTGGCCAATGCGGCGTTTAGTTTATCTATGTATGTTTGATGGTGTTTTGTGTGATGAATTTCCATCGTGCGTGCGTCGATGTGCGGTTCGAGTGCGTCGTAGGCGTAGGGGAGTGTAGGTAATGTATGTGGCATGTGCTTGTGATTAATAAATGTATTTTGATTTTATCATTTGTTGAGGTTTAGGAGAAATTTCTTGAAATCTTTAGGGTCATTGTTCATCACAATTGCTTTTTTCTCTTTTTTTAATGTTTGGGCAAGTTTTTCTGGGATTTTTATTTTTTGATTTAGTGTCTCTTCAACAGTTTCAAAGAATTTTGCAGGGTGGGCAGTTTCTAGGAAGATTCCTGTGGTTTTGGAATTTGGGTGTGTTTGTAGATGTTTTTCTAGTGCGGCTAAACCAACTGCTCCATGGGGATCCAAGATGTAGTGATTTTCTTTTGAAGTTTTGATCATTGTTGACTTAGTCTCCTCTTCTGTGACTGTGTAGGCGGAAATTTCTGATTGGATTTTATTTGAATTATTTTCGTAGAGTTGGTTAAGGCGGGCGAAATTGCTGGGGTTCCCCACGTCCATGGCATTGGAGATCGTAGTGATGGAGTTGTGGGGTGTGAATTTTCCGGTTTTTAGATATTGGTAGAATGTGTTGTTGAGATTTTGTGCAGCGATGAATTGTTTAACGGGTAGGCCCATTTTTTTTGCGATAACTCCTGCTGTGAGATTTCCTAAATTGCCAGTTGGTACTGAAAAAATTATTTCTGCATTGGGATTTTTGACTTGTGCGAAGGCATAAAAGTAGTAAAAGGTTTGGGGAATTAGTCGCGCAATATTTATGGAATTTGCTGAGCTTAGTCTGATTTTTTTGTTTATTTCTTCATCAACGAATGCGGCCTTTACAAGCTTTTGACAGTCGTCGAATGTGCCGTTTATTTCTAAAGCAGTGACATTGTTTCCGAAGGTGGTGAGTTGTTTTTCCTGTGTGTTACTAATTTTTCCGCTAGGGTAAAGAATGACAACTTCAAAGCCTGGAACGTTGAGGAATCCGCTGCCTACTGCGCTTCCGGTATCGCCGGATGTAGCGGCCAGGATGTAGGTTGTTTCTTTTATGTCTTTTGAGAAATAGGCCATGAGGCGGGCCATGAATCTTGCACCAAAATCTTTAAAGGCGAGAGTTGGGCCGTGAAAAAGTTCTAGTGCATAGATTTGAGGGGAGATTTGTTTTAATGGAGCTTCAAAAGTGATTGATTCTTCGATGATTTTTTTCAGTTCGGAATCGGAAATTTCTCCGTCTATTAATTTTTGTGCCACCTCAAAGGCGATTTCTGCGAAGGTTTTATTGAATATTGTTTCCCAAAAGAATGGAGGAAGTTGCGGGATGGTTTGGGGTAAATATAGGCCTCCATCTGGTGCTAGTCCTTTTAGTACGGCTTCTTTTAGTGAAACTTCTGGTGATTGTTTGTTTGTGCTGAAATATTTCATAAGTATTCTTGGATTAGCTCTAGAAATTGGGTTGCAGTGATTTTTTGGGGATTGACCTCTTCGAATGGTATGCGGATATCGGCAATGTTTTCATAAAGTTTGCGGCGATATTCGAGCAGTGATTTATAGCATTTCTCCATTGGCTTCTTTGGGTCATAGAGGTTTCCCCAGATGATTGGTTTTGGAATTTTAATGAAATTTTGGTACATCGTTTCTTCCATATCCTTTGTGGCTTCGATGTAAACTACGATACTATTTTTCTTTAGTTTACTTAGGATATTTTCTTGGCAATAAATTACACTTCCTGTTGTGTCAATGATGGTGTTTTTGCCTTTTGTGATAGTGTTTTCTAGTGTTTCTTCGAGGATTAGGTTTTCATATTTTAGGTATTTTGCCTGATTGGTTTTGAAGTTTTTTTCGAAAGGTTGACCAAGCCATTTAGATACTCCGTCAATATTTTTTAGCCCTTCTCTGGCTAATTGTTTACTCAGTTTTTTTTCTATGAGCTTGTCACATTCTATAGCGTTGAAATTCAGTGTTGCTAGGCGGTTTGACCAGGTGGTTTTTCCGATATTGGACATGCCTACTAGAGAAATTGTTAGCTGGTTGTTTTTAAGTTTTTCGATGAAAGAATATTTACTTAGGCGCTTGTTAAAGGAAATATTTGCGATTTTGATAATGTCGGCGAAAACTCCGGCGGCGGTTACTTCGGCTCCTGCTCCTGGTCCTTTTACCACTAGCGGGCTTTTGTTATAGCGATTTGTCGTGAATGAAATGATGTTATCGCTACCTGATAGGTTGAAAAATGGATGATTGTTATCAACTTCCTCTAAGGCAACTTTGCCTTTCCCGTTCTCGTATTTTGCAATATAGCGAAGCACTTTACCTGCTTGATTGGCTTTTTCCAATTTCTCTTTGAAGTAGTGGTCGTTTTCTTTGAGTTTCTTGAAGAATTCTTCAACTGTTGTGGTTTTTCTGCAGTTTTCCGGAATGAGATTTTCAACTTCAATGTCCTCTAGTTCAAGAAGTTTCCCAGTTTCGCGTGCTAGGATGAGGATTTTGCGGGCTACGTCTGCGCCGTTGAGGTCGTCGCGGGGATCCGGTTCTGTGTAGCCTTTTTTTTGAGCTTCTTCAACAATTTGGCTGAAGGAGGTTTCTTGGTTGAAGGAGTTGAAAATGTAGCTTAGGGTTCCGGATAATACCGCCTCTATTTTTGTAATTTGGTCTCCGCTAATTAGTAGGTCGTGCAGGGTTCCGAGGATGGGGAGGCCAGCTCCGACATTGGTTTCGTAGTAAAATTTACTATTGGATTTTGAGGCTGCTTGCAGGGTTTTTAGGTAGTGTTTTAAGTTACCTGAGTTGCATTTTTTGTTTGGAGTAACGATTGAAATGCTGTGGCTTAATATTTCGGGATAAAATTCTGCAACTTCTTCGCTGGAGGTGCAGTCTACGAGGATTGAATTAGGTAAATTTAGATCGTAGATTGTTTCTAGAAATTTTTTGAGATCTGCATTATTCGAGCTTTTTTCTAGTTGTTTGTCCCAGCTATTTAGATCTATGCCTGCGCTTTCTATTAACATTTTTCTACTGTTGGCTAATCCGATTAGTTTGATTTCTAGACTGTGGTTGATTTGTAAAAAGTCTTGTTGGTCATGGATTTGAGTTAGGAGTGTTTTTCCTATTAGTCCAGGTCCGATTAGGTAGACGTTTAAGGCTTTAACTCCTGAAAGAAAGAGGGAATCGTGAATTACTTGAATGCCTTTGGCTTCATTTTTTTGTTCCACTACCATGGAAATGTTTAGCTCTGAAGAGCCTTGTGCAATTGCGATAATATTAATGCCGTTTTCTCCTAGGGCCTGGAAGATTTTGCCGGCTGTTCCGGCGCTTCTTTGCATGTTTTTGCCTACGACTGCGATTATTGAAAGACCATTTTCGATTTTGGGTGGATTTATAACACCTGATTTTATTTCGTTTTCAAATTCTTCGTTAATGGATTTTTCTGCGGCAATTGTGTCTTTTGGGTTGATTGCAAAGCAAATTGAGTGCTCTGAAGAGGCTTGGCTAATGAGAATGATATTGATTTGTTCTTTTGCCAGAGCCCCAAAGAGTCTTTTGGAGATGCCTGCCACGCCTATTAATCCGCTGCCTTGAATTTGAACTAATGATATTGAGTTTATAGATGAAACTCCGCGAATTGGGAGGTTGTTTTCGAAGGGAATAGAGCTGATTATTGAGCCTGAGAAGTCTGGGTTGAAGGTGTTACGGATTGCGATGGGAATATTTTTTTGCATCGCTGGTTGCATTGTTGGTGGGTGTATAACTTTCGCGCCAAAATGCGACATCTCCATCGCTTCTTCGTAGCTTAAATGTCTTATGGGGAAGGCTTTTTCTACTTTGCGTGGGTCGGCTGTCATGATGCCATCTACGTCAGTCCAGATTTCGATGATGGTTGCGTTTAGTGCTGCGCCAAAAATTGCTGCGCTATAGTCGCTGCCGCCACGTCCGAGAGTGGTGGTTTCATTTTCTTCGGTGCTGCCGATGAAGCCTGTGATGATTTGTAGTTTTTGGTGTGTATTGAAGTGCTTTTGGATGGCGAGGTTTGTTTTTTTGAAGTCAACTATTGCATGTCCGAAGTTTTCGTTGGTAATGACTACTTTTCTGGCATCGAGAAATTCTGCGGCTGTATTTTGTGAATTGATTGCCTGACTTATTGTGTAGGCGGAAAGTCTTTCTCCGAAGCTACAAATGAGGTCTAGGCTACGCGGCGATAATTCGCGGATTAAAAATATCCCGTGGAGTATGGTATTGAGTTCTTCGAGTGTTTCCTTAATGGCTGTTGAGCTTTCTTTTAGGTGTTTTTCTGAGATGAGTTCTTTTGCAGTGTCTAGATGTCGAGCTTCAATTAGGTTAAAGTTTTCGATGTACTTTTTGTCTCCTTTTTTGGCTTGAGTTGCTGTTTCAATAAGCTGATCTGTGATTTTGCTGAAGGCCGAGACAACAACTGCAATTTGTTCTTCTTTAAGGCTCTCAATTATTATGTCGATGCTTTGTTTTATTGCCTGAGGACTGCCTACTGATGTTCCACCAAATTTTAGAATTTTCATGTTAGTTTTATTAAAAAAATACCGACAGGCTGCTTGAGCTGATGTCGGGTGGCAATGTGCACTTCAAGACAGCAGCTTTTTAGGCTAGCGTCGTGTTAATGCAAATTGTGTGGCTGAAATTGAACATGTGACTAATCATTAACAGCTTTGGGGTTTGTTGGCAAATTTTATTGAAAAAGACTGTAAACAAGCCAGATGTTTAGGGTCGCAATGAAGATGCTAATGGTGTATGCAAGGATTTTTAGCCAAAGTTTATTGGCGAATGGGCCCATTTTTTCTTTGTTGCTGGTGAATATTACCAAGGGGAATACGGCGAAGGATAGCTGAATGCTTAAAACAACTTGGCTAAGAATCAGTAATTTAGTGAGGCCAGATGCACCATAAATTATGAGAATGGTGATGGCGGGGATGATGGCCAAGAGGCGGGTGATGAGTCTTCGGAGCCAGGGTTTGATGCGAATTTTTAAGAAGCCTTCCATGATGATTTGGCCGGCGAGGGTACCCGTGATTGTGGAGTTTTGGCCGGAAGCGAGGAGTGCAACCGCGAAGAGGGTGCTGGCGGCAGTTGCACCGAGAAGTGGGGTGAGAAGCTGATAGGCACTTTCAATTTCTGCTACTTCACCATATCCGCTGCTATAAAATGTGGCTGCGGCTACTATTAAGATGGAAGCATTAACGAAAAAGGCTATTATAAGTGCAATTGTTGAATCTATTGTGGTGAATTTTACGGCCTCTTTTTTTCCTTTTACGGTTTCTTTATAATTGCGTGTTTGGACGACTGAAGAGTGAAGATAGAGATTGTGAGGCATTACAGTGGCGCCGAGGATACCTACGGCGATGTAGAGCATTTCTTGATTAGTGAATAGTTCTTTGGTTGGTAAAAACCCTTGCAGAAGTGGAAATAGTTCTGGTTTGGAATAAATTATCTCTAGCCCAAAGCAGACCAAAATTGTTCCAATTAATGTTATTACGATAGCTTCAAGGTAGCGAAAGCCTTTTTTCTGAAGAAGTAAAATAAGGAGAACATCTGCGGCAGTGATGAGGACTCCGAGGATTAGCGGGATGTCGAATAGTAATTTTAAGGCAATTGCAGAGCCAATAACTTCGGCTAAATCGCAGGCGATAATCATGATTTCAGCCATGATCCAGAAGAAAAAGCTTACAGGCTTTGGGAAATGGTCTCTACAGGCCTGGGCCAGGTCTCGGCCGGTGACAATGCCCAGTTTAGCTGAGAGATGTTGAAGTAGAATGGCAAAAAGGTTGGAAAGCAGTATGACGAAGAGAAGGCTGTATCCAAATTTGGAGCCGCCCGCAAGGTCGGTGGCCCAGTTGCCTGGGTCCATGTAGCCAACTGCAACGAGGTATCCTGGGCCGGTGAAGGCTAAAAGTTTGCGGAAAAATGAGAGATTTTTCCCGATAGGTATTGATTTATGGACTTCTTCGAGACTTTTGGAGTCTTGAGTTTTTTTCCAACCTTTGGATTCAAAGAGATCTTGGTGTGTCATAGACTATACCTTCTATTAGGTTCTTTCAGATGTCAATATGTGGTGTTATAATTTAATGGATTTATAATCCATTCCTATGTTTGATAATGACGAGGTGAAGAAGACGCATGGTATGACAGTTACATATAATTGGATGCCTGATTTTGTTTATGGAAGTATTGATGGTGTTGTGACCACTTTTGCTGTTGTTGCCGGGGTTGAAGGTGCGAAGTTGTCTTTGAGTGTGATCTTGATTCTGGGGTTTGCGAATCTTTTTGCTGATGGATTTTCCATGGCGACTGGGAAGTTTTTGAGTGATCGGGCTAATCGTGAGCAGTATGAGAAAATAAGAGCGCTTGAATATCAGCATATAAAAGAGAAGTATGAGCATGAAAAGGGAGAGATTAGGGATATTTTTGAGTCTTATGGGTTTAAGGGGAAGGAGTTGGAGAGGGCAACTGAGATTGTTATTTCTAATCCTGATGTTTGGGTGGATATAATGATGAAAAATGAATTCAATTTGTCTTATGAGGGTATAGAGCCTTTTAAGGGGGCATTGGCAACGTTTATTTCTTTTGTTCTAGTTGGATTTGTTCCATTGCTTGCTTATACCTTCAAATCAATTTTCAGTGATGATCAGAGTCAGTTGTTTTTATTGACCACTATATTTACATTGGTGGCTTTGTTTGTTGTTGGGGCTGTGAAATCGAGGTTTACGATGAAAAACTGGTTTATTTCTGGGATTCAGACAGTTTTTATTGGAGGATTCGCGGCTTTTATTGCTTATTTAGTTGGTTACTTTTTACAGACTTTGAAATAAATCATGGCGAAATATTCGAAATATAGGCTTTCTGTAGCGAGTTTTTTAGTTTTTGCGCTTACTTTTAGTTCAACTTATTTTTTCCATACATATGGGGCGTTTTTGGCTGATAGCCTTGAGGCTGTTGGTGATGGAGCGCCTGCGGAGCAGCAAATGAACGTTGTTACTGATATGCAAATTACGCCAGCAGAGAGTCCTGTTGTTGGTGATCCGGTGTATGGGGATGCTGCGGACGTGACTCTAAGTAATGAAAATTTGTTGCCGGTTGAGGCGGTTGATAGTGGTGGGCAGAGTGGGGAGGGAGGGGGCGGTGGTGGAGTTGATGTTGGAATTAAGCCTATCGATCCAGTGGTGGTGGAAAATCCTCAGATCCCGGAGAATTGTAAGTTGATGATTGCAGGTGTTGCTGGGGTTGCCCCTGAGTCTTCTGGATCTGGTGGTGGTGGGCAAAGTGTTGATTCGGCCACTAGTTCTGTTGGTAATGGAGGGAATGGGGATTCTGGACAGGTTGTTCCAGTGGAGGCGGGTGATCAGGCTCCGTCGGAGTCTTTGCCAGAAGGGTCTTCTTTTGAGGAGACTGCACCTGTTGAAGCCGCGCCTGTTGAATCTGCACCTGTTGAAGCCGCGCCCGTTGAAGCCGCGCCCGTTGAGTCTGCACCTGTGGAATCTGCACCTGATCCTGGCGTTTCTGCTGATATGACTGAGGTTGACGTTCAAACTATGTCAACTGCTGCGTCACCGGAAGATTGTCAAAAATATCTTGATGTCGTGAAGCAAAATGTGCCAATTTTGGAAGTTATTCCTGATGTGGTTGAGGAAAAAATAGTAGATAGAGAGTTTTCATTGGTAGCGATGAATACTGAGGTGCAAATGAGAGAATTGAAGGGCGAGAGACAAAATAAGCTTAAGGAAATGATTTTGGACTATTATTTTGATGATCATGCTGAGGATGATGATTATAGATTTTTGAGTAATAATGTTTTCTTTTTGAGGCTTAAAATTGACGATATTTATGCGGCACAGGCGGCCGCTGCAGGAGATGAATTTGTTTTGCTTGATCAACATGATGAGTTTGTGGAAGGAAAGGGCTTATATTATGTGTATCTCGTTTTTTCACATGATTTGGATTACGACTCTCTGCAGCCAGATAATTTTGCGATAGAGAGTTTGGACGGCGTTAAAATTGTGCCTAAGAAGGTTTTTGCCTATCGGAAAGAGGCCATTTTGCTTTATGAATCTAAGGATGCCCCTGATGCAAGTTTACTTAAATTAGATGGGATCTTGAATTTAAAGCATATTACTGATCCGAGTGCCGCTGCGGATTTAAGTGGTTACTTCTCACTACAGACTGAGGACGATAACTATATAGAGGTGGCTTCGGATGCCAAAACACAATATGAGGCCTATATAGGTGATGATATTACTTTTGCTGCTAGCAAGATGTCTTTTGGTGATTTTAATCAGTATTCTCCTGGAGATTCAACGCTGGCTATTGATATTGGTAATGCAGCTTCTCTTAATAGCGAATGTGCTATTTTGGTGTTTGGTAATGATTTGGTTCGGGATGGAGGGAGTGAAAAAATTCCCGCCAAGGGGTTTACTTTGGTTTCAAAGTCGAGTGGGGGAGTGCCAATTGATGCTCAGGTCATCACTGATTTTGAAGCTCAGAAGTCAAAGTCTTTTCTGGGTTTTGTTTATTTTTATGATTTAGAGATGGTGAATAACGCCTATGCGTTGTATTTGAAGCTGAGTGTGCCTCCGGGATTGGCGAAGGGGGGGTATAGGAGTGATTTCTCTTTTGAGGTGTTTTGTCCGGATGGGGGAGTGGCTATCTCTAAGTGATTTTATGGGGAACCATCTATTATAGTATAGACAATGGTAGCGCTGTAGAGCCCTACTGCTGTTTCTGCTGGATAGGTTAGCTTCATTTTGTCGAGACGGAGATGGCCGATGGCGAGGCAGGGTGAAGTGGAAGTTAGAATGGTTTGCGATGTATTGGAGGGGATGAGGGTGTAATTTGTGTTGCTGCTCATGAGATCATCGTGGAAGGTGAATTTGTCGGCGGTGGCATCTTGGCAGCTATTTGGTAGGATACTGAGGTTGTAATCGGGATCATCGTAGCCTTTGGTGGCGGCGGCTGGGGTTGCGCCGTTTAGTTTGCCTATAATGGACATATGATCGATGGAGAGTGGGCCCTGGGTTTGAGAGTTGCCGGTATAATGGAAGTCTGTGATGGACATGGTGAGGTAAAAACCTTGGGTAGTGGTGTCGTCGACGAAGTCTATATAGTCTACGTTTTTATTTGCAAGCCATTGGGTGGAGATCTCTACTGGTGGATAAAATATTTGATCAAAGATTATGCCGTTTTGGTAGTCTCCATTTAAACTGATGCTTACTCCTCCTGTGATATAGCCTTCTATTTGGATATCGGAGGCGTTGGCGGGAAGGCTAATGGCTAGCAATAGGAATAAAATGGAGGATATTTTTGAAATCAGTAGATCTATTTTTTTGTGCAGCATTAGCGGTATTCTTTATGTATGGGTGCTTATATGTTGATTTTACGAGCTTATGTGTATTGACGCAAGGCTATAAAAATGATACAATGTTGACGGTTAATTTCTAATGAATTAACTTATAAACAATTCATTTTTATTTCATAACTCAAACAAAAATGAAAAAGAAATTTCTAGCCGTGGCTCTATCTTGCGCTACAATGGCTATGCTCGTTATGCCGTCAGCTTTCGCTGATACAGTAGCGAACAGTGGTACGTCTGGTGTAATCTCATCACTTGGTGATGGTATTAGTTTTGAGGGTGGTGGTTCTTTCACAGTTGCTAGTGCAACTACAGCTGATACATTGGCTGGTGCCAAGGTAGTTTGTTTTGCTGACACTAGTAGTGTTACTGCTTCAGCTAACGATTTCACTGTAACTGATACAGATGAAACAACTGGTCATACTGTTACTGTAAAGACATCTGATACTAACTTTAATGTTGGAACAGGTGGTTCTACAGTTCCTACTTCAGCAATGGAGTTGAGTCTTGAAGGTGGTACTGGTGGTACTAATGGATGTGTAGATGCTGCTACACAGTTGAAAGGAACACATATTGCTGCTAAGGTAGCTGGTGCTGCTGGTGCTTCAGTTAATGGAAACGTTAGTTTGGCTTCAACAGCTTATGCTACAGGTGCTACTGTTACATACCTAGACCTTACAACTAGTGATCAGACTTTGGTTACTTCTAATGCTAGTGAACAGTTTCAGTACAACTTTAGAGTTGGTCAGTTGAAGATTACATGGCCACAATACACAAAGCCTGGTACTTATAGTACTACTTTGGTTATGACTTATAATGCTTAGTTTCTAGCCTTTGGCTAAATTAAAAGAGCGATGAATAATCGCTCTTTTTTTTGTGATTATTTTTGATATACTGTTTGGGAAATAAAAATAATTATGAAAAATAAATTTAGATTTTGGGGTTCTGTTTTTATGCTTTTTGTCATTAGTTTAAGTAATGTTTTTTTATGTTTTGCTGGACCCTTTGAGGAAAAGAGGTCTCCATTTTTCTCTTTTTCGTTAAATATGGAGAATGATTTGCAGGCGGGTAGGGCTGGAGTGTATTTGAAGGATTTGATTCCTGGAAAGCAATACAAGGGGACATTGGTGATTACAAATTTTGATGATGTGAAGGCCACGTATCAAGTTAAGTTGGGTGATGGACCGATTGATGAAGATCTGCCTCCAACTGGATTAGCTTCGTGGATTAAGATTAAGGCTTCAAGAGGCATTTTAATGGATAAGCCTAACCAAAAGTTGGAAATTCCTTATGTTATAGATGTGCCTAAAGATGCTTCACCTGGTGACTATATTAGTAGGTTAGCCGTCATTTTGTCCGATTATTCTGCAAATGGATTGGAATCAAAGACAGAGCAAAAGGAGGGTACGACTAAGGTCTCAATTGCAGTGGCTCAGGCTGGTATAATTACGGCCAATGTTGTTGGAGATATATTTCTTGATGTGGTGCTGGATCAAATTAGTTGGATTAATAAAAAGGGAGTAGGTTATTATGTTAATTTTTCAACCACAAATAACAGTAGTATTTCAGTTAGGCCTATAATATTTGTTAAAGTTACAGACAAGGATGGAACTGAATTGTTTAATGATTATCAAAAATTTCTTATTTCACTTCATCGAGAAGAAACTTATTCTGGTGAGTTTTTCTTGGAAAAATTGAGAGAGTTACCATATGGAAAATATGATGTGACTACTGAATTATATTTTTTGTCTGAGTATGATTATTTAAAGGTATATAGGGATCAAAGTAAAATAGCGAATAAAGACGATTTTCAGCTTGCAAGTACTGCTGATTTTTCCGTTTGGGTTTTGCCTTATATGACTATATATATAATTGTTGGGGTGGTATTAGTTTTGATTTTTATATATATGCTTTGGATGTATATAAGACGTAAACAACTAAATAAATAAAATATCAAATATGAAAAAGGCATTAAGAAAAATTTCTAAATGGTTGGGGTATTTGTTGGCTTTGGCTTTGGTGTGTTTTTTTGTTTTTGTTAAACTGCAACGTGATTATAACGATGGAGTAATTAGATATTCTGTGGCGATGGTGAAGCAAACTGTTGTTAATAAGGTTGGTACTGTTGTTCTTGGTCCAGTTTTTACGGATGGGGGTAAGAAAAGTGAAGAGGTTGTGTCTTACATAGGGCCCGGAAGTGTGGTGAACGGACAGTTTTTTTTGGCGAACTCTAAAGATAAGCCTGCTGAAGTGAAGTTGTCTTTTGAACCATTGGAATGTGGAAAAGATGATGCCGAGTGTAAGTCATATAAGCTTTTCGATTCGAAGATGGCAAAATTTATTGATGTAGAAGGCGATACTGTTTATTTGAGAGCGCATGAAGTGAGGATTGTTGATTTTCAATTGAATGTACCGAAGAATGTCGTGAATGGAATTTACTACACTGGTTTAATGTTGATAGATAAAGAGTCAAAGCAGGTTGTACGTGAAGGGGCAAAGTATAATTTGGTTGTCGCTTATAAGATAAAATTTAAGGTTAATGTTGTTGATGACCCTGAAAAACATGAACTTGTAAGGGTGCTTGATGATCCCAAAAAATTGGCTATGAATTACGTTCTTACTGAGGTTAGGCTAGCCGTAGCAGTTATATTTGGCATTTTGGCTATTGGTTTCCTCTATCGTGCTTATAGGAAGAAATAATCCTATTTGAGTTGGTACAGAATACCTTCAATGCTTACAATGGCTTTCTTCATGTTTAGGTTTACAGTTTTGTCTGTGATTGCGTAGTCGAATTTGCTTGTATCAATGGCTTTATCTTTATTTTCTTCCATGATTTGTAGTAATTGGATTTCGCCATTTTGAAAGTCGAACAGTGAAAGGGTTACATCATTATTTGTTAGATTTTTTAGTGCCCAAAATGTACTGGGTTCTAATTCACCAAATTTCACTAAATATAAGATTTTGTACTGTTCATTTTTGAGGTCTTGATACAGTCCGTTATATTGAAGTAGATTTTTCGAAGTCATAGCGGTGACAGTGAATCCTGTCACTGTATGAAAAGTGTTTACAAGGATTATTGCTATAAGAATTGCCCGGTTTTTGTTTATATATAAACCGAAAAGAAGGATGCCTGTTATTGGAATGAAATAATTTTGAAAGAATGGGATTTCCCATAGGTTTAGGTGGAGATATTCGTATATTAGCTGAAGGTTGTCTCTTCCGTAGTTTAGAGTAAGTAGTGAGCTTGCAAAAATAATGCCTAAAATTAATAAGTTTCTGTTGTTTTTTTTGTTTTGGGTGATGTGTTCCAGTATTCCGATTGTGCCAAATGTATAGATTAGAATTATTGAAATATTAATATATCTAGTACTTATGCCGATTCC
>CAYHGX010000002.1:91854-93721 GCA_964356355.1 uncultured Candidatus Peribacteria bacterium | reverse complement strand
AAATTAATATTATGCTGCCTTTTATTTTGTTTTTGGATTGCATAAATTCGTTGAAGACGATTGCAGCGAGAGAGATGAATCCGAATGGGCGCAGGAAGATGGCTATGACTGCCAGGAAATAAGTTATTATTTTGAATTTAATTTTTTGAGTTTCAAAATGTTTTAGGTAAAAATGTATGATCCAAATATTTGTGACGAAAAAGAGAGTTTCACTCATTACTGTTTTTTCGTATGCAAAAATTTGTGGAATAAAGAGGAGGAAGCTAATTGTTGGGTATATATAGCGGTTATCTTTGATGAACTTTTTGAAAAGGCTGTATAATGGGAAGATAAGTGCAGAGACAATGAGGGAGTGAAATATTAAAATTGCCTTGTATGCTTTTAGCGGTGCCAGAAGGAGATAAAATACTGAAAATATTATTGGAATTAGTGGTGGCGGATTGCCGTTTGGAAGGTTTGTTGTATCTGAACAGTTTACCAGTTTTCCATGTTCGGCGAGATACTTAGAAGTTGAGAGGATGCAGCCTTCATCCGGTAGGATGATTGGGACATAAATGAATGTGGTTAGATATGCTTTTATCCCGAATATGGCTAGAAATAATGTTATAAGTATTATTTTTGTTTTTTTTGACATATATTTTAATTAGGTAAAGTGGATTAATGATAGCATAAAGTTTCTATTTTCTAGAGATTATTGAGTTTTTTTTTGTGTAGTGACGCTGAAGCCTAAAATTGCAAATGGGCCCTAGGATTAACAATATTACAGTGTTGAGTATTCTATTGATAATTGCTACTAATAGGCCTAGCTGTGGCGGTATATGGAGAACTGTTGAAGAAATCATGAATAGGGCTTCATTTATTCCAAGTGAGCCAGGGGTGATGTTGATAAATGAGGAAAGAGTTGAGACTGTGGCGAAATAGAGACTTTCGAATAGGCTGAGGTTGTGGCCTAGGGCGAGAAAGATGAGTTTTATTTTGAGGCTTTCTATTAGGAAGCTTATTGTAGTGTTTAATATTAGCTTGGGAATTACTTTTGGGTGTTTTGTGATTTGCTGCCACCCTTCAGATACTAGGTTGATTTTATTTAAGAATCTGTTGTGAAATTTGGGGATTTTAGCTCCGATTGAAAGGTATAGCGTTAAGGTGAATATGCTAATAAATATTAGGGAAATAGGGAGATTGAAAATGTTTTTTGATAGATAGAGATTTGTGAATGTGATTAAGGCTATCGTGCTGCCAACAAGGAGGATAATGACGTAGTTTCCAATTAGTGAAGATATGAAGTGACTATATTTTTGGCCATGTATTTTTTTCATATATATAGCTCTAATTGCAGAACCGCCTCTTAATGGCAGGATGAGATTGTAAAAGGAGGTAGAAGTGGCAATTTCGAAGTGTTCTTTTAGTTTTATATTGAAGGATTGAGTTATGATTTTCAGAAAAAGTCCGTTTTGATAGAGGCTAATGAGGTTCAGCATGCATATTATGGTTATGCATAGAGGATTTAATTTTATTAGAAGCTGTAAGTACTCTTTGTTGTTGTTGAAATAATAAATGGCCCAGCCAATAAATATTATTGAGAGTAGTGTGTTTATTATTTTTTTGTAATTTTTAGACATTTTTTCGTGGAAGTATTTTTATTATTAGGCCTCGAATTATGCCGATGAAAAAGATTGTTATGAAAAATGGGAAAAGTACAAAATTGATAGTTAGTTCTGATAGTTTTGAACTAATAAAAATTGAAATGAACAAGTTTGCTGTTATTAAGATTGCGGTCACTTCTTGTAATTTGTTTTGAGTAATAATTAGGTAGAGCCAAATGATAAAAAGTATTATTCCAAGATTTATCAAGTAGAACATGATATTG
>CAYHGX010000002.1:81577-91754 GCA_964356355.1 uncultured Candidatus Peribacteria bacterium | reverse complement strand
TAGTTATTAGTAATAGTACATGCTGATAAGTGGCAGCTCTTACTCCAGTGTCTACTGCTGTAGATATTCCAAGATTTTTTTCGAGGTTTATAATTCTAACATTGAATTTAGAATTTTGTTTCTCTTTATTGAGTAATTCTAGAGTTTTGTCTGTAGATCCATCGTTTACAAGAATTACTTCGAAGTTTTCCTTAGGATAATCGATGCTATTTATTGCTTTAAAATATTTTGGAATATTTTTTTCTTCGTTATAGAGAGAGGTTACAATGCTAATTTTCATTTTGTTAGTTGGTTTATTTTATCGATGATTATTTCTGAGGGGCTGATTTGGAAGGAGAGCTGTTGATGTTTCAGGGTTTTGTAGGTGTTTACAAAGTTGGAAATGGTGAGGTCTTCGTAGTTGGAAATTACTGTATTTTTGTTTAGCCCTTCAACTCTTTCGGTTTTCCTTCTTAAGAGTAGGCATGGTTTACCAAGATAGTAGCATTCTTCTTGATTGCTGCCCCCGTCTGTCATAATAAACTCGGAACTTCCTAGTAATTTAATGAAGTCAGAGTAGTCGTATCGTGGTCGGAGTTCGATGTTTTTGTTATCTTTTAGTCTTTCTAATAGTTTGAATTTTTCTAATTGCTTGATGGTTGGCGGATGGAGAATGAAGAGGCATTTTATTTTTTTGCTTTGTTTCTCAATGGTTTCTACTATGTTGAGTAATCTTTTTTTGTTGAAAATGTTTTCAAAGCGATGGCAGGAGCAGATGTAGTATTTTTCTGTGGGGATTTTTAGTGTTGGACTTGGTGTGGTGGTAATGATTGTACTGAGGGAGTCTAGGAGGGTGTTGAATTTTGTGTCTACTTTTTCGCCTTTGAATTTTTTGAGGTTGTTTAGTGCCCATTCCCCTGGGCAGAAATATATGTCTGAAAGCCAAAATGTAAATATTCTTGTGAGTTCTTCTGGAAATGGATGAAAAATATTGAAAGATCTTAATCCGGATTCTACGTGGGCAACCTTGATGCCATTGAGTTTACCGAGAAGTGCTCCAAATAGTGTTGAAAAGGTGTCTCCGTGAGTAAGAATTATTTGTTTCTTTTTATTATCTTTGTTGAAGATTTTTTTTCTATCTTTGATGCTTTTGTAGGTTATTTTTGTGAGCCAGGTGAACATCTGAACTATTCCGGTGATATCTTTGCCGCTATATAAGACGATATCGGGATTTTTTATTGAGAAGTTTTCGAGAATGTTTTGAATAGTTTCTTGATGTTGGCCTGTGAAAATGAAATTGTATGGAATGTTTTTTTGTTCCAATTTCTGCATAATAGGCGCCATTTTTATTAATTGAGCCTTTGTACCGATTACTACATGAATATTTTTATTTTGTGTCATATAGGCGTTTCTTTTCATAGTAGAGAATTTTTTCTTGAGTGATTCTGACTTTGTCTATTAGGTCGGCTAGAATGCCGATAAAGAAGATCATAATGCCTATGAAGTTTAGGAATACACCAATAAAGCCAAATATTTTATAAGGGGAGAAGGTTCCAGTATTGAGGAAGTGGATGAAAACGAAAAAATCGAAGCCTGTGCCTGCAAGGAAGAGTAAAAACCCTGTGATTCCGAAAAATTTTAATGGGCGATAATCTTTGATGGTGCGAAAAATAATACTTCCTGATTTGTAGGCATAGTTGAATAGACTGCTGGCAATTCTGGATTTCCTTCCTTCGAAATATTGGACAGTGACTGGTACTTCTGTGATTTCCAGGCCTTTGTAGGCGAGGTCGAGCATTGTTTCTTGCGTGTAGGTGAATTTGCCGAAGAGATTGAGCTTTAGGATAGCTTCCTTGCTGTAGGCTCTGAAACCGCAGCTGACGTCGTGGAGGCGCTTTCCTGTGGCCCAGGAGATGATGTTGGCTACGCGATGATTGCCCCATCTTTTCATGAAGGGCATATTGTGCGGGATGTAGGATTTGTCTATGAAGCGGCTGCCAGTTACTAGGTCTGCTTTTTTTTCTATTATTGGGAGGATGAGTTTTTCTATTTCCTTTGGATTGAATTGGCCGTCTGCATCAAGGTTTATTAAAATATCTGCTTTGGTTTCGATGGCATGATCTAATCCTAGTTGAAAACATTTGCCTACTCCTTGGTTGGTGGCATTTTTTATTAGAGTGGACCCTTTTTGTAGTGCGATTTTGGCTGTTTGATCTGTGCTTCCGTCATCTATTACCAATATTTCTATTGAGCCGATGTGGTTTATTGATTTTGGAATTTTATCAATTACACTTCCAATATTTTCTTCTTCGTTTAGTGCGGGGATGAGAATTAAAAGCTTCATTGCTGACCGGGTTATTGGGCCAGTAAATAATAGCTTTTTTTGGCTGAAAGTCTATTTTATCGTCCTACCTTTTTTGATTCTGCTGGTGTTTCGGTGGTGGGGGAGGTGTCTTCGGTTTTACTTGTGATATCGGGGGTTGTCGGATCTTCTGATACGGTAGTTGTTGTATCTTCTGTATTGGTTGTAGTTTCTGTTGTAGGAGCAGCAGGTGGCTTATTGGTGATTTGGGCTTTGGTGATTTGAGTGGTACTTGATACTTGGATGTAGTTGTAGCCGTAGTATGATGCGGCTAATACTATAATTAGAATTATCGCTGGTACTATAAAACCGCCAAAGATGCCTACTTTTTTCTTTTGTTCCTGGTTAAAACCTGGCTGCATTGGCATTTGGTTTCCCATGTTCATGCCCATGCCCATTTGCATTGGCATGTATGGCATTTGTTGATTGAAATAGGGATTTGCAGGAGGAAATCCATACGGATTTGGCTGGAAGGGCATTTGAGGTTGGAAGGGTTGTTGTGAATATTGCGGCGAATAGGGCTGTGCAATAGCCTGTTGAGGCATCGCTGGATTGACTGAAGGGGATGCGAAAGGGGCTGTTTGAGCAGGTTGTATTGTTTCCGCAGGTGCTTGAACTATTGGTGTTTGAGGTTGAGGGCCGTTATTTATCGGGTTGGTGCCTGTATTTATTGGCACTGGATCCATTTGGTTGTCCATGGAAATCTTTGAATATAATATCGTATTATTATATCATTTTTTGCCTTTGAGATCAAACCTTTTTACTGGGGCCCATTATGTTTTGTTCTTTGAAAATGCTGCACAGTAGCAGGATAGATTTTTAAAGGATTTTTTTGGATTTTTGAATTTTAAAATATGTTTGATTGCAGTTAGAATTGGGAATTTCCAAGGTAAAAGTTTTTTGTTTATTTGTTTTATGTATTTGGTTGTTAATATGTTATCTGAATTTAAATCTTTAAAATCCTTTTGGTAATTGGTTTTTTCCCTATTTGGGAAATATTTTTCGAGGGTCTCTATTAATTTTTCAGCTTTTTCTTTTGGAATATCGGCTGATCCATCAATTGATATGTCAAAAGTGATTATTAGTAAGCCGTTTTTCTTTAATATTCTCTTGAATTCTTTGATTATTGTTTCAAAATTTTCGGTGTGTTCTAGGACAGAGATGCAGTAAATTATGTCGCAGAATTCATCTGGAAAGGTTAATTTATGTATGTCTGTTTCGGAAAACTGTATTTTTGAGATTGATGGATAATTTGTATTTATTTTTGTAAATATAGATTCTAGTGATTTATCGTAATCACAGCATTCAATTTTGGCATTTTGGATATTGGAAGCTAGATAATATGGGAAAAATGTTACACCTGATCCGGCATCAATAATTTTGATTTCTTTATTTTCATTGTGTTTGACGTAATTTTGGATGCAGCTGTAGACGTATGGGTATTCGTATTGTCGACTCCATTGGTGTAGTGGGTCCGCAACCCATTTGAAGCGGTATTTATTGAGTATTTTTTTGTTTTTTTCTAAAAATTTATTTGAAAATTTTTCCATTTTTAGGAATAAACTGTTTTTTAGAAGCTTATTATAATTTTCAATTTTTGGGATTCCTTTTTGTATCATGTGTGTTTTGGTTAATTTTTAGTGGCCGATGCCTTTATATATTATTTTGTAAGTTAATATTTCTTCTTTATTGAGACAATTTCTGCCGTCGATGATGATTTTAATGGTGTGTTTGGCTAGGATTTTACCAGTTAATTCCTTGAATTCTTTGTGAGCTGTAGCCAAAATTAGGTAGTCGGATTTTTCTAAGAGCTGTGATAGAGAGGTGCAGTTGCTAAGAGTTTTGATGTGGGGATCGAAGGTGAGGGGAGTGATTCCTTTTTTTTCGAGAGTTTCGATGATTTTTAGAGCTGGGCTTTCTCTGAGATCTGGGGTGTTTTCTTTGTAGGCTAGGCCGAGAATGCCGATTTTGGCTTTTGTTAGAGGTGTTTTGAGCTTTTTGAGTTCATTTTCGAGGAGTTCTACGGTGTATGCTGGCATTGAGTTGTTGATGGAGCGGGCTTTTTTGAGAAAACTGTGGTTGAATCCAGACTTTTTAGCTTTGGCGATGAGATAATATGGATCTACGGGGATGCAATGACCACCAACGCCGCAGCCGGGAAAGTGGGGCATGAAGGCAAAGGGCTTGTTTGAGGCGGCTTTGATAGTTTCAATGAGGTCGATTCCTAGTTTATCAAAGGATTTTGCGAGTTCGTTAACATAGGCGATATTGATGTCCCTGAAGGTATTTTCGATGATTTTAGTGGCTTCGGCAACTTTGAGAGAAGAGACTTCGTTTATAGGTGCTTTTAGGAAGGATCGGTAAAAATTTGCTACGATTTTGTTACCATCAATAGTGAGGGAGCCAATGTTGCGGGGGATGTTTTCAACGGTCCATTTTGTATCTCCTGGGTTGATTCGTTCGGGGCAGTGAGAAAGTTCGAAGTCTAATCCGCCTTTTAGACCGGATTTTTCTAGGATTTTAAGAACGATTTCTTCGCAAATTCCTGGGTTAATTGTGGATTCAACGATGATTTTCTGGCCTTTCTCTAAGTACTTTAGGACTGTTTCCGTGGCTGATTTGAGAGGTCGTAGGTCGGGTTGGGAGATGTTTTTGACTGGAGTGGGAACGCAGATGATAATGAATTCGGAGTTTTTGATGATTTCTGGTGAATAGCTAACTTCAAAAGTGGAGGGAAGGGCACTTTTTTTGAGTGCTGCAATCTTGTTTTCGTCTATGTCTAGACCTTTTACTAAGTATTTCTTGTTTTTGCATGCTGCGAGAGCAAGGGGTAGGCCTACGTAGCCTAGCCCAATTACAGCAATTTGATTGTTTTTCATTTTTATCTTTTTTCAACTACTATGGGGGTAGTTTACCTTTTATTTTAATAAAAAAGTATGTCTATTAAAAGCACTATGAAGAGTAAGGTTTGGATTATTTTTATTGTTCTGCTTTTAGCAGTTTGGTCGGCATATCTTATGTATTTTTTGTGGCCATCTTCTTATTTGGAAGGCGCACAGATGCAAAGGATGAATGATATATTTTATGGGTCGGCGCCTAATCCATGGAGATATCGTTTGTTGTCTGAGTATATAGCTAATTTTATATATAAATTTTTTCAGTGGTTTGATTCGAGTGCCTCTATAACATCAGCTTTTACTACCTTTACTTTCTTACAATTTGCAGCAATTTATTCTTTGTCCTATGCCTACTTTAGAAAATTGAATATATCAAGGTGCAATGCTTTGGTGGGTTTGGCATTTATAGCTGGGGCTGTATTTCATTCATATTATGACAGTGGATTGTCTTATAGCAGGAATGTTGATCTGATTTTTTACCTTATTGCCGCTTTGTGTATTTTTTATCGTAACTTTGTTTTTTTACCAATAATTGTTTTATTGGCAGCCCTTAATAGGGAAACAAGTGGATTTATTATACTTATGCCTTTTGCATTTTTGATGTTGGATAAGTTTGGTAGTTCAAGATTTTCTGTTTGTGGTAAATTCTCGAAAGATGAAAAAGTTGAATTAATTAAATATGGGGTTATCTCTTCATTCATTTTCATTGTTACTTTCATTCTCCTTCGATATTTTATCGGAGGTTCCGATGATGTGGTGAAGGCCTATAGTGCTGATTCAGCTTGGATGCTTTTTAATTATAATATTTCTGATTCTTTGGCCTTATTATATCTTCCTCTTACATTCAATATTTTGCCTCTTCTTGGTTTATCTAGGTATAAATTCTGGCCAAAAGAACTGGTAATTATTTACTTGTTGATAGTGCCAGCTTGGTTGGTAATGCATTTATTCTATACTTACATACATGAAACTAGTCTCTTTTTGGTGCCATTAGTAATGGCTTTTATACCGTCTGCTTTAGTATCTGGTGGTGAAAAAGAGTGATAATAGGTGGTCAAAAAATATTTTTGGTCCAGTATTAGAAGAAGATTTTTGCCAATTTAAGAATTCCTTGTTTCCAGGGTGCGCGGTGGGTAATGCCTGATGATTTTGAAAAGTTTTTGTAGTTTTTCATATACCAGTTGAAATTGCGGAGAAGTGTTTGTTGGTTTGAATATTTTGGATTGTATCCAAGTTTTTTTTCTGCTTTTTCAATTGATACAAAGGAATCTTTTGATGCTGTTTCATAAACCCATTTATATAGAGGGGAAAGTTTTAGTTTTTCAAGGATTCTTAAGGTGAAAATAATTGGTTTTTCGGGTAGGGCTTTAATTTTTTTGCCGAAGCCTGCTTTGTCTAGTACTGATTGGTAGTCTTCTTTCATTGTTTCAAATTTTTTTGCTCCAATGTTGAAGGTGTCATTTGTTGTTGTTTTTGACTTAGTAAGGCAAAGATATATTGCTTGGCAAAGATCTTCGACGTCTAATAGTTGGTAACGATTTTTGCCATTTCCAATCATGGGGAAGTTTTTTCCGTCCTTTGCCCAATCGTAGAATAATGCAAAAACTCCTAGGCGTTCTGGTCCAATAAATGATTTTGGCCTTAGAATTGGCACGCACATTCCTTTGTCTCGATAATGAAGGCAGGCTTCTTCAGCCATAATCTTTGCTTTTCCGTACGGACCAACTCCATTTAAGGTGTCTGTTTCAAAAAGTGGATGATGATCTGGTATTCCGTAGACTGCTGTTGAAGATATGTGAACAACACGATCTATTTTATATTTTTCTGCATAATGGAGAATGTTTTTTGTGCCATCTACGTCGGTACTAAAAATTTCTTTTTTTGAATATAGGGGAAGTGCAGCTGCAGTGTGAATCACATAATTAATTCCCTTCATTGCCTTTTTCACACTTTGTTTGTCTCTTATGTCTCCAAGAATTGTTTTGATGGAACTTTTCTCTGGATAATCAAAAGGAAGGATATCGAGAGAGGTTATGTTATAGCCCTTTTTTAGAAGATGTCTGACAAGGTTGATGCCTAGAAATCCACTGCCGCCCGTAATTAAGACATTTTTCTTCATTTTTCTTAGTAGAATATAAGTGCATTATAGATGATGTATCCAATGCTGACTAAAATTATATATTTATCTTTTAAGATAATTTGTTCTGGTGATTCCCCACTGTTTTGTGTGTAGACCAAATATAGATATCTTACTATTCCAAATGTCACGAAGAAGAGGGAATAAAGAAGATATGGTTTGTCTATTGATATTACATAGAGACTATATGTAACTATACATGAAGTGCTAGTTATAGTTAGAAGGTGATCTAGAAAATCTTTATTGTAGTCTTCAATTACTGCTCGGCTCGTTTCGTCTGGTTTTCTGATTGTATTAAATTCTGCGCGTCTTTTAGCGCTAATTAAGAATAGGCTGAGGAAGAATGTGCAAAGAATTATCCAGTGTGAGGGTATTAACTCCCATAATTTACTGCCTGCATAGATTCTCATGATGTACATTGAGGCAATGACGAAAATGTCGATGATTACTAGTTTTTTAAGCCAAAGTGAATAGAGGAGGTTTAGAATGAAGTACGCTATTAGGATGAGTTGTGTTTTGATTGGGAAATTTAGACTTAAAGATACCGTTAAAATAATTAATATTATTGCGATTACGATGGCTTCTTTCTCTTTTATTCTTCCATTTGCGATTGGTCTATTTTTTTTAATTGGGTGTTTTTGGTCTTTTTCTTTGTCGCAGATATCATTAATTATGTAGACGCTGCTTGCTAGGAGGCTGAATGCTATGAAGAGAAAAATGCCCTTAGTAAGGCTATTTATTATTAAGAAATCTCCTTTGAAAAATAGAGGAGCAAAAATTAATAAATTTTTTATGTAATGACGAACCCTAAGAAGTTCGAGGTATGATTTAATTTTTTTCATGATTTGTTTTAACGAGGAGTGCAGTATAGTGTGCAGACCAGGATTTTATTTTTGATTTTTCTAGCCATGCCTCTAGAGGTGCAAAAAAATTTAACAGTCTTTGTGGTATGAAGTCCGGCAAAAAGGTGAAATAGTCAATTTTTTGTTGCCATTGTGCATTTTCTATTTTAGGTAGTTTGTTTGGTAAAATAAAGCGTTCGTTGCCTTCGTCGATGTTTCTGATGAGTGCAAATATGTAGCACATGTAGAATCTAAAAAGAGGATTTTTTATGTTTATTTCGTGAAGGAAGAATATTCCTCCTGGTTTTAGTACTCGAATGACTTCATCAAAGGCTTTTTTTCTATCTTCCAAATCAATGATGTGGTGAAAAACGTTGATGCTATAGGCAAAATCAAAGGTGTTGTCAGGGTAAGGGAGTGATTGAGCGCCATGGATTTTGAAATCAATATTGAGAGATTTTTCTATTAGGTTTGTTTTGGCTTTTTTGATTTGTCCTTCTGAGGGGTCTATGGCTGAGATTGAGAATTTTTCTTTTGCCATTTCAATTGCATACCATCCTTGACCACAGCCAATGTCTAGGCCTTTGTGGTTATTTTGAGGTGAAATGTATTGTCTCATTATTTCTATTTTTTTCTGCAAAAGCTTGTTCCTCATTGGGGCTTTAATGTCGTCTTCGTATAAATCTGCTATTTCATTGAAGTGGGTTTGGTCTTTTTTGAAGAAATTGTTTTTGAAATAGGAATATTTAGTTGTAACTATTATCAAGGATATTATTGCTGAGATAGTTGTTGCTATTACGATGTCATTTATTAATAGGCTAGTTAAAAGGCTTATGAGAATGCTTTGTGCGATGAGAAGTGCTGTGCCAAGGTAAATGTTTAGGTTGAAGTTTGCTTTAGCTTTATTTAGTTTAAAAGCAGTTAAATTAAGGATGATTATTGCCGCTAGGCTGATAATTGTAGCTTGAGTGTTGTGGAGGTTGAATATGAAATATAGACTTAGTAGTTCATTTAGTTTTTCCCAAAGCCAGATTTGAGGGATTTTTTTGAAGAAGTAGGCTTTGCCTAGTTCTATGGGGTATAGGAATGGGTGGATTGTACTTGGCAAAAAGGCCAAATAGAGCATGAAGCTTTGTTTGGCCGGGATGCTAACGAATCTTCTGGAAATGAAGTGCCAGCGTAACCATTTTAGGATTATTAACGGAAATAAAATAATAATCGTCCAAATGGCAGTAGTGAGCATTCTTTCGTTTTAGCTATTTCTCCATTACCTCTACCTGTTTTTTCATTACTACGCGTTCGTTGCGGAGGTAGAGTTTTTGGAATTCGCTAAGATCATGCCCTTCTTTGAGTTGTTTTTCAATGAATTCTAAATATTCGGTAATTGTGGCATAGTCGATTTCGGATTCTTTTTCACAGTAGGCTAGTAGCAGAAGGGCGCTGTTTTCCTCATTGTTAAAGGTGAAAAGGCCTTTTCTGCCGAGGAATGTTTCGTCGCGATTTTCTTCCTCTACTAATATATGTGAGAAATCCAAAGTGGCTGTCATTGAGGCGTGATCTTCGAGAATTTGTAGCTCACCTTCTTCGTTGGCAAATGTGAGAGAGTTGGCCTCTCCTTTATAAACTTCGTCGTAAGGTGTGCGGATTGTTAGTTTGAACATAGATGTTATTTTTCAGCTTTATGCTTAGCGATTACGTCATCGATTGAGGCAGACATATAGAAGTGTTGCTCGTCGATATGGTCATATTTACCTTCAAGGATTTCTTTGAATGAACGAACTGTATCGGCAACTTTTACGTATTGACCAGGCATGCCTGTGAATTGTTCGGCAACGTAGAAGTTTTGAGATAGGAATTTTTGGATACGTCGTGCGCGGTTTACAACTGTCTTATCTTCTTCGGAAAGTTCGTCCATACCAAGGATGGCAATTACGTCCTGTAATTCTTTGTATCTTTGTAG
>CAYHGX010000002.1:0-81477 GCA_964356355.1 uncultured Candidatus Peribacteria bacterium | reverse complement strand
GTCTTTTTTAAGTTCTGCACCTTGATCAATTACGTCACCGGTAACGTTGAATACTCTTCCGAGTGTTGCTTCACCAACTGGTGTGGTGATTGGGCTTCCAGTGTCCTCTACTGCTTGGTCTACAGAAAGACCATCTGTAGTGCGCATAGATACTGTACGTACAACGTTGTTGCCGATATGGGCCTGTACTTCGAGAGTTACAGTTCCATTTGGGCCTTCGGTTGTGAGCGCAGAGTACTGCTGTGGAATGTGATTTGGAAAGTAAACGTCGACTACTACACCAATGATACGAACGATCTTGCCGTGTGAAGTAGATTCTGCTGTCTCGTGTGACATATTAGGTTTGATTAAATGGTGGAATTAGGTGTCTATTCAGTTTCGGATATGGCCATACTTGCTCCAATGAGCTCGGCGATTTCCTGTGTAATTGCTTGTTGACGAGCCTTATTGTAGGCAAGCTGTAGATCTCCAATGATTCTCTTTGCTGCATCTGTGGCATTTTGCATGGCAATCATACGGCTGGAATATTCAGAGGCTTTCAATTCTAGGAAGGCCTGCATAAACATGCCTTGGATGATGAATTCGTGTAAATTTTTAATTACATGTTTTTCATTTGGAGAAAATAACATGTAGCTGCCATCAGTTTCAGGGACGTAATCTTCAAATTCCTCTGCTAATTCTGTTTCTTCTTCTGCCTCTTCATTTGTTTCAACTGGGTCGATAATTGTATCGATAGTTTCTGCAATTTCTTCAACATGAAGGTTGGATGAAATTGTATTTTGAGTAAGAGGGAGGAATGTTTTTAAAATCGGATAAAATGTGAATGAATTTTTATAGTGGGGGGCAACAAAAATGACCTCTTTAATTTGTCCTGCAGCTGCTGCCTCATCTTCATCTATTTCTTCTGTTTCCTCTTCTGTTTCTTCTTCAATCTCTTCAACTTCTTCGTCAATTTGTTCTTCTATTGTTTCTTCATCCTTTTCCTCTACGTCATCATCGTCTATGTAGTCGTCGTCGTCTACTGTGCCATATAGAGAGACTGATTCGGATTCATCTGGTTTTCCATTTTCACCGAATTGCCAGTATTCAAAGATTACATCAATGATTTTGATGAGATCTAGGTTCGTGAATTTTTCAGGAAGTCCAATGAAATCCTTTGCTACAGGGATTTTATTATTGATGGCATAGGTGTAACTTTTTTTCCCAATGGTTATTAATAGTCTTTTTTCAGGAGGCGTTGATAGCCATTTTTTTGACCTAACAAGTGCGTTGATGAGCTTGTTATTTAGTGGACCGCAAAGACCTTTATCTGAAGTGAACAGTACGAATAATGTTTTGCCGTGAGTTCTTTCTTCAGTGAAGATACTTTTATTTTTAACTTTGCTGTCTTCGAGCTTAAGTGTTTTTTCTAGTATCTCAAGTAGGTCCCATGAATAACGTCTAGTGTTGATCGCGCGTTTTTGAAATTGACGCATCTTACTAGCCGCGACAAGTTGCATGGCTTTTGTGATTTTGCTGGTGTTTTGGACGCCGGCAATTTTCTTTCTAACTTCTAGTAGGGATCCAGACATGATTAATTGAATGATTTATCAAGTAGTGCATTGATCATTTTGTCGATTTCTTCAGTGAGCTTTTTCTCGCTGTCGATTTTTTTGATCAATTCTTGTTCGTGTGTTTCTGCTTTCTGAAGGAAGTGTTGTAATTTTTCTTGAACTTCTTTCTCTTCTGTTTTATCAAGATATCCTCTTGTAGCAGCGCAAATTACTAATACTTCTTTCCAAAGAGCTAGTGGCTCGTTTTGTTTCTGCTTGAAGGCTTCTACTACACGGCGTCCTCTTACGAGTTTGGCTTTTGTAGACTCATCAAGTTCAGATGCAAATTGGGAGAAGGCTTCTAGCTCGTAGTATTGGGCTAGGTCTAGTTTTGCAGTACCGGATACCTTTTTCATGATAGCTGTTTGGGCTGCACCACCTACGCGGGATACGGAGATACCTACGTTGATGGCTGGGCGAATACCTTTGTTGAAAAGATTTGATTCCAAGAACATCTGACCATCTGTAATTGAGATTACATTTGTTGGGATGTAGGCTGAAACGTCGTTGGCTTGAGTTTCGATGATTGGCAAAGCTGTAAGACTTCCACCTCCGTTTTCATCGTTTAGCTTGGCAGCTCTTTCAAGCAACCTGCTGTGTAGATAAAATACGTCACCAGGATAGGCTTCGCGTCCTGGCGGTCTTCTTAGGAGGAGGGACATTTCACGATAGGCAACTGCGTGCTTAGAAAGATCATCAAAGATTACAAGTGCGTGTTTTCCTTTGTGCATAAAGTATTCTCCGATTGCTGCGCCAGCGTATGGTGCAAGATATTGCATTACGGCTGAGCTCGCGGCAGGAGCTGAAACTACAATTGTGTAGTCTAGTGCTCCGGCAGATCGAAGTTTTTCTACTACTTGTGATGTTTTTGATTCTCTTTGTGCAATTGCTACGTAGATACAGATCATATTCTGACCTTTTTGGTTTAGAATAGTGTCTATTGCTACGGTTGTCTTACCGGTTTGGCGATCACCAATAATAAGCTCGCGTTGTCCGCGGCCCACCGGGATAAGGGCGTCGATAGCCACGATACCTGTTTGTACTGGTTCGTGAACTGATTTTCTCACCATGACACTTGGTGCCATGTTTTCATGTAACATTAACTTTTCAGATTTAACTGGCCCTTTGCCATCTAGTGGCTCACCAAGCGCATCAACTACGCGTCCAATGATTTCTTCACCAACTGGAATTGAAAGGAACTTTCCTGTAGCTTTTACGAATAGTCCTTCACGAATTTCAGTGTTTGCTTGTAGTACAAGTGCATAAACACTGTCCTGTTCAAGGTTCATCACTAGAGCTTGGGTATCTAATCCTTCGATCTCTACCAGCTCGTTCATTTTGAGGCCGGAAAGACCTTGGATCTTGATTACACCGTCCTTGTAGGACTGGATAACGCCCTGATTTTTCTTGGTGCTTTCGCCCTGTGCGCCTTTGTCTTCCAATGCTGATGAAAGGGAAGATAGAAAGTGCTGTAGTGTGTCCTTGGACATAATTACGCTGAAGTTAATGAAGTAAATCTCAGCACTCTGGATAACCAAGAATGATCTTCAGTAGTGCCGTTTTCGAATACCCTGAGTCCGCCGATTAGTTTTTTGTTGATCTGGAAGACTGGGAAACTTAATGGATGCTTTTCGTTGATTTGTTTTCTGATTTCTTTTTTCATTTCTGGTGTAACTTCCCTTGGTGACTGCACTACTATATATGGTGAGTCGGAAATGATTTGAGAAAGATTGTTTATGCTTTCGCTGATCTGTTGATAAGTATAGTTTACTAGGATACTTTTTAAGCTATTTGCTAGCAAGCTGTCCCCCTTGATTAGGTTTTCTACTACTTCTTCACGTTCAGGTTTTTGAAGGAGGTAATAGTTACTATCAAGGAAATCGATTTTTCGAGCTAAATCTGTATTTAAAAATTCCAGGAGTGCTTTGAAAAAGTGGCTTTTAGCAATTGCTTTGTCTTTTGGTTGGTGAGTGAAGATGATCAATGCTTCAAAGTCTTTGAGCATTTGGTGTTCACTTACTTCTAAAAGGTATTGCTTGAAAACTGTTGGTACCGACAGTTTTTCGCACATGGCTTCTTTTTCAGACTTTGTTTGCTCAAAATAACCTGGGTGAGCAGAGAGGAAAGAAACCATTTTTTGTGCTAATGCTGCGACGAAATCCTTAAACATAGTTTATTTATAATATTGTTTCCAAGAAGAACTAATACTTTCTTCGATAACTTTTTCTGGAACTTTGTTTTCTACGATATCTAGAATGATTCTTCCCATAAGCACCTTTACCTGATCCTCAACTTCCTTGATGAGACCTGCTTTTTTAGCGTCCACTTCCTCCTGTGCTTTACGCATCATTTCGGTGCGGGCTTGGTCCATCTCGGTCTGTAGTTCGGCGCGTTTTTGCTCAGTATATTTGTGCAAGTTGGCTATCTCTTCTTTTAGTTCAGCCTCTGTTGCGTTTTTCTGAGTTTCTACATCGGCAAGCTTATCCTCAAAGGCTTTTTGAAGACCAGCCGCCTCTTCCATACTGTTTTTAATTAGTTCTCTGCGCTTATCCAAGATTGCTAATACAGGTTTGTATAGCAGTTTTGTTAGTACGAAGAGTACTAGTCCAGTGTTGGCCATGTAGACAACGATCGCCATAGGGTCAATACCCAATGTGAGTAGCTTTTCCATGATTAATTTATAGCCAAGTTATTATACGAATAGGATGATAAGTGCCACTACCAATGAATAGATAGCTGTTGACTCATCAATCGCCTGTGCAACGATCATGTTTGTGAAAAGCTTATCAATTACCTTTGGGTTTCTAGCCATCGCATTGATAGCCGTAACACCAATCCACGCCTCACCAAAGCCTGAAGATAGGGCTCCAACGGCCATTGCTCCTGCTGCTGACATGTATTTTACTGCTTCGATTTCCATAATTTTTTGGTTAGATAATATAGTTTATGGATAGATAATTTAGTTTGTTTGTGGACTGAGATCTTCTTCCTCTGCCTTTAGCGGTATAACTGTTAGGTTTAGTGAGGCCATAAAGAGCAGGCCGAGCATTGAGAATACAAATGCCTGTACAAATCCTCCCAATAGACCAAGTACGATAAATGGTAATGGGGCTCCGAACTGTGTAAAGAATGACAAACTTGAGATAATTCCAATAATTACACCTCCTGCCAAAAGATTGCCGAAAAGACGAGTAGACATGGAGATGAGCTTGGCGAATTCGCCTACGAGGTCGAGGAAGCCAAGGAATATGTCGATGAAGGCCATGCCGATTTCTGATACTGAACGTGCTTTGAATAGTGGGCCTAGCTTGATGAATGCACCAATGTGCCTGAGTGGTGAATGCAAGAAGGCTATGAGATGAGAGCCTCCGAGCGTAAATAGCGCGAGGGCTATTGTTTGGCTGTAATGGGCTGTTGGTGTATTGAATAGTGCTGAGCCGTCAATGCGAATTGTGTCTAAAAAGGGAATGAGCATGAAGTAGTTGCTGAAGACCAGGTATAGGAAAATGGTAAAGATGAAGGGGAAATATTTTCGTGCACGTTTTTCTGATCCGAAGGCCATTTTCATTTTGTCTAAAATCATGTTGACCATCATTTCAAATAAAACCTGAAGACGACCGGGATTTACGCTGAGTTTTTTTCTTAATATTAGCGCGAAAACAATCATTACCGCAGAAACCGTAAAGGCTGTGAACATTGTGTTCGTGATGGCTATCGGTCCGATATGGCCGATGGTGTCAGGATATAGTTTTACGCTAATTGCTGCCATTTTTGAGTTTATTTAGTTTGTCTGTGGCTAGTTTTTTAAATCTTCGGCGTGTAAGTATCAGGTTGAGTGGATAACTTAGGGCTATTCCTCCAATTAATAGTTTTGGGTAGGTGCCTAGGTATTTGTCTAGCCAGTAGCCGATGAGGCCGAATGTGATAATAGTTATTATTGTGTAGATGGCTGTCCGCAAGAAGACTTCCATTCTTATTTGTTGATAATTACCAAGCAATATGTTTTTTCTTTCAATTTTGCTCTTTTTTGGTTGTGTTTTCACTGTATGTGTTTAGAACGGGTGGAGTATATGGATGACTTTTTTAAAAGTCAATCCTGAAATTGACAAAATGTATAGGCGGGTTGTCATTTTTGTTGACGTCTCTTTTTTTTTGTTGTGGGGCTGCTCAGCTCTTGCATTGACTTGATTTTGCTTCTGATTCTTGCGGCTGGAATGCCTACGGCGAGAATGACAATTCCAATGATTAGAAGTGTAGTCTCTAGTGGTGCCGTGTGAAAATTGAGGTTGTTCATGGTTTTTCGATTAGGGGGAGGATGTCTTTGGTGAGTATTGGTGTAGTGTTTTTAAGATTCTTGAGGATTGATTCTCCGTAGTCTTTTGTGATTAGTCGATTATCCAGGATGATTAGTTGTTTTGGAGTTTGTTCCTTGTTGTAGAGGCGAGAGATGATTTTTTTGAGATTTCTGGTGGTGAGGGGGATTTGGATTTTGTTAAAGGCGTCGGGATGGTTTTCGCTAAGACTCATGATGGTGGGGTCACTTGGGGGGTCGAATGGGAGTTTTTGTAGAATTACAGTGTTTATTAATTGTGGGTTTTGGAGATTGTTCCAGGTGTTGGGTGTGATTAGTAGTACTGATTTGTCGTATTCATTTTTGAGTTTTTCGTTGATTTTGCCTTGGGAGCAGGTCATTTGAGAAAGTACTGAAGTGCCGTTTTCGCTGAGTTTGAGGGTGAGGAGGTTGAGCTGTTGTTTGGCGTTGCAGATTACTGCCAGGCGGCCTGGGTTGGTGGCTTGTTTTTCCTTGAGAATTCTGGCTAGGAGAGAGAGGTCGTCATTGAAGTCTTTGACTATATAGGTTGAATAGTTAGTGTTGTTGGTAGTTAGGTTGATTAGGGGAAGAGTTTCGGGCAGTTTGTAAATTTCTTTGGTGAAATTGCCATTGTCTTCTAGGTCGAAGCCCTCGCCTATAATTTGGTAATGTGTGCTTTGTTCTAGAATTTTATGAAGTGGAGTGGTGATGGAAAGCGGGGTTTTCCTTAGGACTATTTCCTCGTTTTCGCTTTCTATCCAGGTCATTGAGATGTTATCTTCGCTTTCTTTGATAAAGTCGTGGATTTCGGTGAGTTGTCGTTTCCAGTTTTTTAGATAGACCTGGGTGCCGAGATTTTGAATTTCTACCAATAGTTTGGAGAGTTCAATGATGTTGGCGAAGGTTGATCTGAAATTGGCCCATTCGGGAGTAGTGAATATCGGGCTGAAAATTTTGGCGCGGGCGGCGAAGGGATTTTTGTCGTTATATTTATCAAAAATGATTCCGATTGTACCAAAGAGGATGGTGGTTTTTGTTAGAAGTGATTTCACGTTTTCGTTTTCTGGGTAGAGGGATTCAAGATTTGAGAGTGTTCCAAGTAATGATTCGGCTTTTAAGTAGAGGGAGCTTTGACTAGTGAGTGTGCGGGTGAAGCTTTCGAAGTCAACTATGAGTAGGCGATTGGTGCTTGTTGGATTTTCAATGATTTGGCGATGAGTTGTGATGGTGATAGGGGAGGTGCCGCGAGTGGCATTTAGGTAGGGTTCTTCTGTGTTGTTGGTGAAATTTGGATCACAGTTGACACTATAAATTGTACTTTTTTCCTTGTTGAAGAGAGTTACTTCACTTAATAGGCCTGTTTTTGTTTGTTGGATCCATACTAGGTATTTGAGGAGGGAGATCAATTCGTGTTCTTCGTAGGTTTCTTTTTGGGAGAATTCTGTTAGGCGGGTAGGGGAGACGTAGCTAGAGGGAGTGTCGATTTTGCAGATTGTTGTTGGTAAATTTTGATGAATCTTTAAGAACAATTCGTGTGGAAGTGCGATTTGTGACTCTTCTTGAAGATTATTGGCTAAGAATATGGAGAGGTCCGTGTAGGGAGGAGTTACCTCTATTAGTGCTGATGCCGATTGAGTTAAAAAGGGAGTGAAGTTTTCTGTGTTTTCGATGGCTGGAGTGAATTCGGTTAGTGAGCTTTTTAGACCGTTTTGTGAGGAGGTTTCTTGATGATTGATTTCATTTAAGAAGAATTTAATGGGGTTGTTGGTGCGGTTGCTTGTTTCTTTTAATTTTGAGAGTAATTCTGGATTTAGTTCGCTGAAGTTTTTTTGGGCTTTGAGGAAAAGTTCCATAGCGGCGATGGAGTCATCGAGGGCGCGATGCTTTTCGACGTGATTGAGTTCAAATATTTGAGTAAGGACTTCGAGACTGTATGAGGGAAGGCTGGGAATAAGGATACTTACGAGTTTTTGGGTGTCGTAGGAGTGGTTTGGGATTTCAATTCCAAATGAGCGTAGAAAATTAAGGTCAAATTCGATGTTGTGACCTACTATTGGAAGATCGCCAATGAAGGCTTTTACTTCTTCGATTCTTTCTTCAAAGGGTTGAGTTCCCGTGAGGTCTGAATCTTGGATCTTGGTGATATGGGTGATTATTTGTGGAATCGGGAAGCCTGGGTCGCAGAGGAAGGAGAGGGTTTCTTTAGTTCCGGTTTTATCAAATTTAACAGCGCCAAACTCAATTACCTTGTCTTTGGATGCGTCGAAGCCGGTGGTTTCTAGGTCGAGTGAAATATACAAGGGAAATGTGAGTTATTGCTTAAGAGAGCCTATTGTAGCGCAAATTGCGCGTTTTTGCGAACGTTATTTGAACATATTTACAAGGGGTGTGTCGAGGTGTGTTTTTTGACAATTTCTTATATCTTGGTACAATGGTGTGATTTTCATAAAAAGGAAATCGAAAACGCCCTAGAAAGCACTTTGAAAAAAAGCAAAACAAAAACAAAAAAATCACGCTAGTGATGAAAGCTGGAGCGATTGAAGGAATGTAGCTAAAAATTAAGCTCACTTCGCTCGCTCTGCTGTCCTTGCTAGACGATGGTTGTAATCATAAAGTTTACAACCGAAGATGCTTAGACTGATCTAAGCACTGTCCTGCTCTTCTCCAGAAAATTTATTTTCTTGTGATAAGGGACCCCAGGCGGCCGGTGGTGCGGCTGAAAACAACACCAAAGTTTTAGCTCGGATGTAAAACAAAAATAAAAAGTGCTCAGCTAACAAAAATAAACACGTTGCTGAATGACTTTCTCCCCCAATCTCGGTTGGGGTTTTTTTTATTTTGAAACCTTGATGGTCAAAGCATTTCTACGAACTCATCGAAGAAATGGAGGGTGTCGAAGGGGCCGGGGGTGGCTTCGGGGTGGAATTGGCAAGAGAAGAAGGGGAGAGTAGCGTGGCGGATGCCTTCTACGGTGTTGTCGTTGGCGTTGCGGAGCCATACTTTCCAGCCGGGTTTGAGAGACTTTTCGTCTACGGCGAAGCCGTGGTTTTGGCTGGTGATGTAACAGCGCTTGGTTTCGGTGTCCATTACTGGTTGGTTTTGAGAGCGGTGACCGAATTTTAGTTTGTAGGTTTTTGCGCCGGCGGCGAGTGCCATCATTTGGCAGCCTAGACAGATGCCAAAAATTGGCTTTTTGAGGGCCATGGCTTTTTTGAGTATGGTGTGGATTTCGGTGTACATGGCTGGATCGCCTGGGCCGTTTGAGAGGAAGATTCCATCGAATTCTAGCCCTGCTTCCATGAAATCGTAATTCCATGGTACGCGGATGACTGTGATGTCGCGGTCGAGGAAGTTGCGGAGGATGTTGTTTTTCATGCCGCAGTCGATGGCGATGATTGTTTTTGGGCCTTTTTTGTAGGTTTTTGGCTTTGTGATGGAGACTTGGGATACTAGGTTATCTAGGTCCGGATTGTAGAAGTCGATTTCAGATTCTTTTTGGTCGCCAATTATTATTTTGCCAAGGATGGTGCCGTGTTCACGAACTTTTTTTGTTAATGCTCTGGTGTCGACTCCAGTGATTCCGGGGATATTGTTTTCTTTGAGCCAGTCTCCGAGGCTTTTTGTGCCATTCCAGTGACTGAAGTTTTCGGAATATTCGCTAACGATCATGCCCTTAATGTGGACTTTGTTGCCTTCAAACCATTTTGAAATTTCATCTTTGTCTTTTTGTTCTTTGGGTACGCCGTAGTTGCCCACCAATGGATAGGTCAGGGTGAGAATTTGGCCTGTGTATGAAGGGTCTGTGAGACTTTCCGGATAGCCAACCATGGAGGTGTTGAAGACTACTTCTCCGGCGGTTGCGGTATTGGCACCGAAACTTTCGCCGATTAGTACTGTGCCGTCTTTGAGGATTAGTTTGGCTTGCAAGGTGTAAGGCTTATTTGCCCTATTTTAAAGATGAACCTTTCTTATATCAAGAGATTTAAGTGAGGAATTTTATGATGAAGGGTAACAGGGCTATGATATACACTAAGATTAGAAATCCATGTTGAAATTTTGCTGAGAGGTGAGTGGTTTTGTTGAGAATGTGTCCTCCAATGTAGCCTCCAATGAAGCTGCCTATTGCCCAGTAGATCCAGTATGGGGCGATAATGCTGTTTTGGAAGATTAATATAGCTACTGCGGCAATGGTGCCGACTGTTTCTATGAATCTGGCTTGGATTTTGGCGAGGGCTATTTCTTCTTGGCTTTTATAGATCGTGCGCATTAATGCTACGAGAAGAAGGCTGATGCCAGCACCAAATATGCCCATGTAGATGCCCAGTAGGAGACTGAAAAGTAATCGTGTTTTGGGTTTGATTAGGTGGGCAATTTTAGGACTTAATTCCGATACTATAATTGATATTATGACGGCAATTAGTAGGTATTTTTGATCTAGATTTGCAATGAAAAAGGAGCTGATGATTGTGCCTATAGAGAGGAGAATAGAGGGAAGAAGAGTTTCTTTGAATTTGATGTTTTTTCTGGTACTCCAAGTGCTGGCGATCCCTCGAGCTAGTGAACCTACTTTTATGTTTCCTACAATTTGTCCGTAATTGAAATTTGGGAAAAGTAGCTGCCAAAAGGGAACAGAAATGAACATCGTTCCGCCGATTGTTGCGCCAATAATTCCTATGAAGATTCCTCCTATGAGAATTAAGAGGTCGTTCATCAAGCTATGATTTTACCGTCTTTAACTACTATTTTGCCGTTTACTATAGTGTGTGTGACTACTCCGTGGAGCTTCATTCCGTGGAAGGGAGAATTTTGTCCTTTTGATTCAAATTTGGTTTTTTCAACTGTCCAAGTGGCTTCTGGGTCAAAAATTGTAACGTCTGCGTCGCTGCCAATTGAGAGAGTTCCTTTTTTGAGATTTACGATTTTAGCGGCGTTAACTGTGATTTTAGCTAATGCTTGAGGTAAAGTAAGTATTTTTTTGTTTACTAGATTTGTGATGATTAGTGAGAGCATGGTTTCAAATCCAACTACTCCGCATGGTGAGCTTTCGAAGTCGCGATGCTTTTCTGTCCAAAGGTGAGGGGCGTGATCTGTAGCGATGACGGAGATGGTGTTGTCTTTTAGGCCTTGAAGAATGGCTTTTCGGTGATCTTCGCTGCGAAGTGGGGGATTTACTTTGGCATTTGTGTCGAAATTTTCAACTGCTTTGTCGGTGAGTGAAAAATGGTGAGGAGTAGCATCTGCAGTGATTGGGAGTTTCTTTTTTTGTCCCATGCGGATGAAGTCGAGGGCTCCCTTTGTGGATACATGGGTGAAATGTAGTGGATGTCCTACGTCTTCCACGAGGGCGATTAATCTTGCGGTTGCAGCATCTTCAGCGCATGCAGGAATACCTTTGATTCCAAGTTTTGAGGAAACCTCTCCTTCGTGCATGTGTCCACCATCGGATAGGTTGCAATCTTCTGTGTGAGAGATGATTGGCATATCATGGGTTTTGCAATACTGCATGGCTTTTCTATAAAGTCCGAGATCGGAAATGTCATATCCGTCGTCAGAAACTGCTATGGCACCTGTTTTTTTGAGTTCCCATATTTCCGCTAAGGTGTCTCCTAGTTCTCCTTTTGTGATTTTGCCTGATGCAAAAATGTTTATTATGGATTCTTTTCTAGCTTTAGATAGTACGTATTCGATGACTGTTTGGTTGTCGGCAACTGGGGTGGTATTTGGCATGGCAACTACGCTTGTGATGCCGCCTTTTGCTGCTGATCGTGAAGCTGTGTGGATGGTTTCTTTATCTTCGCGTCCGGGTTCTCTTAGGTGTACGTGAATATCAATGAATCCTGGTGAAACAATTTTATTTTTGGCATCGATAACTACTGTTTTTGAGTCTTTCGTGATAGTTTTTCCGATTTTTGTAATTTTTCCGTTTTCAATTAAAATATTCGTTTGGGTGTCCAGGTTGTTGGCTGGATCGATTATGCGGCCGTTTTGTATGAGAATTTTTGACATTATCGGTATTTAAAATGGGCGAGGGGATATAGTTTTTAACTGGCGTTTTTCGCTGAGTAGCCAAAGAAGTACAAATCTTATGCAGTAGCCGCTGAATACTTGTTGAGCAACTACTGATCTATTTGTTTCAAGTACATTTGTGTGAATATCTGTTTCGCGGATTACTGGTCCTGGGTGCATTACTATGGCGTCTTTTTTGGCTTTGGCTAATCTTCTTGCATTGATGATGTAGGTTTTGGAATATTCGCGCACTGTTGGTACATAGGCCGCTGCTGCTCTTTCTGTTTGAAGTCTTAGAACGTAGATTACGTCTGCATTTTCTAGTGCTTTGTCTATATTTGGTTCGTGTGATACTCCAAGACTTTCCATCTTGGGGCGAATTAAGGTGTGTGGTGCAGTTACCGTGATGTTCATCCCGAAGAGCTTGGCTATTTTATGGAGTGAGCCAAATACTCGACTGTGTAAAACGTCTCCTACTATCACGAGTTTTTTCCCTTTAAGATTGTCTTTGTGTTTAAGCATGGTGTAGATGTCGAGGAGTGCTTGAGTGGGGTGTTCATGACAACCGTCACCAGCATTTATCACTGCGGCTTTTACGTTTTCTGCAAAGAATTTTACGGCTCCGGATTGTCCGCTGCGCATTACAATGATGTCGGGCTGCATTTGATCTAAACTAATTGCTGTGTCGAGAAGAGTTTCACCTTTTTGCATTGAGGATTTTTCTCCACTCATGTTGATGGTGTCGGCTCCAAGATTTTTGCCTGCTAGTTCAAATGAAGTTGATGTTCTTGTTGAGTTTTCCAGGAAGAAATTTATTTGTGATTTTCCTTTTAGGAGGCTGATTTTTTTCATTGATCCTTGGAGAAAGTCTTCAGTGACTTTTGTGAGGTCAATTATTAGGTCTATTTCTTTTTTGGAGAGGTTATCAATGCTAAGGAGATCGGTTGTAGCTAAATTTTGTTTACCTCTGATTTTATTGAGCTTTTGTAGGAATTGGTCTTCAGTCATGTATGTAGCTAATATTTCATTTTTTCTAGTTTATCATTGTGGGTCTTAAAATCAAGGAAGTAATGGCGAGTACTTGAATTTTTTCTCTTAGGGCTTTAACCTGTTGTTAATAAAAGTTATTAATTTGAGATATGAAAAAAATTACTTTAGTGCTGATTGGGCTTATTAGCATGGTTTTGTTTTCTGGGTGTAAGGATTTTATGGTAGATGCTCCAGTAGTACATAATGGTTTGGTGGATAGACTTGATGTCTTGTTGCTTGATGAGCAGGGGTTTTATGATGCTTCTATGGCTTTGACAGAGGGCGATTCTAATAAAACTTTTGATGATGCTTATGCTGGATTCGTGAATTCTGCTCAGGATCTTGATGATTATTATAAAAATACGACTTTTCATTCAACTCAGCAGATTTTTATAGATACTTATAATCAAACTTACAAACCATTTGTTTCAAAGTATTTGGCTGCGGCAAAGGTGGTGAAAGATAGTGTGGATGGTGAAGGTTATAATTATGAAAAGATGAAAGATAAAATTACGGAGTTGGACAAATATTCACAGGATTTTGTTGATATTCATAATAAGTTGATTGATACAATTAATACTCAGGCTAATAAATTATGATAAATCTTAGTATTGATTTTTGTGGCGTGAATTTTGAAAACCCTACGGTGTTGGCTTCCGGAGTTCTTGGTGTAACGGCGAGTTCATTAAGGAATGTGGTGAGGAATGGCGCGGGAGGAGTGACTACGAAATCTATTTGGCTGAAGGAGCATGTGGGACATAAAAATCCTACGATGTTTGGTACTGAGCATTATTTTATGAATGCGGTTGGATTGTCTGATGCTGGAATCGAAAAGGCCTTAGAGGAGACTTTTCCAGAATATCTTGAAAATAGGCCCGCTCCTATTATTGCGAGTATTGTGGCTGCGAGTATTGAAGATTTTGGTGAATTGGCAGCGGAAATTACTAAAGGAAATCCTGATATTATTGAGGTGAACATTTCATGTCCGAATGTTCATGATGAATTTGGGACGCCTTTTTCTTGCAGTGCTGTGGAGGCCTCAAAGGTAACAAAAGTGGTGCGGGCCGCTACTGGTAAGCCAATTGTAATTAAGTTAACTCCAAATGTGCCAAACATTGGGGAGATTGCTTCGGCATGTAAAGCAGAGGGTGCGGATGGTTTTTGCTTGATAAATACTTTGGCCGGAATGGGAATTGATATTAGTTTGAGGAGGCCAATTTTGACTAATAAATCGGGTGGAGTGTCGGGGCCGGCAATAAAGCCTGTGGCGATTAAATGTGTGCATGATGTATTTAAGGCTACTGGTATGCCAATTGTTGGCACTGGTGGCGTGATGAATGGTGAAGATGCGATTGAAATGATGATGGCAGGTGCGAGGCTGGTTGGTATGGGGACTATGGTTTATTATCGTGGAGTTGAAGGTTTTGGTGAGGTAGTGAAGGAAATGAGTGATTGGTGTGGTAAAAATGGAGTAAAGCATATTGAGGAAATTGTGGGTGTGGCCGTTAAATAACTATCTATGAATATTGCAAAATTTGATTCAAGGTTTGTGGCTCTGCCAATTAAACGAATTATTCCTGAGAACGATTTTGTGAATACTTATGTTTTTGAGTATCCGCTTGGTGGAAAGCCGGGGCAGTTTTTGATGCTTTGGTTGCCTGGTGTAGAGGAAAAACCTATGTCCATCGCCTATGATGATGGAAAGGAGTTTTGGGTAACTGTTTGTAATGTTGGGCCAATGACTAATGAGCTCTTTAAATTGAAGGAAGGCGATGTGGTTGGGATTCGTGGGCCTTTGGGTACCCATTATGAGTTTGAATCGGGGAGTAAGTTGGCCTTGGTGGCTGGTGGATATGGAGCAGCGCCGATGTATTTTGTAGCTAATGAGGCTTTGGAAAGAGGATGTAGTGTGGACTTTTTGATAGGTGCAAGAAATAAGGATTTGCTTTTATATACTCATAAAATTTTGGCACTTGGTGTTGATTTGCATATTGCAACTAATGATGGTTCTGCTGGAAAGGAGGGGTTTGTGACTAGGATTTTGGGGGAATTGATGGAGGAGAAAAAATTTGATTATGTATTTAGTTGTGGGCCAGAGGTGATGATGAAGGCAGTTGGTGAGATTGCTCATAGTGCTGGGGTGGAGTGTTTTCTTTCAATGGAAAAATATATGAAATGTGGAATTGGTGTTTGTGGTCAGTGTGCGTTGGATGATACTGGAGATTTGGTCTGTAAAAAGGGGCCAGTTATGGCGTATGAATATCTTAAGAATTTGCCCGAATTTGGAGTATATCATCGTGATGCACAGGGTAAAAAACATTATTTAAATGCCAAAAAATGAAGCAATATAAAATTGATTTTATTGAGTTGTTAGTTGAGGCTGAGGCTTTGAAATTTGGCGAGTTCACATTGAAGAGTGGGCGAGTGGCTCCCTATTTTTTGAGTGCTGGTAGTTTTTATACCGGGGAATTGTTGAGTAGACTGGGTCGGGCATATGCTGGGGCGTTTTTGGATTCTGGAGTGGATGTTGATGTCATTTTTGGTCCTGCATATAAGGGAATTCCGTTGTCAGTCATTACTACTGGAGTTTTACATAGTGAATTTGGAAAAAATTTGAAATATGCTTTTAATCGTAAGGAGGCGAAGGATCATGGGGAGGGTGGTGTTTTGATTGGTGCGCCTCTTGATTCAACTACTCGAGTGATGTTGATAGATGACGTGATTACGGCTGGGACTGCGGTGCGTGCAACTATAGATTTATTGAAGGAAAATGGTAATCCTAAGGTTGATAGTGTGTTGATTATGCTTGATAGGATGGAGAAAAATAATGAGGGAATAAATGCGGTGAAAGCGGTGGAAGAGGATTTTGGTTTGAAGGTTTTTTCGATTATTGATTTGGATGATGTTATTGAAGCTTTGTATAATCGAGAGGTTGGTGGAAAAATTTATATTGATGATGGGATGATGCAGAAAATTCAAGAATATCGTGGGCAATACGGCATTTAATTTTAAAATTAATTATGACTAAGCATTTTGCAGATAAGGTGATAGAGGCTGTGAAGATAAAAGGTAATGCGATTTGTGTTGGGCTTGATCCGAGATTAAGTAAAATCCCTCAAAAGATTAAGGATCGTGCGATTTTGGAGTGTGAAGGGACGCCTTTTAAAGCTGCTGCTGATGCGATAATTGAATTTAATAAAGGTATTATTGATGCGGTTGCAGATTTAGTGCCAGTGGTTAAGCCACAGATAGCATTTTATGAGATTTATGGACATGAGGGGGTGCGTGCATATGAGGAAACTTTGAAATATGCTGGGAGTAAGGGCTTGATCACAATTGCTGATGCGAAACGTAATGATATTGGAACTACGGCTGAGGCTTATGCTCAGGCTTTTTTGGGCGAGGTTAGTTTGTTTGAAGGTGAAAATGAAGTTGTGATGCCCGTGTTTGATGCGGATAGTATTACTATAAATCCATATATGGGTTGGGATAGTATTAAGCCTTTTGTTGATGAAAGTAAAAAATATGGAAAGGGACTTTTTGTTTTGTTGAAGACCTCAAATAAGAGTAGTGGTGACTTGCAGGATTTGGCGATGGCGGATGGTGAACCTTTGTATAATTTGGTTTCGTATTTGATTGATAGTTGGGGAGCTGATGAAATTGGCGAGAGTGGGTATAGTTTTGTGGGTGCTGTGGTAGGGGCTACTTATCCTGAACAGGCGAAGGTTATTCGAGCGATGATGCCTAATACTATTTTTTTGGTACCTGGGTATGGAGCTCAAGGTGGGGGAGCTGCTGATGTGAAACCATGTTTTAATGCCGATGGATTAGGGGCGTTGGTGAACAATAGTAGGGGAATTACTTTTGCTTATGAGGAACTGGAAGGGTTTAATGCTGATAATTATGCAGATGCTGCGAGGGTGGCGGTGCAAAATATGAAGAGGGATTTGGATAGTATTATGTAAGTAAAGGGACAAGTTTTTGCCATTCTTTGATTGAAAGGGTTTCGGGCCTTCGGTTTGGATCTATGTCAATTTTTTCGAGTTCGGTTAATTTTTCTCGGAGATTTAGGGTATTGAGAATCTTTTTTCGACGTTGACTGAAGGCCATTTTGGCTTTTTTGAGAAGGATGAGGGCTTCTGCTTTCGGAAGGTATTGATCAGAGTTGGGAAGGTGGGTTTTGATGTGGATTATTGCTGAGTCGACTTTTGGACTTGGGTAGAAGTGGCTGGAGGGGACTGTTTGAATATAGATTGGCTCTCCAAAAAGGCTTACTTGTAGAGATAATATTGTCATGTCTGGTTCGCGGGTGCAGATTTTTTCGGCGACTTCTTTTTGAACTAATAGGGTAAGTGAACTGGGTTTGTTTTCAGCTTGGAGGAAATGGTTGAGGAGTGGAGAGGTGATGTTGTAGGGAATATTGGCGATGACTTTGTATGGTGTTTTAGGTGGCTCAAACTGTAAGGCATCTTTGTTGATTATTTCGAGATTTTTTGCGTCGGGGAATGTACATTTAAGGATAGTTACCATATCTGGATCTAGTTCTATAGAGGTGACTTTTGCGGCTTTGTTTATGAGTTCTTTTGTTAGAACTCCGAGTCCTGGTCCCACTTCAATAATATAGTCTTTTTGCTTTATCTCTCCGGTTTCTAATATTTTCTGGAGAGATGTTTCATTAACTAGAAAATTTTGACCAAGGAATTTCTTGGCACTGAGTTTTTGTGATTGTAAGAGTTTCTTGATTGTTGATTGATCGCTTAGGTCCATTTGATTTTGATTAATTTAAGTTGATCTTGTTTTCCGCTGATTATGGTGATTTTTTCTTTATTTATTGAAAGTTCTTTGCTGAGGAATTTGATTAGTTCATCATTTGCTTTTCCTTTTTCAGGGACGGCTTTTAGGCGTATTTTGATTGTTTTTTCGCCTGTATCATCTTCCATGATCTCGATTATCTCGGTTTTGTGGCTTCGAGGTGTGACTTTTATTCTGAGGTAATCAGCTATTGGTATTTGCATTTTTTTTGTGGCGATTTACGTATTTGCTTATTTCTTCGAAAGCGAAGACTACTACTATTGTGTATGCTGTGATTTGCCATTCAATTGGTTCTAATGGGCCAAGATTAAAGACCTTTTGGGCAAAGGGTATCGTTGTGATTATATATATAAATAGCATACAAATTATTGTAGAAAGTTGTAGATAGAGATTTTTAAAGGGTTTGTTTATTGAGGTGTAAGCGGATATTACCTGAAAGATGATGATTGAAATAATTATCATTGTTGCTGATTTCGAGTAGGTCTCAGGATTAATATTGAGATGGTATGATGGCGTCCATCCAAAGCGCAGTAGATTGATGATATATATGGCGATTAGTGATAGGCCCATGAATATTCCCGTTGTAGGTCTGAACTTTTGATTTTCTACGTCATTGTTTTCTCTGATGGCGAGTTCCAGTATTACATTGATAATGATATCAATAATAATTAGCATTATTAGCGATAGAGGGGTTGGGTTTCCAAAGGCTATTGCGGTAAGTACGATCATTGCTTCTGCTATTTTGCAGTTTAGACTGTGGTTTTTTAATTTTTTTTCTTTGTTTTGGTTTTCCTGGGTGGTTTTTACTGATTCTAGAATTTGCTTGAAACCTAGATTTTCATTTGGGTTTAGTGTTGTAACTTTTTCTCCGATTGCTTCTAGTTGTTTTGTGATATTTGTCTTGTCTTGATTGGTTAATTCACAGAAGATGAAATCTTTTTCGCGATTTGAAATCACTTTTTGGAATTTTTTATCATCCATGTCTGCAATCGTGGCACCGTTTAGTGTCTCAAAATAAGCAGGATTGATGATTTTTAATTCGAGAGCTGCATGTCTGGCCTTTTTTTCTTTGAGGCTACTAGTTATATAGATTTTGATGTTTGCTTGTTTTGTTTTTTCGATATCTTCTTTAAGAGAAGTGTTGATTTCGTCATTTAGACCTATAAATCCGATAAAGGTGAGGTCGTTTTCAGTGAACTCTTCGGTGTAATTGTTTAGAATTTTTTTTGGTAACCCTTTGTAGGCGAATCCAATTAGTTTACGTCCTTGTTTGCTCAGTTTTTCGATTCTGCGTTTAATGGCGCGTTTTTTTTCTGGTGTTAGGTTGATTTTTTTATTGTCGACTATTTCTTTGGTACATCTTTCTATAATAGTTTTGATGTTGCCTTTGCATAGCGAAAATATGTCTTCTGTGTCCTTTTTTATTACTACTGCTGTTGTCGTTTTCTTTTCTGGATATTCAGGGATTTCAGTTATTAATCTGAATGAATCTTTGATTTCTTGTGGTTTGTGTCCATAGCTTTTGATGAAGTGTTGAATCGATTCTTCTAGTACTTTTTGTTTTGGAAAGTGGCAAAAGCTAGTGATTGCGCTTATCAATTCTATTGATGGGTTTGTGCTAAGTAATTCCTTGTTTGAGTGTTTTTCTTCACTAGTTTGTAATTGAAATTCATCAAAATGGACTAGGCTAACTATTGGGTTTCTTCTGCTGAGGATGCCGGTTATATTGGTGCATATTGCTGTTGTTTCGCCTAATTGGTAGGTTCTTTTGTTGAGGATGCGAGAAAAGTACATTATTAAAATGTAGCTTGTTGGAAAGAGCGTTAAGGATAGGCTTAATAATTGATTAATGATGAGGTTGAAGTCCATCTACTTGAGATTATTTTTGCGCCATTCTGATATATTTTTGTGATTTCCGGATAAGAGAACTTTTGGCACACTTTGATTTTTAAATATTTCTGGTCGGGTGTAATGTGGATGTTCTTTTTTGCGATCAAACGCTTTAGAAAATGAGTCTTCTTTGTGTGAGTCGTCTTTGCCTAATACTCCTGGAATTAAGCGTGAAATTGCATCTATTAGTACTATTGCAGGTAGTTCTCCGCCAGTTAATACGTAATTTCCAATTGAAATTTCTTCATCGACTAATAAATCTATTATTCTTTGATCGATACCTTCGTATCGTCCACATAATAAGATTAAGTTTTGATTTTTTTTTGCAAATTTCTCTGCTTTTGATTGGGTGAATGTCTTTCCTTGTGGACTTAAATAAATCACGGGCCCTTTGTTGGCCTTTTTAACCGCTGTTATGCAGTCGAAAAGTGGTTGGGGGGACATAACCATTCCTGCACCTCCGCCGAACGGTATATCGTCAACTTTCTTGTGTTTGTCTTTTGAGTATTTTCTTATGTCGTGGACTACTATTTCAATAATTTCATTTTTCTTTGCACGTTTAATGATACTTTCATTTAAGTAAGAATCAAAAATGTTGGGAAAGATGGTAAGGATGTCGAATCTCATGGTCTCATTCTATCGACTAAATATTTTTCTGGCAACGATGGTGATTTTTGGTACTAAGAAGGCTGTTGAGGCGGCCAGTATAATTATTAGTCAATGAAAAGGTAGTGGCTTTTGCCCGTGAGGAGAGATTCATCAACTTTCAGCGAAAATGCTTCTATTAGTTCAAGGTCTGCGGGTATCTTGTCTCCTTCTGAAAGTACAATGAGATTTCCTAGTACTAATTCTCTGGAATTAATTGATTCGTGTTGGCCATTTCTTATATTGCATTGTCGGCTTTATATACTTGGAGGAAACCGATGGAGGCATTGATAATTAGAATTGTAAATATAGCTATGGCATCAAGGTGTTCTCCTAGGTAGCAGGAGATTGATCCAGGTTTAGCTAATCTGGAAACAACTTCTCGAGTGGAGAGTCCATTGGGATTTATTGCTAAATATTTGGGCATTAAAAAAGAGTTAGATAATTTCTAACTCCTTTTCTAATTAACGTTTGCTGAATTGTGGAGCTTTTCTGGCTCTCTTTAAACCGAACTTCTTTCTTTCTTTTGTTCTTGAGTCTCTAGTAAGCATTCCGGCCTTCTTAAGTGTCGGTTTGTTGAAAGGGTCCATGACGACTAGTGCTCTTGCGATGCCATGGCGAATGGCTTCTGCTTGTGAGCTGATACCACCACCTTCAACTGTAATTACTACACTGTATTTATCTGCGCCTCCAATGAGCTTCATTGGGGACTTAATAACTCCTATAAGTGTTTTAAGGTCAACGTATTCTGTTGCTACTTTTTCATTGATAGTTATTTCTCCTGCTCCGCTGAAGAGCTTGATTTTGGCAATTGAAGTTTTTCTTTTGCCTGTTGCGTAATAGTACTTTCCTTTTGGAGCTGCAACTTTTGCAACTTCCTTTTCTACGGTTTCTTTAGCAACTTTAGTTGTCTTAGTGGTAGCTGATTTTTTTGTAGTAGTCGGCATTATTTTATGATTAAACTTCTAATTTTTCAGGTGCCTGAGCTTCATGTGGATGACTATCATCTTTGTAAAGTTTGAGTTTATCCATGAATACTTTTCGGAGTCTATTCTTTGGAAGCATGCCACTGATGGCTAATTCCAAGGCTTTAGTAGGCTTTTTTTCTAAAAGGCTTTTTGCATTTGTTTGCTTTAAACCGCTTGGAAATCCTGAGTGACTGTAATACATTTTGTCCTCTAGTTTGTTTCCACTTAGTTTGATTTTGTTTGCGTTGATAACGATAACAAAATCTCCACAATCCATGTGAGGTGAAAAGATTGGTTTGTCTTTTCCTCTTAGTTTGTCTGCTACTTTCGTTGCGATTTTGCCAAGAGTTTTATCCTTGGCGTCAATCACGTACCATTTTCTATTGAGGTCCTGTTTGTTGATGATGAATGTTTTCATTGTATTGCTTCTGATTAAACTAGTTCAAGTTGTACTACCGGTGCGTTGTCTCCAGGCCTGTTGCCAAGCTTGGTGATACGTGTGAATCCGGAATTTCTGTCTTTGTATTTTTCTACGATAACTTCCATTATTTTCCTGGAGCTATTTTCGTGTTGAATAAGTCTTTCTAATTCGCGAATTGCATGCTTCTTATCACTATTCTTTGCTACTGTGATTAGTCTTTCGATGAATGGTTGAACTGCTTTTGCTTTTGCTGCTGTAGTCTTGATTTTATCATAGATGATAACTGACATTGCAAGATTGCGAACTAAAGCTTTTCTGTGGCCCAAACTGGTGCCGATCTGGATTTTTTTAACTTGGTGTCTCATGGCTATTAATTATTTACGCTGTTATTACTCTTCAGAAAGCCCAAATCCCTTCTTCTCTAGGGCTACGCTAACTTCGGTTAGAGCCTTTTTACCAAATCCGCGGAGATTTGACAACTTACTTTCTGTACATTTTGACAATTGTTCGATAGAACCGATGCCTCCGTTGATCAATGCGTTCAATGTTCTTGGAGAGAATCCTAGAATTTCAATTGGTGTATATGATTCTTGAGTTGGCTTGCTTGATTCTTCAGAACGTTCTTTCTCCATGATGGACTTGATGTCTGACATGTAATCTTCTTCGACCATGATGTTTTCAACATTGAAGAGGTTGAAATATGACTGAAGTACATTTGAAGCGAATTTAAGTGCGTCCTCAGGAGATAATGCTCCATTGGTCATTATTTCGATCGTTAGTTTGTCTAGGTTTGTCATTTGGCCTACACGTGTTGCTTCTACATCGTATCTAACTTTCTTGATAGGGGAGTAAAGGGCATCAAGAAGAATGATAGTTGGATCTTTTTCGTCTTTCTGACGAACTGTTGCTGGAATATAGCCTACGCCTTTTTCTACTCGCATTTCGATCTTTAGCTTTGTTCCTTTTTCAAGAGTTGCAAGATAGAGATCTGGATTTAAAATTTCAACATCTGAAGGACAGCTAATGTCTTTTGCATATATTGCTCCTCCTTTGGAGGTTTCAAGTACAATAGTTGATGGTTCAATTGTTGTTTTACTGATATCGAGAAGTTTTAGATTTAGATTTAGGTCTAACACACTTTCTTTCACTCCTTTAATAGTGGAGTACTCGTGGCTTATGCCGTCGATTTTTACTCCTGTTACACAGGCTCCTGGAAGGGAAGAAAGCAGGACTCTTCGAAGACCATTACCGAGTGTAACTCCATATCCTGTTGGAAGTGGGCTAAGTACAAAAATTGCATGATTTGCTGAAATTGTTTCGGTCTTAATTTTCGGAATGCCTATTTCTTCTTGAATTTGATGCATTTTGGGAATGGTTATGTTATTTCGAGGCCAAGCGCGTGTGGCCGAAATATCCGAGATTATTTAGAATAGAACTCAGTAATCAACTGTGGATCAATTGTTTGATCAATATCATCCTTGTCGAGTGCGGAGACTACTTCTCCCTTTAAGAGACCAAGGTCCACTTTAAGCCATTTTGGTGTTTTGAATTTGGCTTTTTTAGAAGATTCAAATGCTTTTGAATCTTTTTTCTTTTGAATAATTTCGAACGTGTCGCCAGTTTTAGTCATGATCGATGGCGTTTTAACTCTTTTTCCATTTAACTTTACAAGTCCATGGCTTACAAATTGTCTAGCTTGTGGGCGTGTCATTCCAATACCTGCACGGAAAATTACGTTATCAAGTCTTTGTTCTAGGAGCTTCATGAATTGAACACCAGTAATTTCTTCATCCTTTGAGGCCATTTCATAATATTTGTAGCATTGCTTTTCACTAATCCCGTACATAAATTTAGCCTTTTGCTTTTCACGTAATTGCTTGTTGAATTCTGAAATCTGACCAGATCTTTTTTGTCCATGCTCACCTGGCTTGTAGTTCTTTTTATTGAAGGCCTTAGTTTTGCTTTCTCCATTAGTAAATAGAATTACTCCGAGTCTGCGTGATAACCTAGTTATTGGTCCTGTGTAACGTGCCATAATTGGTTGATAGGTATAAAATAATTCAGGAGCACTAGCGTGCTCTGTTAAACTCTGCGTGCTTTCTTCTTTCTGCATCCATTGTGTGCAAAGGGAGTGACGTCGCTAATAGAGATTACTTCGAATCCACTAGCAACAAGTCCTCTAATTGCCTGTTCTCGTCCGCTTCCAACTCCTTTTACAAATACATGGATCTTTTCGAGACCAAATACTTTAGCTTTTTCTGCTGCATTTTCAGCTGAAACCTGAGCAGCATATGGAGTAGCCTTTCTAGCACCCTTAAATCCACTGCCACCCGCGCTTCCCCAGGCAATCACATTGCCGTTTGGTTCAGTTAGAGTGACGATAGTGTTGTTGTATGAGGCCTGTACGTAGGCATGACCAATTGGTACATGTCTTCTTCGTGATTTCTGTTTTTTAACAGCGGCGCCGGATTTTTTCTTTTCTTTCTCAGCCATAATTTTACTTAGTGATTATTTTCTTATTTGCTACTGTCTTCTTCTTGCCCTTTCGGGTTCGAGAGTTATATCTGGTTCTTTGTCCTCTTGATGGAAGACCTTTCTTATGTCTATACCCTCTGTATGATCCGATTTCCTGGAGACGTTTAATGTCCATGGCAACCTTTCTTTTTAGGTCACCCTCAGTTTCGAATTTTTCTATCAATTGTCTTAATCGTGAAATTTCATCCTCGGTGAGGTCCTGGACTTTCTTGTCCTTCTCTATGCTTGCATCTAAAAGTAGCTTAGCACTCTTGCTGCGTCCGATTCCGTAGATTGCCGTTAGACCGGCCTCAATACGTTTTTCTTTTGGTAAGTTTACTCCTGCAATTCTCGCCATGTAGGTAATTTAGTAATTATTATCCTTGTCTTTGCTTGTGACGTGGTTCTTCACAGATCACGCGAAGGCGACCGTGCCTTTTTATTGTTTTGCATTTTTCGCAAATCTTTTTAACTGATGCTTTTACTTTCATGTTTCTTTGGTGTATGTCGATAAGTAATTCTTCCTTTCGTAAGGTCGTAAGTGCTTAGTTGCATAGTTACTTTGTCCCCAGGCAGGATTTTGATGAAATTCATTCTCATTTTTCCTGATAGGTGTGCTGTAATTGTGCGTCCGTCTTCCAATTCAACTTTGAATTCTGTGTTCGGTAAGGGCTCCAGTACTGTTCCCTCTATTTCTATAACGTCATCTTTTCCCATGTGGATGCCATTTTTTTACATTTTTGGCACAAAAAAGCGTTAGGATTCTACCTGAGATAAATATCATATGCAATAGAAAATTCAAGAAAAACTTGCAGTGAGTACCTCATGTCCAGTTTTTGTTATTAGAATAGTGTTTTCCACCTGTACAGCGAGTGAATTGTCGGAGGTGACAAGTGTCCAATTGTCTGATTTTGTGATCATTTTTTCGCTGCTAATTGAGAAAATTGGTTCTATTGCGATTGTCATTCCTTCTTTGAGTATGCTTTTTTCGCTAGGATCAAAGTGATTTGTGATGCAGGGTGGCTCGTGGAGAGAATGGCCTAGTCCATGTCCTGTTAGTTCTTTGATTATTTTATATCCAGCGCTTTGTACTATTGCTTCAATGATTTTTCCGATTTGATTAACCGGAGTTCCGTCTTTTAATATTTTTGTTGCTTCTTCAAGAGCTTTTGTTGCAACTTCGATCATGCGTTTTTTTTCGGGTTCTTCTTTGTCTCCGACTATTATTGATCTTGCTGCGTCGGTGCAGAGATTTTTATAGGTTACTCCACAGTCTATGGTCAGAAGGTCTCCATTTTTAAGGATTTCATCTTTGCGGGGGATACCGTGAACTATTACCTCATTAATTGCAGTACACAGAGTTGCTGGAAAACCATGGAAGCCTTTAAAGGCTGGTGTTGCGCCTTTTGATCGGATAAAGTTTTCGGCGAATTGATCTAATTCGTAGGTGGATATTCCAGGTTTTGCCATTTTGCAGGTAGCAGAAAGTACCTCTCCTAGAATTTTTCCGCCTATGCGCATGGCTGAAATTTCTGCTGGGGTTTTAATGTATTTTGACATTTAGATTACTGGAGTCAGAATTTTATCTAATTCGCTGAAGGCTATTTCTTGTACTTTATCTATGGATAAGCGTCCATCAATTTTGATGAGATTTTCTTCGTAAAGTTTGATTGCAGGAATTGTTTCTTCACTGAAAGCTTTGAGTCTTGTGTGGATGGCTTCAGGATTGTCGTCGCTGCGAGTAACTAGGTTCCCCTCACATTTTTCACAGTTGCTTTTGGAGTAATCTGCTGGATAGACGGTCTTACATTTTTCGCATATTCTTCTGGTTGTCAGGCGGTGGAGGGCTATTTCTTCACTAAGTTCTAATAAAACCCCGGTGTATGTTCGGTTGTTTTTTTCGAGAAGAGTGTTTAGTGATTCTGCTTGTTCAACCATTCGGGGAATACCATCAAACAGGATGTTTATTCCTGGTGTTAAATGCTTCATGAAATTCTCTACTATCTCCATTACCACTTCATTTGGGACTAAATGGCCGGCTTCAATAATGGATTTAACTTTGTGGGCGAGTTCTGTGTCTTGGCTTGAAAGTTTTCTTAATTCTCCGCCAGTTTCAAAAATCTGGAGATTGTATCTTTCCGCGACAGCTTTTCCTAGAGTCCCTTTGCCAGAACCTTGCATGCCGAAGAAAATCAAATCCATAATGATAGCTTTTTAGTAGAACTTTTGATAATCGTGCATTACCAATTGGGCGTTTGTTTGTCTTATGAGTTCTAATACTACGCCTACAATAATGAGTATTCCCGCACCAGACATGATTAGTGGTATTCCACCTAGTCCTGCACTTTGGAAGATAAATTGAACGAAAATAGGAATTACTCCAATGAAGCCGATGAATAATGCTCCGAATAGAGTGAGTCTATTTGATACTTGTTGAATGTGTTCTACTGTTTGCTGGCCTGGTCTGATGCCTGGAATGTAGCCACCACGTTTTTGAATATTATCTGCTATTTGTTCGGCATTGAAGGTGATTGAAACGTAGAAGAATGTAAATGCAATTACTAGAATTAAATAAACTACAATATAGCTTGGGCTGTTTACTTGGAATAGAGTGGTCATGTACGTGCCAACGTTTCTTAGCCATTCGGACTTAGCAACTGTAAGGAATTGTCCGATAATTGATGGAAAGCTTATTAGTGCCATTGCGAAGATGATTGGGATCATTCCAGCTTGATTGATGCGAATAGGGAAGCTGGCTTGGTCACTTTTACTTCTAATACCACGTCCTGCATAGGTTATAGGAATATTACGTTGAGCTTCGTTTATTAGGATTACAAATGTAATAAGAATTATTGTAAGTAGAACCATGACTACGAATGGAATAAGTTTACTTTCATCGCTTTGTACTAGATAGAGTCCTTGTCCAATCATTTGAGGGGTTCCAGAGATAATGCTAGCGAAGATCAATACTGAAATGCCGTTGCCGATGCCTTTTTCTGAGATTTGTTCACCAAGCCATACTAATAAGATTGTTCCGGCAGAAATTGTGAGCATGGCCGGCAAAATGATTGAAGGGTCATGAATATTGGGAATTAGTGGTATCTGGGATTGTGAGTTTAAAATAGCTATCATTCCATATGATTGAAGGAAGGCTAAAGGTAAAGTGAGCCATCTTGTGTATGAATTGATTTTTTTGCGTCCATTTTCACCTTCTTTGGAAAGATTTTCGAGTTTTGGCACGATAACAGTAATCAATTGAATGATTATTGAGGCTGTAATATATGGGGAAATACCCATAAGTACTATTGAAAAGTTTTCAGTGCTGCCTCCCGTAAGAAGACTAAACATTTCAAGCAGTTGATTCTGATTGGAGATAGCCTGTAGACCAGCGATGTTTACTCCAGGTACGGTGATATGGGCAAGAATTCTTGTAAGAATAATTATTCCAAAAGTGAAAAGAATTTTATTTCTTAGATCTTTGGAGTTCCAAATTTGACTTAGATATTTAAGCATTTGTTTCTACTTTACCATTTTTTGCTTCAACTAGTTCAATAGCTTTTTTAGAAGCGCTGTTGACTTTGATTGTAAGCTGTTTTGTGAGCTCACCTTTGCCTCCGAGAAGTTTAACTGGAACAGTTTTCTTTGATACTAGATTTTTCTTTAATAGGGCTTGTAGATCAACAGTCTCGTTGTTATCGAAAATGTTTAAGCTACCAACGTTAACAACTTGGAATTCAAAGTGATTTGGATTTTTGAATCCTTTAAGTTTTGGCATTTTGCGAACGAAGGGAGTTTGTCCACCTTCGAATCCAGGTCTTACGCCACCGCCTGTACGAGCGTTCTGGCCTTTACATCCACGACAACTAAAAGTGCCGTGACCAGATCCGTTGCCACGACCTACTCTTTTTCGAGCTTTGCGTCCAACTTTTCCTGCTTTACTGCTTAAATTTTGTAGAGATGTCATGATTACTTGGCTTTATTATGTACTGGGTGTGCTGGCTGTTGTGTTGCTTCAGCTTTTGGTGCCTCTGGTTTAGTTTCGGTTTTTGGAGCTTCCGCTTTTGCTAATGTTCTTGCTGCATTTTTTTCAGCTTCTTTCTTAGCTCTATGCGCCATCATTGGGTTTGGTCGAAGCTGTTTTAGTGCTTCAAATGTTGCTTTCGTAGTATTAACTTTATTCTTTGTTCCAAGGGATTTACTTAGAATGTCTTTTACTCCGGCTAATTCAAGAACTTTACGAATTGTGCCACCGGCAATAATACCTGTACCAGGAGCTGCTGGCATTAAAATCATACGAGCTGCCTTGTATTTAATCTTGATGTCGTGGGGTAGGGTAGCATTGTCGAGAGGAACCTTTATCATGTCTTTTTTGGCTTTGGCAATTGCTTTTTGAATTGCACCTGTAACTTCATGTGATTTACCAATACCAATACCAACTTTACCTTTTCTGTTGCCGATTACCACTGTTGCTCGGAATCTCATTTTGCGACCACCTTTTACTACTCTAGTAACACGATCAATTTTCACAACTTCTTCGTCGAACTCTTTAACTTCTCTCATTTGTACTCCGTCTTTTTTGTATGGTTTTCTGGACATAAGGTTAATTGATTTATAACTGATTTAAAATTTGAGTCCACCTTCACGGGCGCCTTCTGCAAGAGCTTTTACGCGACCATGATACTTGTATCCATTACGGTCGAAAACGATAGATTCAATTTTCTTCTCTTTGGCTGTTTTTGCAATTTCTAATCCAATATTTTTAGCATTTTCGATTTTGCTAGTTTTTCCTTTTGCATTCATATCTGAGGCACTTGCAATTGTTAGATTCTTGGAATCATCAATTAATTGAGCATAAGTATGCAATAGGCTTCTAAATACTACTAAGCGAGGACGTACACTTGTGCCGGTTATTTTGGCACGAATACGGATATGTCGTCTATTTCTTAATGTTTCCTTCGTGTTACTCATTTTAAATATGAATTATTTGTGAATTAATTATTTAGCTGAGGCTGCTTTTCCAGCTTTTCTCAATACCTTTTCTCCCATGTATCTAATACCTTTTCCTTTATATGGTTCTGGCTTCTTATATGATCTTACTTTTGCAGCTGCTTCACCAACTACTTGTTTGTCGATTCCGCTAACTGTGATGATGTTCTTTTTTTCTTCATCCATTTTGAATTCAATACCAACTGGCGCAGTGTATTCAACTGGGTGAGAAAAACCGAGTGTAAGGTTGATTTTGTTCTTGTTGGCAGTAGCTCTGTAACCTACTCCAATGATTTCTAGTTTTTTCTCAAATCCTTTGCTCACTCCAACAACCATATTGTCTACTAATGTTCGTGTAAGGCCATGTAATGATCTTTCCTCTTTAGATTCACCTTTTCTGATGATGCTGATTTCGTTTTCCTTTAACTCAATACCCATCAATGGGTGAATTTCTCTTTCAAGTTGTCCTTTTGATCCTTTAACAGTGACGTGTTGACCGTTTATTTCTACGGTTACGCCATTTGGAACTGTGATTGGTTGTTTTCCTATTCGTGACATGATTTTGCTAATTAATAGATTTCACATATTAGTTCTCCGCCCATATTTTGTTTTCTCGCTTCTGAATTAGTCATTAATCCTTTGGAGGTGGAGAGAATGGAGATGCCTAATCCGCTGCGGATCTTTTTTAGCTCATCTCTTTTAACATAAATTCTTTGACCAGGCTTGCTAACTCTTCTTAGGTTGATATCTTGAAGTTCTTCTTTTAGTGAAATAGTAACTACCTTCAATTTTCCTTCTCCTTCTACCTTGTAGCTATCAATAAAGCCCTTTTCTACCATGATTGTTAGGAGACTCTCCTTAATTTTTGAATGCGGAGCAGTAACAAAGTGATGATGAGCTTTTGAGGCGTTTCTAATTCTTGTTAGTAAATCTGCTATTGGATCTGTGTGCATGTTAGCTGTTGATTAATTTTACCAGGATGATTTTGTAACACCCATAATTTTGCCGTTGCTGGCTAGTTCACGGAAACAAATTCTGCAAAGATCGAATCTTCTCATGAAGCCACCGATTCTACCGCATTTTTCACATCTGTGATATACGCGGGTGGAGAAGGTAACCTTTTTGCCTGCAGCTCTTTCTTTTGCAGCTTTTTCTTGTCTTCTCTTAGTTTTAACTTTTAGTGCTAATCTAGCCATTTTTACTTAGTTATGTTTTTAAATGGGAAGCCCATTATCTTTAATAGTTCGTAACCAGCTTCGTTTGTTGTCGCTGTTGTACAGATATTTACCTGTAGTCCATGAACATTCATTGCTTCATCTGGGCTGATTTCAGGGAATACAGTATGTTCTTTGAATCCAATACTATAGTTTCCTTTGCCATCAAATGCCTTTTCTGAGATACCACGAAAATCTCTTACACGTGGGAATACAATATTAACGAGTTTATTGATGAAATCGTACATTCTTTGTCCTCTTAGCGTTACTGCAATACCGATTACTTCTCCTTCTCTGATCTTGAAGTTCGAAATCGCTTTTTTGGCTTTGTTTAGAACTGGTTTTTGGCCAGTAATAGCCTCTACGCTGTGAACAATGTTTGAATAATCTTTGCTCTTTTTTGTGTATGTACCAATACCAATGTTGATTGTAACTTTAGTTACTTTTGGAATTGCCATATTATTTTTGATTCCTAGCGATTTTTTAAGTGCTGGGACCATTTCTTTCTGAAACCTGGTTTTGAAATCTACTGCTTTAGACATTGTGATTTTTAATAGCTTTATCAAGTGATTCTTTACATTTCTTGCAAACTCTCTGCTTTTTACCAGTTTCGAGTTTGATATAACCAACGCGAGTTCTTTTATTGCAGTGAGGGCAGAGAACCATAACGTTAGAAACATGTAGAGGTGCTTCAAATTGGATTCTTTCTCCAGGTTTACCTTCGGATTTTTTCGTGAATTTAGTACGTAGGTTTACTTTTTCTACTACAACTTTGTCCTGCTTTCTTAGAACGCGAATGATTTTACCATCCTTATTCTTGTCTTTGCCGGCGATAATCTGTACTTGATCGTTTAATTTTACTTTCATGGTATTAGAGTACTTCAGGTGCTAAAGAAATAATTTTTTGATAGCCTCGTTCACGTAGTTCGCGAGCTACAGGACCGAAAACACGTGTGCCCTTTGGTTGCTTGTCCTTATCAATGATAACAACTGCATTTTCATCGAAACGAATACTTGAGCCATCTTTGCGTGTATATTCTTTTACTTGTCTTACAACTACTGCTCTTTCAACTGCTTTTTTCTTTACTATTCCTTTTGGATTAGCCTCTTTTACTGCGACTACAATGATGTCTCCAAGTCGCGCATAACGTCTTTTTGAGCCACCAAGCACTTTGATGCACTCAACTTTTTTGGCGCCTGTATTGTCTGCTACTTTTAATCTGGTTTCTGGCTGAATCATATTGTTTCTGGTTTAACGATTGTCCACTTTTTTAACTTACTAATTGGTTTTGTTTCGTAGAAGGTAATTTCATCTCCAATTTCGAATTTTTGAGCTTCAGGATTGTGAATGTGAAATTTTTGAGATACACGGTATTGTTTCTTGTATTTCGGATGCATTTTATAGGTATGCACTGTTGCTACGATAGTTTTTACCTGTACGTTGCTGCTAACTGTACCTTTTTTAACTCTCATTGTTTTACTGGTTTAAGTTTTTACTTTGCATTACTGTTTTAATGCGAGCAATGTTTTTCTTAGTATTCTTGATCTCGTGAGTGTTCTTTGCCTGTCCGTTTTGGATATCAAATTCAACTTTGAAGAGATGCTTGTTTTTCTCAATAAGTAGTTCATTGAGCTTGTTGCTTTCTAATTTTTTTAGTTCGTCTGCTTTCATGATTATTTTTCCAATTTATTGATGAATTTACATTTAACGGGTAACTTGTGCGCAGCTAGTCTCATGGCCTCTTTTGCTGTTTCTGCGTCGATGCCTTCCATTTCAAACAGTACTCGTCCTGGCTTGATTGTTGCTACAAAGAATTCTGGCGTACCCTTACCACTCCCCATCGGTACTTCTGATGCTTTTCGAGTGATAGGTTTGTGTGGGAAAATTTTAATCCAGATCTTTCCACCGCGCTTAACGTATCTTGTCATAGTTCGACGTGCGGCTTCAATTTGGCGAGAAGTGATTTCTCCTGCGCTTTGAGCCTTAAGACCGAATGTTCCGAAATCAACGGTTGAGCCTCGGTATGAAATACCTTTAGTATCGGATCTTCCCCTATGTACTCTTCTGTGCTTTTGCTTCTTTGGTTGTAACATTTCTAGGATTGTTTAATTTCTTCAATTTGTTGTGCAAGTCTCTTTACAAGGTCTTTTTTGAAAACGTCGCCCTTGTAGATCCAAACTTTGATACCGATTTTGCCGTAAGCTGTACTTGCTGCTACTGATGAGTAGTCAATGTCGGCGCGGAAAGTATGAAGGGGGATCTTACCGTGGCTAAAGAATTCTCCTCTAGAGATTTCAACACCATTTAGACGTCCACCCATATACACTTTCACTCCGATTGCTCCGGCTTCAGTAACTTTTTCAATAGTAACTTTGGCTGCACGGCGGTGAGAAACACGTTTTTCAATCTGTCTTGCAATGTTTTCTGCAACGATTGCCGCATCCAACATTGGCTTTTTAACCTCTTTAATATTAATTGCGAATGTGTCTTTGAACCTCTTCTTTAATTCATCTTTTACTTTTTCGATGATTTCACCACCTTTGCCAATTACGATACCTGGCTTTGATGTGTGAATATTAACTATAACCTTTCCTTGTGTACGCATGATCTCAATGTGAGAGATGCCTTCTGTTTCAAGTTTTGAGCGAATTAGTGCCTCAACTGCTAAGTCCTGGTGGAATAATTTCTTATAATTCTTCTTGCCAGCATACCATTTGGAATCCCAATCGTTTATTATTCCGAGCCTAATTATTTTTGGGTTAACCTTCTGTCCCATGATTAGTTCTTATTAGTAGTTTTTTTAGTTTTCTTCACAGTTGTTTTTACGACTTCTTCCTTTGGTTCTTGAACTTCTCCTGCTTCAACTTTTACACTGATATGTGAGGTTCTCTTTAGAATAGGGTAGCTGCGGCCTCTTGATACTGGCATTCTTCTCTTGTACGTAGTTCCTTCTGTAACAATTATTTCTTTAATAACTAGGGATTCTTTATCTTGTTTAAAGTTCGCTGCTGCATTGGCAACCGCTGAACCGATTAGTTTTCTTAGTATTGGTGCACCTTTCTTTGGTACAAACTTGAGCATTTCCATTGCCTCTTTAGCACCCTTTCTTCTTACAAGTGAAGCTACTAGATTGATTTTCTTTGGTGAGATTCTAACTTGTCGTAATATTGCTTTCATAAATTTTTATAATTTACCGTTATTTGGCTAGTTTTCCTCCGTGACCCTTGAACTTTCTGGTTGGAGAGAATTCTCCAAGTTTGTGTCCAACCATGTTCTCAGTAACAAATACTGGAATGAACTGGTTTCCGTTGTGAACTGCGAATGTGTGTCCTACGAATTCTGGTGAAATATCACATTTCCTTGACCATGTCTTCACTGGTCTTTTTTGACCAGCTTCATCTAGTTTCTTTACCTTTTTTTCTACTTTTGGATCTACGAATGGTCCTTTTTTTGAACTTCTAGCCATATTTAATGGTTATTATTTTCTTCTGCGAACGATCATTTTGTCGGTATAGTGTCTTCGGCGAGTCTTGAATCCGAGAGCTGGCATACCCCATGGAGTTTTCGGATGTTTAAGACCGATTGAAGTGTTACCTTCACCACCTCCGTGTGGGTGATCAACTGGGTTCATAACTTTACCTCTTACCTGTGGTCGCAAACCTTTATGACGGCTGCGGCCTGCTTTACCAATTACTACGTTGTTGTGTTCAATGTTACTTACTACACCAATGGAGGCATAGCAGTTTTTGCTGACAAGACGAATTTCTCCTGATGGCATGTGAATCTGCGCGTATTCTCCCTCTAGGGACACAAGCTTTAGGCTTGATCCAGCACTTCTTGCTAATTGACCGCCTTTATTTTCGTGGAGTTCAACATTATAAATACTGAAACCTACTGGAATATGACGAAGCATCATTCGGTTACCTGTTTTTACTTTTCCTTTTTCTCTTGTTGCCACTACGTCTCCTACTTTGATGTCTGTTGGAGCGATGTGGTATCTCTTTTCACCATCAGTGTACTGTACAAGCATAATGTAGCCTGTGCGATTTGGATCGTACTCCACGGAAACTACACGTCCCTCAATGTTGAGCTTGTCGGTTTGCTTGAAATCGACTTTTCTGTACATTCTTGTAGTACCGCCTCCGCGATGCCTTACAGTGATTGATCCAGTATTATTACGTCCAGAGTGCTTCTTTAGTCTAACTAAGAGGCTCTTCTCTGGCCTTGTACTCGTGATTTCATCAAATGACGCAATTGTCATTTGGCGTCGGCCCGGCGTAGTTGGTTTAAATTTCTTTACAGCCATTAGTCTTTGATTTTATTAGGATCTATAGTTTTCTTGTCTTTAAGAGTGACAACCGCTTTCTTATACTTAGCTCTTTTTACTAATTTCCTCTTTGCTCCAACAAGTCTTATTTTACTTTGCAGAATTGATGTTTTAACGCTGTCTACTTCCACACCGTATGCGTCCTTGATCTCTTTCTTGATCTCAATTTTACTAGCATCTAGGCGAACCTTGAAGGTGTATTGACCTTTTTCTTGGCCCCTTGAGCTCTTTTCTGTTACTACTGATTTTATGATTGCGTGTGATTTCATTATTCGGATTTTTTAAGAAACGTCTCTTCTAGCTTGGCCACAGATTCCTTGAAAAGTAGAACTTGTCTGTATTTCTGGAGATCGTGAATATTCAAGTAACTTGCAATGATAGTCTTTGCATTTGCGATGTTTCCGCTAGACTTTTGAATGATCCTGTCTTTACCAGGAACAACTATTAACACGTTTCTTGTAATTGGAAGTTTCTTTAGGAGGGCATTAAACTCTTTTGTCTTAGGCATTTCTGCAGTATATCCTTCGATGGCGATAATTTCGTTGTTTCTTGCTTTTTCAGAGAGGGCACAGAACAATGCTTTTCTTCTCTGGTTCTTCGGCATGTCCTTTTCAAAGTTTCTGTTGTTTCTTGGACCCATGGCTACTCCGCCGCCTTTCATATGTGGGTTTCTAATAGAACCCTGGCGAGCATTGCCGGTACCCTTTTGCTTAAATGGTTTTCGACCTCCTCCTCTTACTTCTCCCTTAGTTTTCGTGTGAGCAATAGCGATACGGCTATTTGAAAGCTGCCTAATAAGAGCCTGATGAACGAGATCCTTGTTGAAAGGGATTTCGAATATAGCCTCTGGCAAATCCATCGTGCCGCTCTTTTCTCCTTGTTGTGTGTATAGGTCTACTTTCATATTTTAATAGTGATTAGAGCTCCAATTGCTCCTGGAAGTGCTCCCTTTAGCCCAATAATGTTATTTTTAGGATCAATGTATGCAATTTTTACTTTCTTTAGAGTAACTCGGTCTGTACCCATGCGGCCTGGAAGCTTTTTACCTTTTAGTACGCGTCCTGGCTTAGCACATGAACCTACTGAACCTGGCTCTCTGTGGTGATGTGAACCGTGAGTCTCTGGACCTCTTGAGAAGTTGTATCTCTTGATTACGCCCTGGAAACCCTTACCTTTTGATACTGATGTAATTTCAACCTGTGAAATTTCAGCCAGTGATTCGAGAGTTACCATGTCTCCTTTCTTGTAGCTTTCCAACTGATCCTCTGCAACCTTGAATTCTTTCATGTGATAGAATTTTTTAGCCTTAGTAGGTTTACTTAATTTGGAAAAACCGAGGACTATCGCCGGATATCCATCTTTTTCTACTGTCTTTATCTGTGTAACCTCGTTTGGTTCACATCTTACTACAGTGATTGGGATCACACGACCATCGTCTTCAAAGACACGAGTCATACCTAGTTTTTTTCCGAGAATTCCTGACATAATGTTTGTAGAGGTTAATGGCCGGGTGGCCATGTCTCAGTAGATTTTCGGTAAACCCACTTGAGAGCTTTTAACGTACGGCGTTATTTGCCGTTAGAATATACAGATGCGATATTGGGTAGTCAATAGAAAATTTTGGTTTATTATTTGCTGTCATCTTGTAGCATCTTGATCTCGATTTCCACACCTGCTGGTAGGCTTAGATTTGAAAGAGATTCTATAGTTTTTGGTGTGGTTTCTGTGATGTCGATTAGACGAACGTGTGTACGCATTTCAAACTGCTCTCGAGATTTTTTGTGTACGAATGTGGATTTATTTACTGTGAATTTCTCGATTTTAGTAGGAAGGGGGATTGGGCCGGCTACGATTGCGCCTGTGCGTTCTGCGCTGGCGATGATGAGCTTAGCTGTTTCGTCGATTACTTTGTGATCGAATGATTTGATCTTGATGCGGATTTTTTGCTTGGACATTTTTTTGGGTGTTAAAATGTGTTGTTTGAAAATAAACCGGACTTGTACAGCCGGCTTCTATAGTAGGAGCTTGATTGAAGTGATAACTTCGGGGCTGTCCCGTGGGGGCTGGTGTGAACCGGCCTACGAGTGCTTCGCTAAAATCAGTGAAGCAATTTTGTGTGACTATTTATAAAGGAGGAGGGGAGGTGGTGTCAAGATTTACTTGCGTTTCTTTTTTTCTTCGCGTCTTTGTATTTCTTCTAGAGTGGCCGTTCTTAATTTATTAAGTTCGTCATCTGTCATGTTCTCAACATCGGAACGCATGTATACTGCAGGATCGCAGACTACTGGGATAGTTAATAGTTTTATTTTATGGGCAGTGAATTTTGTAATAAAAGCCTTGAGTTGCTCGATCAATAAGTTTGAGAGCTCTGATGGGGTGAATTGTTTAAAAATTTCGTCTTTGAGTTGGGACAATAGCTCGATTGCTTGGCATCTTACTCCAATTAAATTTTGGCCTCCGATGGCGGTGATTCTTTCTACTGGGAGGTGTTGTCTTATTCCTCGGATAGTATCTTCTTCCATTCTGGCGATGTTTTCTGTTTTGATGGCTTTGAGCTTGTCTTCATCTAAAATTGTGGCTTCATGGAGGGCGTCAGGACTTATTCTTTTGATTGTTTCTACGCCGAGGGCGGCAAATCTATCGGCTGGAATCATGGAGATTTGGCGTGTTGTTTCGTCGCTAGTGAGCGCTTTTGATCTTGTGAAGAAGGGGGCTATTTGGGCGCAGGCGGTGGCAAGTGCTTCTCCTTTGAGTGTTTGAAGGTGTTGAAGGGTGAGCTTGTCTATTAGGCGGCATTTGGCTTCGCCGAGGTGGGGCATGATGGGTTTGAGTTTTTCGGCATAGGAAATTGCTTGATCAGGTGTGCGATTGCATGGGCCACCGCTTTCGCCTAGGATGATTTTGTTTTCAGCAATTAGGGTTCGAATTGTTTGCATTGTTGCGGCGAAATCTTCTGGGGATTGGGCAAATACATCTTCTACTTTTGTTCCTTTTCGAAGGTGTCCTTCTGCTATTAGAAGTGCAACGATTTTTTTGTAGACTTGATTTTTCATATCTATAACTTCTTCGCCAATGAGTACTTGATTTGGGTCGATTGTTACTTCTATGCCTTGAGGTGTTGTTGTGTTGATTGGTTCTGGGGTTCGCTTTGTCATTGGATTGATTTTAATGGGTGGGTGGTATTGTAGGGCATGGATGACTTTTGTCAACTCCTGAGTGGAGGGAGATCGAAGAGGCTTTAAATGTGCCTTGTTGACTTAGTATTTTGGGTTTTGTTGTTTTTGAAATTTAAATAATTGTTATTAGTGGGGGAGTTGTATTAGATAGTTCTACTATGCGTAATGCAAACATCTTAGTTGTGGACGATAGATTGGATTTTGTTCAAGCATCTGTGTCTGAGCTTGTTGATAAGGAATTTTTGTCCGAGGTAGATGTTCACTCTATTGCTTTGGATCTTGCAAGTCGGATAGCTGCAGTGATCTCTCCTATTGGGCCTGATGAGGAAGAGGTTAGGTTGGTTTTAGTAAATTTCTTAGATCCTGTGAGTGTGAAGCCTGAGGGTATTGCAAGTGTTGATCCATTGTTGTTGCAATTCATCGAAAAGGTGCACAGTAGACTTGCTTTTTATTTTTCTACTGATGGAGAAATAAGGCAGATTCTTGATCGGGTTGAGGTTAATGTTGTGCAAAAGGTTCATGCTGAGAGGGAAGGTGGTTGTAAATCATTCTTTTTGGATTCAAGAAGGACTATTGATAAGCCTGATGCTTTGGTTAGGCAACCTAACAAGATTGAGAATATGCGTGCCGTGAGGAGATTGTATGATTTGACTGAACGCAGTCCGTATTTGGCTTATTCGATTACTTCCAGAGGACTTGATCAATATAGTAAGGTGCATGAAGTTCATGATTATTTAGATATTGTTACGCTTGATAAGTTGATAGCGGATAGAAATTCTGGTGTGTCTTTAGGAAAAATAATTCAATATGTGATTGATGCAATGAAGGGGTCGTTGTTTTTATTTGAAAGGGGGTTGGCTTTAACTGACAATAATCCTAGTAATATAGCAGTTGATCTCGTTGCCGATAGGGCGTTGTTGTTTGACATGGATGGTCTTGTTTCAACTGAGGATGAGATTTCTTATTATATGACTAAGTATGGGTATATCCCTCCAGAAAGATTGGTTTTGGATATGCCTTCCATCGAGGATATGGTTACTCATTACGATGTTCCTAGTGGACCGGTAATGGGTAAGGATAAAAGAACAATTTCTGATAGGGAATTAGTTTTTGAGTTTGGAAGATGTATTGAAGGTGCTCGCTATAGTAGGTGGAGAGATCAGGATTATGACAAAATTAAGATGGCGACAGATGGCTGTGTTGCCTCTATGGTACAGATGGATCCTGAAAAGCGAATTTCTCTGAAAGAAGCGGTATCGATGTTGGAGTCTATTGTAGTCGATTTTGTTCGTGGGGAGATGGAGGCTGCAGCATAGAGAGATTGGTATAAACGAAAGGGCCCCGATAAATCGGGGCCCTTTCTGGTAAGCGTTTGTTTATTTCTTGGGATGCGGGGTTCGTGCGTGGGGCACTCCAAGTTACTTCGCGCTTGTGCGCTTAAGTAACTACTCTATGATCTTAGCGATTACGCCTGATCCTACTGTACGACCACCTTCACGGATAGCGAAGCGAGTACCTGCATCTAGGGCGATAGGTGCTCCTAGTGTAACTACCATGTTTACGCTATCACCAGGCATTACCATCTCAACTCCAGCTGGAAGCTCAACTGAGCCAGTTACGTCTGTAGTTCGGATGTAAAACTGTGGCTTGTAGCCTTTGAAGAATGGTGTATGACGACCACCTTCATCTTTGGTTAGTACGTAAACCTCTGATTCAAATTTTGTGTGAGGCTTGATGCTACCAGGAGCAGCAATAACCTGTCCGCGTTCAATTTCTTCTCTTTCAATACCACGCATTAGGATACCAACGTTATCACCAGCTTGACCTTGATCAAGAGTTTTCTTGAACATTTCAACACCAGTTACAACTACCTTTCTTGAAGGACGGATACCAATGATTTCAATTTCTTCGTTGATTTTAACGATACCTTGTTCAATTCTTCCTGTAGCAACTGTACCACGGCCTTTGATTGAGAATACGTCCTCAACTGGCATAAGAAGTGGCTTATCCAAGATACGTACAGGGTCTGGGATGTATGAATCAAGTGTTTCAAGAAGCTCAACGATTGGCTTAGCATCTTCTCCACCTGGATCTGCAAGTGCCTTAGTAGCTGAACCTTTGAGGAATGGAGTAGTGTCTCCAGGGAATTCATATTTAGTTAGAAGTTCACGAACCTCCATTTCTGAAAGTTCAGCGATATCTGGATCGGCAATATCCATTTTGTTCATGAATACTACGATGTATGGAACGTTAACCTGCTTAGCAAGTAGGATGTGTTCACGAGTCTGTGGCATTGGACCATCTGCAGCAGATACTACAAGGATAGCTCCGTCCATCTGGGCAGCACCAGTGATCATGTTCTTAACATAATCGGCATGTCCTGGACAGTCTACGTGTGCGTAGTGTCTCTTGCTTGTTTCGTACTCCTGGTGAGAAGTAGCGATTGTAATACCTCTTTCTCTTTCCTCAGGTGCGTTGTCGATCTGAGCAAAGGCAACAGCTTTGTTGCTACCACCGAAATGCTTTGCAGCTACGTTTGTGATTGCTGCTGTAAGAGTAGTTTTACCGTGGTCTACGTGGCCAATTGTACCTACGTTCACGTGTGGCTTACTCCTATCAAATACTCCGTCAGCCATATGATTGTTGTTAGATTATTATTTATTTGGACTAGCGCGCGAATAGTATATTAAAATTTTCTACTTCGCAAGATTATTTCGCGCTTCTCTTGGCGATGATTTCCTCTGCAACGTTATTAGGAACTTTTTCATAATGACCAAATTCCATTGTGTAGTTACCGCGGCCTTGTGTCATTGAACGAAGCTCAGTTGCATAACCAAACATTGCTGAGAGTGGGATTCTTGATTTGATGAATTTAACAACACCACGATCACCGCTTTCTAGGATTTGACCACGGCGAGAGTTGATATCTCCCATTACGTCACCGAAGTAATCTTCAGGAACTGTAACCTCTACCTCCATGATTGGCTCAAGAATGATTGGAGTGGCTTTTTTTGCAGCGTTTTGGAAACAGATAGAACCGGCAATTTTGAAGGCCAATTCTGATGAATCCACATCATGGTAACTTCCATCGTAGAGCTCAGCTTTGATGTCTACTACCGGATAGCCGGCAAGGATACCGCGAGTCATAGCTTCCTGAATACCTTTATCTACGGCTGGAATATATTCTCTTGGAATTTTACCACCCACAATTGAGTTGACGAATTCGTAACCTTTTCCTGGTTCCTGAGGGCTAACTTTAAGATGTACGTGACCGAACTGACCACGACCACCTGATTGCTTGGCATATTTTTCTTCCATGGTAACTGCCTGTGTGATTGTTTCACGGTAGGCAACCTGTGGAGCACCGATGTTGGCTTCTACTTTGAACTCTCTCTTCATACGATCAACAAGGATATCAAGGTGAAGCTCACCCATTCCTGCGATGATTGTTTGACCTGTTTCTTCGTCTGTATTTACACGGAAGGTTGGATCTTCTTCAGAAAGTTTTTGCAGAGCCATACCCATTTTTTCCTGGTCGGCTTTAGTTTTTGGCTCAACTGCAATACGGATAACTGGTTCTGGGAAGGTGATTGATTCAAGAAGAACTGGATGATCAGGATCACATAGAGTGTTTCCGGTAGTGGTGTTTTTAAGACCTACTAGGGCGGCGATATCACCGGTTTTTACGGATTTAATTTCTTCACGTGAATTGGCATGCATCTGAAGGATACGACCAACACGTTCTTTAGAATCTTTTGAAGAGTTTAGAATGTAGCTACCACTTTCTAGTTTTCCTGAGTAAACACGGAAGTAGGTGAGTGAGCCAACGTATGGATCTGTAGCGATTTTGAAGGCTAGACCGGAGAATGGTTCGCTTTCGCTAACTTTAATTTCGATTTCTTCGTTTGTCTTGAGGTCTGTAGCTGGGATGGCTTTGATTTCCATTGGGCTTGGAAGGTAGTGGCAAACTGCGTTGAGTACCAATTGAACTCCCATGTTTTGAAGAGCTGTACCGCAGAGAACCGGGTAGATTTCTCCAATGATTGTACCTTTACGAAGACCTGCGCGAATTTCTTCTATTGTTAGATCTGCGCCTTCAAGGAATTTTTCCATTAGGGCGTCGTCGTGCTCGGAAATTTTCTCGATCATGATTGCACGGTACTCGGCCATTTTAGCTACCATATCTTCTGGTACTGGAATTTCTTTGATGATCTCGCCGCTTTTACCTTCGAATGTGTAGGCTTTTTGCTGTACTAGATCAACTACTCCGCTGAATTCTCTTTCAGCACCGATTGGGAGTTGGATGGCTACAGCATTTGGGTTTAGACGTTTTTTGATGCTGTCCAAGCTCATGTAGAAGTCGCCGCCTGTTTTGTCCATCTTGTTGATGAAGGCGATACGAGGAACGTTATATTTGTCGGCTTGTCTCCAAACTGTTTCTGATTGTGGCTCTACTCCCATCGCACCGTCGAAAACCGCAACGCCGCCATCAAGTACGCGGAGTGAGCGTTCGACCTCTACTGTGAAGTCTACGTGTCCCGGAGTGTCGATGATGTTGATTCTGTTTTGTTCGTTGGTGTCTGTGGTGGTCCAGCTACAAGTAGTAGCGGCTGAGGTAATTGTGATGCCTCTCTCTTTTTCTTGTTCCATCCAGTCCATCTGAGATTCGCCGGAGTGTGTTTCACCGATTTTGTGTGTTCTACCTGTGTAAAAAAGAATACGTTCTGTGAATGTGGTTTTTCCTGCGTCGATATGGGCGATAATCCCGATATTGCGAAGGTGTTTGAGAGCTTCGGACATTGTGAATAATTGTTATAAGTACATGCTTGATAAGCACGAGCATTATAGGGAGGAGCTGGGCTAAGTCAAGGCGTGATATTAGCGAAAAAAAAGAGCCCCGGTGGGGACTCTTTGAGTGTTGTTTTAATGTGTCGACTAGTACTTCGCAAGATGTGCGAAGGCTTTGTTGGCCTCGGCCATGCGGTGGGTGTCTTCTTTCTTCTTCATGGCTGCACCCTGTGAGTTTGAGGCTTCAATGATTTCGTTTGCAAGTTTCTGTGACATTGCTGAACCCTTTTTGCCGCGAGCGGCACCAATGATCCAACGGAAGGCCAATGCAAGCTGACGATCTGGCTTAACTTCACGAGGTACTTGATATACTGCACCACCGATTCTTTTAGCTTTTACTTCAACGTGTGGCTTGATGTTGTCGATAGCTAGTTTGAAAACTTTTTCTGGGTCACCAGAAGTTTTCTTGCTAATGATCTTAAGTGTTGTGTTGAAAATATTTCGTGCAACAGACTTCTTGCCATCAAGCATTACGTAGTTGATAAATTTTTCCTGTAGTGGGGATGATTCTTCTGGAAGAAATGTTTTGTGAGCCATAATGGTTTAAGCTTTAGGTTTCTTAGCGCCGTATTTTGAGCGGCCTTGTCTTCTTTTGGAAACACCTTGGGTGTCAAGAAGACCACGAATAATATGATAACGTACACCTGGTAGATCTTTTACTCTGCCGCCGCGAATAGCAACAACTGAGTGTTCTTGAAGGTTGTGACCTTCTCCCGGGATATAGGCGTTTACTTCCATGCCGTTTGTAAGACGAACTTTGGCGATCTTTCGAAGCGCAGAGTTAGGCTTTTTAGGAGTCATGGTTGTAACCTTTACGCAGACGCCACGTTTCTGTGGGCATCCTAGCTGTACAGCACGGTTACGCAAGTTGTTCATAGTGAACTGTAGAGCTGGAGATTTGCTTTTTCTCGCGGCTGTTTTGCGTGGTTTCTTAATTAACTGGTTTATTGTTGGCATAGTGCGGCTAAATTTATATCATGTTTTTTTGAAATGCAAGGGGAATTATATAACAGGTAGGAATTTTGCTTTTTCGGCTACCTCTACTTGTTCTGCAAGTTCTTCTTCTGGCAGATTGTTTTCTGATCTGCGACGTTTGCGGTAGGTGGCACCTGCAGGGATTAGTTTACCGATAATAACGTTTTCCTTTAGGCCTTCTAGTCGGTCTTGACGGTTTGTAGTTGAGGCTTCAACTAGTACACGAATTGTTTCCTGGAAGGATGCGGCTGAGAGCCAACTATCTGTATAGAGAGCAATTCTTGTAAGACCTAGAAGTAGTCGTTCACCTTTTGCTTTTACGGCTAGTTTGTCGTTGATGTTTTCGAATTTGATGATGTCCACGATTTCGCCTGGGAGTAGATCGCTGTCGCCACTTTCAAGGATTCTAACTTTTGAAAGCATTTGGCGGGCGATAATCTCGATGTGCTTGTCGTTGATACTCTGACCTTGAGAAGCGTAGATTGTCTGTACCTCGTTTACGATGTATTTCTGTGCAGTGTAAACTGTGGTGAGGCTTAGAAGTTCTTTAAGATCAAGGTGTCCGTTTGTGAGAGGTTGACCTCTTTGAACCTGTTCGTTGTCCTTGATTCGAAGAGTTTTTCCGTATGGAACCGGGTAGATTTTCTTAACTTTATCCTCGGTTTTAACAATGATTCTGCTGTCTTCGATGGCGGCAACTTTACCGTCATCTGTGGCTTTTACTGTAGTTTTTTGGTTCTCGGATTTTGCGAGTACTTGCTTTGCCTTTATCTTGTCTCCAACTTTTACGACTGGATTCATGTCTGTAAGAAGGGGATAGATCATTTCCAATGGTTCAGAAGAGGTAACGGAAATTTCGATAAGTTTACCTTTCTGGTGGATTTTAGCTTTACCTTCGATCTCTGTAAGAATGGCTGGACGCTTTGGTGAACGGGCTTCGAAGAGCTCCTCTACACGTGCTAGACCCTGTGTGATGTCGCTGCCTTCGGCAACACCTCCCATGTGGAAGGTACGCATTGTAAGCTGTGTACCTGGCTCACCAATACTCTGGGCGGCGATGATACCAACGGCGGTACCGATTTGCACCTCTTTGTTGCTACCAAGGTCTTTACCGTAACATTTTACGCAGATACCGTTTTCTGTTCGGCAGGTCATGATGGAGCGAACGTGTGCTTCGATACTTTGTGCTTCACCAATTCTCTTAAGAGTTTCTTTTTCAATAATTTTTTCTTTTTCAGCGATGACTTTGCCTTTTGCATCTTTGATGTCGACTGCTAGTGTGCGTCCGTAGATGCGGTTTTCAAAGGCTTCACCAATGATTTCTGATTCGGCGCGGGTGATAACGTGTGAGCTTGTTGAGCCACAGTCCTCTTCGCGGATCACGATATCTTGGTTTGAGTCTACTAGACGACGTGTGAGGTAACCGGCTTCAGCTGTTTTAAGCGCTGTATCTGATTTACCTTTTCGTCCTCCGTGTGTAGCAATGAAGTATTCCAAGATAGTAAATCCTTCTTTGAGGTTGGACTTGATCGGAAGCTCAATTGTACGGCCGGCCGGATTGGCAACGAGACCCTTCATACCGCAGAGCTGAGTAATTTGTCCCCAGTTACCACGGGCTCCGGAGTCGATCATGTAGAAGACGTTGTTTTCATCGTGGACATTTTTGATCATTACACCTGCAACGTCGGATTTGGCACGTGACCAAACTTTGATAGTGTGATTGTAACGTTCATCGTCAGTGATGAGACCTTTCCAGTATTGGCTGTTGATCGTTTTGATGATTTCAGATGCTGCTTCAACGATTTGATCTTTCTCTTTTGGAACCTGCATGTCGTCTTGGCTGAAAGAGATGCCGGATTTTGTGGCAAACTTGAAGCCAATGTCTTTGAGGTTGTCTACGAGTACAACTGTGGCTTTATGGCTGATGTTTTCGAAGGAGTCGGTGATGAGCTCTGTGAGCTGATTCTTGCCTACGTTATGGTTGATGTAGCCCATTTCTTCTGGCATGAAAGAGTTGAAGATTAGGCGACCAAGTGTAGTTTCACGGATTTCTCCTTTGTAGCGGCATTTGATTGCGGCTTGAAGGTGGACATAACCTGTTTGGTAGGCGATAATTGCCTCTTCGATTGAAGAGAATGCCATGCCTTCACCAAGCTTGTTTTTGCCGAGTTTTGTGAGATAGTAGCAACCAAGGACCATGTCTTGAGTTGGAGCTACGATTGGTTCACCGGCGGATGGTTTAAGCAAGTTTTGGCTGGAAAGCATTAGCTCTTTGGCCTCTTGTTGAGCGGCTGTTGAAAGTGGTACGTGGATAGCCATTTGGTCACCGTCGAAGTCGGCATTGAAGGCCGCACAAACGAGTGGGTGAACCTGAATCGCTTTACCTTCGATCAGTACTGGCTGGAAGGCCTGGATACCAAGGCGGTGAAGGGTAGGCGCACGGTTTAGTAGTACGTAGTGATCTTTTGTGACATCTTCGAGGATGTCCCAAACTTCACGTTTGCCTGCTTGCATTAGCTTTTCTGCGTTCTTGATGTTGTGAGCGAAACCATCTCTGATTAGACGCCCAATAATAAATGGCTTGAAGAGCTCGAGAGCCATGATTTTTGGTAGACCACATTGGCTAAGTTTTAACTTTGGACCGATGATGATTACAGAACGACCGGAGTAATCTACACGTTTACCAAGCAAGTTTTGACGGAAACGTCCTTGCTTACCCTTAAGCATGTCGGATAGTGAACGTAACTTACGTTTGTCGCCGGAGTTGAATACTGTTTTTCCTTGGCGGGCGCTGTTGTTTAATAGGGTATCAACGGCTTCCTGAAGCATACGCTTTTCATTTCTGCAGATAACTTCTGGAGCGCCGATTGAGAGTAGACGTTTTAGGCGGTTGTTTCTGTTGATTACTCTTCTATAGAGATCATTGAGGTCGGAAGCGGCGAAACGGCCACCATCAAGCTGTACCATTGGGCGTAGGTCTGGTGGAATGATTGGGAGGATAGTCATGATGAACCATTCTGCCTTGATGCCGGCTTTTGATAAACTTCCTGCAAGCTTGATTCTCTTGATGATCTTTTTGTGCTTTTGGCCAGAGGCTCTTTTTGCCTCTTCTTTAAGTTGTTCGATTAGGTTCTCAAGATTGATATTGCCAATTACGTTGCGAATTGTTTCAGCTCCTGTGCCGGCTCTGAAGATGTGTCCAAATTTCATGGACATGTTGCGGTATTCAACTTCAGAGAAGACTTCTCCAACACCTAGTTTTTCCAGGTTGTCCTTGGTGTCGCCATGTTGATAGTCGAGGTCTTCAATTTTGCGGCCAAATTCTTTTTCGAGATCGGCCATGGCAGCTGATTTTAGCTTTCCATCTTCCATCTTTTCGATGTCGAGTGATTTCTCTTTGAATTCGTCCTGGATGTGTTTTTTGTGAGTTTTGTATTCGGTTTTTAGTTGCTCAAGGGCTTTGTCTCGGGCATCCATGTCTACTTCTGAAACAATGTAAGCGGCGAAATAGACAACCTGTTCGAGAGTTTTGATTGGTAGGTCTAAAAGAAGACCAATGCGGCTTGGAGTGGAACGAAGAAACCAGATGTGTGTAACTGGAACGGCCAATTTGATGTGGGCCATTCTTTCACGACGAACTGATGATCTTGTAACTTCAACTCCGCACTTTTCACAGATTACGCCTTTGTATCTGATTCTTTTGTACTTTCCACAATAACATTCCCAGTTTTTAGTTGGTCCGAAAATTTTCTCACAGAATAGGCCATCTCTTTCAGGTTTTTGTGTGCGATAGTTAATTGTTTCTGGTTTTTTAACTTCACCGTGAGACCAGGCGAGGATTTCCTCAGGGGAGGCTACAGCCAAACTAATGGTGTTGAACCTGTCCTTCCTAAGGTTTTTAACGTCCTCTTGTTGCTGCTGATTTGACATAAAGTAAATTGGTTACTTGAGGTGTATATGATGTTAGAGCCCCAAATCCTGATCTATAGGATTATTGGATCTTGGTGATGTTTCTGGTTTTGCTTGTGGCTCTGATTCTGGAGCTGCTTCTGGAGCTTGAACTGAAACTGGAGCTGCTGGTGCTTCTGGCGCGAATGATTGTGAAGGTGATTCTTCTTCAAAATATTCTGAACTACTTTCCTCTTCTGGAATATACCCATAATCGGCTGCGTCATCACCATTGGAGGCGCGTTTTTCAAGTAGAATCATGTCTTTTACAACAACTTCTGTTTTGAATTTTTTTGTACCTTCCGGTGTTTCCCAGCTGCGAGTTTTCAGGTAGCCTTCAACATAAACTAGTGAGCCCTTTTTCAATAGTGTCTCACATATTTCAGCTAGGCGTGCCCAGGCTACGCATTCATGGAATTCAGCTGAATTTTTGCGGTCGCTATTTTTGGTAACCCATTCTCTATTGGTAGCGAGTCCAAAAGTTGTAACACTTTGATCATTTGGTGTTTTTCTCATTTCCGGATCGCGTGTGAGGTTGCCGATTAGAATTACTTTGTTAATGCTTCTCATTGTTGAATAATGTTATTGTTGTAAATTAGACTTTTTCGTCTTCTTCAAGGAGCTCAAGGTCTTCTTCGACGAGGAGGTCATCCTCTTCAAGGCCTTCCAGGTTTCCATCTGCGAGTGATGCTCCTGCTGTTTCTTCAGCTAATTCTTTTTGAATTGTTTCGCTTAATTCCTCACGGACATCCGGATCTTCTTCTAGGAATTCAACTACATCCTCTTCTTCTGGATCATGTGGATCGTCGTTTTGGATGAGTTTTACTGCGAGACCAAGACTTTGGAGCTCTTTAACCAATACGTTGAAGGATTCCGGTACGCGTGGTTTTCGGATTGGTTCGCCCTTAACAATAGATTCGTAGGCTTTGCTTCGTCCGTATACATCATCGGATTTGATTGTAAGCATTTCCTGAAGAACGTGAGCGGCGCCGTAGGCCTCGAGTGCCCAAACCTCCATTTCTCCGAATCTTTGACCACCATGCTGAGCTTTACCTCCAAGTGGTTGTTGAGTAACGAGTGAGTATGGGCCAACGGAACGGGCGTGAATCTTGTCTTCAACTAGGTGGCTTAACTTTAGGATGTAGGTAATACCAACGGTTACTGGTTTGTCGAATGGTTCGCCAGTTTTGCCGTCGAAGAGTTGAATCATACCGTTTTCAGGTAGACCAGCCTTTTTTAGCTGAGTTGTGATTTCTTGAGTAGGTACTCCATTTAGTGGGGGAGTAGCTACAGTGAATCCTTGTGTTCTTGCTGCCCAGCCCAAGTGGGTTTCAAGGATTTGTCCGATGTTCATACGGCTAGATACACCGAGTGGGTTTAGAATGATGTCTACGGGTGTTCCATCTGGAAGGAAAGGCATATCTTCTGAAGGTACAATGATGGAAATTACACCTTTGTTACCGTGACGACCTGCAACTTTGTCTCCGATTGAAATTTTTCTTGTTTGGGCTACGTTTACTTTGATTTGTTTTAGAACGCCTGTTGGAAGTTCATCTCCGGCCTCTTTTGTGTAAACGTGTACTCCAACGATTTTTCCACCTTCTCCACCTGGAAGGCGTAGAGAGGTGTCTTTAACATCTCTGGCCTTGTCTCCGAAAATGGCTCTAAGAAGACGCTCTTCTGCTGTAAGTTCAGTTTCACCTTTTGGTGTGATTTTACCTACCAAGATGTCACCTTCGTGAACTGTAGCACCGATACGTACAATGCCGTCTTCATCGAGATCTTTTAATTTGGCTTCACCTACGTTTGGAATATCGCGGGTAATAATTTCTGGCCCTAGTTTTGTTTCACGGACGTCTACTGTGAAAGCTTCGATGTGGATTGAGTCAAATAGACCATGACGGACCAACTTGTCGGAGATAATTACGGCATCCTCAAAGTTGTAACCTTCCCAAGTCATATAGGCTACGAGGAGGTTTTGTCCAAGGGCTAGCTCTCCGTTTTGGATTGATGGACCGTCGGCTAGTACGTCACCTTTTTTCACTTTTTGATCTTTGGCAACAAGTGCTCTTTGGTGAATACATGTACCCTGATTTGATCTTTCGTATGTTTGTAGTTCGTAGCTGATTTTGCGGCCGTTTACATAGATAACTGTGATGATTTTGGCATCAACGTATGAAACTGTACCGTCTTGTTCGGCTAGAATGACCTGACCTGAACTTTTGGCTGCGATTTCCTCAATGCCTGTTCCAACAACCGGAGCGGATGGAGAGACAAGAGAAACTGCCTGACGTTGCATGTTTGAACCCATGGATGCACGAGTATTATCGTCGTGCTCTAGGAATGGAATCAAAGATGTTGTGATTGAGATGATCTGTTTTGGGGAAATGTCGATATGCGTAACTTCATTGACGTGGGCAAGTGTTGGTTCACCGTTTTTTCGTGAAGAAATACGGCTGCTCATCATTTGACCGTGCTCGTCTAATTCGGTGTTTGCCTGTGCAATTACGAGACTTTGCTCTTCATCGGCATCGTGATACTTGATGATGTTTGTAAGGTAGGCACGAACTGAAATTTCATCGATTTTCAATTTGGCGATTTTGGCTGCAGCGGCCTCATCGATTGCATGGCCTGCTTTTACTAAAACTTTGCCTTTGTCTTCGATTGTTTCTCGGGAGATGTGTCCAACTAATTTCTTTTCATCGTTTTTAACTGTGTGGGCAACTTCGCGGTATGGCGTTTCAATGAAGCCGTATTCGTTTACTTTGGCATAAGTAGCTAAATGCACAACGAGACCGATATTTGGTCCTTCCGGTGTAGCAATCGGACAAATTCTTCCATAGTGGGATTGGTGTACGTCACGTACATCGAAGGAGGCTCTTTCTCTTGAGAGACCACCAGGACCCATCGCTGAAAGACGACGTTTGTGTTCGAGCTCGGCTAATGGATTGGTTTGATCCATGAACTGTGAAAGCTGTGAACTAGCGAAGAACTCTCTAAGTGCCGCTGTGATTGGGCGAGAGTTGATTAGCTGTGTTGGAGTAACTGTTTCGAGATCCATTACTGTCATTCTGTCTTTAGCGATACGGTCTGTACGTAGAAGGCCTACGCGGAATTTGTTTTGTACTAATTCACCAACTGCGCGAATACGACGATTGGATAGGTGATCGATATCGTCTGCTGGTACTTCACCATGGTTTAATTTGATGAGGTGCTTAAGGATTTCTACCAAGTCTTTTACTTGGAAGGTATGATATTTTTTAGTGTTTGGAGTATCCAATACGAATCTCTTGTTCAATTTGTAACGTGCAACTGGGCCCATGTCATATTTTCGATAATCGAAGAACATGGATTTGATTAGGGCTTTTGCATTTTCAACTGTGGCCAAATCTCCAGGACGAATCTTTTTGTAGATATTCTGGTAGGCTTCGTTGATTGTTTTAGATGGATCTTTTTCTAAAGTATTTAGGATGAAATCATTTTCAACTCCGTTGTTTACTTCGGTGAATAGGTCAATGATGTCTCTGTCAGTCTCATAGCCGAAAACACGAAGTAGGGAGGTGATAGGAATTTTTCTCTTACGGTCGATTTTTACAGTAATAACTCCTTTTTTGTCAGTTTCGATTTCTAGCCAGGCACCACGTTTTGGAATGATTTTTGCAGAGTGCATTTCAGCGCTGCCCATGTTTTTAGCGAAGAATACGCCTGGAGAACGAACGATCTGACTTACGACTACTCTTTCGATACCGTTGATAATGAAGGTACCACGATTAGTCATAAGTGGGACGTTTCCTAGGAAGACGTCTTGTTCTTTGATTTCACCTGTTTCTTTGTTGATCAATTGCACGTGAACTTTTAGCGGAGCTTCGTAGGTAAGGTTCTTGGTGCGAGCGGTTTCGGCATTGTATTTGTATTCACCAATGGAGTGGTCGAGGAAGTGTAGTTCGAGTTTTTTGCCTGAGAAATCTTGAATTGGAGTGATTTCTTCAAGAAGATCACGAATTCCTTCGTCTAGAAACCAGCGGTAGGAATTGAGCTGAACTTCAATAAGGCTTGGAACGACTACTCCTTTGTCAATTTGTTCGTTGAAATATCTTCGTTTGCTGGTGAGGATGATTGGTCCTTTGTCTACGGCGATTTCAGATGCACTAACTGTGTCTTTTTTAGGTGCCACCTTTGCATCTGCTGCCTTTTCTTTAGCAGACTTAATAGTGATTGGAGATTTTGCGGCAGTTTTTGGAACTAGTTTTACTTCAGGAGTTTTTCCTTTTGGGACTAGTACTTTTTTAACTTCCTGCTTTTTTGCGGAAGCCTTTTCTGCGGGCTTAGTTGCTTTTACTTCTTTTGGGGGTGTTTTTGTTTTCTTCGCATCTTGTTTCTGAGATTTTGGCATATTTAAACGAAGTCAAGGGATTGGTAAGCGACTCAAAAAGAGCCGCAAGCTATCGGGTTTGGCCTTAACTCATTCGAAAATGATAGCAGGTCTATTGTAGTGGCCTTTTTTGATAAGTCAAATTTAAATTTGGAAGGAGTGATAGCTATTTTTTGTGACACGCTCGTAGCGCTCCTGCGGCGCTCCTCGCTCGGTTGGTCGTTTTACTTGCTTTGCGCAGCATGGCCACTTGACAAACCCCCGGAGTTACGATAGTATGATTTTCTTAATTTAAAATTTTATAGTATGGGGAAGTTTGATAGAGGTGATTCATTGGATCTTGTGCCTGGAATCAGAATTTTTCAGGGTCAGGTTGATTTAGATCGCAAAATTGTAACTGATGATGGAATGGTTCTCTGTTATTGTGATGGTACTTCTAGAGAGGTTAGAAGTTGCCTTTTAGCCCAGGGTGATAAGAAGGTTCTCGATTTACATAGTAGGGCTGTTATGGCTTGTTCCAATCGTGGAATTGGTCGTTTAAATATCCTTATTAAGGGATTATCTTAGGGGAGAGATTTAAAAGGCTATTTTGTTAGGGCCTCGATGGGGTTGAGGCGGGAGGCTTGGCTGGCGGGGATAAATGCGGATAGTAGAGCAAGCAGGAGTCCGAAGAGGAGGGTTTGAATAATCAGGGTTGGGGAGAAGCTGAAGAGGGAATTTAGGTTTAAGGTGGTGTCTTCGAGTTTTGCTAGGGCGTATTTGCTGATGAAGTTGCTGGAAACGAGTCCGATGGTGACTCCTAGAATTGAGCCGGTGATTCCGAGTAGTCCAGCTTCAATTAGGATGAGTTTCTTGATGTGGAAGCGAGTGGCGCCGAGGGCCCTGAGTAGGCCTATTTCTTTGCGACGTTCGGCCACGCTGCCTAGAAAAGTGCTGATAATAGAAATTGAGGCGGTTAATATGATAATAGCGCTGATGATGCCAAGTGCTAGCGATAGGTAGGTAAGTTTGGCTTCAACGTCTTGGAGGTTTTTTTGGTAGTACTGGGTGCTTAAATTCATTTTCTCGATCTCTTTGGCAGTTTTGTCGGTGAGGGAGGCGTCGGTGGTTTCAACGTACAATTCCGTGAAGGAGACTTTTGAGTTAGGGAAATATTCTGTGTTTAGTTTTTCAACTACAGAATAGGGTAGAGTGACTCCCAGTAAGTTTGTTTTGTCGGAAAATCCTACGATTTTAACTTTTACTGGTTTGCTATTGTTGTTGGCAACTGGAAAGAAGGTGGAGCGATTTGGATATACTGTAAGTTCTTTGCCGAGAAGGCTGCTTTCGGAGATTTTTGGTAGGTTTTGGGTGGAGGCAATGGTGACGTTGTAGAGGTCTAGTAGGCGGCGAGGAACTAATGCTGGGTAAGGTTCTTCTGCTGGGTTGGTCCAGTTGGTTTCGGTTTTGATATCTTGGCTTATGAATTCTTGTGGGACACCAAAGACCATGGCGTCTGTTTGAAGGTTCATACCAAATAGGTCAATTTCAAGTGAAGAGAAGTTTTTAAATTGGATTTCTCTGTAGATGTTTTTAACTCCGGGGATGCTTTTGATCTGTGTGACTGTTTCTTCGGTGAGTTTGCCTTTGTCGGATTTGGTGAGAAAGGCGACCAGTCCGGTGTCGCTGGTGTTGGGGCGGACGGTGATTTGAGTGAGGGGACTGGCCTTTTCCATTTGGTCGAAGGTGGCGTTTTGGACGCCGGCTGAAAGTCCCATGAACATCAGGAGACTCGTAACTGCGATTGTGATGGAAAGAACGGCCAAGAAACTTCTTAAGCGGCGAACTGCAATGTTGTTGAGGGCGATGTTTAGGATCATACTTTTCCGTTTTTGATTTTAATTATTTTGTCGGCTTTGGCTGCGATTTTTTCGTCGTGAGTGGTGATGATTAGAGTTGTACCATGGAGGCGTTGCAGGTCTCTCAGGAGGTCTATGATGGTGTGAGTCGTGGCGGAATCCAGATTGCCTGTGGGTTCGTCGGCGAGAATTAAATGGGGGTTGTTGATGAGAGCCCGGGCGATGGCGGTGCGTTGTTTTTGACCGCCGGAGAGCTCGGAGGCCTTGGTGTTCATTTTGCTTTGGAGTCCAACTTCTTTAATGAGGGACTCGGCCTCAGTTTCTTTGTGATGATTGCTATTGAAGACTGTAGGAAGAAGGACGTTTTGCTTTACTGTGAGAAAGGGCTCTAGATGAAATTCCTGGAAGATAAAGCCAACTGTGTGATTGCGGTAATGGGAGAGTTCGCGGTCTGAGAGTTTTGAAAGATGGCTGTTTTTTATGATGATTTCTCCTGTAGTGGGGGTGTCTAGGCCGCCGATGAGATTTAGGAGAGTGGATTTTCCGGAGCCTGATGGGCCGACAATGGCCACGAATTGCCCTTCTTTGATAGAAAGCGAAACTTTATCCAGGGCGTGAAGTGGTTGTTTTCCTGAAGAGAAGTTTTTGGAGAGATTTTTAATTTCTATCATGAAGATGTTTCATTATCTTCGCTTTGTACTTTTGAAACTTCAACGTTTGTATAGTATTTGTCGTAGTACTTTTTGGCTTTTTGCAGGGACTCGATGGTTTGTTCGTCGTTGCCGGCATTGAGTAGGCGAGGAAGGACTTTGATTGAGATTGAGCCTGGGTAGTTGTCTTGTTTTAATTTTGTGAGGAAGCTTTCTAGTGGCATGATGCCTTCTGTCGGTGGGGCATATTTTTTGCCGTGGCTAACGTTTGAGAGATGGACGTGTACGAGATATTTGCGGAGTGAGGCGTATACGCGCATGAGATCTTGGCGCTTTTCACCTACGCGGGCTGTGTCTAGGGCTACATGTTTGAATTTTTTGAGGTCTTCGGTATTGGAAAGAGCGTGGTCAGGTATTAGTCCTAGAAATGAGCCGGCTGGGGAGTTTTCTAGTGCAATGGAGATGCCAAATTTTTCTCTAAGACCAGGAATTTCGTTTTTGAGCCAACTTGCTAGTTTGAATTCGTGGAATTTTGGCGGTTGGATAATGAGGATTTTAGCTCCAACTGCTGCGGTCATTTCTACTAAATTCTTGATTCTTTGTGGGGTGGTGCCTTCAGGAGCGCTAACTGCCTGAATTGGCAAATTAGACTCTTTGATCAGTCTTTTTAGGTATTCAGTGTTGTAGGTGTCGAATTGGGCGAAGTCTACGGCTAGGTCGATGCCTTGGTAGCCAGCCTGCATTGTTAATTCGAAAATGCGATTTAGTCCGTAACCTCTTAATGAATCGGTGGAAAGAATGAGCATGTTTTTGTTTTTAATTTCCCTAATATTTTAGCACGAATTGGGGATTTAAACAATTGAAGGGGTGGGGGATTTGAGGTTGACTTATGTGAGTGAAGGTGTTTTAGTGAGTGCCTTTAATTTAGTTTATATGGCTTCAATTGCCGGTAGAAAAGTAGCTTTGGATTTGAATGATGGGGAGTTTCCTGATATTTGTGAGGAATTGACTGCTAGCGTTTCTGTGACAGGTGAAGATTTGGTGCGAAATTTGTCTCAGATTGGACAGGTGGATTTAGATAGGGATCTTACTTTTCTTCTGACTTTGGTGCAGGCGCGGGTGGAGGATCCGGATATTTTGGCAAAAATGCTGGACGTGAGGGCGAAGATTTTGGAGCGCGCGCATTTGAGTGCTGCGGATTTTGTGCTTTTAACTCAGCGGCTTAAGTACTTGGCTTTTTATTCAAATGGATTGAATATTAAAGGAGATGCGTTTAGAGGTGGATTGGATCTGGAGGGATTGATAGTGGGTGGCAAATTTAATGCTGCTGGAATTTGTGTGCGTGGTGATTTGAATATGGGTAGTGCGGTGATTTTGGATGATAATTCTCAGGATGGGGCTAGGGTAGATAGGAATTGTGATCAGACAGGATTAAGGGTGAAGAGGAGTAATCATCAATCTGGAATGAATGTGGAAGGTGCGTTAGTCCAAAATTTGGGATATGTTGGAGAGAGTAATTATCAGACTCATACTCGAGTTGGAGGTGATTTGCTGCAGAGAGAGGCTCAGTTTGATGGAAGTAATTTTCAAACTGGAGCGCGAGTTGGTGGTGATCTTAATCAGATTGGATTAATGGTGGGGGCTGAGAGGAATGGTGGAAACAATAATCAGGCGTTTATGAGAGTTGGTGGACGATTGTTGCAGTCCGGAATGGTGGTGAGGGGTGTAAATGATCAGGCTTTTGCTGAAATTGATAGCGATAGTTCACAGGAGGAGATGAAGGTGGTGGAAAATGATCAGGAGGGAATGGTAGTGAAAGGGGCTGTAAATAGGGATAGAATGGTTATTCTGCTTCGGGATCAGGGGCGAGGCAGGGAATTTCATGGTGTGGTTTCACAGAAAGGAATTGAAATTGGAGGTGCGTTGCCTAGAGTAGGGGCTGGTGAAGCGGCATTGAGTAGCGACGATTTTGAGGGAGAGCTTGGGACTGGCAAAATGGCACGGGCAGCTGCTGGGCCGGAGGTAGGGACTGGGGCCAGAGGTCGTTTGAAACCTAGGATTATTAAGAGAAAGGCTTAGTTTTTTGGCTCGATTTTGGTGCGGCCGCCCATGTAGGGGCGAAGGACTTCCGGGATGGTGACTGAGCCGTCGGCGTTTTGGTAGTTTTCGAGAATGGCTACTAGGGTGCGGGCCATGGCGCAGGCAGTGCCGTTGAGCGTATGGATGTTTTCGTTTTTGCCGTCCTCTGTTTTGTAGCGGATTTTTGAGCGGCGGGCCTGGAAATCGGTGCAGTTTGAGCAGGAGGTGAGTTCACGGAATTTTTCCTGAGTTGGGATCCATACTTCGATGTCGTATTTTTTGGCTGCTGGAGCGCCTAAGTCGCCGCCGCAGATGTTGAGGACCTGATAGTGAAAGCCGAGATCTTGCATTATTTCTTCTTCGGTGGCGCGGATTAGTTCGTGTTCTTCCTCGGATTTATCGGGATGGCAGAAGCTGAACATTTCAATTTTGTCGAATTGGTGGACGCGAATAATGCCCGCTACGTCTTTGCCGTAGGAGCCAGCTTCGCGGCGGAAACAGCTGGAAAATCCGGCGTAACGGATGGGGAGTTTCTCTTCGGGAAGAATTTCGGTGTAGTGAAGCATTGTGAGGGGCACTTCAGAGGTGCCTACAAGATAAAGGTCATCTTCGCCTGGATTGACGTGGTAGATTTCGCTGCGGTCGGCAGGGAAGAAGCCGGTGGCAAACATAGCCTCTTCTTTAACAAGCACCGGAGGAATCACCGGCGAAAAACCCTTAGTTACGAGCTTGGCGAGGATGTGTTGCACTAGTGCAAATTCGAGAAGTACGGCCTCGTTTTTGAGGTAGTAGAAACGAGCGCCGGAGGCGCGAGTTCCGCGTTCGATATCAATGATGTCGAGAGATTTTCCTAGTTCGATGTGGTCTTTTGGCGTGAAATCGAAGGTTGGTTTGGTGCCGTGGGTATAGATTGGTTTGTTGTCGTTGTCGTCTTTGCCGTCTGGTACGGAATCAAGTGGTGGATTTGGTACTAATAGGGCCAGTGTGTCGATTTCGTTTTCGAGGGCTTCGATGGATGGTTCAAGCTCTTTGATCTCCTCTTTTACCTGTTTCATTTCCTCCATGAGGGCATCTTTGTTTGGAGCACTTTGAATGTCTTTTGAAACTGTGTTTTGGCGTGCTCTAAGGGTTTCGATTTTTTGAATTTTTTCGTTGCGTTCGTCGTAGAGGGAAACGATTTTATCGATATCAACATTACCGCGTTTTTTAGCGAGACCTGCTTTAATTTTTTCAGGATTTTCGGTGATGAATTTAATGTCTAACATATTGGGTGATTATTTTTTGCTTTTTCAAACTAATACGTGGGGGCCTTAATGTCCAGTTAAAAGGCGTTCCCGGGAACGTGTTTTTGGGGTTGACTGGCGGTACTGTTTGTGGCTCTGCGTAGCCATTTCTGCTTGATTTTACGGACGGAAAATGCTATATTTTCAATTCCAATTAATAACGCTTGAAACTATGGAGAATTTGGAAAAATCAGGTGGTGCTCAGTGTGAAATTTCTGAAAAAGATCTGCACAGAAAATTTAGAAAATTGGGGATGGAGCGCAGGAGGCTAACGAACCAATTGGTGGCTCTGTTACCTGAAATTTACGAGCGTGGGATTTACAAAAAATATGCGGCTACGATTGTGGAATATGCCGGAAAATTTGCGGGTTTGAGTAAAAGTGTAGTGATGAAAAGACTGCGAATCGAAAAATTCCTTGGTGGTAAGCCAAATTAAAAGAATTGATCGCGACCGAAGGGGTGCATAAAGTGGCGTTAGTGGCTAGTTTGGCTACGCAAAAGGATGAGGAGGAGTGGGCAGATAAGGTTGAGAATATGAGCAAAGAGGCACTTTTTGAGTTGGCGAAAGAGGTTAGGCAGAAGAGGGGATTGTTTGCGGTGGATAGTGAGGGTGGGGGATTGTTTCGTGAGGAGAGAAGGCTTTTTGATGGGGACTATGAGGTGGGAGTGAGTGGGGCTTTGGAGGTGAGCAATCAAAAGTGCCAGGCCGCGGTTCAGACAATGAAAATTACTCTCGAAGGTGACCTACTTTTTCTTTTTCTGAAACTCAAAAAACAATTTGGTAAGCACCTTACCACTACTGAACTCCTCCACCGCATCTTTACGGAATCGCTGGAAGCGAAACCACATGTAGCGAAGCGAAGTACTTTTAATAAGCCAAAACTTGCTGAAAAAGACGTTCCCGGGAACACCTTTTTAAAGAAAAAATCTCTAAAAATCACTCGCTACAATCCGGTTGGGATTAAACAAGAAAAGCTACAAGAAACCGCTGGAAGGTGCACATATCCTGGCTGCAATAGACCTTCTGATCTTTTTCATCACGCTGAGCGAGTTGCGGAGGCAAAGAGAAAAGGCCTGGATGGTGCTGAGGTTCAAAAATCAATTACCCCAATGTGCAAGCTCCACCATGAGTTTGCGCATAATGGTTTGATCGAAAATGAGCGAGAGGGAGGAGAGAATTGGTGTTTGGACCTGGGAATCAAAACGCTTAATTGGGTGGACCAGAATTATAGGAAATGGCGGAAGTTGGGGCTTCAGGCTTGAGCGCTGTGCTCTAGCCCTTGCTGACGTAGCTGGCGTCGTCGGTGTTTACTTTGATGATTTCGCCCTCTTTGATGAAAAGAGGAACGCGGATGATGGCGCCGGTTTCGATTTTGGCGTCTTTGGCACCGCCAGTGGCAGTGTCTCCTTTTACACCCGGAGTGGTTTCAATAACTTTGAAATCCATTTTTGGCGGGAGTTGGATACTAACAGGTACCCCGTCGAGGTACATGGCGTAGCATTCGGTGTCATCTATGAGGAAGCGAGATTGGTCGCCGATTGTTTCTTTGTCTAAGGAGAATTGCTCAAAAGTGGTGTTGTCCATGAAGTTGAAACCGTCATTGTCTTTGTAGGTGAATTGGCATTTGTTGCGAACTACTTCTACTAATTCCACGGCTTCGCCGGAGCGGAAGGTGTTTTCTACAACTTGGCCGGTTTTAAGATTGCGTAACTTGGCGCGAGTGAAGGCTGAGCCTTTTCCTGGATTAACAAATTGAGCCCAGGCTACAAGCCAGGCGTTGCCTTTGAAGACGATAGCGATTCCTTGTTTGATATCTGTTGTAGATGACATAATTTAGAGTTTAAGCATTTTATTTAAGGGGAAGAGAAGGACGTCGTTAATGCTTTTTTTGTCTGTGAGAAGCATAATTAGTCGATCGAGACCGAGCGCGATTCCGGCGCAGGGTTTCGTGATGTACTTTAGACTATCCAAAAATTCCTCGTCAATATCAAAAACCGTTTTATTGAGAGTTTGGCGCTCTTTTTGTTCCTCTTGGAGGCGAAGGCGTTGTTCTTCGGGGTCGATGAGTTCGGAGAAGGCGTTGGCAAGCTCGATTCCGGCGATGTAGAGCTCAAAACGTTCGGCGAAGAAGGGATTTGTTTGTGACCTTTTTGCGAGGGCGGCCTGGGTGGCTGGGTAATCATAGACTATTGTGGGCTGGGAGAAGCCAAGTGTGGGCTCGATGTGGTTTAGGAAGAGCTTGAAAAAAATGTCGTCCCAGGTGAGGCAGGCTTCGGTGTCGAGATTTTTAGCTTGTGCGGCGGTTTTGAAGGCTTCGAAGGTGAGGTTTTGCTCGAGGCTGAGGTTGAGGTGTTGTTGGAAAAGATCTTCGGTGGAGATGCGGAGGAAGGGAGTGCTTAGGTCAATTTTGTAATCTTGGTAGATGAGGATTTCTGGGCTTTCTGTTGTGCTTTGGGCGAGGTAGCGGATGAGGTTTTCGCAGTCGTTCATGATGTTTTCGTAGGTGGCGTTTTGGCGGTACCATTCGAGCATGGTGAACTCGGGATTGTGCGTGAGGCTGTTTATTTCGCCGTTGCGGAAGACTTTTGTGAGGTTAAAAATATTGGGGAATTGGGCTCCGAGGAGCTTTTTCATTTGGAGTTCAGGGGAGGTGTTGAGATAAAGGGGGGTGGTTTCATGGTGCGGGATTTCGAGGGTGGTGGCGAAGGGGGAGAGGTGGGGCTCCATGCCGGGGATAGGAGTGAGGATGGGGGTTTCTACTTCTAGGAAATTTTGATTGGCGAAGAATTGGCGTAAGGATGCGGTGATTTGGCTGCGTTGGATGGCGATTTGGGGGAGGAGGAGCATGGGGTGGCGAATGGGGGTTTGGAAGTTGGATGGCTTATTTTTGAGGAAAAATTAGCATTTTCTTTGTCGCGCGACAAGATTTTTTGACGAAGAAAAACGCCGGCGAGTCGTGGGAGCGACTCGAGCCGGCGGGGTGCTCGGGTGGGACTTGAGGGACTTTGGGGCGCCGGGGAGGCGCCCGCGGGGGTCAGCGCTTGGGCGTGTGGCCCTTGTCCTGGGCGCGGCGGGCGCGTTCCTCGGCGGCGTAGTCGGTGGCTTTGAACCACCCCGCGCGCCACATGGCGGCCAGGGTGGCCGCGATGCCGACCACGGAGAGGCCGACACCGAGGGAAAACCCGCTCTTGTGTGCCCAGGCGCCGAGGCCAAGGCACAGGACCAGCGCTCCGTAGCCGACGAAGAATTGCCAGTTCACCGTCGAGGTGTGACTGGGGGGCATGTCGCCGGGGCCGCCGATCTGCGGGTTGCGGGGTTCGGGGGTCTTGGTGGTCATCGATTTGCGTCCTCCTGGGGCGCTGGAGCCGGTGTGGCTCCGGGGGGGGGGGTGTTTGGGCGGCGCCGAGGATCGGCGCGCCCGTGGTTGGGGTCAGGCTTGCTTGTGCCGGTCGCTCAGCAATCCCATCAGACCGAGGGCGATGCTGTTGATGCCGAGCACCGCTACGGTGCCGGGGGCACCATACGTCTTGTAAGCCATGACTGAACATACAGCGATGCTGTTGATCAGTCCGGTGATGAGGCCGATGAGTTGCCACTTGCCGCAGGTGACGATCGAGTTCGGCATTTATTTGATCCTCCGGGTGGAAAGTAAAAAAGTCCCAATTTTCAAGTATCCGAGGCTTGTGATTGCCAAGGTGCGTCTGGTTTTTAGATCAGAGCAGCTGGGTCAATGACAAAGCAGTTTATAATGCGGCTTTTTTGGGGAAAAGTCAAGCTTTGTTGCTAAAGTTGTCGTTTTTTGGTATAATAATCGGAAATAAATGCAAAGAATATGCCAGAACAGTTGCCATCGCCAGATGTGTTTAATGGTCCAAAGGAGGGACCAAAGGAGCAAAGCGATAGGGTGCTTTATGCCGATTTCGAGGCTTCGTTGAATGAATTGAAGTTTGATCAGAAGGAGTTTGAAGATGCGATGTTTAAGGCTTTGCAGGGTTCTGGTTCCACTTCATTTACGGTTCTGAAATATTATATTGGTGGTCCTGCTGCTGTTGAGGGGGTTAAGTCAATTACTAGGCCGGATTTTGATTTTTTCCTTGAGAGTCATCATGATAGTGACAGTAGGCGAACTTTTGATAAAGGGGTGAAATCTTTGAGTGATGATTTTAAATTCCAGCAGAAGAGATTTTCTGCTTATACTGAGATTTTGAAGGGTGGAAGAATGGCAAATGAAAGGGTTCGAGTTGCCGGTAGGGGGAAAATGGAGATAAAAACTAGAGAGGAAGCATTGAGGGATAGCGGAATGGAGGCGAAAGTGAGAACCTTGGCTGCTGGAGTAGGAAAACCTGTTGCGGATGTTACTTTTGAGGATGCATTTGATAATAAATTTTATAATTCTTATTTGCAGCCTTCGATGCTTGGAGTGGCAGAATATGGCTTAACTTGGTTGGAATATCGTTCGAAATCTGAGCGGGTTATTATGGACCAGGCGATGAGTGGTTATAGGAAAAAGGTTGGAGAGGAGTCGGCTGTAGGGGTTGTGGATGAGCCAAAAATTGAGCCAAAGCTTGAGCAGAAATATGATCAGATGCCTGTAGAAGGTGCTGAGGTGCCTGTGGAAGATCTGGAATTGGTTTCCGTAGTGAATGAGCGTTATGAATTGTTGGTTAAGCAGTTAAGCGATAAGCCCGGTGTGACATTGAAAGTTGATAAGGCTGAGGGAAAGCAATCTTCGGGCATTGGAATTTATCGCGATGGGAAACTTGTGATTGCGATTGAATTTGGAAAGGATAAGGATGATCAAGTGGTAGCTGTGGTGAGGGATCCAGATGTGACCAATAGAGATATTGAGCATGTGTCGGGACAGAAGGATGGGTTTAGTACGTTAGGGTCATTTGTTGTGTATAAATTGGATCATCCTGGCTTAAACAGTAAGCAGTTGGGGGAAGCGTTTGTGCGTTCTTCAAGGGAGGTGTCGAATGATAGCTCTAAGGTGGAAGTGGTGAGTGAGGCGGAGGCGAAGGAGCGCGGTGATATTGTTTTAAATGTGGAAACTGGTAGCTGGGAGCCAAAACCTGGGATGGAATTTGTTGATAAAAATAGAGAGCGCGGAAATTTTGCGGTTCAATATCGGCCTGAATATAGAGAGACTGTTTCTAAGGCTGAGCCACAATTAAGGGCTATGCTTGCTGATAAATTAGCCGATTATAATAAATTGGCGGTGGGTGAGGTGCAGCTATCTGCCGTTGAAACTGATGAATATGGTCATTCTGTAGTTCGCGTGAATTATCAGGGACAGGAGATTTTGAAGATTGAGATTCGTGTGTACTTGGCTGTGAATAGACCGTCGTATAGATTGAGCGTTGGTGGTAAAAGTGTGGATTTGAAGGGGTTGAAGTCGGTGGGTGAGAGGGTGGAGAATATTTTGAAGAAGAGGGTGCAAGTTGATGAGCATAAGCGCGAGGAGGCCGAAATGGCTGAGGCCAAGGCGGAGGCGATGAAGAGTGTGGATGTGAGATTGATGCCAAAACCCTATGAGCAGAGCACGAATGGGTTTGTGAGTATGACTACGGATGTTTTTGGTGAAATTTTGCCTAGTGGTAGTATGTCTGGAAGTGTTGGTAGACAGGCTTATTTAGCGGGTGATGGAGCTACGTATAAGGTTGAAATTGATCGTGTGCGGGTTGGCGAGGGTGATTATAAGCTTCAGTATAAATTGTTTGTAGGAACTAAGCGTGAGCAGGTTTTTGATTCCAAAGTGGCCTTTAAGGAGTTGTATCAAGTTGGTAGGAGAGGTGATTATGCAAAGTCGAATTTCGCCAGTGAGATGCGGAATAAATTGAATGATGTGAGTCAGCAATATTTTAAGGAAAATGTGCCGGTGGATGAATATGTTTCCTCTGTGGAGGAGGCGAGGAAGGAGCTTAAACTGGACAAAAAATAATATGGAGATTGGGGTGGGAGAGGAGCTTTTTTGCTGGGAAGTTTTGGATGGTGATGGATTGGGGGTGAGAGAGCTGCTCCAGGATTTTGGCTTTTTCTGGGCCTTTGAGGAGAACGAGAATTTTTTTACTGTTGAGTATCGGCAGGAAGGTTATGGTGAGGCGGTCTTTAATGGCGAATTGAGTTGTGGTGGAGTGGGCGGTGCGGGCGCGGCTGGTGAGAGCTTTGGTGTGAGGAAAGAGTGAAGCGATGTGGCCGTCGGGGCCGATGCCGAGGATGGTTAGGTCAAATTGGGTTGGGAGGATTTTGCTGTAATTTTTAAGGGATTCTTGGATGGATAGTGCGGTATTGAAGGTGTGGAAATTTTGAGTTGGAAAGGATTTTGGTAGGCGGTTTATTAGTGTCTCGGTGAGCATTTTTTGGTTGGAATCCTTGTGGGTGGCGGGGACAAAGCGTTCGTCGGTTTGGTAGAAATGGGCGGAAGGGAGGGAGGGCGCGAGCGCAGCGAGCGCCCGGTAAATAGGAACAGGAGTATTTCCGCCGCTGAGTGTAATGTGAAAGGATTTTTTGTTTGTCTTGAGGGTTTGAGTAATTACCTCAAGGGCTTTTTTGATGAATTTAGTTTCGTTTTTGCAGATTGTTATTTTCATTTTTTAGAGGTTGAACCAGGTGTGTCCATCGGTTTCTGTTAGAGCATTTTGGGAGATTGGGCCATTGGAATTATCTTTGTATTTTTCCACTTTGATTTGTGATTTTTTGATGTAGTTGAGGATTTCTTCGGTAATTTCCCAGCTGGCGATGATCTCTTCAAAGCAGAGAAAGTGTAAGCGCCGTTTTCTCATGACGTCTAGCAGTAGTAATCCGTGTTCGGGAAGGCACTCTTCTCCTTCACATGAGAGTGAATGTGAGGTGGAAATGTTTTGATAGGTCGAGGAGAATTCGTGTTTGTTGACTAGTCTGATGTTGATTTTTTCTTCTGGTTGAAGCTCGAAAATTAGGCGGTTTGGCTCTTCATCTTTGGATTGGAAACCGAATTTTTTAAGTTCTATCACAATGTAAGTGGCTTTTTTACTCATTTTTTTTCCTGTGCGAATGTAGATCGGAGTTTTGTACCAGCTTTCGCGGTCGATGAAGAGGCGCATAGCGGCAAAGGTTTCTGTGTTGGAGTTTTTGGGTACATCTTTTTCTTGTTGATAGCTTTCGTATTGGCCTAAAACAAGGTTGTTTTTGCCTTCGATGAATTTGAGTGATGATAGAATGTTGAATTTTTCGCGATGTAAACTTTTGGCGTCGTTGGTAATCGGGATGGACATGGCTATGAGTGCGAGTATTTGCAAAATGTGTGATTGAAACATGTCTTTAATGGTGCCAACTTGGTCGAAATAGCCAATGCGATTGGTGATGCCTAGGTTTTCTGAGGCGGTGATTTGGATATTATTAATCTCTGGCCCTTTCATCATGAGGTTGAGTAGCCGGTTGGAGTGGCGGAGGTTTAAAAGGCTTTGGACTGCAGTTTTGCCGAGGTAGTGGTCGAGCAGGTAAATTGCTTCTTCATCGAAATAGCGGGCCACAAAGTGAAAGAGTTCGCGGGCGGAAGCGGCATCTTGGCCGAAGGGTTTTTCTAAAATTAGGCGAATGTCTTCTTTTGGTGAGTCTTTGGTTTCACCAAGATTTTGTACGATATCTTTAAAGGTAGTGGGAGGAACAGAGAAGTAGGCAACTTTGGTGATTTTCGGATTTTTGTTGAGTGTTTTGAGGTATTTTTTGAGTTTTTGAAAGTCCTCTTTTTCGCTGTACTGGCCTTGGAAATAGGATACTCGACTAAGCACTTTTTTAACGAGTGTACTATCTAGATTTTTGCCACGGGCCTCTTTGAGTGACTTCTCAAATTCTTTTTTAAACTCTTGTTGAGTCATTTTGCTGCGTGCATATCCTACAATTTGGAATTCGTCTGGAAGCATATTTTGCTCTGCTAGACTGTAGATTGTTGGGAAAAGCTTGAGCTTGGCGAGGTCGCCGGAGGCTCCGAAAATAATGAGGATGAAAGGTTTTTGAATTTTAGTTTTGGGCATGGTACGGGGTTATTGATCCCACTCGGTGTGGAATATTCCTTTTTTGTCTGTGCGTTCGTAGGTATGGGCACCGAAGAAATCGCGCTGGGCTTGAATGAGATTGGCGGGGCTCTGGGCGCTGGTCATGGCTTGGAGGTAATAAAGTGAGCCGGCTAGGCATGGCAAGTTTATGCCTTCTAGCGTGCCAAAAGACGTAGTTTTCCTGAGGGCTTGTAGGTTTTCTGTGATTGTTTTTTGTACCTCTTTGATGGCGAGGAAATGTTTTTTAGGCTCTTTCTTGAGCGATTTGTAGATGAAATTGAGAATGTCGGCGCGGATGATGCAACCGCCTTCCCAGATGCGGGCGATTTCTGCGAGGTTTATGATCCATTTGTTTTCTGCGGCGGTTTTTTTGATGAGTTCAAATCCTTGGCAGTAGGCGCTTAAAATGCTTAGGTATAGAGATTTTTCGAGAAGTGGCAGGAAGGTTTTGAGGGGAATTTTTGTGGTGGCTGATTTTTTTTGCGCATAGAGTTTTGCGAGTGAGGTGCGAAGATCTTTTTCGCTGGAAGTGATGCGGGCGAAGACGGCTTCAGTGATTGTGGGAAGGGCCATGTCGTGCTCGAGGGCGTCGAGGGCGGTCCATTTGCCGGTGCCTTTTTGGCCTGCTTTATCGAGAATCTTGTTGATTAGGTAATCGGATTTTTTGAGGTCGTCCTTTTGGGCGAAAATTTTGCTGGTGATTTCGAAAAGATAGGATTTGAGAATTCCTTGATTGAATTTTTCGTAAATTTTTGCGAGTTCCGGTGGAGTGAGGGTGTAGATTTGGCTTAGTAGATCATAGCTTTCGGCGATGAGTTGCATTACGGCATATTCAATACCGTTGTGGATCATTTTGACGTAGTGGCCGGCCCCGTCTTGCCCAATGAAAGTGAGACAGGCATGGCCGGCAAAATCTTTGGCAGCAATTTTACTAAAAATTGGCTCGATTTTTTGGTAGGCAGTTTTTGTGCCGCCGGGCATGAGGCTAGGGCCGGTGAGGGCTCCGTGTTCACCTCCGGAGATGCCGCAGCCAATGAAACTGAGGCCTTTTTTACTTAACTCTGTGAAGTGTTTTTGTGTGTTTTTGAAGTTGGAGTTTCCGAGGTCGAGGATGATGTCGTTTTTGTCGAGGAGGGGAGTGAGTGCTTCTACCATTTCTTCTACGCCTTCGCCGGCCTTTACTAGCAGGATGATTTTGCGTGGTTTTTCGAGTTTGCTAACTAGTTCTTTGAGAGTTTTTGCGTAGGTGAGATTTTCGTTGCCGAATTCGTCTATGAAGGCGAGGGTTTTTTCGGTGGTGCGGTTGAAGACGCAAACTTTAAAGCTATTGTTTGCTAAATTTCTGGCCAGATTGGCACCCATTGTTGCGAGTCCAATTAAACCGATTTGAGCATGTTTTTCCATGCCCTTAGTCTAATTTATATCGGGCGATGTTGCTACTTTAATTTTGCCTTATTTTTGAAATCGATTTGAGTTTGAAGGATAATTTTCATTGCCTCTTTATTGTTTTTTACAACGTGAATATATTGCATGTCTCCAGGACTAATGAGGCCTTTTTTCAGTGGATATTCTCTTATCCACTTAATGAGTTGTGCCCACATGTGACCGATAAGAATTATGGGAATTGGTTGGATGTGTTTTACTTGAATTAGCTGCCAAGCATAAAAAAGTTCGAGACAGCTTCCTATGCCTCCTGGTGTTACTACTGCAACATTTGAGAGCGCCATGAAGTTGTCTAGGCGTTTTGAAAAGTGTTGAAAATGTTCTTCAAGTTCAACATATTTGTTTACTTCATTTTCCCATGGGAGCTGAATTGTGAGGCCTATATTGACGGCTTTGTTGTTTTTGTCTCCATTGAAATGTCCGTAGTTTGCGGCTTCCATAAGTCCTGGGCCACCCCCGGTTACTAGGTCGATTTCATGTTTACCTATTGCTTTGGCAAGATTGTAAACTTGCTTGTAAATCTGATCACCCTTTTTCACTCTTGCAGAGCCAAAAATTGCTACTTTAAAGTCTTTTTTTGCAATTTCGTTTTTCATAGAGAAAACGCGAATTACTTTTGTTGTGAAGCGAATTTTGCTCTTTTTGATTGTAGCACTTTTGGTTTTTATAGGCATGGGTTTGTTTTAATGTTTGTTTTGTAGTGCTGCAATTCTAGCTGCATTTTCTCTTCTCCAGTCGTCCACAACTGTGTCGAAAATAAGAGCTTCTTTTTCAGCTAAGGCTGAACGTGTATTTTGTAGTAATCTATCGAATGATTCTGCCTCCTCGAGACGCAGACTTATGTCGTGTTCGCCAGTGCTTAGGCCAGTGCTTGGATAATTGCCGGTTTTCTGGGCTCTTTCAGCTGCCGTTAGGCCATTGTCAAAGGTTGTAGCTATATCTCTTTCTGGATTCCCCTGGTCAAACTCAGCTTTGATAATGTCTATTAGCGCCATGTGGATTAAGTTTATTTTTATTGCTGATTTAGTCATTATAGCACGAAATGGCGCCAAAAGCTAGTGTGCGAGTTGGATGTTTTAAATATTATGTGTTTATTTTTAGGGTGTGTTGAAGATTTTTCCTTCTCCACTTATTGTGATTGAGGGGAGGAACTGAATTGTTCTTTTGCGGAATAGTTTTTTAGTTTCTGGATGGCGAATTGCTATCATGTAGGCAAGGGCGGTTGCTTTGTATTCATTGTTTTTTGCGCCACGAATAAAGGATTGTTCTAATTCATCAATGACTTTTTGGGATTCAGGGTGATTATCTCCATCGTATGTTGCTAATAATTGTATTTGGCTATTTGTGAGCATAACCGCTGCAAAAGGGTAGAACTCACCGTGTTTTTGAAGTTGTTGTGTTGCGAAGGGGAGTAATTCGTCGAGTAGGAGGTTGGATTCTTTTTCGTGGGTTTCGGTCATGATTTAGTTGTTATGTGCTTATTTACACGGCAAGTTTCCTCGTGTGCGCCTGGGATGTAGCCGGTGCTGGTGAGGAATTCGTTGGTGATTTCGCCGCCGGTGAATTTGAAGGTTTTTTTGAAAAGTTTAACCCAATCGGCGAGATTCATGGGTGAGTGATGGTCCAACCAGGCTTTAAATGAGCCAAATCCCTTTTGTAGTTCCAGAATTTGGCCGGCGTTGTAGATAGCAGCGTTGATTTTAAGGTTGTTTCTAATGATTCCGGGGTCGTTTAATAAGCGTGCGATGTCTTTTTCACCGTACTTTGCTACTTTTGCTATGCTGAAGCCGGAATATGCTTGTTGGAAATTCTTTTTTTTGTTGAGAATCGTGGTCCAGGAGAGGCCGGCTTGGTTGATTTCCAAGATCAATCTGCCGAAAAGTTCATCGTCGGAATCAATGGCAAAGCCATATTGGGTGTCGTGATAAATGCGGTGGACGTTGGTTTTTTCGAGATTTTTAACGAATTCACAGTAGGACATGGATGGTGGTTTATGGCCTGCTACTAATTGATAGGTAATTCTTTTTGCTCGTGTTACGCAGCATTAAATTTGGCTTGATTTTCGATCATCCATTTCTCTTTGCCTTCGTTGGTTTTGCTTGTGTTTGTGCTTCGTGGTTGCATAAATCACATGTGAGAGTTTTCATAGTTTTATTCAATATTCGAGATCGGAGTCTGAACTGATTATGCGAATCTGGAGAGAATTATGAGTGAAGAAATTGCCATGCAAATTCCAATTATTTCTAGAGGTGAGATCTTTTCTTTGAAATAGAATACGCTGAATAGTGTTAAAAAAACAACACAACTGACGGCGTATAAAGCTCCAAGGGTTGAAAGTTTGATTTTGCGCATTACGAAAAACCAACCAAAGGCAGTTAGGCCGTAAATCATCGCTCCTATTAGGAGGGTTTGCCATCCTAATAACTCTTTTTGGAGAGAGGCGTGTTTTATTAATGCATCTGCAAGTACTGTGATTAGGCTTAATCCAACTCCTGCTAAAAGGGCGAGTCCAATTGTATTCATTTTTTTTATTTTAATCCCTTCTGCATCTAGGCCGTGTCGAGGTTAGTATGGTTAACCCACTCTTTCAGAATTCTTAAGTTGGAACAACGCTCACTTCGACGTTGTTGCCAAGATATTGCCTTAGTCGATTCCTATCTTCTGGGGTTATCCGTGGGTCACGTGTTAACAAAAATGACAAGCAGAATGGTGAAAAGTTGATGTCTTTATTAAAGGGCTTTGAGAGATCGAGGTAGACAGATCCACCTCGATTGCTTAGATGTAACTCGTTATTTTGTATACTTACTGTGTATATACAATTTAATGCATGTGCAGGGAGATGGCCTCTCTCTACAAGAGCCATCACAAATATACCATCCGATTCACGGTGAGTATATGATTGTGTTGGATCGTCTACTTTTAAAGTACCATCTCGACCTACCCTCATAGATTGTCCTGTTGGCAAAGTGATTCTGATACCATTTTCATGATTTGAATAACCCCCACCAGCATATGGTGGTCTTGAATAATAAATATCTTCGTCAAACTCTCTGGTTGTAAGTAATTGATCTATAAATTTGCCTTTTTCTTCTGGTGTCATTTCAGAATGTATTACTGCCTCAAGATATAGGGCTAGCGCTTCCTTTGTGTAAGCTGGATATTCTCCTGATTTAGTTGTTCTTTGGATGGTAATTTGGGACAAACTATCTCTTGAATGGTTTTCGTTGCTTAGATCCACTATATTCCCATCTTGATCGTATTTCTTTAGACTATATCCATCTCCTTCCTGCACAACTATGGGTAATAGTGCGTCGATTAATTGACGACGATTATCTGGTGAAACATTAAGACCGTTTAGCATATTTGCAGCTGCAATGTTTTCACTGGTAATTCCGAATTTAGAGTTGTCTAGGCTTACTCTCTTGGCTGGTATATTTCCAAAAGTAACTGAAAATCTTCCCCCCTTTCCAACTTGTTCGATGCCGGGGATATTTCGATACGCCCTGTGTTCATCAGATTCAATTACTTCTGTAACCGTTCTGGAAAGTTTACTTCTAATCATTGCAAGTAATTGGTCAACGTTGTGTCTTTCTGTACTTGCTGCTGCAATAGCGAGGGCTATTTCAAGGACCATTAGATTGGTTCTTTCAGCATCAACTGTTAATTGGGCGGCTATTGCTGGTGTCAGTTGTTTAGCTTTTAGCGCTGCGGTTATCCTTGTGTCTAGAACAGAGGGTTCAGTAGGATGTTGGGTGGGAGTTTGTACTTGCATAGATTTTATAATGGAAAGTGAAAATGTTTGCTAGAAACAAGTTCTAACACGAATACTACTTCTTGTAAACCCCAGTTTGCTTATATGGCCCATGCGAACTACCTCAGAATTTCCAGGCATTTGGCTTTGATGCCTTCTGCGTCCAGGCCGTTTAGGCGGTAGAGGTCGGCGGAGGGACCGGAGAGTTGGTAGGCTTCTACTCCGAGGGAGGCGAATTTTGTCGTGTGGATGCCGGAGGAGTGTAGTGTGGCGGCGAGTTGGTGGCCGAGGCCGGAGATGATGTTGTGGTCCTCAACTGTGAGGAGGGCGCCGGTTTTTTTGATGGAATTGAGGAGGGTGTCGTCGAAATGTTTGATGGAGCTGACGGCTACGAGCTCAATGGATAGATCTGGATTGGTGGTTTTGAGTGCGTTGATGGCGCCGAGGGCTTCTGTGACCATTGCACCGGAGGCGGCGATGGTGAGCATGCTGCCTGTGCGGAGGACGTCTGAGCGGCCGTATTCGTAGGTGTAGGAGGCGTCATAAAAAATTGTGCCGTCTTCTTTGGTGATGTTTGGGAATTTGTGGCGGCCCATGCGGACGTAGAAGTTGCCGAAATGGGCGGAGATATAGCGGATGATGTGGTCGGTTTGATTTGGGTCGGCGGGCTCGATTACCATGGTGTTGAACATGCCGAGGAAGCTGCCCATGTCGTCGATGGCTTGGTGGGTGGGGCCGTCTTCGCCGACGGAAAGGCCGCAGTGGGTGGCCACCATTTTTACGTTGGTGTAGTTGATGTCATTTACTCTGGCTTGATCTTTGGCGCGGCTACTCATGAAGGCCCCGAAGGTGGAGCAGAAGGGAATATATCCATCTAAACTGAGGGCGCCGGTGGCGGACACCATGTGTTGCTCGGCGATGCCGCATTCGATGTATTGGGCTGGAAGTTCGTCGGCTACGAACTTGGTCATGACTGAGCCTTTAAGGTCCGCTGTGAGAGCAATTACTTGTGGGTTGAGCTTTGCGAGGTCGAGTAATGCTTGGCCGTAGGCTGTGCGGCAGTCTGTGATGGTTTCGGCGTCGTAGAGACGTGGTGTGCCGGTATTGATGTTTAATTTACTGAGTTTTTCTGGGTACTTCGCGTGAGTTGGGTGCCATTTAACTGTTTCGCGGAAGTTGTTGAGGAGAGCTTCTTCTTCGGGAGTGGGAGTGAGTCTTGCGAGTTCTGTGACAATTTGTTCGGGTTTTGGGGCTTTTCCATGCCAGTCGGCTTGATTATTTTGGCCGGTTGTTTCCATGAAGTCTACGCCTTTGCCCATAATTGTATGGCCGAGAATTACTACTGGTTTGCCTGTGACGGCGTAGGCTTTTGCGAGGGTGGTCCACATTTCTTGGTAGTTGTGGCCGTCTACTTCGAGTACTTCCCAGTCGCCGGCTTCGAACATTTTGCGAATGTCGATGTCTTGAACTTCTTTAAGGCTGGCGGTTAGCTGGACTTTATTGAAATCGACGAAAAGGATGTAGTTGTCTAATTTGTGTTGTTTGGAAAAGTGAATCATTTCGTGAACTTGGCCTTCTTGGCATTCTCCGTCGCCAACAAGAGCGAAGACTTTTGCGTTGGTGCCTTTCATTTTTTCGCCTTTTGCAAAGGCACTGGCCACGGAAACTCCGACTCCGAGTGGGCCGGTTCCATACCAAATTCCATCCACATGGCGGGTGATGTGACCTTCGAAAATGCTGCCTGCTTGGCGAAAAGTTTTGATGACCTCTTCTTTTTGAATGTAGCCCATTTCAGCGAGTGTAGAGTAGACGCCGGGTGAGATGTGGCCGTTGGAAACTACGATTTTTTCTCCGGTTTGACCAATGATGAAGGCGTAGATTGTGGCGAGATAGTCGATGCAGGAAAGGGAACCGCCGGGGTGGCCGCTTTGCGCGTTGGTAACCATTTCTAAAATTGATTTACGACAAGATTTGGCGAAGATGGAGAGGAGATTTTCTTGTTCTGGAGTGAGGGCTTCGCCTAATTTTGGGTAATTGATCATTGTTGATTGAGTAATTCGTGGGTAAGTATTTTGGAGAGTTCAACACCGGGTTGATCGAAGGCGTTGATATTGAAAAATTCTCCTAGGAAAGCGATTTGGCCTTCAAAAAGTAGGAAGAGTTGGCCAAGTGTATTTTCGTTGATGGAGTCTACTTTAATTGTTATGTTGGGTCTATTGTTTTTTGTGAAGGCAAGCTCTGTGCCTTTTTTCTCGGTGGCGATGAGACGATTGAAGGTGAGGCCTGGGTGATCGGTGTAGGCGGGAATTGTGATTTCGGGCCCAAGATTTTCTGCTTCAATAAAGGTGAAAAGCTTGTCGTTTGGGCCCTCGTTGTAGAGCTGAGTTTGGGAGTGTTGGTCGGTGACGCCGAGGGCATTTACAGGGGTGATGCCGGTGAAAACTTCTTGGCCTGCGTTATCGAGGCGCTTGCCGATGCTTTCGGCTAGGAGCTGGCGATACCAGTCGGCGATGCGGATTAGTTTTTGGGCGTAAGGCATCATGACGTTGATGGTTTTACCCTTTTTGCTGAGGAGAAAGGAGATGTTGGCGAGAAGGAAGGGGAGGTTTTTTGTGGGGTCGGAGCTGAGAAAAAGCTCGCGCATTTGGTGGGCGCCGGCGAGAAGATCGGGGAGGGAGAAGCCGAGGAGGGCGGCCGGCAGGAGGCCAACCGGAGTGAGCACGGAAAATCGGCCGCCAACGTTTTCTGGAATTTCAAAGGTTGGAATGTTTTCTTGATTTGCGATTTCGCGGAGATGGCCTTTGGCTGGATCAGTAATGAAAACGAAGTGGTTTTTGATGTCTAGATTTTGGCTTTCACATCTATTACGGAAGTGATTGTATTGGGCCAGGGTCTCTGGAGTGGTGCCGGATTTTGTAATTACAAGGAAAAGAGTTTTTTCTAATTTAATGACCTCTTCAACTTCTTTAATAAGAGTGGGGTCGATGTTGTCGATGACGTATAATTTGGGGCCGGTTAGCTCGTTGGCATAAAGATGGCCAAGCGTTTGCGCGAGGCAGATTGGGCCAAGGGCTGAGCCGCCGATGCCGAGAATGACGATGTTTTCATATTTGCCTTTTGCAGAGGCGGCGAAATCTAAAACTTTTTGTACTGTTGCTGTGTCGTCTAAAATTTCTAAAAAGCCCTGTTTGCGTGCGGCGATTTTTTCTAGAAATGCTTCGATTTTGCTGTTTTCATTAGTGATTTCTTCCATTGTAAGTCCATGTTCTGCACTTACTTCTGCTAAATTTTCAATTTCAAGTTTGAGCATGATTTGTTATGGATTTAGTGATCGAACTTTTTCCCAGTCTGCTAAGAATTTTTCTAATCCTATATCTGTTAACGGGTGAGCGAGTAGTTTTTCTAAAACATCAGCTGGAGTAGTGGCAATGTCGGCGCCGATTTTTGCGGCTTCGATGATATGGCGTGGATGGCGAATTGAGGCTACTAAAATTTTGGTTTGAAATTCATAGTTGGCGTAGATGTCTTTAATTTCGGAAATAAGAAACATTCCATCTTCGGAGATGTCGTCTAGTCTACCAATGAATGGACTCATCATTGTTGCTCCTAGTTTTCCAATTAGGAGCGCCTGTCCTGCCGAGAAAACAAGTGTGACGTTGGTGTTGATTCCCTCTTCTTTAAAGGCTTTTACGGCCATTAGTCCATTTGCGGTGACTGGTACTTTTACTACTATGTTTTTGTGCCATTTGGCGTATTGGCGTCCCTCTTCCAATATTCCTTCTAGGTCGGTGGCAATTACTTCAGCGCTAATTGGGCCATCAACTATTTCAGCAATTTCCTTAATTCTTGTCTCTAATGAGATTCCTTCTTTGGCTACGAGGCTGGGGTTTGTAGTGACACCATCAATAATGCCAAGGGCGGCAAATTTCTTGATTTGTTCGAGGTTGGCTGTATCTAGGAAAAGTTGCATATGCTTGAGGTAATTTGATTGGTTTATATATTAAAGCGGTTGCTAGATTATTTAAAGCTATTTATTATGAATCTATTAATAAAAATAAAATTATGGCTGAAGATAAAAAACGTTTCGATTCTTGGATTAAGAAATATCTCCGTTTGGCTGATTACATCGGTGTTGCTCAACTTTATTTGAAGCAAAACTTTTTTTTGGATACGGAGTTGTCGGCTGATGATATTAAACCTCGCGTGCTTGGTCACTGGGGCACTGTTCCCGGGTTGAATTTGATTTATGCGAATTTAAATTATCTCATTTGTAAACATAAGTGCGAGATGTTGATGATTACTGGGCCTGGTCATGGAGCACCAGCAATTTTAGCGAACAGCTTTTTAGAGGAGACGATGCATGATTTTTATAAAGAATTTCCGCGTGATGGAAAGGGAATGGCGAAATTGATTCATGATTTTAGTTGGCCACATTCAAGGTTTCCGAGTCACGTAACTCCAAGTGTTCCAGGGTCAATTTTGGAGGGTGGAGAGCTTGGTTATAGCCTTGCTACAGCCTATGGGGCGGCTTTGGATAATCCAAATTTAATTGTGGCTTGTGTGGTGGGTGATGGTGAGTCTGAAACGGGTCCGATCGCTACTGCTTGGCATTCTAATAAGTTTTTTAATCCTAAAACTTCAGGGGCAGTTTTGCCGATTGTACACATTAATGGTTATAAAATTTCCAATCCGACTGTTTTTGGGTTGATGGATGACAAGGAGCTTAGGGCTTTATTTACTGGTTATGGCTATGAGCCGTTAATCGTGGATGGTAAAGATTTTGATTCTAAGTTGACCGTGGCAATGGAGAAGGCTTATCAAATGATTAGAGCAATTCAGAAAAATGCACGGAAAGGCGGAAATATGTTGAAGCCTAAATGGCCTGTGATTCTTTTGCGCTCTCCAAAGGGCTGGAAGGGCGTGCATGCAATGCCTGGACATCGAATTGAGGGCTCTTCGTATGCTCATGGAATTCCGTTAGAGGCGCCAAAAACCGATCCAGCTCAGTTGGAATTACTGCGTGAGTGGTTGGAGAGTTATAAAATTCATGAACTTTTGGATGCCAAGGGTCGGCCAAAGAAGGAGCTATTGGAGTTTGTGCCCAAGGGAAAGTATCGAATTGGAATGAGTAAGCATGCGATTGGTGGCAATATCTTGAAGAGTTTAAAAATAAACAGACTTGAAAAGTACGAGACGAAGTTTAAGAAGAGGGGAGAGGTGCAGGCCAGTAGTATGGTTGAGGGCGCGAAAATGTTGAGGGATGTGTTTAAAAACAATAAGGAAAACTTTAGAATGATGTGTCCGGATGAGATGGAGTCGAATAAGTTGGGCGGGGTTTTTGAGGTTACAAAAAGGGCTTATATGTGGCCTACTGATAAGAGGGATTTGAACATGGCTCCCGATGGGCGTGTGATGGAAATGTTGAGTGAACATACTTTGCAGGGTTGGCTTCAGGGTTATATCCTTACTGGTCGACATGGATTTTTTGTGACTTATGAGGCCTTTGCTACGATTATTGGTAGCATGGTGGATCAGTATGCGAAGTTTTTGAAACAGTGCACGGTGCTGAATTGGAGGAAGCCTTTGGCTAGTCCAATTTATATATTAACAAGTGTGGGTTGGAGGCAGGATCATAATGGATATTCTCATCAGAATCCTGGGTTTGTGAGTAATGTGTTGCAGAAGCATGGTGAGTTTTGTCAGATTTATTATCCTGTTGATGTGAATAGCACCTTGGTAGCATTTGAGGAGACGATGAAGAAGAAAAATGGGATTTGTGTAGTGGTGGCTGGTAAAACTCCTTTGCCTCAATGGCTAACTTTAAAGGAGGCGCGTGAGCAGGCAAAAAAGGGGATTGGTATTTGGGAGTGGGTGACTGGTAAGGAGAACAGCAAGAATCCCGATGTGGTAATGGCTAGTTGTGGCGATTATATGACTCAGGAGGCGATGTTTGCGGTGAAACTTTGTAAAGAGTTGGTGCCTGAATTGAAAATTAGGTTTGTGAATGTTTCTGAATTAACTTCACTTTGTTTGGGGGATTTGTGTGATGGAAAGGAGACGTGCACGACAGAGGCCGGAGTGAATCATTATTTTACTGCGGATAAACCGGTGGTGTTTAATTATCATGGTTATGTGAACGATATTGAGCATATTCTTTGGCAGTATGCCACTTCCGATCGCTTTAGTATCCATGGCTATCATGAGCGCGGATCTACTACTACTCCTTTTGATTTGAAGGTTTTGAATCAGGTGAGTTGCTATGATTTGGCGATTGATTTGATTACCCAAGCGGCTAAAAAGAATAAGAAGATTGCGGCAAAACAGGCGAAGCTTTGTGAATATTTGCGTGGCAAAATTGCCGAGCACCAGGCCTATATTTGTGAAAATGGCGATGACCTGCCAGAGGTGAAGCAGATGAAGTGGTGATGGAAAAAGGTGTTTAAGGGTTTTTCTAGAGGATGGCTTGCGCCTTCCTCTTTTTTGTGCTATAGTTGCACATTGATAAGTAAGGTATATGTCGGAAAATGCATTAGTGGCGGATCCCTATCTTGAGTCTGATGATGATGGGCTTGTGAAATTCGCGCAGCCATTGGCGGTTAGGATTCCTGTGATTCGTGATCATTTTGCTCGTCCAGTTTTAAGGCGTCCTAATTCAGGTCAAGGTTCTGGTGCTTCAAGTTTGATGCATACAGGGGCAATGGAAATCTCTTCTGAATCAAATATTCCACGTGTTCTTTCTGTGAATTTCGCAGAATTACCTGCAGAAGCGAAAACTAAGGTTGATGTCATGTTGGTTAAGGCTGAGACTAATGCTCGAATTGCTGAAAAGGTGAACCTTTATAGTGATCAGAATGAATGGGCTGTTTTTTGGCTTATAAAAAGGACTATTTTGAGGGACATACAGGTTGCGGCAAAGCAAAATAAAGGTGTAGAGCTGTTTTCTGTTTTGTCTAAAATTACAAGTGATCCGTTTGTTTCAGGCATTGAAACGCTTAGGTTAGTGTCCTATGTGAATAGAATGTGGAATTACCTTGTTGATAAGTTAAAAAGGGCAGATTAGTCCTTCTTGTCCTTTTTGTCCTCTTCTACTACTTCGGCCTCTACTACTTCGTCTTCGGGCTTTTCGTCTTTGTTGTAGACTTTGACGCCGTCATCCTCCTCTTCAGCTGGGGCTTCGGGGCCCTCGCCAGCGGAGCTGGCGGCAGCTGGATCGGCTTTGTAGAGTTCGGCACCTACTTTTTGGATTTCAGTTGAAAGTTCATCGTAAGATTTATTGATGTCTTCTGCGGACGAATCTTTGTTTTCTAGCATTTTCTTGAGTGCATCAATCTTTTCCTGAACTGGCTGTTTTATAGCATCAGATACCTTTTCTCCTGCGTCTTTCAAAGTTTTTTCAGCTTGGAAAACCAATGATTCGGCCTTGTTTCTCACCTCTACTCCTTCCTTCTTTTTCTTGTCTTCTTCGGCATATTTTTCAGCATCTTGTCTCATTTTTTCAATTTCGGCGTCAGTCATGTTTGAGCTGCCGCTAATGGTGATGTGCTGTTCCTTATTGGTGCCTTTGTCTTTAGCAGTAACTTTAAGGATACCGTTGGAATCGATGTCGAATGTGACTTCTACCTGTGGTACTCCTCGTGGAGCGGACGGAATTCCGTCTAAGACGAATTTACCAAGTGATTTGTTGTCGATGGCCATGGGACGTTCTCCCTGAGCTACATGCACCTCCACGGAGGGTTGATTATCCGCGGCAGTTGAGAATACTTGTGATTTTGAGGTAGGGATGGCGCTGTTGCGATCAATCAAAATGGTATTAACACCTCCTAATGTCTCAATGCCGAGGGATAGGGGAGTTACGTCTACTAATAGAATATCTTTTACGTTGCTGTCTCCCTGTAGAATGCCGGCCTGAATGGCGGCGCCAAGGGCTACAACTTCGTCTGGATTGGATCCTCGGTGTGGTTCTTTACCAAAAATTTCTTTTACTTTGGCCTGAACGGCTGGCATACGTGTTGATCCTCCTACGAGAATTACCTCGTCGATGTCGCTTTCGAAGATTTTAGCGTCTTTCATTGCTTGTCGGCATGGTTCTTCGGTAAGTAGGATTAGGTCCATAACTAAGTCCTCTAGTTTTGAACGTGTGAGTTTGGTCTCAAAGTTTTTTGGACCACTGGAGTCTACTGTTAGGTAGGGAAGGCTTACGGTAGTTTCATGTAGAGAAGAGAGTTCGATTTTGGCTTTTTCTGCTGCTTCTTTGATTCTTTGAATGGCAAATTTGTCATTGGAAACATCCATTCCTTGCTCTTTTTTGAACTCGTCAATGATCCATTGCATGATGCGTTGGTCTAAGTCGTCACCTCCGAGCTGGGTGTTGCCGTTGGTAGATTTAACTTGGAAAACGCCTCCGCCAAGCTCGAGGATGGAAATGTCGAAAGTTCCTCCACCAAGGTCGTAAACGGCGATTTTCTTTTCACCACCTTGTTTGTCGATACCGTAGGCAAGGGCTGCGGCTGTGGGTTCGTTGATAATTCTTTTAACATCTAGTCCGGCGATTTTGCCGGCGTCTTTTGTGGCTTGTCTTTGTGAGTCGTTGAAGTAGGCGGGAACTGTGATTACGGCTTCTGTAACCGGTTGACCAAGATAGGCTTCTGCGTCGGCTTTGAGTTTTTGTAGTACCATGGCGGAGATTTCTGCTGGTCTTCTTGATTTACCATCAAGGACTATCTCTACTTCGCCTTCAGAGCCCTTTTCACATTTATAGGCAACCTTTTTGATATCTTCGGTGGATTCGGAAAATTCACGACCAATGAAGCGTTTTGCTGAATAGATTGTGTTGTCGGGATTGGTTGTGGACTGATTTTTGGCTGATACACCTACTCTTCTTTCACCATCGCGGATGGCTACGATTGAGGGAGTGGTGCGGGCGCCTTCAGCGTTTGGAATTACCGTGGCCTCGCCACCTTCCATTACTGCTACGCAGGAGTTGGTTGTTCCTAGATCTATTCCGATGATTTTTGACATTATTTTGAAGTTATAATTTGAATATTAGCCTGTTAGCACTCGTCATTGTAGAGTGCTAACAGTTGTTGGTCAAGACTTTATTGTTGAGATTCTCCGTTGCCCACTTTTACTTTGGAGTGACGAAGGACACGGTTGCCTAGTAGGTAGCCTTTTTCCATTTCTTCGGTGATATGGTCTTTTGTGCCAGGGCCTTGAGTAAGAGCTTCGTGAAGGTCGGGATTGAAGGGTTGGCCGATAGATTCGATTGGTTGTAGGCCGTTTTCTGCTAGTACTTTTTGGAAGAGATTAACGGACATTTCCAGGCCTTTGTAGCCTTCGTCTTCGCTTTTTGGAAGGTGCCGAATGGCACGTTCGAGATTGTCGAGAACGGGGATTAGGTCTTTCATTAGGTTCAAATTGGCCATGGTGTAGAGCTGTGTGCGTTCCTCTTCTTGGCGGCGGCGCATGTTTTGTAGGTCGGCCATGGTGCGTTTAGCTAGCTCGGTCATTTGCTCGAGCTCCATGGCGAGCTTTTCCATTTCTGTGGGCTCGGGGGTGGCGTTTGTTGAGCTGGAAGAGGAGGTATCTTGTGGCTCTGTTGATTGGTTATCTTGAATGGTGTTGTCGTCGGTCATGTTGGATATTATTTTTGGATTAATATTTTACGAATTTCTTCGAGGAGAACTATGTTGTAAGCGTAGTTCATGCGCTTTGGCCCTAGGATTCCAATGTAGCCATGGAAGCCATTTTTATAATATTTAGTAACGATAATGCTGAGGCTTTGCACTTGGGGAAGAATATTTTCTTCGCCGATAAAGGTGCGGATTTCATCTGTGATTTCGAGTGAATTGAGAGTGCGGATGAAGTTGTCTCCTTGTTCCAGAACTTCAATTACCTCGCTGGCACGGACTGTGTCATGGGCGAATTCTGGCTGACGGAGCACGTTGGACATACCAAGGAAGAAGGTGCGGGGATTGTCGGGGGTTGTGGCGAAGCTGACGCAGTTTGTGGCGCGAGTTAGTAGGCTTAGGGCGTCGTAAAGGTCTTCTCTTACACGTTCGGCTTTGTATTCGAGTTGAAGTATGTTTAGGGCTGCAATGGCCTCTTTGCGGGCTTTTGGCAGGTCTACCATTTCGTCGACGAACATGCGGTAGCCTTTATCGGTTGGGACGCGGCCGGCGGAGGTGTGGGGCTGAGAAATGTAGCCTTGTTCTTCGAGGGCCATCATGTCATTACGGATGGTGGCTGGGGAAACGTGAAATTGATAGCTAACGATAATAGTATTTGATCCAACTGGTTCAGCAGTTTGGATGAAATGCTTGATTATGGCTTGTAGTACTTTTTTGCGGCGGTCTTCGGGCATGGG
>CAYHGX010000001.1:60647-154545 GCA_964356355.1 uncultured Candidatus Peribacteria bacterium | reverse complement strand
CCTACACCCCAAGTAATGATGAAATCGGCAGATATGATGGAACAATAGAACTTGGAAATGTAGTAGACCAAATCAAGGGACTTTCAGGCGGCCAAATAGCTGCAGCCCGCGTAATTGAAGAGGAATTTAGAAAGGCACTAACTGGTAAACTCGAACCACTACCATTAAACAATGCTATTGCTGCAGCCATTATCAATGCAAAGCGTGAGTCCGGCCTAAATCCAAGAAACGACAGGGGCGACAGTGGAACAAGCGTAGGACTCTTTCAGCTTCATGCCGGCGGAGGAGCCTCAAGATTACAAAAAAAATATGGCAATGAATGGAAAAAATATGCACAAGATCCCCGTATCAATACTATTGAAATGATAGAAACAGAAGTTCTTGGTAACTTTGGTAAAAAACGCTTCATGCCACGAGCCGCAGCCGGTGCTTCCGCTGCCGAACTCGCAGGCATCTTTGCCTACGACCTGGAAAGACCAACAGACCAAGCAGGTGCTGCAAGAAGAAGTGAAAATTTGATCCTCGCCCACTTCGGCAAAGAAAAACCAGCCGATACCATAGAAAATGGCACTATGATAGCTAAAGGAAAGGAAACTATCTTCAAATCAGGGGAACATCAAAGACCAGGTATAAGTACCCTGGCAGACAATCAAGATTTTTGGATTTGGGGAAGCAGCATTGCTCACATGATGACTGGAAACGAAATAGATGAAAACGGCAAGTCCACAAATAAAATTGGTGTTCTAGGTATCGGCGCCTCAAATGCCGTTTCATTTTTAACTGATATAAAATCCAGATGGTCCGCATTAGGACTCGATAAAATGACAAAACCAAAAGAAGGAGTAGTATTACTCGGATGGCAAGTAAATGGCCTCGATGAAAACGCTGACCCCGAAAAAACAGCTCGCAAAAATATTGCTGACTACATGAAAGTCGTAGCTTTCCTTGAATCCAAAGGCATTAAAGCAAGAATTGCCACAACACATGAAGTAGCCAAAAAAATCAACTCAGTCAAAAAATTCAACGAAATCCTATTAAAGGAATATCCAAGCTATGCCATTAACATTGCGCCAGCTGTAAGCAGTGGCAACGTCCATCTCTCAAATTCTCAAAGCCGCAATATGAGTAAACTCCTGGCTACAGAAATGAAAAGATCTTTCAACGCTTGACATAAGCACCCAAAAGCCTCAAAGTACAAGCTTGTATAAACAGAGTTTTTCATGAAATTAGCAAACGAAGAGCCGCTCACTCAACATAGCGTCAGTGATGCCACTCGACTCCTCGCTACCAGCGAAAGAAAACTATCACCCTATTACATTAAAGCACCCGGTCTCTACACTTTCATCAATGCTCGCAAAACCGAATTACCAATAAACACACAGGTTGTATTAATGGACCTTGGAGAGGGCACTCTCTGGATCCAGGGCACCAGCCCAGAAGGACATAAATTTCAAGAACAGATATTACGCTCTGCTTTAAACACATTCCTCGCCCCAAACCTACGCACCGGCCAAAGCATCCCCGGCCCCACTCGAAGAGATCAGCTCACATCAAGAAATATCCGCTTCCGCACAACCGACACTGAATCAATTCAAGCATTTCTTATCGCCGGCAGCATTGGCCACCAAATCGCCGAAGCAGTAAAAACCGGCACCAAACCGGAAACCATTTTCACCAAACTCACAAATCAATTCAAATCTCTCGTAGATCACCTACTATTACCCCCTCCCTAAAACAATCTTGCAATTACGATCTCAGCCCACGCAACGAAAGATTTATATCCTAGCTGACGCTCATATTTAGCTTTCTTTGAAATACTAATGTCATGAACAAGAGTTGCATGAAATCTTTTAGTAAATTGACAATTAGCATCATTAACAATCACATTAGTTTCCTTAAGAGTTCTAAGTGCTCCAATATTTAAATTGGTTGAACCAAGAAATGACAAATAACCATCGACCATCAGCGCCTTAGCATGTAAGGGCTTAGGATACAAATACACCTTAACCTTTCCATTAGAATCACGAAGTATTTTTCTCGTTACAAATTTATTCAAACTATCCTGCAAATTAGATTTTTGAGGAATAATCAACGATACCTCTACACCACGGTTAGCCGCCTCAACAATCGCCTTGGTTACAGAAGGATCGCCCAAATAAGCCATCTCAATAATTATTTCCTTTTTGGCCATGCGCAAAAACTCTATAAACTTTATCATTATCTCAAACTGTTTTGCATCATGAGCTTTGATATTATACGCAAACTCAACTGACGAACCATCATCAAAATCATCAATAAAAGAGCCCTTCAATCGTTGTAGAAATTTATGAACAACCGTCTTACTTTTCATCTCAACCATATAATCATGCCTAGGAAACATACCATTGGATATCTTGTAATACTCATCACCAATATTCATTCCTCCCAATATTAAAATCTCATTATCAAATAAAAAGTACTTTGAATGATCATTCAAAAAACGATCCTTAAATACTTTTACATTTTTGTGCACCAATAATTTATCGGAAACACTAAAATTTGGAGCCTTATTCGAAGCTGGTTCACCATAAAAACATAGTATTATACGGGAAATAAACCCCATAAAAAATTCAGCCTCGCCTTAAAAAATCCACGACCGCCCGGCGCACCTATCTCAAATATACTCCCCAAACAATCCTTATATATAGTAATTGAAACTCCACGCTCAGCCGCCTCTAGTAATTTTCGCCCTATCTTAATACCTATTTCATCATTTTTCCAGATAAACATCTGTATCAAAATACTGTGCTTTGCCTCTTCAATATTCTGAATAATTTTTCCAAACCCTTCTTTCCCATCAACCAATAAGTTCATAGTCTTTGTGAATTCTATGACAATAGGATGATGACTAAACAAAAAATGCCTTGGAAAAATCTTCTTCAACCGATGTAAAAGCCCTTTTTCAAAAAGAACTAAATACCTGCCCTCGAGTTTATAAATATGCTTAGAAACATCATTCATCAAAAACCCAACTTTCTTTTTAAACACACGTCGATGAGACAATAACTCTTTTATTTTTTCAATACTATTAAACACATTTTTCATAAAGCAGAAAATATTTTTCATAACATTATACATGATTCAGGCCTATACAACAAGCAATACAAGAGAAACAGATCCCAAAATTCGACACTTCCGCATTTAACAAATTCCCATTACAATCAAAACATGAAACCAATTTATAAAACATTCGCCCTTCCAATCGCAGCCACCTTTATTGTCCTAGCCGCACTTTACTCCTGGTTTGGCTTTAACACATTTCTTCTTGCAGCAATATTAATTGTTCTAGAAATCACGCTTTCCTTCGACAACGCAGTAGTAAATGCCAAAGTACTAATGCGCATGAACAAAACATGGCAAAAGCGCTTCCTCACATGGGGAATTCTAATTGCTGTAGTAGGCACACGCCTCATTTTCCCAATAGTAATCGTGGCAGCAAGCGTAGCCCTTTCACCAATTGCGGTAGCCAAACTAGCCTTTTTCTCACCGGAAAAATATGCCCACCTGCTTGAAGGAGCAAAAACTGCAATTTCTGCCTTCGGCGGCACATTCCTGCTTATGGTCTCACTTAAATATTTCTTCGATGAACACAAAAACATTCACTGGATACACTTTATAGAACGCCACGTTTCCCGCTGGGGCAGAATTGAAGCCCTCGAAATCGGACTAACACTTGGGGCATTACTCCTTATGGCCTTCTTCCTACCCGCAAAAGCAACTGTAATCCTTACCGCAGGAGTGTTAGGAATTCTTGTTTTCATTTTAATGCAGGGCATTGCCAACGCCTTCACAGTAGAGGCCGGAAGCATCGCAACGGCTGGGAATCTTGCACTTTTTCTTTATCTAAACGTGTTAGACGCAGCCTTTTCACTTGATGGAGTCATCGGTGCCTTTGCAATTACCACACTTCTTCCAGCCATCATCGCTGGCCTGGGTATCGGCGCCTACTTCGTCCGAAGTATCACGGTTTACATGGTCCAGCAAAAAACTCTCGACGAGCTCGTTTATTTAGAACACGGTGCCCACTGGGCCATCATGGGTCTTGCAATCGCGATGATTGTCAGTATTTTCCATGAAGTACCAGAAATCATCACTGGTGGTATAGGCCTAATATTTGTAGGCGGCGCCTACTATTCATCGATTAAAATAACCTCAAAACCATAAATTTGTGGATGGCTCGCCCGAAGCTTCGCCTTCAATTCAGCCACTTTGCCATCAAGTTCCGGGGCCTCAGGCGCCAAACCAAAAACCCGCGCCACCTCCGCCCGCATCCTTCCAGGCTGTTCAAAATTCGCATTCCTAATTAAAGCCGTAACCTTTGAAGCAATTGCTGGATCCGCCGGAGCCACAAGCTTTTCCAAAGCCAAATCAATCGCCATTACATCCGGATGCTTTTCACCGTGCTCAGCCACAAGCTTCGCCCTCTCCTCCAACTTGCATTCTCTACTCAACACCTGCCAGGTATCAATGCTCGTATCATCCGGCACCACCTCTTTTGGATCCATAGGCCCTTCAAAGGCCTCAGTTTTATGATAAACAGGCGCCAACCCCTCCACAAAGCGTGCACACTTCGCAACATAGGCCTTAATTTGCGCATCTCCCAAATTGTATCTCAAAAACTGAAACGCACCCTCATGACCACAATCATCCATGCACACCAACGGCTCTCCCTCTTCATCCAAATTCACATGCGCCACCTCCAAAAGCCCGCACTTCAACATGTGATCAATCATCACCGCACCCTCTCTCAAATACTGATGAGAAGCATGTTGATCCCTAAGCTTCTGTTGAAATCTCGAAATAGACCAGGCAATCATCGCTGGCAAAGCCTTCCTAAATTTGGCAACTTCATCCTCCGTTAAATTATCCGGATCCTCACAGAAAAAGGCCAAACCATTGGTAGCCTTGGCCTCCTCCATCAACTGTATGCCCAACCCTTTTCCATCGCCACCAAAAACCTGCTTCTTCCCCTTAAACATATTATGATGCAACTCATGGCTGATTACCTCAATAATATAATGTAAAATAAAGGTATCCCAATCCGCAATCGCCGCCTCATAGGCATCAGCAATTCCCCCCACCGGATCACTCATTCTAGCCTGTTTCCCATAATTGGACCTCAAGGACTTCTGGGCAAAAGCAATATCACAAAGCACTGCCACTCCGTCTTCTCTACCCGGCTCCTCATTTGGAATATTCTGCGCAATCGTCCCATGCATCTGCGTAGCCATTCGCGCCGCCAATGATACCAAAGGCGCCGAACCCATCAACCGAATACTCTCTGCCGCCATCTCCGGATACCTAGCAGCAATCCCACTCCTATCCAAAAAAGCCTTAACATGAGCCACATAGGCCTCTTTCGCCTCCTTCAACGTCTCCGTTTCCTTATGATTCAAAATTCCCACTGCCAAATCATGCGATTTCGTAGAAGTAGTCTCATATTTTTCAAATGGATGAATATGAATAAACGGCAATTTATGCTCACCAGCATAGGCCACATAAGCCACCCATGCCCGCTCCGCGGCATAACACACATCATGATATTCTTTTACAAAATTCGGATCCGCCACATTTACCGCCGTCATTGGCAAATCATAATATTTAATCAGCAACTTATAATAATCCGCCACTGGCGTTCCAGCGTGCTTATCCGCTAACTCTTCCAGCATCAACATTGCAGTAGTAAATGTTTCTTTCGTATTTTCATCCCGATTCAAAAAGTAAGTCCCCACGGGCACAGCGTAATAAGGTTTGCCAAAATACTGAAATTCCGCACCCTTGCCACTCCCCTTTAGCCCAGGAATATCATCAAACTGTTCTTTACTCAAATACACATACCCAAAATTGTTCTGAGTATCTGTCCCCGGCACCCCCTCCCGTGAACGGAAAAAAGCCTCAGCCTTGTCAGCATCCGCCGTTTGCGCCTGCCCCAAGGAATTATTCAACATATCCAAATTAGCCAGCTCGTTCATCTCCTTAAAATCTTGCGCCAAATATACAGCTTGAGCAAATTCCTCAGGATCCTCCAAAGACTCTTCTCCCTCCACCAAAGGCAATCCCTCACGAACCGCATCCACAACCCTTTCCTCAAAATGTCCAACAATAAAATCCTTCAATTTATGCATCAAAATAAACGCCGGATTTTTGGCACTCAAATATTTAGTTGGAGTATTCACCAAAGATGCCTTCAAATCCTCCATTGCCAAAACCTTTAAATCTTCAGGAGATCTCCCTTCCTGCGCCCTCATTCCCGAAGCCAAAAGCCCAGCAATATATTCAAGCTCCCCCTTTACACTTGAATCCGCCATTAAGGCATCCCAAAGTAATTTTGCCCTCTCCTCGTCAAAGGTCAGAAAAGAATTAAAATAATCGGAGGCACTTTTCTTCGGAGACCTTGCAGCAATATCTTCAAAAAGCCGATCCGCCACCCCACCAAAAACTTCCAGATCCCAATCCATCGTATCAAGTTTTGCCAAATCCGCATCACTTGGCCGCGCATCTCCGGTAGCCAAAGGCAAAGCATTTAAATCACTAAGCAATGCATCCAATCGTCCAATAAGTGCCACCCCTGTCTCCACCTCTACCTCACCAACAGCAATATATCTCTGAATTATTTGCATCAGCCCAGTCACTTCTTCACCACCACTCGGAACACCTTTCTCCACCATTTCCATTACCCTCTGATACTCCTTAGGCTCATAAATTCCCCGCATACAATCAGCCAAATCCACATACCTAACAGTTGAATCCTCCATAATATTTAATGAATTAACTAACAAGTAACCCAACTTATCACACAGAAAAACCCAATGTCAAAATTAGGAACTTTCGCATTTCATCAATTCACACTACAATCAAACCATCTATCACAAAAATATGAACCCACTATTAAAAACATTCGCCCTCCCCATCTTCACTACAATCATCGTACTTAGCGGCCTCTATGCCTGGTTTGGCCTCCACACCTTCATACTCGCCAGCATCCTGGTCATTCTGGAAATCACCCTATCCTTCGATAACGCAGTTGTAAATGCCAAGGTTCTCGCACGCATGAACCAAACCTGGCAAAAACGCTTCCTCACCTGGGGAATTCTTATTGCCGTTGTAGGTACCCGCCTAATTTTTCCAATAGTAATTGTAGCCGCCAGTGTAGCCCTTTCTCCACTTGCCGTAGCCAAGCTCGCCATCTTTTCACCAGAAAAATATGCTCATCTCCTTGAAGGAGCAAAAGTAGCTATTTCAGCCTTCGGCGGCAGCTTCCTTTTAATGGTCTCATTAAAATATTTCTTTGATGAACACAAAAACGTTCACTGGATACATGTTATTGAACGCCATATCTCTCGCTGGGGCAGAATCGAAGCCCTGGAAATTGGATTAGCTCTTATCCTATTACTAATAATGGCCTTTATTTTACCTGCAAGTGCAGCAACCATCCTAATAGCGGGCATCCTCGGCATTCTGATTTTCATCCTAATGCAGGGTATCGCCAACTCCTTCACGGTTGAAGAAGGGAAAGCGGCCACAGCAGGGAATTTCGCCCTCTTTATTTATCTCAACGTCCTGGATGCAGCCTTCTCACTAGATGGAGTAGTGGGAGCCTTCGCCATCACAAGCCAACTTCCCGCCATCATTGCCGGCCTGGGCATCGGCGCCTACTTTGTAAGAAGTATTACAGTATATTTGGTCCAACAAAAAACTTTAGATGAACTCGTATACCTCGAACACGGCGCCCACTGGGCCATTTTGGGCCTTGCTGCCGCCATGTTTGTAAGCATCTTCCATGAAGTGCCGGAACTCATCACCGGTGGCGTCGGCCTTGTATTCGTAGGCGGCGCATACTATTCATCGCTCAAGCACATCAAGAAGCTAGGCGAACGCGCATAGCTTTTTAAAGCTGGAGGTCTCGTGGTTTCCTGCAGACTTAAAAAGCGAAAATCTTGCCAAAAGCTCAGAGATCCAGAAAGTATGCAGATTTGCTTGAAACAAAAAAATCCCGAAAAGTACACTCCATACAATAAACCATGAGCAAAAAGTGTCAGAACGGGCGTAGCTTTTTAAGGCTGGAGGTCTCGTGGTTTCCTGCAGACTTAAAAAGCGAAGCTTAGTGAAGACACTTTTTGAGAGTATCCGATATTTTGGAAGCGTTGAAACCTTTCTTAAAGGTTTCAAAAAGAAACTGCTTCGCAGTTTCGATGGTGGGTCAGGTGGGACTTGAACCCACGGCCAATTGCTTAAGAGGCAACTGCTCTACCGGCTGAGCTACTGACCCATTTTTCAAGTTACACTACACGCCCGGCGACTAAAAAATCGCCCGCAAAACCTTAACATCTCCCACTTTACCTTGCAAGGTTTTGTTTTTCCAAAATCACATTTTCTTCAGCAACAAATACCCGTTGATATAATCAGATCTCTCAAATTTATCACTCTTAAAAATTGCAGATAAATTGCTAATTCTAAACTCTCCACGGAATTTTGTGCCCACAAATTCAATATTCAACTTCGCCTGCGGCACCCTCATATTTTGAGCAACATCCCCAAACTCATTCCTCAAGCTTTTCGCCAAAGTCTCCAAATTCAAATTAACAAGTACTCTTGGCGTAGACCCAGAACCCAAAACCTCATCAACAATAAAATAGTTGCCCTGAATATGAGAAGTATATTTTGCACCCTCAATATTTACCTCAGAATATCCTCCAGTATTAACATCATAAAGATAATCAAAACCCCTCACATTTTGCCCACACGCCGGCCAAACTTCTGGAGATTTCGACTTCAATTCCGCACAGCCCATATCACTACTAAAAGTAAGATAAACTTCCTGTTCTCCACCCACATAACCAGACGGATAAGAAGGATAATAATCGGCGGGGAAGCCCAAAGTTTTTATCAACTCATTAAGCGCCTCATAATTATCAACAGTTATCTTATCCAACTCACCGTCAAAGCGCTCCTTCAACACCTCCATGCCATAATAATCAATCAAATACTGGGAAATTTTATACACCTCAGCCGCATTCTCAGACTTATAATTAAACTCATCAACCTTTCTCAAATTCAAATTATCAGACTGAATCATCCCCTCGATCGCCAAATGTGACACCAATCGCTGAATTTGAGCCTCCTTGGTAATTGAAAAAGCACTTATTGGCCCGCCATAAACAGCCACCATCAAAATTGCCACCAAGGTCACCAAAAACGCACGCAAATCCTTTGCCCTAGAAATCGCAAAATACAAAGCATTCATCAGTAACCACAGCCCAAAAGCAAAACCCAAATAGCGCCAAACAGTTATCCCGTAAGCATTCACGCGAAACCACAAAGCAGTAAAAAGTACAAAAGTAAGCGGAATCAACGCCACAAAAAACCATCTCTTAAAAGCCTCCACATAACCCAAAGACTTCTCCTTGATCGCATAAGAAAACACATAAGCAAAAATCCCCACCATCGAAAATCCAATAATCCAACCAGCCACTCCACCCGCAGGCCACTGCCAAGTTGCCACCATTTTACCGGTATAAACATAAAGCATCACAAAATACACAATCACCAACGGCACCAAAAAATACTCACTTAAAATACGGAAGAAATTCCCTTCAGCCTTAAGCTTTTTGAAATCCTTCGGGAAATTGCCCAAGAAAAATGAAGAAGCCAAAAATCCAGTAATAACAAAGAAAACATCACCATAATAAACACCATCAATATTCGTATGGAAAAGATAATCAATCGAAGTGAAAAGCAGTGCAATTCCCCCAAAAAGAATGCCAAACAACACAAAAGCAAACAAGAAACTAAAAAGCGTATGAACCAAATAATTCCAAAAATCCTCCATCTTCACCTTTGAGCGCAAAAATGGCGCCACCAACACAAGCAACACCCCAGAAAGATTCAAAATAAAAAACTCCATAAAATCATTCTGTGCCCAAAATTTAAAATCCTTTAAAAGGGTAAAATACACAGCAACCACCGCTCCTGCAGCCAGAATTCTACCAATATTTTTATACCAAGCACTCTTCCTGGTAAGGACAAAAAGATCCACCGCCAAAAACAAAAGATAGGCAAAAATACAACTAAAGACCACCGGCACAACATCGTTGTGAGTAGAATAAATTCCAACCTGCTGAGCCAAAAAATCCAAATGATTCTGATAAATCATCAACAACGCCGCAGCCACACCACAAAAAATTGACAACGGGAAAGTTTTCAAAGTTCTCAGAAATTCACCTTTAAGATCACTAAAGTTCAGAAGTTTCATAATTAAAAATAGTTAAGCTACTTAAGGCCATTATTGCACTGTAAGCCGCAATTGCAAGTAAAGTCCGCACCGCCTATAATTCAAGATACCACATGAAAAATATTCTCCTTTATACAGATACTCCCCAAGTTGGCGGCGCCGAGCTCCAAATCTTTCTTTTAGCCAAATTTCTCGATAAAACAAAATTCACTCCAATATTGGCCGTTTCCAACTACCCAAGCCTAAATCGCTGGTGCGAAAACTTTGAAAAAGAGGGCATTCAGGTAATCCGCTTAGATGTAAAACACAAACACGATCCATCCCACTACTTTCAGCTCCGCAAAATCATCAAAAAACAAAAAATAGATATTTTACATTTGCACATTTGGAACCCTGCAAGTTGTCGCTACGCCTTCGCCGCAGGCAAAAGAGCAAAAGTGCCAATCATCACCACCGAACATGACCCCTTCAAACTCGGATCACTCAAAACAATCATCAAAAAATGGAGCCTCAAGCTTACCAGCGCCACAGTCGCAGTTTCCGACAACAATGCCAAGGTGGTCAACGACCTCTACCCTAAATTCAAAGCAAAAGTGAAGGTTATTAAAAACGGCATCGATAAAGTTTGGTGGCAATCACAGCTACTCAGATTCACTGAATTAGATCGCCGCAGCATCAAAGAAAACCTCTTCCAAGCCAAAGAAGACACTCTAATTATTATCTCCATCGCCGAACTCCACGAGCGCAAAGGCCTAAAATATTTAGTTGAAGCCATGAAAGAAGTAGCCACCCAATTTCCAAACGTAAAACTAGTCATCGTAGGCGAAGGCAACGAAAGACCACACCTAGAAGAGCAAATCAAAGATCTCTACCTTGAAGAAAACATCATCCTAGTAGGTCGACAAAAGGAAATTCCTCAATTACTCAGTAGCAGCGATATTTTCGCATTGCCCTCACAGCGCGAAGCCTTCGGATTCGTAAATCTAGAAGCCATGATTACCACACTACCAATCGTGGCAACCAAAGTTGGAGGGATTCCAGAAGTAATTGAAGACAACAACACCGGAATTTTAGTGGAACCATCCGATTCAGAAGCATTAGCAAAAGCACTCATCAAATTAATTAAATCCCCAGAACTCCGCACCAAAATGGCACAAGCCGGTTTCGAGCGCGTCATTAATTTCTTCGACGCCAAAATCATGGCTGAGCAATACGAAAAACTATATTTGAAAATTTCCCCTTGACGGTGAGTATGCACTCACCTATGATCAAGGCATGAAGTTAAAAACAATTTACATCTGCAAAAATTGCTCCGCACAAAGCCCTAAATGGGTAGGCAGATGCCCTGATTGCGAAAGCTGGAACAGTCTTTTTGAAGACACTATCAACGTAGGAAAAAAGCTTTCCCCCACTCCCTCCCGCATGGCTACCTCTACGCCGCTCAGCCTCAGTGGCACATTTGAAATTCCCAATCGTATCTCCACTCAACTAGAAGAATGTGATCGAGTACTTGGAGGAGGAATCATGCCAGGAGGAATAGTCCTATTAAGCGGTGAACCAGGAATTGGAAAATCCACACTCACACTACAAATAGCCGGAAACCTAGCAAAGAACCACGACGTATTAATCATTTCTGGAGAAGAGTCCACCAGCCAAATTTCATTAAGAGCCCAAAGATTAAAAATCAACGAACCCCGCCTCAAAGCTGTAAACGAAATGTATCTTGAAAATGTAATAGAACTAATTCAAAGAGAAAAACCCACCCTCGCCATCATCGACTCCATCCAAATCATGGCCTCCGCAGAAATTCCACAAGCAGCCGGCACTATTACTCAAATCCGCTACTGCACAGAAAAACTAATGGAAGTCGCTAAATCAAAAAACATTGCCATTTTAATTATAGGCCACGTTACCAAGGATGGCACACTTGCCGGCCCTAGAGTCCTTGAACACCTGGTAGATACCGTGATGCACCTGGAAGGCGATCGCTACCATCAGCTTCGTCTTCTTCGTGCAGCCAAAAACCGCTTCGGCTCATCCAGTGAAGTTGGCATCTTCGAAATGACCGAGCTCGGCCTGGGTGAAGTAAAGGATCCATCAAAGCAATTACTTGAAGGCCGGAAAGAAAAAGCCATCGGCTCCAGCATCACAGTTACAATGGAAGGCACTCGACCACTTCTAGTTGAAGTCCAAGCCCTCACCTCAGTAAGCCCCTTCGGATATCCCAAGCGCACCGCCAATGGTTTCGATCTCAACCGTCTTCAAATTCTCATCGCCGTCCTTGAAAAACACGCCAAAATAAATCTCGCCAACCAAGATGTTTTCGTAAACATTGTAGGAGGAGTACGTCTTTCCGAACCCGCCGCCGACCTAGCAGTCCTCATGGCCATCGCCTCCTCCCATCTCCAAACTCCCCTACCAGAAAACTGCATCATCTTCGGAGAAGTCGGGCTCTCCGGCGAGCTCCGCAAAGTCAGCCAAACAGAAAACCGCAACAAAGAGGCAAAGAAGCTCGGCTTTAGTCAAATCCTCAGCCCGGAAAAATACAAAGAGGTCAGCCATCTGGTTTCAGAGATACGCTAGAGCTTTTGAGAAGCGGTACTCTAGTGCGTCAATTTCAGAGTTTCTTTCTCGCCGTATAAAGTATACGTCTCCTGCAGAAACTCCTTGTTTCCTTGTTTAGCACCACTTCTCAAAAGCTCTCTAAAACATCCTTCTGAAGAACCTCAAAGTATTCTCTTCAAGCCTCTCCTCCAAATCAGCCAACTCCATACTTTTCATTTCTGCAATTTTCCTCGCCACCTCCACCACATTAGCAGGCTCATTCCTTTTGCCCCTCACGCTCTGCGGCGCCAAGTAAGGGCAATCGGTTTCAATCAAAATCTTATCGATTGGCGCCGCCGCCACAACCTCGCGCAAATATACAGCATTTGGATAAGTAATAATTCCTGTAAAAGAGGTGTAGTATCCCCTGCTCCAAAGTTTCTTTGCAAACTCCAAATTAGATCCATAACAGTGAAACACCACGTCCACCCAGCCTCGCTGCTCAGCACCCACCTCGTAAGCCTCACCATTAAACTCATCCAAAATTTCTAAGCACTCCTCGTCCGCCTCACGATTATGTATGATCACCGGCACGGAGCATTTTCGCGCCAATTCCAAATGCCTTACAAAAGATTTTCGCTGTACCTCCTTCGGAACCTGCGCTTTAAAATAATCCAATCCCGTCTCCCCCACCGCCACAATTCTCTTATCCCTCACAATCAGCTCCTCCCATTCAGCCATCAATTCCTCACTTAAATCAGCCGCATCATATGGATGAAGGCCCACCGTCGCATACAAAAAATTCGGCCACTCAACCCCCAAGCCATCACTCATCTCCACCGCCCTCTTAGCATATTCCACCCCACATCCCACATTTATTATCTTCCCCACACCAGCCTCCCGCGCTCGCAAAATCACTTCGCGCAAATCCGCCTCAAAATCCTCAAACATCAAATGTGCATGCGTATCAATAAACATATAAAATTTGACAAAAAGTTTTCACTCAAATACCATTGAACCACAAATAAGATAGCATGACAAAACAACTAAACGCAGCACAATCAGTACACACACCCACCACCGCCACTTCCTTCGCGTTTGGTTTTTACTTTAGCTTCAACTAAATAGTGAGGTCTTAAACTTTCATTTCCCAATTTAAGCCTCACACACATGAGGCATTTTTTTAACCCAAAACAATCATGATTATAGTAATGCGCGCCCACGCTCCCAAAGAGCAGGCCGAAAAAATAGTGATAGAAATGGAGAAACAAGGCTTTCAACCGGTACCCATGTACGGAGTTGAAAGAACTGTAATTGCCCTCATCGGTGATGAACGCAAAATTTCCACTGGGCACATTGAATCATTACCAGGTGTAGAAAAAGTAATGATGGTGCTGCAACCATACAAACTCGTAAGTAAAGAAACCAAAAGCGAACCAACAATTATTGAAATCAACGGCACCCGAATTGGAGATCCCACTCAGGTGGTGGCCATCGCCGGCCCATGCTCGATTGAATCGCCAGAGCAAATGCACTCAGTCGCCAGCGACCTCTCCAAACTTGGAGTGCATCTTCTCCGAGCCGGAGCCTACAAACCACGCACCGGTCCCTACAACTTCCAAGGTCTCGGTAAAGAAGGCCTCGATATTCTCGAAGAGGTTGGCAAGAAATACAACATGGCCACCGTCACCGAAGTCCTCGATATCCGCGACCTCGAATATGTTTGCACCAAAGCCGACATGATTCAAATTGGCGCACGCAATATGCAAAACTTCGAACTCCTCAAAGAACTCGGACGTATCAAAAAACCAGTTCTTCTCAAGCGAGGACTTTGTGCCACTATCGAAGAGCTCCTTCTTGCAGCCGAATACATTCTTTCCAACGGCAACGGAAATGTAATACTCTGTGAAAGAGGAATCCGCACATTTGAAAAAGAAACTCGCAACACACTTGCACTCGCCACAATCCCATTAGTAAAAGAACTCAGTCATCTGCCAATCATCGCCGACCCCTCTCACGGAACAGGAAAATACTCCCTCATCGAACCAATGACTAAAGCAGCTATTGCATGTGGCGCCGACGGCTTTATAGTGGAAGTACATCCCGATCCCAAACAAGCCCTCTCCGATGCCCAGCAACAACTCACTCCCGCAGACTTCGCAACACTATTAGACAACAGCCGCAAGATTGCCGATGCTCTAAATAAAAAACTCACATAAAAAACAAACCCAATGATCAAAATCCGTATCAAACCAAAAACAAAAATAAATTTTTCACATGATGTTTTTATCGGTGAAAATATTATTAAAGAACTACCCAAATTTTTAAAAGAAAAAAATCTCGGTAATAAATATGCAATTATCGCTGACAACAAAGTGGCAAAAATCTTTGGAGAAGACCTCTTAAAACTTTTCAAAAAAGAAAAAATTCACTGTGAACTTTTCACTTTTACAGCTGGCGAAAAATCCAAATCACTTGGAACAATTGAAAAGCTAGCAGAGAAAATGCTCGCCGCCGGAATCGATCGTCGCGACGCAATCCTTGCTCTCGGCGGCGGCGTCACAGGAGACCTCGCGGGCTTCCTTGCTAGCATCTATATGCGAGGTATTCCCTATGTACACTTACCCACCAGCCTATTAGCCATGGTGGATTCCTCAGTTGGTGGCAAAACCGGAGTAGACCTAAAAGCAGGTAAAAACCTCTTAGGCACAATCACCCAACCAGCTGCAATTTTCATGGAGATAAATTATCTAAAAGCTCTACCCAAAGCCCAAATAGTCAACGGCATGGCCGAAGTAATCAAATACGGAGTAATTCTAGACAAGAAGTTGTTCAAATATATTGAACGAAACTTAGTGTCAATCTTAGAATGTAAAACTGAATCATTGATCAAAATAATTAAACGATCAGTAGAAATAAAGGCATCAGTAATTGAAAAAGACGAAAAAGAAGCAGGAAAAAGAATGCTTCTAAATTATGGCCACACCTACGGTCACGCCATCGAAAAATTATCCAACTATAAGGTTCCACATGGCTTTGCTATAAGCATAGGCATGGCAATGATCAACGAAATTGCACAAGAAAAGGGTTTTATCAAAAAATCCAACACAGAAAGAATACAAAATTTACTCAAAGCTACCGGTTTACCTGTTACCTCAAAGATAAAACCGACAATCAAGGACCTACTTACAGACAAAAAGAAAATAGGCAACGAAATGAACTTTATCTACCCAGTGAAAATTGGTAAAGCAATAATCCACAAAGAAGATGTTAGTAAGCCTCAAAAATAGATCAATAAAGTTGCACGAATCCACGGTATCAGTCCCCTGCTCCAAAAGTATATTGAATCGTGTACTTATTTTAAATAAGCTCACCCAAAGCTCTATTAAAGTTGATACAAATGATCTCTGTGATGATACAAAATACATGATAGAAGGAATTAAAAAGCTCCATTCGTCAGCCAAAACAGTCAAAATCCTTACTGGAAACGCAGGCACCACTACTCGCTTCCTCACAGCTCTCTGTTCTCAACTTGAGAACAAAAAAACTATTCACATTACCGGCGACACCCGTATGAATGAGCGCCCGATCAAGGAATTAGTACAAGCACTGACGGCTCTCGGAGCCCAAATCAACTGCCCAACCGGCTGTACTCCCCTAATAATCACTCCCTCTCAGCTTCAAGGAGGCACTATCCATCTTCCAGGTAATATCAGCAGCCAATATCTTTCGGCACTCCTAATGGTCTCACCTTTCGCCAAAAATCAAACCATCATCAATATTGATCAAGAACTTTGCTCAAAACCTTATGTAGAGCTTACTCTCGCCGTCATGAAAGACTTCGGCCTCACAGTTTTGAACAAAAATTTTAAACAATTCATCGTCCCACCAAATCAAACAGGTAAAAAACTCAAAAACTACACAATAGAAAGTGATGCCTCCTCCGCCTCCTACCCCGCTGCCTTCGCAATGATCAATTCAGAAAAAGAAATTACACTAGAAAATATCAATCCAAACTCACTCCAAGGCGACATTGAATTTCTCAACTATCTCAAAAAAATGGGTGCCAAAATCTCAATACAAACTAACTCCAACGATAAAACATCCATTACTATTCAAGGTCCACAAAAGCTCAAATCACTCGGCAAAATAAACATGAACGCCACTCCCGACCTAGTAATGACCTTCGCAGTATTAGCAATGTTCACACCCGGAAAAACACTTATTTACGACATCGCCAATTTAAGAATTAAAGAAACTGACCGCCTCAAAGCTTTACAAAATGAGATTAAAAAATTCGGAATTAAAGTAAAAGCAGGCAAAGATTTTATTGAAATCATCGGTCAACCTTCCCTACTCCAAAACAAACTAATCACTCAAAAAAGAATCCAAATCAAAACCTACAACGACCATCGCATGGCCATGTGCTTTGCTATCCTAAAGAACCACTTTCCTTATTTAGAAATAGAAAATCCCGAATGTGTATCAAAAAGTTATACGACGTTTTGGGCTGATTTGAAAAAGATCATGCCAAACAATATCGTACTTACAGGACTTAGAGGTAGCGGCAAAAGCACCATTGGATGCCTGCTCGCAAAAACATTGAAAAAAACTTTCATCGACACCGACAAAGAAATAGAATTAAAAGCCAAAATGAAAATCAAAGACATTGTAGAAAAAAAGGGCTGGCCACACTTTCGTAAACTTGAAAAAGAAATCATTGCCGCCGCCACAAAGCTACAAAACTGCGTAATAGCCACCGGCGGCGGCGCCCTCCTTTCCGCTCAAAACATCAAAGCCCTAAAAGAAAACGGCCAAATTATTTACCTGCAAACCACTCCCTCCGCCGCCGCCACCCGCATCGCTCACGACCCCAACCGCCCCCCACTCACCACCCAAAAATCCCTCACCAAAGAGCTCGCCCAACTCCTCAAAGAAAGAAAAGCACTCTACGAAAACAACGCCTACCTAATCTTCAAGCGAACAAATAGCCCCGCCAACGACTCAAAAAGAATACTCAAACTCTTAGCCTGACCATAGCATATCGAGGAAGTTCTTGCTCAAATTCCACAAGTCTTTCCGTCCCACCATGCACAGTATCCACTGCCTCATTTTTCATATCAAAAGCCGCCAAAACCTTACTTGAGAATTTTTTTCCTGGCACCATAATTTCCACCTCTCTGCCAACTTCAAAACGATTTTTTACATTCATTTTATAAACAAACCCCGCCCTCCCCTTCCCCACGCACTCATCAATCATTCCCGCATATTTCCACTCATCCTTCACACTATCCTTCTCATACTCAATATCTTGAAAATCCCCAGGGAAACCAAAAAGATACCCCGGGATAAACCCACGATTAGCAGTTTTTTTCACCTCATCCATTAAAGTTTTATCAAACTCTTTTCCCGCCATCATATCATCAATCGCCTTGCGATAAGCATTTGCCACCGTGCTCAAATAATATTCAGTTTTATTTCTTCCTTCCACCTTAAAGCTGCACACACCCGCCTCAACCAAATCCTTCAGATAAGGCAACATACAGTTATCCTTTGAGTTCATGATATAAGTCCCATGCTCATCCTCCTCAATTTCCATCAACTCACCAGGCCGCTTTTCCTCCTCCAAAAAATGTCTTCGAGGCTCTGTAGAAATGGTTGGAGCCACTCGCTCCTCATCTTCGTCCTTCACCTTATACTTCCACCTACAGCTATGCGCACAGGCACCCTGATTAGAATCGCGCCCAGTCATATAATTTGAAAGCAAACACCTACCGCTATAAGCCATACAAATCGAACCATGCACAAAATGCTCCAACTCCATATCCGGCACCTTTTCATGAATCTCACGAATTTCACTTAGCATCAATTCTCGAGGCAAAATAATTCTTTTAGCACCCTGCTTTCTCCAAAACTCCACCGCCATATAATTAAGCACATTCGCCTGCACCGACATATGCAGCACCCCCTCAGGATAAAACTCCCGCAACAAGCTAAACAACCCCGGATCCGCCACAATAATCCCATCAGGCTTTACATGCTTTCTCACAAAATCGATATGTTTTTTAAACACATCAATCTTATTTCCACGCGGAAAAATATTCATCGTCATATAAAAATCCTTGCCATTTTTTCGTATCAACTCAACACCCTCCACCAAATCATCCTTAGTAAAACCCGTACTAGTACATCGCATACTAAAAGGCGCAAAGCCCAGATAAAAGGCATCGCCACCATATTCAAGCCCCACCTTTAATTTCTCCAAATTACCCGCAGGTAAAAGTAATTCCGGTTTTTTCATAGGCCGATTCTACTACAAAGATTGCCAGAAAGCCAATTCAAGGTTAAAATCTGCCCCGCATGGTACTTAGAAATTTAATAAACAAACAGGAACTTAAAGCCAAACTCAAAAAAGAGGAAATCGAACGTACAACTCTTTCATTTTATAAATATGTGAAAATTGAAAATCCACAGGCCCTACGCGACGCATTTTTTGAACAATGGAGCCACCTCGGCGTACTTGGCCGCATCTACCTCGCACACGAAGGAATTAATGCCCAACTCAGCGTACCCACTGGGAATTTCGAAAAATATAAAGAGCAACTCTATTCAGACCAACGATTCACCGATACACCATTTAAAATCGCGGTAGAAGACAACGGCAAATCTTTTTATAAACTCGCCATAAAGGTCAGAGAAAAAATTGTAGCTGACGGACTAAATGATGACACGTTCAACCCAGCAGATGTTGGCACTCATCTAAATGCAGAAGAATTCAACGCCGCAATGGAAGATTCAGCAACACTTGTAATAGACATGCGCAATCAATACGAAAGCGAAGTGGGACATTTTGAGAACGCACTTTGTCCCGACGCCGATACCTTCCGCGAAGAGATCCAAATCGTCGAAGATTTACTTAAAAACAAAGAAGATAAAAAAATTCTTTTTTACTGCACCGGCGGTGTACGTTGCGAAAAAGCCAGCGCCTACTTCAAACATCTCGGATACAAAGATGTTAACCAACTCAAAGGTGGAATCATTCAATATGCACATGAAATAAAAAAACTTGGCTTAGAATCAAAGTTCAAAGGCAAAAATTTCGTCTTTGACGAACGCATAGGAGAACGTATTACTGATGACATAATTAGTAAATGTCATCAATGCAACCAAGCTTGCGACAATCATACAAACTGTGCCAACAACGCCTGTCATCTTCTTTTTATTCAATGTCAAAATTGCGCCCAAAAATTTGATGGATGCTGCACAGAAAAATGTCAGCAGTTTATTCAACTTCCAATCGAAGAACAAAAAATACGCCGCCATGAATTCACGTTAAACGGAGACACGCTAAAAGTTTACAAATCTCGCTTACGACCTAAATTAAAAGAGACTACAAATGTCTAATTTAAAAACTGATTTCCTAGTAATTGGCTCCGGCATCTCCGGCCTTAATTTTGCATTAAACGCAGCGAAAAAATACAAGGTAATCATTGCCACAAAGAAAAAAATAATTGATTCCAGCACCAATTTTGCACAAGGAGGTATTGCCGCCGTCCTTGATAAAACCGACAATATCGAAGCCCACATAGCAGATACTCTCGCGGCCGGCGCCCATCACAACAACAAAAAAGCGGTCACCTTCATGATCAAGCATTCCACTGAAGCTATCCACAAACTCATCGCCCTCGGCGTGGAATTTGAAAAGGAAAAAGGCCAACTAAAGCTCACACGCGAAGGAGGTCACCATGCCCATCGCATCGCCTATGTAGGAGACTACACCGGCAAAGAAATCGAAAAAATTCTCGTTAAACGCGTCAAAGAAAATCCCAACATTACAATTCTAGAAAATTGTTTTGCACTAAATTTGATCCACAAAAATAAAAGTTGTTACGGTGCCCAAGTAATTATAGATGGCAAATTTAAAAATATTTTTGCAACCTCCACCGTTATCGCCACTGGAGGAATCGGACAAATCTTCGGCAACACCACTAATCCCAAAATATCCACAGGCGATGGAGTTGCCCTTGCAACAGCGGCAGGATGCCCCACCAAAGATATGGAATTCATTCAATTTCACCCCACCGCACTAGACAAAAAAATATCTCCCCGTTTTCTCATTTCCGAAACCCTCCGTGGCGAAGGCGCAAAATTATTCAACTCCCAAGGTGAAAGATTCATGGTAAAAAAACATCCACTCAAAGAGCTCGCATCACGAGATATAGTTGCTCGAGAAATTTATGAGCAACAAAAGACCGGCCCAGTATTCTTAGACATTCGCCACAAATCCGAGTCATATCTTAAAAAAAGATTCCCCCAAATTTATGCGACACTCTTAAAATATGGATACGATTTGAGCAAAGATTTAATCCCCGTAACTCCCGCCGCACATTATATTTGCGGTGGAATAGAAACAGATCTACACGGAAAAACAGCCATAAATAGCCTCTATGCCTTCGGCGAAGTAACTTGCACCGGAGTGCACGGAGCCAATCGTCTAGCCTCAAATTCACTGCTTGAAGCCTTGGTTTTCAGCAATCAAATTATCAAAAATTTACCAACAAATCTTTCCGTAAAAACCTCAGCAGAAAAATCAGTAAAAATTCCAACACCTAAAATCCTCTCAGAAAAAGACCCTAAAACAAAAATTGCAAAATCCCTCCGCACTCAAATTCAAAAACTCATGTGGAACTACGCCGGCGTAATTCGCGATCGCGAAAAAATCCAAAAAGAAGCCATCCCTCAACTCAAAGAAATCATCACCCAACTAGAAAAAATCTCCGGCACAAATCCCACCATCGCCGAAACCCACAACATGGCCACCGTCGGCCTCCTCATATTAGAAGCCGCCCACAAACGAAAAACCTCCCTGGGCTGCCACTATATCAACTAGCATTCCTCAGCCTCTCCTCCTGATCGGCCGCCTTCAAAGCTTCAATAATATCGGCGATTCCGCCATCCATAATTGCAGGAAGGTTACTCCAGTTTTGATGAATACGATGATCCGTTAGGCGATCCTGAGGAAAATTGTATGTACGAATCTTGTCACTGCGGTCACCATGACCAATTTGGCTAGCACGCGCATCACCTCTCTCCTTAGCCAAACGCTCCTCCTCTGCCGCATAAAGCCTAGCACGCAATACGTGCATTGCCTTCAATTTATTTTTCAACTGAGATTTTTCATCCTGACACGCCACCACTAATCCCGTAGGAATATGGGTAATTCTCACCGCCGAATCCGTAGTATTTACAGATTGCCCACCATTTCCACCCGCCCTAAAAACATCAATTCTAAGATCCTCCTCTCTAATTTGAATATCAACCTCCTCCGCCTCAGAAAGCACGGCCACAGAAGCGGCAGACGTATGCACACGCCCCTGGCTTTCAGTTACCGGAATACGTTGCACGCGATGCACTCCGCTTTCATATTTCATTGTTCCATAAGCATTTTCACCACGCACAGCAAAAATCATTTCCTTCACGCCACCCGTTGCACCTTCACTTCTACTGATCAACTCAACTTTAAAATTATTTTGCTCCGCAAATCTCAAATACATCCGTGCCAATTCCCCGCCAAAAAGCGCTGCCTCATCTCCACCTGCGCCAGCACGCACTTCAATAATACAATCCTTGGAATCGTTTGGATCCTTCGGCAAAAGCTCTACCACCGCCTTCTCTTCAAGCCTAGCAATTTTCGCTTCAGCTTCTTCCATCTCAACCTTCGCCAACTCTCTCATCTCACTATCCTTCTCCTCTTTAAGCATCAAGTCAGATTCCTCTTTCGTTTTCACCGCATCACGATATTCACTGGCCATCGAAGCCACCTTGGCAATTTCCTTATAGCGTCGTGACAAAGTTTTATAACGAACCTGATCATTCACCACATCCGGTTCAGACAATTGCGCTTGAATTTCCAGAAATTCCTTTTCAAATTTTTCTAGCTTTTCCAACATATGGTTAAATTTATGCTCTTACAATAAAGATTCTTTCGATTCCCGCCAAGTCTTCTTTTATCTCCCATTTTTGATCAAAATACTTACTCAACAACTCGGCTATACCCTTTCCCTGCCCAAAACCAAACTCCCCTATAAACACTCCAAATCTAACCCCCTTAGCCAAAACCTGCTGAAACATTTTATTGTACAACTCCAGCCCGTCATCACCACCAAACAATGCTAATCCAGGCTCAAACTTCTCAGTTTCTACCGCAACATGTCGATTTTCCACCTCACCAATGTAAGGCAAATTAGCAGTAATCACATCATAAAACTCTCCATCTTCAATATTTTCCAACAAATCACTTTCAAAAATCTCCACCTGATCTTCCAGCAAAAATTGTTCAGCATTTATGCGTGCCACCTCCAAAGCCTCCACCGAAACATCTACCATATCCACTCGCGCAATTTCCCCACGACCTTCAAAAGTTTTCAAAATAGATAACGGTATACAACCGCTTCCCGTTCCAACGTCCAAAAGCTTAAACCTTCGACCAATATCATCCATCGTCTGCAAATACCGCAACGCCTCATCCACAATCATTTCCGTTTCCGGACGAGGAATCAGCACACGACTATCGACAAAAAAATTGTGGGCGAAAAATTCCTTCTCGTTGGTAATATAGGCCACCGGTTCGCCCCCCACCACCCTCTTCAAATACAAATTAAACATCGCCAAATCTCCCTCATCAATCTCTTCATCATCATGCGCCAGCAAATAGCTCCTCTCCACCCCCATCGCATGAGCCAAAATCAGCTCAATATCCAAAACTGAGCCATTTTCGCCCATCATACCTTTCGCCCCCTCAATTATTTCCTTAATTTTCACAGTTTTAGATTAAAAAAGAACTTCTCAAAATCAAATATTTACTAGGCGGCAGGAAAATCTTGACCGCAGTGTACCACAGGTACATGAGGATCAAGATTTTCCGACAACAACGTAAATATTAATTTTCAGAAGTTCACCTAGTAGAACTTACTCTTTTCTCTCTTAGCTCTATAGAATTCTCTCATAGTAGCTGCAGCTCTCTGTTTTAGTCTGCTAACAGATCTTTTATGATAACGCTCGCCACGAACTTTAAGGAGTTTTCGGCTAGCCTGAACCTTCTTATTAAAGCGAGTTATCGCTCTTTCACTTGATTCTTTCTCATTTTTCCAAATAATTACTCTCATATATTTCACCTCCTTTCAGGGTAGTTTAAAATTTAAAAGCACACGGATTATAGCGGCAAACTCAATAAAATCAAGGAAATTACTGACTCAAATTAAAATAGCCAAATCCCACAAATTTGCCCTGAGAATAAATCTCAGCCTTATCCTTACCATCCCACATCAAGTTATTATGTGAAAAGTCATATAAGCTTGTGTGCACATACAATTTTCCATCACAAGCTTTAATAACTGGAACATCTTTCTGCACCGTTTCTAAAATATATCCTTGATGAACAACGTCATCTCCAACTAGCTTCAACTGATCACTATACCATCGCACCTCAACTTTATCGCCCTCCCTACCAAATTCATTAACAGATGCACTTAAATAAACAGGCAAATCCCAAAGCATAGCATAACCAGCCTCCGCACTAGCCGGATCAGAATAACCCCTCACAGGATTACCGCACTTATCAGGTGGATCCATAGAAAAATCCACAACATTTATTATATCATATGGCCTCAACGCATCAGCCTTCTTCTCCTTCACGTAAAAATTCATTGCTGCAGCACTATCCCCCTTTTGCACATAATCACTCGCAAAATCCCACTCCGAAATACAAGTATCATCATATTTATTTCCCTTGTACACATCATCTATCACCAATTTAATTTTTGAAAACTCCTTGCCATCCAAAACCAAAAATTGCATGCCATATTCATCCTTAAACTCGACCTCCATCGGATCCTTATCATCAAACAACAAAGTTGCCTTCTTTATGCGATTATTCTGTTTGTAAATTTTTTCATCCCTCGCAAAGCCCGGCACAATTCCAAACTTATCCGCCTTCACCGGGCGTGAAAAATCAAAAACAATCGAAGGTTTAGTATCGCCAGACGCCCTGCACCAAGCCGTAGAAAAATCCCCATCCGACACCATCGCCGGCTCATAGTTAAAGCCAATATTCGTATCGTCTACCAAAGTGGAACTTGCCGTAAAAAGATAATCACGAGGCTCAGTGACACTTACCACCGGTACTGCTAGAGGAGGAACAATCGCAGATGGATCCGCAACATTCGGCAATTCACAGCCCACATTCGGCTGTCCATTCGCATCAGGAGGTAAAGCACACCCAATAGTCTCCTTAGTTTCCACCCCCACACAACCACTAAAAACCACAGCACTCAACAAAAGTAAGAGCAGTTTTTTCATATATATTTGTTAGATAACATACAAGGAAACAAGGAGCTTCTGCACGAGCCGTATGACTTAAATATCTAAATTTTGTACCTTCTTAGCATAAGCCTGAATAAACTTTTTCCTTGGCATTACCTCGGCACCCATTAGCGTGTCAAAAACTCTATCAGCTCGCTCCGCCTCATCAATAGAAACACGAAGCATAATACGCTTTTCAGGATTCATAGTTGTTTCCCAAAGCTGCTCCGGATTCATTTCTCCCAAACCTTTGTATCGCTGAATTCCAATTTTCGCATCAACTGGATAACCCTTTATAATTGCATCTTTCTCCTCATCATTATAGGCATAAGCAGATTTTTTACCCGCTGAAACCTTATACAAAGGCGGCTGTGCAATATAGATATAACCGTCCTCAATCAACTGACGGAAATAACGATAAAACAAAGTAAGAATCAAAGTACGAATATGCGCTCCATCTACATCCGCATCGGTCATTATCACAACCTTGTGATAACGAAGACGAGTAACGTCGAAAGTTTCACCAATTCCCACACCCATCGCAATCACCAAATTCTTAACTTCATTATTAGCCAAAATCTTATCCAAACGGCTCTGCTCCACGTTCAAAATCTTACCTCTCAAAGGCAAGATCGCCTGTGTATGACGATCACGTCCCTGCTTTGCACTACCTCCCGCTGAATCTCCCTCTACAATAAAAATCTCAGAACTTGCCGGATCCTTACTAGAACAATCCGCCAATTTACCTGGCAAAGTCATTCCTTCAAGTGCTCCCTTTCGGATAACAGTGTCTCGCGCCGCTCGCGCCGCCAAGCGCGCTCGCGCCGCCAACGTACATTTTCCAATAATACCCCTCGCATCGCTCGGGTGCTCCTCCAAATATTGATTAAAGGCCTCTGCAAACACAGAATCCACAGCCGTTCTCATCTCAGCGTTTCCAAGTTTACCCTTCGTCTGACCCTCAAACTGAGGATCTGGCAACTTTACGGAAACAATGGCTGTAAGCCCCTCTCTCACATCTTCCGCAGTCAAATTATCATCCTTTTCTTTTAGTAACTGAGCCGTGCGCGCATAACTATTAATCGTACGAGTAAGTGCCGTCTTAAATCCAGTCAAATGCATACCTCCATCAATAGTATGAATATTGTTGGCAAAGGTATAAATTGTTTCCTGAAATGAATTATTATATTGAAGCGCCACCTCTACCATTCCTTCCGGAACCTCTTTTTCAATGTAAATCACGTTTCCAATCACCTCTTTATTTTTATTCAAATGTTGAACATAACTCTTCACTCCACCTTCAAAATAGAAGGCATTCTTCTCACCACTACGCTCATCAAAAACAGTAATACTTACTCCTTTAGTAAGATAAGACTGCTGACGTAAACGATTTACGATTGTAGAATAATCAAAAATTACAGCATCAAAAATTGTCCCATCAGGATAAAAAGTGATCTTTGTACCACGCTTATCTGTTTTCCCAGTCACCTTTATATCAGCCAAAACATCCCCTCGATTATATTCCTGCATGTACACATTCCCATCTTTATAAACTTCAGCGATTGTACGCTCAGAAAGCGCATTAACTACAGACGCACCCACACCATGCAAACCTCCAGAAACCTTATATCCACCGTCTCCGAATTTACCACCGGCATGCAACACCGTCATGATGGTCTCCAGGGCTGATTTGCCAGTTTTCTTATGGGTATCCACGGGAATACCACGTCCATTATCCACTACAGAAAGCCCCCCATCTTTCATAATCACAACATCAACCTGATTACAATAACCAGCCATCGCCTCATCGATTGCATTATCCACAATCTCCCACACCATGTGATGAAGCCCCGTAATATCTGTTGAACCAATATACATACCAGGCCTCTTTCTTACAGCCTGCAACCCCTCCAATACCTGAATCTGATCGGCACCGTAGGCCTGTTCTGTCTCTACCTTTTTCTTTTCATCAGCCATATCAATAAACTTTAATGTTTAAAAGCGGCAGAACTCTACCATAAAGGAAAAAACTTGTCAGGAGAAAATTTACCTCGACACCTTTCCACCAGCACTAGGCCCACTTGGATTCGCCGCACCACCATCTACCAACGGCTCTCCCTTATCAATCTTGCCATCAGCCTGAATAAAAGCCTTTAGCTCGGCCAACGTAAAAGCACCATCAATTAGCTGCGGCTCGCCCTTATTCATCACAAAAAGATTAGTCACAACCTCGCCCTTCATATCCAAATCAAAGGTTACCACCATCGCCTCATTAGCCAATAAAGTAATTTCCTGTACCCGATAAATGGCCTTTTCCTCATCCACCAAACTCACATTTTTCATTTCAACCACAAATCCCTCATCAGCAAGCACCTTCGCAATATACACCCGCGCATACCTCTGCGCTGTACTCTCAATTGAAACCCCTTCATCCTTGGCTGCCAAACTATCTTTAGCCAAATCCGCAAATTTATCCTGCAACACAGCCAACAAGGCCTCCACCTTCACACTACCCTTAGAAATATCCTTATCATAAGCCGTTACCTCCTTCACTAAAGTAGTCACGCGATCATACACCGCCTTCACCGGATAACCACTAATCACTAAGTTTACATCAATATACCTATCTCCAGCGTCCTTAATCTCCCCAACCTCAACGCTCGAAACCCCCTGGGAAATCATCAATTGCTTTATCACCTCGTCCTTCACATCCGCAACTGTCATTGATTTCTGAATTTTTTCACCCAACACATCCTCCCGAATATTCACAAAACTCCAAATCTTATCCTTTTCCTTTAAATAGGTATTATATCTATCCTCCTCTGTCACTCCACTCGCCTTTGTTTGGTACTGAGGACTACTTAAATACCCCCAGAAATCAGCAATATCCTTAAGTCGAGACTCAAAAAGCGCAATTACTGCCACCTCACCCTTATCTTTAGGCATCAAGGCGTCAATCTCAGCAATCAGCCTTGAAAATACCTTTTTCGCATCAACGATCTGAATTGACCCATCAAAGAAAAATTTCTTCACCCTTCTAAGGAAATCAATCTTTTCACTGATAAAATCCTGACTCATCTCCTCCTTGTCATGGCCCTGGAACAAAGCCAAATAACGCATTTCTAAAGCATCTTTAATCGCAAAATACGAATCTTGATAAAAGACCGGATATTTTAACAACAAATTATCAAAAAGCTGATTCTGATAAGCTAAATAATTTTGATAATAGGCCTGATCGCCACCTTCTAAAATAACTAAATACTTATCCAAATAGTTGTAATAATTGTCCAACGACTCACGAGCAGCTACCTCATTTTTCCCAATCGCCTCATACACATCCTGCCAAAAAGCCGCAACCACCAGCCCCTGCTGATCCTTAGAAAAAAACTGTTTATTTAATAAAAATTTCTCAACCTCATAATAGGCATCACCAGGCTCAAAAACATTCAAACCCTTCACATATTCCTCAAAATAATGATGAAACCCATTTTCCTCACCAGAGGTAAACTCCACATCAGTAATATAAACGTCAAAATCATTAAGATATTGCTTTGTTTGCTCCAAATCTCCCGACTTCGCATAATAGATGGCATCCTCCAAATAAGCAAAGAGCCTTCTCAACTGAATTTTCTGACGCTTATCGGGAATAAAAGTAAGATTAGCCTGTGTCCATTGCAAAATACTCGCCACAAACCCCTCACTGGCACTCGAACCACGCAAAATCACCTCTGACTCAAATTGATGCTTTCGATTTTCTCGATTCTGTGTATCAAAAGCCAGATTCTTCAACACCCAAGGCCCTTGACGCTGCTCAGCAGAAATCTGAATATATTTAAACTCCTTCACCAACTTAGAATACAAAAGCGGCCTAATTTGATCAGTAACCTTAGACATCGTTACTGTAACTTTGTTCCCCTGAGCCACCAATAAACGATTCATAAACACCCCACTATAAGCATCGACCTGCTCTTTCACATCAACCCCCTCAGGCAAAAATCCCAAATAAACATCGCCGGAATACACAGCCAGCTCCAATTTGCCACTCACGAAAGAAGCATCAAAAACAGCATGATCAGGTACAACAACCACTCTGTCGGAGACAATTGCAACACCATCATCGCTCAGCCTAAAATTTCCCCAAAAATGACCATTTTTCAAATTAAAAACATATCCATTTTCAGCCTTTACCACCTGCATATCCGGCTTTGGCACCTCAGTATCAAATCTGATAATTCCATCTTCTCCAATTAAATTATCCTTCCCATAATCAAAAGCAACCAGCTTTCCCTCAGTTTTTGGCGCCTCCTGATAAGCCTTTCCCTCTATCAAAAAATTTCCACCCACCATTCCAAAAGAAATCAAGGCGAAAATCACCCCTTTAAAGATCCGCGCCGCCAAATTTTGCCTACCAAGATCACTCATTTAAGATCAAATTAATCTTCAAATTATAACACAAAACCACCACTTTTTCAATTCCACTTGCCTATTTCCTCAAAAATGTTAGGATAACCCCTTAAAAATAAACCAGCCCTATGGCCAGCCCAGATTCAAGAATTAGCCCAATTGCCATACCAACAAGAAGAGATCTTGAGTTCGCCCCTATCAATACAAAGGGACCAGATCTCTACAGCAAACCAGATGTTGATCCTTTTAAAACAACAATAGTCTCTGAAATTTCCACTCAATTAACAGAGGGATCGATGATTTTAGCTGAAGAGGTGCAAAAACTCTCTCCACACCTTCAACCTCTCGCTATCTGCCACCTTCATGATCCTCATTCATTAAGTATTACTCCAGAGCAATATCAAATAATGCGCATCAGTTTCAAAAGAGAAAACCTTCCCGTAGTTCAAACCGCCCTGAACAGGCTTGGATTAAGCCTAAACACGGATCACGGCGCCATAATGAACGACCAGGACGACATCGTCACTATTCAAGAACTCATCCCAAGCCACATAAATGCATTACTTGTTTACCAGGCTCTAACCGATCTTAATATTGAATCAAAAGTAACTACTACTATTGATCCCAAAGGGCACTTAGTATTAAGAATCGGCTCCACATTTATTGCTTGCAACCCAACACTTTACAGAGAGACACTAGACGTACCAAAACCTGGAAAAGTGGCTGCCCACAGACAATCTTTAACAATTGGCACCAGAGACAATGACCCAGTCACAAGTTATTCATTAGATGGATTCCTTCCAACCACTGCCAAAAAATTTGGACCAGACCTAAACACATCAACAAGAACAATCAACTCACTAAAAGAAGAAGAAAAAAAGCCCAACGAAAAAGAAACCAATGCCACTGGCAGCGTCAGTTACTTAGTGATCAATCCACATATAATCCTTCAAGGTAGCAATTTTGGCTTCCCCCATATCGTCCACATCCTAAATGATATCGCGGCAATTTCCCGCTCTGATGGCTTTATTGTCAAAAAAGATAGCATGGACAACATTGTAATCATCGCACTACAAGAACGCGCCAGCGGTTTTTTGGAAAATTTTGGACTAGGTATACGCAAAAAAACTCAAGGGAAAGCCCATCTCCGCTTTGGAAAAGGAACGCTTTCTCAATCCGAAGAAGGATTGAAAATGAACGACTACCTCTCCACACAAGAGCTTATCCAATGGTCAAAGCTAGGTGAAGGAGAAAACAAGGCCGACTATATTATCGATGAAGAAACCTATGAAAAACAACTAAGGAGCCGCGAAAACACTACTTCACAATTAAAAGTAGAAAAAATACCCGGCACAAAATACTACCGCATTCTAGACGTTGTCAGAGAAGCCACTCTTAGAGTAGGTGGAGGCCCTAGAAAACTCATCGGACAACAGGATGTTTTAGAAGAATTAAGAGAAGGAACTGGCCCAAAAAGCAGAACGAAACTAACCATAATAAAAGGTAAAGCCGGTATCGGAAAATCACGTATTTTGGATGAACTAATGAAAGAGAACCCAGGCGCGATGATCCTTAGCATCGACCCAGCCTGCGAGAAGCTCCCCGGCATGGCCCTGATCAATATTATTGAACAGCTCGATGCCTTTGCAAAAAGTAAAATAAAGGACCTTGCAAAAGCAGATCAATATAAAGCACTGCTCGCTCCGCTACAGCAAATATGCAGCCTTTCTCCCGGAGAAAGACTACACTTAGCACAAACAAAACCTCATGAATTAGTATCAAAGATCATCGGTGCCATCAGTGCATTTGAACAAATTTTTGGTTCTTTCCCCATCGTCCTAGATGATATGCACCACATCGACGCCCACTCCGATGAACACATCATGAAAATCATGGAAACAGTACTAAGAGAAACCCAATGCCGCATCATTGCCACCATGAGGCCAGAAGATAGATTTAAATCTACAAAACAAACCGCCATGGAAGCCAATCTTGGATCTTCCTTTGGTCCCAAAGCTGTCAAAACAATTTGGCTCCAAGATGAAAAAACCGGCACGCCAAAACTCAATTTACAAGATCCACAAACTGCCGCAGACTACGTTTTCTACTCACTTCCAGAAGAAAAGTGTCTAAATAGCACAACCGGCGAAAGAAAAACCTTTACCAACGATTGGCACCTAATGCTAGCAAATAAAATCCAAACTCCATGGGGATTCACCAGCTTAATAAACATTCTCTTAAGAAATCCAGATAAGTTTCTCACCTACGGAGAAAATGAAATTGGACTTACCAACGCAGCACTCGAGGAACTTCAAAAAATCAACAACCAAGAAGATCTAATCCAACATGAAAGAAACAGAATCATAAAACTTGAACCAAAAATCCTCTCTATTCTTCGATTAGTTGCCATGACCGGCACCCCATTTACCGTAAGAAGATTACTCGAGATCACTGCCGAAGAAACAGGAAAAATCGGCGGAGAGGCCATTGCAATAATAGATCTACTAATAAAACAAGACTACCTCACTAAAATCGTAGATAACAATGGCATCACCACAGCCTATGAACTTTCAAATGAAACAATTGGCGAAGCCATCAAGGACTCAATCCCTCCTCAAGAAAAACAGAAACTAGTTTTCAAACACTATGGCAGAATATCGGCCGACTCAAATGTTCCAGATGAAGTAAAATTCAGCTGGCTCCAAGCCGCAACCGAAACCTCAACCCTCAGAAACAAAGCTCACCGCAAAGTTTGGGCTGCCTACACAAGAAAAGCAACTACCGTACTAGAAAAAGACCACGAAGGCAGACAATATGCCAAAGGATTAGCACACGCCTCAGCCATTCTTTGCAATCTAGATCCAAAAGCCAAAACCGCAGCTGCAAAATTAATCCAAGAACTACAAGAGCACCCCATCGTACTTTCAGGAAAATCAGAAGAAGAACAGTCCACCACCGAAGAAATGATTATATTGATCAAATCCGCACTCCTCACCTACATCGAAAGCGGAGCCAATCTCGGTCAATTCGCAAGAGTCCACGCTGCAATCGACACATTGGAAGCAATCTGCACCAATACCCAAGATCCAGAAAACCCAAAACTTTTAGAAGCCTACAAAATGGGCTTCCGCATGGCCTCAATGGAAGAATCTCAAATTCGAAACGCAGAAAAAAGAGTCAAGATGAACTCATATTTCAAAAAAATCCAAGATAGTCGTGGAAATTACACCCCTGGAGACCTACTCACAATTGAAATGCAACATGAGGCTCGAGCCTGCGATCACGGAGATGAAGTAAGTAACATATCAAATATCGTAGCCGCCCTTGAAGGATGGCTTCAAAAATATTCGCTAGAAAAACCTGAAATACAGGAAATAGCCAAATCAGATCCAAAAACCTACGCCAAAATTAAATTGCTATATCAAAGATATCTATTCGAATGCACTGTTCGTAAACCAAAAACCCGCCAAAGTATAGATGATGATGGCGCCGTAGATCCCTCATTATTCAATCAAAAAGAAACTAAAATTCTCATTAATTTACGTCACGAATTAGATGCAATAAGACAAGCCCGAGAAACCAATCCACTAATTTTCGACCCCATCGATGACGTAGCATTCCTGGAATTATTGGCCCAAACCTACGACTATTGCGGAGAATATGAAAGAGCTGCAATAGGCTACGGCGAAAACTGGAGAATTAGCAATCAGATTGGACTATCGCGCCAAGCTGCACGCTTTGCCTACCAAAAAATGTTAGCACTTTTAATGATGGCAACCAGCAAAACAAAATATCCCGACGAAACAAATACCGCAGAAACAGAACCACTACCTACAAATGCTTTCAATAGACAAAAAATTTCACAAGCAATCACTACCTGCAATGAAGAAGGCTTTCCACTTATTAAAAACGTAGACCCAAACGATAAATACCATCTACTTTTACATTTTGGAAGAATTAGAGCAGTAAGCCTACTTGTGCAAACCTACAATCAGGAGCTAATTACAGCCAGCGCAAATCCAAATAGAGCTAAAGAATTTAAGCGTATCAAAGATGAAATGATACCATACCTAAAAGATGCCCTGGAAGATTTCGCCTATTTCAACACCCCTAAGATGGAAGGATACTTTACCAAAGACCCTTCAGGTGAATTCAGCTACTATATCCTACCAAGCATTGCCATGATCTTGGAATTCATCGAAACACTAAATATTACAGATCAGGATCTCCAAGGTACTCTAATCCCCGAATTAAAAGACTCAGAAAAACCTGGATACTATCTGACAAGCTTCCCCGCCCTAACAAACATATCAATTACACGTGGAATCACCAGAATTCAAGATGAAAACTTTAGACATGTAGACAACTCCGGCCAAGTTGAAAGAAAATTCGAAGGATTCCGCTCATTAATTGAATTATTCAGGGAAAAACGGGCAGAAATAGCCACAGAATTTGATAGACTAATAGAAGCAGAAACCACAGAAAACGGAAAAACAGTTAAGAGAAATATACTCAAGGCTAAATTAAAAAAATTGGCAGACCCGGATGAACTCGAAGCAATGTTGACAGCTACAATCAGCTCACGTCACTTCCCAGCATAAAAAGAGTGAATAGCCTTAACTACTCACTCTTCTACGATACAATTTAATCCACACCTTTAGCCCATTGGCTGAGTAATTGAAATTGGACTATAAGTAGGACTAAGACTTGTCTTCAAGTTTGTACTGTAAGTTGGATAACTAAACAGTGAAGAATTGTAATCAGCCGGTACTAGTGTTCTATAAAAGAACGATAAACCAACGATGATAGCACCTGTTAGCAAGCCGATCCAAAACACCACCATTGGATGCACATTTGCATAACTGTGTACTTTTGTATTCATTTTTGTTTTTGTTAAAAATGTATTTAACTACATTATACAATAATTCCCAGAAAATAACAAGGGGCAAGAAAGGCTAATACTGAAAGGCTTAAGCCTGCTCCCTGGCCTTAATCACCTCTTCAGGGTTCGTAGTCACTATTTTATTCTCAGTAAATGAGGCAATCACCTGCACTGCCACGTGCTTCTGGCCGGCAAAGAATAGGCCCTGCCCCACACCACTATTAAGGAGCACATACTTCTCCCCATCGGTAAGATTGAAAATATGCCCCAGCATCTCCACAGCTGAAGGCGACTGTTTCAAAAGCAACTGCATCGAGGAGTTGGTAATAATTGGCTTACCATACTCACTCTTTAAGAAATCTTCCACGTCCTGAGTAATTGTTGACACTCCCAGGTAATATTTTCTTGCTCTCTTCACTAGTCCGTTCAAAAATTTTGCACTATCCTCATGCTGCATCATCGTCCAGGCCTCATCTATAACCAGAATTCTCTTCTTGAGCTCGCTGCGAACGCTATTCCAGATATAGTTCAAAATAATATACATCGCAATCGGCCGAAGTGCGTCCTCAAGGTCACGAATACAGAACACCATCATGCCGGTTGAGAGATCCACATTAGTAGGCTTATTGAAAATTCCGGAATAAGAACCTGTAGTATATTTAGAAAGCCTTTGAGTTAGCCCAGTCGCCCCCTCCAAGGAGCTCAAGATCTGGTATAAATCCTCCATCGTCGGGGGCTCAAAAACCGAAGGATCCACGGTCTCCATTGTAATGCCTTTTAGCGCATACACATCAATCAAAGCCCGATCCAGGATGCTCTCCTCTTCAGGTGTAAGCTTACCCAGCATCAAGTTCATCAAACCATGCAAATTAATAATTCCAGAGCGCAATAAATCGCCAGGCTTGTTATCATCACCCTCAATCGGCCGCGGCAAATCAAAAGGATTAATTCTACGATCACTGTTCAAACTAAGCCTTAAATAAGAGCCACCAACCGTATTGGCCAGCGCCTCATACTCATTTTCCGGATCGATCACGATCACGTCGGTACCCATCATCATCTGACGCAAAATCTCCAACTTCACGGCATAAGACTTACCCGCACCGGACTTGGCAAACACCACACTATTAGCATTCTCCAGGGCAAACCGATCAAATATAATCAAGCTGTCATTGTGACGGTTAATTCCATACAAAATACCCTTATCAGAGGTAAGATCTGAAGAGGTAAACGGAAATGTACTTGAAAGCGGCCCAGTATTCATATTTCGAATCGTATAAAGTTGATCCAAACAAATCGGAATCGAAGAATTAAAACCATGTTCAGCCTGTAGCTGCGCACGTTTTGTAAGCACCAATTTACCTGCCAAAAGGCTCTCAAGCTGCTTCGCCACCTTCTCCAGCTTCTTTTCACTGGTAGCGTAAACCGTAAAATAGAGTGCAAATTGGAAAAACTTCTCCTGTCCGCGCTGAATATCTGTTCGCAAAGACTCAGCATCTTCCAAAGCCGTCTCAATAGCTGGATCACGCACATGCCCTTTTTCCGCATTCATACGCATACTCGACTGCATCTGTGCAACTTTCTTGCGCAGAATCTTCATAATATCTCCCGAGTTGATCGGATAGATAAATTGGCTTATATCCATTGTTACGTCGAAATTGATCACCGGAGAGAGCCAGTTAGCATCCAAATAACGAGGATAAGCAAATACATAAAATGATTGGCAATACATGCCATCTACTCGCAATTTATCATACTGAATCTCCATGGAAGCCGGCGCAATCAAATCTTTAATCGCCGCCAAGCCCTCCTGATAGATTTTCTCAGCCTCCATAAATTTCTTCTTCTCATCAACCGTCAATTTCCCAGAAGGATCAATTTTAGTAGCCACCGGAACCGCAGCTCCAGCCACTCCCTCTACCTGAGGCCTTTTCACACCAAAACTAAATAATTTTTTCAAAGTACCAAGTACTCCATCTTTATCCTTGTTTCCCTCAACTACTAGCTTTTTTTCTCCAGTATCATCTCCCTCAACAACAGCCTGCGAAGCCGCCATTAACCTTCCAGTTTTAGGATCAAGACCCGCAGCCATCATTTTCTCCGCCGCCTGTTTATCAGCACTTTCAATCACTACCCAAGAGGCAGGATCAACTCCCAACTGAGTTGCGGTAGGTTTTTCATCGTGAAACTGAGGCAAAGAACCCTCATAGTCCTTTGAAGGAGCAACCGCAGGCGCCACATCAGCAATTCCCGCTCCAGGCACCATCACATCGGCATCTTTAAGCCAACTCGGAGCCCCAGCGGCCACAGAATCACTCTTCGCCTTATCGTCTGTAAATACATTAGCCATAGTTTTGGTCTTTGTTTTTGTCTTTTAAATCTCATTATTCTACCAAAAAACAGCCCAAAACACAAGGCCAAGCCACCAAGAGAACAACCCATCAAAAGAGAAAACAACAAAGTGATAGAAAAAGAAAATGCCTAAGGGGCGGCGGAGACGAGGGGGCTTTGAAACCCGAACCTCATTCCGCCGCCCCTTTGGCCGGGGTGAGCCGCCTCAGAGGCAGCTCATGCTGTGGCGCTGACCGGCCCAGGACTGGGCGGTCAGCTGCCACGCGTTGCAGGGCGGCACCGGACGGTCGGCGGCCGGGCGCGCGCTCGGCAGACTCGGCCCGAAGCCCGCGCCGGGGACGCGCGCCAGCGCGCGCTCCCGGGCCATACGGAGCTCCGCCGCATGGGCAAGCATGCCGCGCCCGAAGCCATTCATCGCTCCAAACATCAGCTCCAAGTTCCGGAAATCCATGTCACACTCCATGATCGCAGTCGTCGGCCGACCGCACACCACCCGAGAAAACCCCGGGATTTTCGAAACGGAAGTAGAAAAGAAGAAGATCACTTCATCGCGCCCGCGGCTGTGAAGCCGCGGGCGCGAGACGATCAGTTGTGGCTGTCGGGCCGCTGACTGCGGGCGCCATGGATCGGGCAACGAGGATTCACGCACAGCGGCTCGGGCCGCACATCGCGCCCTTCTCGCTCACGCAGAGGCTCGCTCAGCCCCATCGGAATCATCACGAACTCCACGACCGCGACCACCTGACCACGGAAGTCCACAAGAGCAACCTTCATCTGCACATCTCCGCGGGCCTACGCCCGCACTCGCCTCCGGCTGTCAATTGCCGGGGTCTAACAGTCTCTTATAAATCGCCCATAAAACGATCATCTAAGAAACTCGTAAACCCCTGCAATCAGCCAAGACCAATTTAAAAATTTTCTATCACCTTGTTGTCAAAATCGCGAAGGGGGCGAAAAGTCACCGATCAGCCGCCAAAGCAGCCAATAGCTCTTTTACAAACCCAGATGCGATCCTAGAGTCAAACCTCCAGGGAAAAACTCTTATCTACGCCCTCAAGCGTTAAGAACTTCATCCCTAAACATTTTCCTGCATTTCAAATAACTAAAGCTGAAGACTGTAGCATATTCACTGAAAAAGTCAATGGTGAAAGCCAACTAAATTAGAAGACACAAGAAGGTAAAAAGAAAAAAGTGCAAGACCAGCCCCCGGCGCGCGCTCGTGAGAGTGCGGCCGGGGGCTGGTCTGCAGAGGCCGGGGTGGTGCGGATTGGCCTAGGAACGTTAACAGCGCCGCGAATGGGCCGAAGAGTGGCCCTGGCATCGTAGCGATCCTAGGAAATCAGCCGCGGCGCGCGGCGCGGCAGCTCGGACCCACCGAGCAGGCCTTGGTGGGATCGTAACCGCAGACCCACTTTTGGGACTGCTCGCCGCGCTCCGTGGGCCGGATGGCCACCCCCACCACGGCACCCAGGACCGGGCCGAGCACCTCGACTATATCGGTGGGGACCACCCGGTCCCCATCGATCACACGCACAGCGAGCGGAAGACGATTACCATACATGGCAAACTCCTTCGAAACGCGGGCTCCTAACCCGCTCATGCCGCCGGCTGTTGATTTGCCGGGGTCTAGCAAACTGCTACAAAATCGTCTCCACGATTTCCATAACAATCTCTTAGCCCCCAGCAAAACAGACCAAACCCAAAAATTCTTCTTATTACCTTCTTGTCAAAATCGTTATCCAGCGAGAATGCACCAATCCGCTGAAATCAGCAGACAGCTCTTCTACAAGCCAAGAAACGAACCCGAAGTCAAACCCTCAGGGAAAAAATTTCCACGAAAACCTTCATCCCTAAAATCTTGAACGCCCACTTTTCAAAAATCACAGACGCACACTTTACCATATTAGCGCACAAAGTCAACCACATTCCCCATTTTCGCAACCCAAGTTTTTATGATAATATCCACCCAGAAAATTTCTAACCAACCTTCCCGTGTCAGACGAAAATACCAATCCAGAAGATCAAGAAGAGGAAAATCAAAACGACGAAAATCTAGAAAACCAAGAATCAGAGGACAACTCCGAATCCGTAAACTCCTCCACTGAAACCGCCCTCGAAGGCGATCTTTTCACCAATCACGAAGGCCTCCGCCCACGTAACATCTCCGACGAAATGGAAACCAGCTACCTCGAATATGCCATGAGCGTAATCGTGTCCAGAGCCCTTCCAGACGTCAGAGACGGCATGAAACCAGTTCACCGCAGAATCCTGCACGCCATGAATGAAATGGGTCTTCGCTCCTCAGCCTCCTTCCGAAAATCCGCCACCGTTGTCGGTGAAGTGTTGGGTAAATATCATCCCCACGGCGATTCCGCAGTTTATGACTCAATGGTTCGTATGGCCCAAGATTTCGCCATGCGTTACACCCTAGTAAGAGGACAAGGAAACTTTGGTTCCATCGACGGTGACAGCGCAGCGGCCATGCGTTATACCGAGGCCAAAATGGAAAAAATCACGGACGAAATGCTCACAGATATTGAAAAAGAAACAGTTAGCTGGAGAGAAAACTACGATGGCCGTCACCTAGAACCTACCGTTCTTCCTACCAAGCTCCCACAACTACTCCTCAACGGTTCTACCGGTATTGCCGTTGGTATGGCCACAAACATCCCTCCACACAATCTTGGAGAGGTTATCGACGGCCTAATTCACCTCTCAAAAAATCCCGAAGCCACAATTCCAGAACTCATGGAATTCATTAAAGGTCCCGATTTCCCAACTGGAGGCATCCTCTACAACATCGATGACGTCCGCACCGCCTACACTACAGGCCGCGGCGGCATGGTAGTTCGTGGCCGCACCGACATCAGAGAAAGAAAAAACGGCAAATTCGAAATCATCGTTAGCGAAATCCCCTACCAAGTAAACAAAGCCAACCTCATCACCAAAATTGCCGAACTAGTTCGCGATAAAAAGGTAGTTGGCATCACCGATATCAGAGACGAGTCCAACAAAGACGGTATGAGAATTATGATCGAGCTCAAAAAAGATAGTTATCCTAAAAAAATCCTCAACCAACTTTTCAAATTCACACAGCTTCAATCATCGTTCAACATGAACATGATCGCACTCGTAGACGAAATTCAACCGCATCTACTAGACCTTAAACAGGTACTTGAGCACTTCATCACTCACCGAAAAGTAGTTATCACACGACGCACCGAATACGAGCTAAAAATGGCTAAAGCCAGGGCCCACATCCTCGAAGGACTGAAAATCGCCCTCGATCATATCGATGAAGTGATCGCCGTTATTCGCAAATCAGCAGACAAAGAAGAAGCCCTCGAGCAACTGATGAAAAAATTCAAACTCTCAGAGCTTCAAGGTAAAGCCATTCTCGACATGCGTCTACAAACTCTCGCAGGTCTTGAGCGCAAAAAAATCGAAGATGAACTAGCAGAAAAAATCGCCCTTATTATGCACCTAGAAGGAATTCTGGCCGACGTCAACAAAGTTCTCAAAATTATGCAGGAGGAAATGGCTGAAATGAAAGAAAAATATGCCGATCCGCGCAGAACCGAAATCGTTCCACATGCTATCAACAGCATTTCCCAAAAAGACACAATTCCAAACGAACCGGTAATCGTAATGCTCAGCCGTGAAAACTACATCAAGCGCATTCCAACCAACACCTTCCGCAGCCAACACCGCGGAGGAAAAGGCATAATCGGCGGCACCACCAAAGAAGAGGACGAAATCAAACTCATCAAGAAAACTCAAAATCACGATGAACTCCTCTACTTCACTAATAAAGGACGCGTCTTCAAACTTCCAGTATACGAAATCCCAATGGCCTCCCGTACAGCAAAAGGCCAGGCCATCGTAAATCTACTACAACTACAAGATGACGAACACGTTACTGCCATCCTTTCTACAGGCGAAAAATTCAGTGGCAAATATCTATTCATGGCCACAAAGATGGGTACAATCAAAAAAACCCCAGTTGAAGACTTCGGAAATGTAAGAAAAACCGGACTGATCGCCATCAAGCTTCGCCCCGAAGATTCACTTGAATGGATCCGTGAAGTTGGAGATAAAGACGAAATCATCCTAGTAAGTCGCGAAGGCAAATGCATCCGCTTCAACGAAGAAGATTGCCGCCCAATGGGCCGTCCTTCAATTGGAGTTCGTGGAATCCGCCTCAAAGGCAGCGATGAAGTAGTGGAAATGGATGCCATCAAAGCACCAGAAACCGCAGAACTGCTCGTAATCATGGAAAACGGTCTCGGAAAGATGACCAAAGTTACCGATTACCGCTTCCAATCACGTGGAGGTAGTGGAGTTAAGACCGCAAACATCACCACAAAAACCGGCAAAATCATTGGCGCCAAAATCATTGAAACCAACACCAACGCCGATCTCATCATGATCTCAAAATCAGGACAAGTAATTCGCCTACACGTAAAGAATATCCCTTCTCAAGGCCGCGCCACTCAAGGTGTTTACCTAATGCGCCTAAAGCCTGCCGATAAAGTAGCCGGAATCTCCGTCATCGACGTTATCGAAGAAGGCGAAGATGGCTATGTAGTACCAGAAGTTGAAGAAAACCAACAAGAACTAATCAGTTCATAATGAAAATAAAAATACGAAAACTAGGTCTTATTCCTGCATTTCTACTCGCTTTTACACAAGTAGCCTATGCAGCATTTAGCGGAGACATCTCCATCAACAGCGAGAAAATCACCTTCTCAACAGATAAGTTCCTAGAAGGCTCACCAATCAGAATCTATTCAAGCACAAAAAACAACAGCACCAAGGACCTCCTCGGCGTTGTTCGTTTTTACGACAACAGTAAGCAGATTGGCGGTGACCAAGCAGTCTCCATCTACAAAGGCAACACAGATGGCACCTTTATAGACTGGACACCAACCGCCGGAAACCACAAAATTGCAGTCAAAATTTTTCCATGGCAACCAGAAATCGACGACCCCTCCAACAATTGGATCGTTAGCGAAATCTTCGTTATCCAAGACACCGATCATGATGGAATTGCCAATAGTGCCGACCTAGATGACGACGGCGATGGAGTTGAAGACACCAAAGACGCCTTTCCTCTCAACAGCAAAGAGCAATATGACACAGACGGAGACGGAAAAGGAGACAACGCCGACCTAGATGACGATGGAGACGGCGTACCAGACAAATTCGACGACATGCCTCTAGATGCAAATGAAACTCTCGATACCGACAAAGATGGCATCGGCAACATAGCAGACACCGATGATGACAATGACGAAGTTAGCGATATTGATGAAACAAATTCTGGAACTGATCCCCTTAAAGCCGATACTGATGGAGATGGTACCAACGACAAAAACGACGCCTTCCCTCTTGATCCAAATGAAACCCTTGATACCGACAATGATTCCATCGGCAACAACCTCGACATCGACGACGACAATGACAGCCTTCCAGACAAAGAAGATCCCTTCCCCATAAACAAAGCACCAAAAATCATCCTGAAAAAAGAAACCGATAAAATTGGAGTATTTGAAAATTACACCTTTGATGCCACTCCTTCCATTGATGAAGATGGGCAAATAGTTAGCTACAGCTGGACAATTGACGACAAAATTCAAAGAGAAGGCAACGCCCTAAATTACACATTCAAAAAAACAGGAGAACACAAGGTTAAACTCACAATAAAAGATTCCAATGGAGAAGAAGTGACCAAAAACTTTCAAGTTTCAGTTTTAAACCTTGGACTTTACAAAGAGCTGATACTCTCTCTAATCATAATTTTACTTGCATTACTAGTATACTTTAAGTATATTCACAGCACTAAGCGCGAAGCGCAGCAAAGTGCTAACAAATAAACCCGCCGAGCGCGCCTGCGCCGTAGCGAGGCAACATTATCCTATCTCCATTATGAAATCAGAAATTCACCCAAAATACACAGAAATCACTTTCAAATGCCTTTGCGGCGGCGAGTTCAAAGCTGGCTCCACTCTAGGCAAAGACTTCAGCACTGAAATCTGCTCAGCCTGCCACCCTTTCTACACCGGCAAACAGAAACTAGTAGATACATCCGGACGTGTTGATAAGTTCGTAGCCAAGATGAAAAAAGCTCAATCCGAAGCCGAAAAGAAAGTAAAGAAAGTTAAAAAAGGCGAAGAAGAGGACGTAGCCGAAGAAACAGCTACTGACGAAGCGTAAACCAGAAACCTAATACAATTTAAAACTGCCCTTGGAATAACCCAAAGGCAGTTTTTTAGTTACACCCCCCCATTAATCTATCTCTTCGGCTTATCATATCGCGGTCTATACCCAACAGCGCTTCGTAACACATCAACAAAAGCCTGTATTTTAACCATAGCTGAACGCGGAACCTCCTCAGAAGCTGGAGCCGATTCAAATTGCTTCAATATCTCCATAAGAGCCTGACTTCCCGTCTTTCCCATTAGCTCTTCTTGCCAATACAAAATCTCAGGACTATTTCCATGAGTATTATCTTGTCGATCATCCCTATATGAAAACCTTTCCCCAGGTTTAGGAGGATAATAAAACTCAAACCTACGACGACCTGCAAAATCAACATCAGCCTTCACATCTCCATCACTTGGATTATAAGGAGTACCGTTATCAATCCTAGCTTCAAACATATAGTGAGGTGCAAAAGCAGGCTTTTCTCTCGAATAATTCGATTCTCCAAAAACTATAATCGTATAAACTCTATTTCCATTCCTGTATTCATATCGAATCTGCTCATTAGGATATGGATTTTCAGCCTGAACAACACATTGAGCTAAGTCAGGCCTCTGTAATATCTTATCAATCAACTGCATCGTCTCTCCGCGTTCAGCTACTAGCCATGCTGGCAATTGGGGACCTTCCTGCATATAGTTTATTAAAAGAGGCACATCTTACCACGAGAAGCAGAAATGTCAACCCAAAGTAAAAGGCCACCAAAACAAGCGATGCTATTCTAATTATATCTAACCCTTCCCCATGCCCGGAAACACCTTTGGCCACAATTTTAAAGTTACCACCTGGGGCGAATCCCATGGAAAAGCTTTAGGTGTAGTAATTGACGGCTGCCCTACAGGGCTGGAATTAAGCGAAAAAGATATTCAAAAAGAGGTAGACCGCCGGCGCCCGGCAGCATTTTCTAAAATCTCAACCACCCGCCGCGAAGAAGACCAAGTGGAAATTCTTTCCGGTGTTTTTGAAGGACTCACCACCGGCACCCCAATCTCCATAATTGTTCACAACAAAGACACTCGCAGCCAGGATTACAGTAAAATTAAAGACCTGTACCGGCCCGGCCACAGCGACTTCACCTACGACCTTAAATATGGCCACCGCGATTATCGTGGCGGCGGGCGCTCCTCAGGCCGCGAAACCATTTGTCGCGTTATGGCCGGGGCCATCGCCAAAAAGCTCTTAAAGCTAACAAATAAAACCGAAATCTTCGGCCACACCATCCAAGTTGGCAATGTTAAAGCCAAATCCTTCGACAAATCATTTATCGAAAAAAACGAAGTCCGCTGTGCAGACAGCAACATCGCTCCTAGGATGATCAAATTAATTGAACAAGCCCGCATGAAAGAAGCCGATTCCCTCGGCGCCATCATCGAAATCGTCATCAAAAATCCACCAAAAGGACTCGGAGATCCTGTTTTCGATAAACTCAGCGCCAAACTTGCTAAAGCCATGATGTCCATTGGAGCAGTTAAAGGCTTTGAAATCGGCGAAGGATTTAACGTCGTAAACCTCAAAGGCAGCCAAAACAACGATCAAATGCGCTCAGAAAAAGGCAAAGTCAAATTTCTTTCCAACCACTCCGGCGGCATCCTTGGAGGAATCTCCACTGGTGAAGATATCGTAATGCGCTTAGCCATAAAACCAGTTCCAAGCATTTCCAAGCCCCTCCACACCATCAACTCCTCTTTCAAAAACGCCGATATCACCACCCTCGGCCGCCACGACTCCTGCCTCGCCCCAAGAATCATCCCAGTCGCCGAAGCCATGGCCGCAATAGTCCTTGTCGATGCATTTTGTTAATACATTTGACAAATTCAAAAAAGCTCCTATAATCAAGAATACTTTTGATTTTTACAAATGCCCGAAGCACCAGAATCACAACCAGAACAAGCAGCACCAGCTGCCCCACAGTGCCCACCCCAAGCTCCAGAAGCTTCCGAGGACAGATCTAAGTTCACAATTCTTAGAGATGGCATCCTCAATACCGGCAACGGTGCCGCAACAGGAATTCGCAATATTGACGAACAAATCCGCACAGCTCTTAGATATCAACTTGCAGATCAGGAAGAATACAGCCTTATCGAAAGTCCATTTGCCATTGCCGGCAACGCACTAGACGCCACGGCAGGCAACATTGCCCGCCGGGCCCTCGACGTCGCAGCCCCCATCGGCAACGCCGCCGAAGCCGCAGTAGCAGGAACCGTTGGAGCCGTACTTCAACCAATCAAAACACTCTCAGACCCTGTTGGCTTTCTCAAAAAACCATTAAAAATTATAACTTCACTAGCACGCGCCGCCGGAAACGCATTCAAAATACCAATCCAAGCCATTCATGACATCGCTGAACGCGGCCTTAGCAAAAACCTTGAAATAGTAAGATCTCAAATTGCAAAAATCCCTCTGCTGGGACCAGCCATCAATATCACCGCAGGCAAAGTAGCAGGATTTTTCACTAAAATCATCACCAGCATCACCGGAGCCTTCTCCAAAGTACAAAACACATTACTCTCTCCCGTAGATGCCATCGACGAGGCAGTAAAGATCTAATACTTTAATTTACTAAGACCATCCTTTCCGCTACCATAGCGGCATGTTCAAATACACAATCAACGCCAAAGACCCCAAAAGCCTGGCTCGCACCGGCACTTTCTCCACGGCCCATGGCGATATTCAAACACCGGTTTTCATGCCGGTAGGCACCAAGGCCACTGTTAAAACTTTAGACAAACAAGACCTCGAAAGCCTCGATACCGAAATAATTCTCGCCAACACCTATCATCTATTTCTCCGTCCAGGCTCCGATTTAGTAGAAAAACAGGGAGGACTCCACCAGTGGACCACCTGGCAAAAACCAATGCTCACCGACTCCGGCGGTTTTCAAGTTTTTTCGCTAGGCAAAGAGAAAAAGAACCTCAAAGAGGGACAAGTTCAAACTGTAGTCAAGATCGACGACAATGGAGTTAAATTTAAATCTCATCTTGATGGCTCCTCGCACTACCTCACGCCCGAAAGAGCCATCCAAATCCAGCATCAGCTCGGCGCCGATATCATCATGGCCTTCGACGAATGCGCCCCCGCCGATAGCACAAAACCATACTTTCAAGCCGCCATGAAACGCACTCACGACTGGGTAATCCGCTGCAAAACAGAGCATGAAAAACTCAGCAAAAACCGCGAAACCAAAGCCAGTCCAGCCACCCCAAACTCCCACCCCATAGCCCTCTTCCCCATCGTTCAAGGCGGCCTCCACGCAGACCTTCGCGCAGAATCCGCCAAATTCATGAACGACCTCGATCTTCCCGGCAACGCCATCGGTGGCCTCTCTGTAGGCGAAAGTAAGGAAGAAATGGCCGCCATGATCGAGGCCACAATCCCCCACCTCGCAGAAAATAAGCCCCGCTACCTCATGGGAGTAGGCACCCCCGAAGATTTATTCGAAGCCATTGAACGCGGCATCGACATGTTCGACTGCGTCCACCCCACCCGCATGGCCCGCCACGGCGCCTTCTGGAAAGAAAACGGCCGCTTCTCAATTCTCAACGAACAATTCAAATTCGACTCCCTCCCTCTCCAAGAAAACTGCACCTGCCACACCTGCACAAACGGCTACAGCAGAAGCTACATCCGCCACCTCCTGATGGAAAAAGAAATTCTCGGCCTGCGCCTCGTCACTATCCACAACCTGCACTTTTTGTTAGAGTTAACTCGACAAATTCGTGCTCACATCACAGCCGGCACCTTCACAAATTACAAAAAAGAGTTTCTCTACACCTTCACACAAAAACCATGATCGCACTCCTTAAAGGCACAATCTTCAAAAAACTCGACCGCGCTATCATTCTCGACACCGGCAATATTGGCTACCTCGTACATCTTCCCTCCCGCATCGCCGAAACTCTAAGCTTAAACGAACAAGCCACACTTTTCATCCACAGCAACATCCGCGAAGACGCCTTCGACCTCTACGGTTTCACAAACCACGACGAGCTCGATTTCTTCCGCCAACTCATTTCCATCAGCGGCATTGGCCCAAAAGTTGCCAGCGAAATTCTCAACTCACCTATCGATAACGTTAAAAACGCCATTCTCTCCGAGGACTTCAAAATGCTCAGTCAAATCCCCGGCATCGGCCAAAAAACCGCCAAACGCCTCATCCTCGAGCTAAAAGGCAAAGTAATCACCACCGATATTGATCGCGCAGTAGGCGGCCTCTCCAAACCACAAACCCTCTCCGACCTCCACGAAGACGCCATCTCCGCCCTCGAGCGCCTGGGCTACAACAAGCCCCAAATCCTAAAGTCCATCGAAAAAATGCCCCCCGAACTCGAAAAAGCCGAGGACATCATCACCTACTTCCTCAAGCACGCTTAGGCAACCACAGGCGCTTGTCAGAATTGACTCTTGTGCTATAATGCATTCACGGACATAAGGCCTTTCAAAGAAATCATCCCCAAAGTAAAAGCCAACACTGAGAAAGTTAGAGCTGCATTAGGCATACCCACAAAAGAACAAGTTGAAACCTCCGATCCACGGTTCCCCGCCTTTATGTGCGATCCTTTTTTAAATGCCGGCGAATTTCTAGCCAGAACCGAACAATCTCAAGCTATCATTTTTGTCGCTTTTGCTAGCGGCGCATTACCAGACCGATTAGTACCAGCAATGCAACAAAGAATGAACGAAGGCATCCCCATTTTTGTACTTTCAAACAACCCAGGAGACAAACACGGAATACTAGCAATACACTACGATGCAGGAAGTCGCGCCTATAAAAGCGGAGCGGTAGCCTTACAAAAAATCAATGTAAACCATCACGAAGAATTAAAAAGAGTAATTGCAGACTGCCTCGCAGAAGGTCTATCAGGACCAGCCTTAACAAAAGAAATCGAACAACGCTACGCCTTCAAAGAAGGCGAACCTCTACCTCTCGCCCAATGGGATGATCCAAATTACGTCGCTCCACCACGGAAAGAAATCAGACAAATCCTCCTCGATAGCGGCTTCATGGACACAGATGGCAACTACATACCTGACACTAACAAATAAGTTTTAAAATATATTAAATGTCTGCGCGCGCAGAGATTTCGCCAGAAACAAGGGCTAATTCAAGCCATTTGGCCTCCAAAAAACTGGCCCCTGGGACAACGTCCACAGAGATGAAACTTAAATCGCAAACCTATCCAGAATCGGAATATCCACCAATCCGCGTTTTTTAATCTTCTGGGCTATGTGATTTCCTCCAACATTAGAAACTTTCACCTGCCCATCACTGTCCACATAGGCAGAAACTATATCAGTACCAAAATCCCGGTTTCTCACAGATCCTAAAGCCGTAAAATTAGTTGCACCCAAATCAATGTTTTCACCATTTGCCTTACAAGATTTCACCAACTCCAAGTAATCAGCTAGATCCCCCATTGGCTGCAATCCTTGCTTTAATAATTCATGTGAAGCCGAAAAATCTAACTCACTCCTAGTCACAACGCGTTCAGGATATTCAAAAATCACACCATCCCCCTCTCCCGCATCCGCCACTTGGGCTCGCCATTGCCCATCATACATTTGAAGCTCGGTTCTCCTTGGATAATAAGAAACCGCACCACCATGAGGCAAATCCCGCTCATATATGAAAACTGGAAAACCAGACGTTACCCTTCCTCGATCAACCAAGCCCGGATTTATAAAAAAGCCACCAAGTAGAAATGGTGCTCCAAAATCCTTTTTACAACCAATTTGCCCCGCAATATCCCAAGGCTTTCTATTAATATACAAAAGCAAGGCCGGATTTTCCATATGCCCAATTGCCTGCAATGTTTGCTCCTCAAGAACTAACTGGTCAAAGCCCGGTGGCTCCAATCCTTCTGGATAGCGCTTCAAAGTATTTGCAACTCTCCCCTCATACTGCATGCGCAACTCCTCTCTCATCGAATCACCCCCTTCTCCTAAATTTCTTGCTGCACCTAACGCCATAATATTGTTAATATAAGAGCGCACTATAAAACTTCCACACATGCAAAATCAAGCCAATCTCATCACCAACAAATCCAACATCCAATATCTATCCAACTTCACCGGCTCCTCCGGTTTCCTTCTGCAAACAAAATCCAAAACCTACCTCTTCACCGACTTCCGTTACATCGAGCGCGCCAAAGACAGCATCTATAAAAACATCGAACTCGTAGACATCACCAAACTTTGGAAAAATCCCGAACAAGTAAAACTCCACTGGCAAAAACTTCTCAAAAAACATTCCATCACAACCATCGGCATCGATGAGAACGACCTCACACTTTCTCAATTCAAAAAATATCAAAAACTTTGTCGTCTGCCCGGTCAAAAAATTAAATTCATAAACATCGCCGGTGACATTGAGACCAAACGCGAAATCAAAACTCCGGACGAAATTGCCAAGACCACAAAAAGCCAACGTATAAACGAAAAAGTCTTCCTCGCGATCAAGAATATTATACAGGAAGCACTTCCGACCCTTTCCAGTAGACCAATAACCGAACTTGAAATAGCCTGGGGAATCCGCCAACTTGGCATAGAATTTGGTGCCAACGATGTATCCTTCGATCCAATTGTAGCCTTCGGCGCTCACTCCGCTCGCCCACACCACGACCCCACCCGCACCAAGCTAAAAAAAGGCGACATCATTCTCATCGACATGGGCATGAAATACGACAACTATTGCAGCGACATGACCCGCATGATCTTCACCGCACCACCCACTCCCAAGCAAAAAGAAATTTACAATCTTGTACTCGAAGCCCAACTCGCCAGCATCAAAGGCATTAAGGCTGGCCTCACAGGAGCCGAAGCCGATCACCTTGGACGCAGCATTATCGAAAAAGCCGGCTACGGAGAAATGTACGGCCACTCCGGCGGCCACGGCATCGGCCTTGATATTCACGAATCACCTGCCCTCTCCGAAAAGTACACAAAACCGCTCAAGGAAAACCAAATCATTACCATCGAACCAGGCATTTATCTTCCAGGAGAATTCGGCGTTCGCATCGAAGACATGCTCCTCATTACAAAAAACAGCAACAAAAATCTCACCAAAATCTCGAAACAAATCTAAAAGAAACTACTCAATAGGCTCATAAGCATTCAAAAAAGCCCTAAACTCAGAACTTTCCGATTCACCACGTCGACGAATAAAACAATTATTCTTCAAATCATAAAACCCACCCACGGTATGATATTTCATACTAATAGGATCCGCTTTAAGTGAAACCACCGAACACGAAACATAAATTTTATCACCGGCAACCATCTTTTCAAAATAAACTCTATACACCTGATCACTATATCTCACCCCAATTAACCGTTCCAAATTCATCAACAAAGACACTTCCTCCTCACTCAAACCCTCATTTTCACTCCCAACCTCCATATTAAAAATCCTTAAGAAAACGATACTAGTCCTCTTTACCAATTTGTCAACCAATCCTCCTCCACAAAAGGGCTAAAATCAACTAAAATCAATAAGATTTAACAATATATTATGTGTGGAATTTTCACCTATTTAGGACCGCGCAAAAACGCGGCAGAAATCGTCATCAAAGGCCTCAAATCTTTGGAATATCGTGGCTATGATTCCTGGGGCATCGCCTACAAAACCTCCGAAGGCATCGAAATAAAAAAAGACGTTGGCAAAATCGGAGACATCAAAGTCAAAGATTTTAATTTCAAATCCTCCAATCTGGCAATTGGGCATTCACGCTGGGCCACGCACGGTGGAGTTACTAAAAAAAATGCTCACCCCCACTCTTCAGCCGATAAAAAAATCGTCCTGGTACACAACGGCATTTTCGAAAATTACCTCGAATTCAAAAAGAAACTTCAGAAGAAAGGACACAAATTTATCTCTGAAACTGACACCGAAGTAATCGCCCATCTCATCGAAGAATATCACAAAAGCAACTCACTTGAAGAGAGCGTAAAACTCGCTACCGCAGATATTGAAGGACGCTATGCAATCATCGTTATAGGGCAAGAGAGTGACCAAATCATTGCTGCCAGAAAAGGCTCTCCACTAATCATTGGAGTGGGAGAAAACAACAAAGAATTCTTCATAGCCTCCGACATTCCAGCCTTCCTCCCATACACTAAAAAAGTTATCTATCTCGACGACAACCAGCTCGTCACCATCAATAACAAAGGCCTAAAATTCTTCGACATCAAAGAAAAAAAAGAGGTTAAAAAACGTATCATTGAAATTGACTGGGACATTGAAAGTGCCGAAAAAGGAGACTTTGCACACTTCATGATCAAAGAAATCATGGAACAAAAAGACACACTAAATCGCGCCATAAACCAAGACCCAAAAGTAATAAACCAACTTGCCGCAGAAATCAAAAAAGCCTTCGGCACCTACCTCGTGGGCTGCGGCACCGCCGGAAAAGTTTGTATGGTGGCAGAATATCTCTTCGCCGAAATCTCCAAAAAACATGTGAATTTCAGCTTTGGATCCGAGTTTGGAAAAAACAAAGATTTCCTCACACCCAAAACTTTAATGATCGCCGTTTCCCAGTCCGGAGAAACAGCCGACACTCTTGAAGCCATTGAAGTGGCAAAATCAAAAAAGGTAAAAGTTGCCTCCATTATAAATGTTGAAAATTCCACGATGTCCCGGGAGTCAGATATCGTCGTTCCCATCAAAGCCGGCCCAGAAAAAGCAGTGGCCTCCACTAAAGCCACTACCTCACAAATCGCAATTCTCACACTTCTAGCCTACGCCTGCGACGGCGGAATCGAAAAAGGCAAAGAGCTCCTCATCTCTACGGCAAGCCAAATAAACGACATGTTGAATCCGCGCTACGTAGACCACATTATGAAAGTTGCGAAAAAAATTAAGCATGTAGAATCCATGTATATCATTGGCCGCGGCAAAAATTACCCCATCGCACTTGAGTCCGCAATCAAGCTACAAGAGGTTTCCTACATCCACGCCGAAGGCTTCGCAGGAGGCGAACTCAAGCACGGCCCACTCGCACTGATCTCCAAGAACACTCCGGTAATCGCACTCGTACCAAACGATGATACAAAAAAAGAAATGATCTCCAACGCCACAGAAGTAAAAGCTCGCGGCGGATATATCATCGGCATCTCTCCAGAAAAACATGAAGTCTTCGACTACTGGATTCGTGTCCCCGACACCGGCCAAACTTCACCAATAGTTAATATAATCCCTATTCAAATCCTCTCCTACCAGCTCGCCGTCCTCCGCAAAAACGATCCAGACAAGCCAAGAAACCTGGCAAAATCAGTCACTGTAAAATAAACTTTCCAAGCGCGAGCGAAGCGAAGTGCTAACAACTTAACCCACCGAGCGCCATAGCAAGGTGCCAACTCCCCTCACCTATGTACCAAAAAAAAACAAAAATCGTCGCCACCCTCGGCCCTGCGTGCAGCACTAAAGAGGCCATCAAGGCTCTCGCAGAAAACGGCATGAATGTAGCGCGATTAAATTTCTCACACGGCACCTATGAAGAACATCAAAAATTAATCGACAATATCCATGCCGCAGAAAAAGAAACCGGACTTAGAATCGCCATTCTTCAAGATCTTCAAGGCCCCAAAATTCGTCTCGGCGAACTCCCCAAAGAAGGAATGAAATTAGAAAAAAACGAAATCATTACCTACACAATTGCACCAATCATCGGCAGAAAAAATCACAAAGAAACAATCATCCCCGTAGCATATAAAGACATAGTAAAAGACTGCAAAAAAAATCACATCCTTCTTTTAAATGATGGCGAAGTAGAAACAAAAGTTTTAAAGGTTGAGAAAACCACCATCATCGCAAAAGTTCTCACTCCGGGAATCATCAAAACACACAACGGACTAGCCCTGCCAAACGGCACTATCAAAGCAAAAACCCTTACAGACAAAGATAAAAGAGATGCATTATTTGGAATCAAAAACGACGTCGACTTCGTAGCTTTATCCTTTGTTAAAAACAAAAAGGACATCCAAGATCTTCAAACTTTTCTCAAAGAAAACGGAGCAGAAACTCCAATAATCGCCAAAATAGAACGACACGAAGCCATAAAAAATCTTGAGGAAATCATCAAAATATCTGATGGAGTAATGGTAGCACGCGGCGACTTAGGAACAGATATTCCACTGGAGCACGTCCCCATTATCCAAAAGCGCATTATTCATCTTTCTAACAAATTTGGAAAACCCGTCATCACTGCCACCGAAGTTTTACTTTCAATGGTTACAAATTCCCGTCCCACACGCGCAGAAATTTCCGATGCAGCCAATGCCGTACTCGATCATACCGATGCCATCATGCTTTCAAACGAAACTGCAACGGGCAAATACCCAATAAAAGCTGTAAACATTTTAAGTCGCGTAATTATCGACGTTGAAAAAGAACTGCAAAAAAATCCAGAACTAATAGAGGAAATCACCCTTACGAAATACCTTTCAATCGCCAATTCCACACTTCTAAATGCTTGCGACATTGCACTAGAAACAAAAGCAAACTTCCTTGTTGTTCATTCTCCAGACGGACAAGAAGCAATCAATCTAGCCAAATTCAGACCATACACCAACATCATTACCATCTGCGACAACGAAAAAGTTGCCCGCATGCTTCAGCTCACTTGGGGCATAAATGAAATCATCACAGTCCCGATGACAGAACCTGAAAAAGAAATTAAAAAACTTATCAAAAAGAAAAGCAAAATTATTTTTATCCGCGCTAAAGGCCCACGATCGCTACAAATTTCTACACTAAAAATTTAAAAATGCGCATCATTGGAATTGATCCAGGCACAGCCACAACAGGATTCGCAATCCTAGAAAACATTAATGGAAACATGAAATTAATCACCTATGGTTGTATCAAAACAGATAAAAATTCACCAGCAGCAAACCGCCTCCAAGAGATCGCCCAAGACCTAGAATTTATCATAAAAAAATATCAACCAAGCTACGCTGCAGTTGAAAAACTCTTTTTCAAAACCAACGTAAAAACCGCAATTTCAGTTGCTCAAGCACGCGGAGTAATTCTTCAAAAACTCACAGAACACAATATCTCTCTGCAAGAATACACCCCACTAGAAATGAAAATGTCCATTTGCGGATATGGAAAAGCCGACAAAAAAATGGTCCAACAAATGGTGAAAATGATCCTAAATTTAAATCAAATACCAAAACCCGACGATGCAGCAGATGCCGTAGCCCTAGCAATTTGCCTATCAAATTCACTCGCACTTATTAAACAGTTAGCACTTCAAAACCAATGAGAACACTCACCGCATTTTTATGGGTAATTATCATCGCTGGCGCAACGCTAATTGTTTTCACATTTTTAAGTCCCCGAACTGCAGTAGAAATTCCAGAAGTTATTACCGAAACACCTCCAGTTGAAACTTCAACTCAAACAACAACACCACCAACTCAACCAACAGAAACCATTAGCTCCCCAGACTACAACGGCTATTTAGCTAAAGGAAAATCAGCGTACGAACAAGGAGACTACATCACCGCCATCACAAATTTTGAAAACGCAGTTAAAACAAACCCCAATTCTACAATCCCACTATTAAGCCTGGCTCAAAGCTACACCGCAGTAAGTCAATATGAGAAAGCTCTCAATGCATATTTAAAAGCAGAAACTCTAAGCCCAGAAAATCTAAACATAAAAAGCGGCACAGTACATTCGCTACTCAACCTTCGCAGAATCGAAGACGCAAAAAATTACGTCTGGAAATTACCGGAAAATCTTCCACAGGTTGCCCAACTAAGAGGCGAAATACTAATTCTATATAAAGACTTTCCCACGGCAAAAAAAGAATTCAAACAAGCCGGCAAAACTGCTCAAAAATATCTCGATGCCTTCAACACATTTGAATTCTATTCCGAAGCAGAACAAGTATTCCTACAGCTTTTACTCGCAAAATCACTCGCGCAAAATCATCAATTTGAAAGCGCTATTCCACTACTATTTGACATCATAACTCAAAAAAACAACTACCGTGATGCCTGGATCGTACTTGGTTATTGCTATCTAGCTACCAACAAGCCTCAAGACGCAATTGACAGTTTCCTCAAAGCAAAAGCCTTAGATTCCACAAAACCTGAAACCCTCTTTTATTTAGGACTCGCCTATTTTTCAGCCAATGACTTAAAACATGCCGAAGGCTATCTCAAACAAGCCGACAAGGCAGGATACACACCCAAAGACCAATTAAACTTAAAACTCGGAGATATCTATTTAATCCAACAAGAATTTCAAAAATCAGCTCAAAGTTATGAAAAAGTAATAGCAGCCAATCCGGGCAATCTCGACATTTTTATTCGAGCAATCTGGCTAAATATTGAAAAATTAAACACTCCAATAAACGCCATCGCCTTGGCAAACATAGCGGTTAAATATCATCCGGATCAAGCAATGAGTTACAACCTCGTTGGCTGGGCCAACACCGCCGCAGGCAACTATGACCTCGCAGAAAAATATCTAACTCAAGCATTAAATCTTCAACCAAATTTCGATGCAGCATTTCTAAATTTCGGCTGGTACTACGAAAAACAAGGCAACACCACACTCGCAAAACAATTCTATGAAAAAGCATTTTCCGTAAGCCAAGGCACTTCAATTGCGGCACTCGCTTCCACTCGTCTCAAGCAACTCTCCCAACCAGAACTTGATCAATATTTTTCATCTCAATCACTCACCCAAAACCCATGAATACAATTTTTGCAACATTAGCATTCATCTTTGGCACCTGCATCGGCAGTTTTTTGGGTGCAATCAATTACCGACTCCATAGCAAGAAAAAAGGCTTCATCATGGGCCGTTCCATCTGTCCAAATTGCAAAAAAAAGTTAAACTGGTATCACCTAGTTCCAATTTTCAGCTATCTCTTTCTCAATGGTAAATGCGCAAAATGCAAAAAATCAATTTCCACCTATTACCCACTCATCGAGCTCACCACTGGCCTTTCCTATCTCATAATAATGCTAAATTTTGGTATCACTAAAATCCCCTTTCTCGCCTTTTATGGCCTCCTCTTCACTCTCTTAATCGGCATATTTTTCTACGATCTTCGCTATAAAGAAATTCCAGACAGCTACAGCTTACCGGCTATTTTCCTTACCTTACTAGGAAATTGGGCACTTAAAATAGTTGAACCAAAATCTATGCTCATCGGTGCCTTTATCATCGGTGGATTCTTCGCATTACAATTCATTCTTTCGCGCGGTCGCTGGATCGGAGGTGGAGACATTCGCCTCGGCCTGCTACTTGGTACCACATTAGGACTCACAAACGGAGGCATTGCTCTCTTCCTTGCCTATGTACTTGGCTCAATTGTTGGGATTAGTCTCATGGCATTTAAAAAAGCTACAGGCAAAACACTCCTTCCTTTTGGCCCATTCCTAATTATCGGACTCACAATTTCCCTAGCCTACAGCGAAAAACTCATCAACTGGTATCAATCTCTTTTCCTCCTATAAAATTAAGCACCAAGATAATAGTGCTTCACCGGCCTAAAATCTTCATCAAACTCATACACTAAAGGCACGCCAGTAGGAATATTTAATTCTGGAATTTTCTCATCAGAAATATGATCAAGGTGCTTCACTAAAGCTCGCAAACTATTACCATGAGCCACAATAATCAATCTCTTTCCACTCTTCATCAACGGCAAAATCTTATTCTCATAATAAGGAATAACCCTCTCCACAGTATCCTTTAACGACTCAGTTAAAGGCAAATCCGCCTTTGGGAAATCTTTGTAAGCTGGATCATTTCCCGGATAACGTTCATCATCTTCAGTCAACGCCGGCGGCCTCACATCATAACTCCTGCGCCAAATATGAACCTGTTCATCACCATACTTTTCAGCCGTTTCCGCCTTATTCAACCCCTGCAATGCACCATAGTGACGTTCATTCAATTTCCAGGATTTCACCACCTCGGGATTTCCACCCAAAATCCCCATCGCAATTTCCATCGTATCTATAGCTCTCTTCTGCAAAGAGGTAAAAGCCACATCAAAAACAACCCCATCCCTTTTCAACATCTCACCAGCGACCCTAGCCTCATTTCTACCCTTCACGCTCAAATCCACATCAGTCCAACCAGTGAACCGATTCTCCATATTCCAAGTGCTTTCACCGTGCCTAAGAAGTACCAATTTATACATGCAGCCAATATAACAACTTCCCCAAAATTTGCACCAAAACCGCCATTGACAATCGGCAAAAATAGCGTATAGTAACAACCTAAGTAAGACTCATGCACCCAGAAAACTCACAATTCATCCCCCAAGAAGACGCTCTACGCGAAGCCATTCAAACGCTCGTCCTAGCCACCGTCTGCATGATCTATAACCAATCCCGCATCCACCGCAGCCTAAGGTAATATGCAGATTTGCTTGAAACAAAAAAATCTTGAAATAAGCGTACAAACCGTACGTGTTTGAGAGATTTTTGCAGATGAAAGCGAAGATGCGTGCTTTCTGGTTTTCTTGGTGCACCCTACAGGAATCGAACCTGTAACCTTTGGTTCCGAAGACCAACGCTCTATCCAGTTGAGCTAAGGGTGCATATTCACAATGGAGCCAGAGGATAATATCATCTGGCTCCAAAATTTCAAAGTTATAAATCCATTATTTACCTCTCTTCGTAGCCCAATTATTCCACACAACAACCAATGGAGTTGCCAAGAAAATTGAGGAATAAGTACCAATGAAAATACCAATAGTCAAAGCCAACACAAAGTAGAAAATTGAACTACTTCCGAAAATCAAAACCGCAATCAAAGAAAGCAACACTGAAACTGAAGTGTTCAATGAACGTCCAAGGGTCTGATTCAAAGCCTTATTCGCAGTTTCATCTAAAGTTTCACCTGCAGGCGCATGAAGCAAATTCTCTCTCAATCTATCCAACACCACAATACTGTCATGCACAGAATAACCAAATACAGTCAAAACAGCCGTTATAAAGAGAGCGTTAATTTCCACATTAGCAAAGTGACCAAGTACCGCAAACACACCAGCAACAATCACAATATCATGCACCAACGCAATCACGGCAGAAACACCAAATCTCCAAGGACTCACCTCTTTTGGAATTTTGCGGAAAGCAAAAGCTAGATAAAGAATAATCATCACAAGTGCAAAAACACAGGCCACTATAGCCTTGTTCAACAAAGTCGCTCCAATAACCGGACCAATCGTATTAAACCTTGGCTGAGTAAAAGCAGGAAGTCTATCCTTTAATTTCGTTGTTATTTGCTCATGAATATCAGAAGTAAGATATTTAGTCTTAACAACAAATGAGTTTTCACCACTTTCGATCACCTGGGCACCTGTCAAATCAGCATCCTTGAAATCTGGAGCAATTTCACTCAAAGCCCCTACTAATTTTTCCTTCACAACTGGTTCAGAAAATTTAAATTCCTGCAACGTTCCACCTTTGAAATCAATTCCAAGATTCAAACCATAAACGGCAATTGCGATCACAGCCACAACAGCTAAACCTCCTGAAATACCAAACAAAGTATTACTTCTCTTCATGAAACCAATATGAGTAATTTCCTTATTTCCCTGGAAACCAAAATTCTTAAGATTCTGAGCAATTTTGCTGCCAATAAATCCTTTAAGCAAAGTTCTAGTAATTGTAATAGCCGTAAACATAGATACAAGCACACCAGCAATCAAGTTAAAGGCAAACCCTCTAACGATAGAACTACCGAAGTAAAACAAAATCGCACAAGTAATAAGAGTAGAGAAGTTTGAATCGCGAATCGCACTCCAAGCTCTAACAAACGCAGTATCAACAGCATTACTTAAAGTTTTACCAGTTCTCAATTCCTCCTTAAGTCTTTCAAAAATCAAGATATTAGCATCTACCGCCATACCAAATGACATAATAATACCGGCCATACCAGCCACAGTCACCACCACTCCACTCTTCAACATATAAGTCATAAAGAAGAACGCCACACAGCTTAAAGCAAAAGACAAAAACTTCTCCACACCGGCCTCCTTACTGTTCACTACACGCGTTACCAGGAAGGCAAACACCACCAAAGCGATGCCAATAGAAAGACCAATACTCAAATGCGCCTTCACCAAGAAAAGCAAAATTGCACCATAAGAAACCAAGGCCAAACTCGCCAATAAACCTGGCAAACGATAATAAGCAATCATAAAGAGCACCACCAAGAATACACCAATAAAACCAGCCTTCACACTTTGATCAAGTGCCTCCTTACCCAGAGTCGCTCCAATAGTATATTCACCAGTCAGCACAATTGGCGCCGGAATAGCACCTGTATTCAAGTTTCTCTTAAGAGCCTCAGCCTCTTCATTTGTAAACTGACCAGTAATTTGAGCCTGACCTCCAGCAATTTTCTCATTCACATTTGGAGAAGAAATCAGCTCACCCCCAACGAAAACCGCAACAGGCTTACCTACATTTCTTCCAGTTATTTCTTCAAACAACTTAGCACCTTCATCGTTAAATTGAATTGTAATATATGGCTGGAAAAGATTATTCACAGCGGTATCCGCTCTCACAAACTGCTCACCAGTCAAACCAGTTTCCTTCCAAGGATCCGGTGTAGTAGAAAAGAAAATAGATTCATACTGATACTGCTTCTCCTTCACATCAGTATTAACTGCAACCGCTTTAATAATATGATAACCAAACTTAGTCTTAACAACACTGGTAATATCTCCAGCCTTATTAAGTTGCTTCAAACCAGCGTCCTCAAAATCAAAAACATATTTACCATTCGCAGCAATCGGATCCTTCAACTTACCACCATCATCCTTATTACTAGCATCATCAGAATACTGCTTCGCCAAATCTTCAAAACTTCCATCAGCCTTAACCTTTGCCAGCACCTCATCAGCCAACTTCTTAGCATCAGCATCACTTCTTACCACCCCTGCAGCTGCGCTATCAGCCCCCTTGTATGCAATCAAAATATGTTCCGCAACTACCTGCTTTTTATCCTTAACTTCATCCTTAACATCATCCAGTTTGTACATCATATAGCCCTTATCCTCCACTGCACTACCGGTAGTTTGATCAATTGTAATATTCCCACCTGCCTCAGAAAGATCTGAACTAAACTCTCCTTTTTTAAACTTCAAAACTATATCCTTCTCTTTATTACTCAACTTACTTTCAAAAATGAAATCAGATTTATTATAAGTAACCTTACCTGGATAAGCCTGCATTTCCTCCTGTCCTACAACTGAAAAATCATCTCCCTTCTTCACTCTATCCAACGCGGCCTGAGCCTGCCCCTTGATCTTCTCAGCCTCATTTGGATCAACATCACTTGGATCTCTCTGCTCTTTAAATTCCAACTGAATCGTTTTGCCCACAGTCTCTTTTGCTTTTTCCAAACCAACAGTTTTCCTTTCATCATCAGACAGATCAGCCACCAACTTTCCAACACCAAGATACTTATCAGTATCCTCTTGAGTTACAACTCCACTGTCCGCCAACTCCACAATAATATGCTTCTCACCTGCAATATCAGACTGATAAATATTAGGCTCAGCCACACCAAGTCCATTTACACGTTTCTCAATAATGGTCTCTACACCATCTAAAATATCCTTCTGATCAGCAACGGCCACCTTTCTCAAATCAACCTTATAATCAAGCTGACTTCCACCCTGCATATCCAAACCAAGAACAATCTTAGCCTTCACTATTGATTCAGGAGTAAAAGGCACAAGCTTTGTTTGAATATTATCCGGTAAATCAAAAAAGCCCAGCACCAGAGTTACAACTAGAATCAGAATTATTTTCCAAGATAAGAATTTTTTCATGATAAACGGGATTATTTGTAATTTATATTATGTAAATTTATATCAGAACTTTCGTCATTTCCTTTGCCACTTCTGCCATAATCATCCTGCAACTTCACCACGTCATCCAACTCAGGTGTAGAAACCTCCACCACCTCACTATCTTCAAGTGCCTCAAGCCTATGAATAGTAAAAGGTAACACGTCCACCTTGTCACCCACCTCCATAATACGCTCCTTCAACTCATTTTCCTTATCACCAAAAATCAGCTTCACCTTGCCCTTATAAAGATATTGTGTTTCTTTCTTACGTTCATGATATTGCAAACTATACCTATGCCCCTTGGTAATTCGCAAAATCTTACCCGCATATTCAGGAGTATGAGCGAACCATATTTCGCTTCCCCAAGGCTTTAGTTTGATTTGTACTTGATGATTCTCTTGCATAAAAAGCAGTCAGAATTTTGATCTTGCGAAGTATAGTTGAAACAGGCCTATTTTGAAAGAGAAGGCTAAAAGATGTCCTTGATTTTTTTGGACTGATCTTTCCTAGCGACAAGCAACCCCGCAGGAGTATCCACAATAATAGTGTCCTCCATTCCTATTGTAATCACCCTTTTTCCCGCATCACTATAAACCAAACACCCCTTACTATTAAGTAGATCAACATTACCGCGTACAACATTCTCACCCTCCACTTTATTCAGCGTCTGCCAAATTGCTTCCCAATTCCCAATATCACTCCAACCCAAATTTGCCTTAATAATCCTCACCTCGCTCGGATTCACCTTCTCCATAATCGCATAATCGATAGAAATCTTTTCCAAGGTAGGATAAAGCTCCCCCACAACACCTTCTTGCTCAGGAGTCCCATACACCTCAGCCATCCTCATCAACTTCGAGTAAGTTTCCGGCTTATGCTCATGATATTTTTCAAGCAACACCGAGGTCTTCCACACATAAATGCCGGTATTCCACAAAAAATCCCCACTCATCACAAACTTCTGAGCAGTCTCAAAATCAGGCTTTTCAACAAATCTCTTAAGCTCATAAACCTCAGTCCCTTCAACATTTTCAAGCACCTTCCCTACCTCAACATAACCATAATTAGTATTTGGTTCGGTAGCCACAACCTCTACGATATTTAAAGTCCCCGACTCTAAAGCCACCTTTTCCGCCACCTTCAACTTTTCCTGAAACTCCGCCTTATTCTTAATCAAATGATCGGCATAAATCACACACATCACCTCTCCGGGATAAAGTTTTTCCACTACCACAGCCGCAAATCCAATACAGGAAGCAGTATCCCTTAATTCCGGTTCAATAATAATGTTTCTCTCAGGAATCATCGGGCAAATGCTTTTCACAAGCCCCAAATGCCGCGCATTAATGGCAACAAAAATATCCTCTGGCCTCAAAAAGTCCAACCTTTCAATAGTCTCCTCCAGCATAGTATGCTCAGAAACCAAACACTGAAACTGTTTTGGATGCTCCGGCGTTGAAAGAGGCCAAAGCCTGCTCCCTCCACCCCCTGCTAATATTATAGCTTTCATTAAAGCTAATATATCAGGACACAAGCCGCAATTCAAACCAATCTTTACTTCGAAGATTTAACAATTGACCCACAACCCTTTCAACTATATTTTCAAATTCAATAAAACTTAAAATAATAAACGAACAATGAGTAGTCCAGAAAGAATCAGTGACCCTGACGCAGGATATGATGGAGAACATCACCACAGACGAAATCCAGACCATGACAACGACCAACACGGACACAGACACCCACACCATAACCATGGCCATCACGAAAGAGCATCATCCCCAGTAAGAACACTATCCAGAGAGGAAATCAACAGAGCCCACACCCATGCCTGGAACTATTTCGTTACCTTAAACCTACCACATCCACCAACTTACTTCACGGAGATAACCTATTGTTTTACACCAGAACAAGGAGCAATTTGCTCCTTCAGGGTTAATACTACTCCACCCATCTCAATCACAGTATCAGGATCACTAGACAACCCAACTATAACTCACCGTTCACTATAATTCCCCGTTCTTCCTAGCATTTCTCACTTCAAACATATAGTAAAACATCGGGATCACCACGAGAGTAAGCACAGTTGAAACAGCCAAACCAAATACAATAGAAAAACCCAAACCTCCCCAAAATTCATTACTCATCGCCAAGGGCAAAATCCCCACGATATTACTCAATGTCGTCATAAAGATCGGCTGAAAACGGGAACTTGAAGCATCGGCAATCGCCCTCTTAAAAGGCACACCATTGCCACGGTTTTCATTGATTCTATCAATCAAAACAATTGCATTATTCACCACAATTCCACCCAGTGCCACCACTCCCAAAAAGGCAGGGAACGACAGATTCAAGCCCAAAAGCATCAATCCAGGAAACACTCCAATTAAAGCCAACGGCAAAGTAATCAAAATAATAAGTGGCTGCTTGAAAGAATTAAACTGCACCACCAAAGCAAACAAAATCAAAAGCACTCCCACAAACATAGACCGATAAAGATCAGCAAAAGACTCGGCCACATCAGCCAAATCCCCACCAAACTTTACCTCAATTCCATCTGGCACCTTCATTTCTTTAATCTTCGCCTCAATTATCGCGGTCAAATCCACGGCATTATACCCCTCCTCCACTCCACTCGTAACCTTCACTACATCCTTCTGATCCTCTCGCCCAATCACACTTGCACTCTGTTCAAAATAATAATGCCCAAGCTCACCCAAAGTTACTGCATAACCTTTCGGAGTATTAATCTCAAAATCCTGAATTACATCCAAAGATAAATTGGTATAACCCTCCTCCTTAGGCAAATCATACTTCACACCAAAGGCCAAATCCTCACCATCTATTTTAACATTCCCAAGATCAATCCCCTGCAATATAGATCTGATAGTAGCCGCAACCTGCAACGCACTAAGCCCATGCAAATTCAAAGCATCCTTATCGAGCACATATTTAAACTCATTCACACCACCTCCCAAAGAATTCTTGATATTCTTAGTGCCCACCACTCCTCCCACCAGCTTCTCAATTTCACCCGAAAAATCACGCAAATTATTCAAATTCTTACCAACCAATCTCACTGTAATCGGATCCTCACTTGGAGGCCCCTCCTTGAGCTGAGTCACTGTAACCTGAGCCTTTTTGAAACTCTTAAACCTCTCCTCAAGTTCCGCAGCCACTACATAACTCTTTCTCTCACGCTCCTCCTTCGGCAATAAATTCACTGTAATGCTGGCCAAATTAGAACTCTCGGAAGAGCCGTCAATTCCAAATCCCTCAGTCATCGCCGGAGATGAGCTTGAACCAACGATCGTTAAAAAATTTTCGATTTCCGGCACATCATAAATCTTTGCCTCGATCTCTTCCACAATCTTTCCAGTCTCAGAAACCTTCAATCCAATCGGAGCCTTCACATTCAAAATAAAATACTGCTGATCAGTGGCAGGAAACAATTCCGTCTTAAGCATGCCCGTAATCGGCAAAGCCATACTAGCCACAAAAAGCGCCAAAGTTACAAAAATCATCACTACTCTCTTAGCCCTACTCTCAATCAAATCTTTCACTTTATTATCCACCCATCGCCCAATTCCCTCAAAAATTCGCTCCAAAAAAGTTCCCCCTCTCTTCACCTTATCCACCTGCAAATACTTAGATGAAAAAGCCGGAATAATTGTTAAATTCAACACCAACGAACCGATCAAAACAGCCGAAATCACTATTGGCATTGTCTTCAAAAACTCCCCCATAATCCCACTCACCAAAAGCATCGGAAAAAATGCAAACATGTTCGTAAGACTTCCCACAATCAACGGCCATTTATAGGTCTCCACCGCCAACAACGACGCAGTTTCCGCATCATGTCCCCTTCTCAAATTCTCATGAATTCCCTGCATAATCACAATTGCCGTATCCACTGTAATTCCCAGTCCAATCAAAAGTGAAAACAACGAAAGTGAATTCAACGTCAGCCCAAACGCCTGCATCACCGCGAAGGTAAGCAAAAAAGTCAAAGGCACACTCAACCCGGCCACCAACCCCTCTCTAAATCCAAGAGCCATCAATAAAATCAAAAAAATCATAATTCCCGTCTCCATCCCATCCTTACTCAATTCTCCCAAATCACTCCTAATAAAAAGAGAATTATCATTTGTCACGCCAATGTTCACCCCCTCCGGAATCTCTCCAGACTTCTTCAGCTCCTCCACTAGCACCTTAGTTTCATCCACAATCGCCAAAATATTTCCGCCAGATTTCTTATAAACCTGCACCGAAACAGCCGGCAAAGATTTTTCCCCACCAATCGAAAGCTTCGTGATCACATTTTGCTTTGGATACACCTCACTAACAGTTGCCACATCCTTCACAAGCACCTGGGTCCGACCCTCATCACCAAAAGTAATCAACGGCAAATTGCGAATATCCTCAAGACTAGTAAAACGATTATCAATCCTCAAAGAATAATTCAACTCATCCATAGTCACCACGCCCAAAGGTAAATTGGCATTCGCCACTCTAATCAAATTAGCTACAGCCATAATATCGAGGCTATAAACCTTCACCTTCTCAGGATCAATCCTCACCTCCACCTGCTTAACCTGAGCTCCAACCACATTTGACTTAGACACTCCACTCACCTTTTCCAATTCAGTCTCAAGCTTTTCAGCCACATCCGTGAGCTCCGTAAGCCCTCGAGAACCCATCACTGAAAAGGTAATAATTGCAAAACCATTAGCCTCAGCCTTCATCACCATCGGCTCAGTTGCATCATCAGGAAGAGACCCTTTTGCTCTTGCCACAGCAGACTTCACGTCCTCAACTCTCTTATCAAAATCACTCCCAGCTTCAAATTCCAAAATCACCATGCTTACTCCACTACCAGAGCTTGAACTCAAAGATTTAATATCACTCACTGAAGCAATCTCCTTCTCCAAAGGCTCAGTAAGCAAAGATTCCACGTCCGAAGGGTTTGCCCCAGGAAGCACAGTAGATACCACCGCAATTGGAATATTAATTTCCGGCTGAATTTCACGTGGCAAAGTAAGCGCCGCAAAAATTCCAAAAATAATAATCGCAATCACCATCACCACAGAAATAGCCCTTTTCTTCACGAAATAAGACCATACACTTCCCTCAATTCGATCAAATTTTTTCTTATCCTCCAACTGCATAACAAAAATTTAACGAGCAACTTTTTTAGGTCTAACATCCACCCTTTCCCCTTCAACAAGGAAAGAAGAAGGACTACTAATCACCACCTCATTTCCTCTCAATCCAGACAAAATCTCCACAAAATCACCAAAAACTTGGCCCATTTTCACACTTCTAAATTCCACCTTTCCATTCAGATCAATCACCCTAACAAATTGAGTTTCCGCACTCACGTCAACAGCAACCAATGGGACAAAAATCGCACTACCTCGTGAAACCTGATATTTAATCTTCACCAATTCCCCACTTACAAATACACCCTTATCCAAAACCTCAATCTCCACATCCACCTTATGAGTCATCGAATTCAACACGGGACTAATTGATACAATTCGACCCTTCGCCACCTTATCTCCAGCCAAAATCTGTACCTCACTATCTACCTGTAAAAATCGCACCTCCGCTAAGGAGACCGCCGTTTTTACCGACATCTCCTCCGGATTTTCAATCTTAAACACCACCTGACCCGGAGCCACCAAATTACTCAATTTAGCCAAAACCTCAGTAATCACACCTGAAATCGGCGCTGTAATAGTCTTATTATCAGCCCCAATTTGAGCCATGCTATAAGCAGATTGTGCCTGCAAAAGCTGCAAATCGGTACTCAAAGCCTGCGTCTCACTACCTATACCGGCAGCATTATATTGATTCACGGCACCCTTATATTGGCTCAATGCCATGTCAATTCCAGAATTCAATTGATTCACCTGAGAATCATAACCCTCCTCAACCATGCCCACAGCATTTTCAGCCATTGTAACTCCATCATCAGCAGCCGAAATAGCCTTTTCCAACTGATCCAGCTGAGCATTCATGCCCTCCAACTGCGTATCCAAAGCAACTCTAGCAGGATCATCATCAGCCAAATTGGCAATCTCATCCTCTAAATCAGAAACTTCAGACTGAAGTTCATCATAAGCATCATTTGCATTATCATAAGCCTCATTCGCCCTATCCACATTTAAATTCGCACTATCAACCTGTAACTCAAAAAGATCCTGAGACTCTTGCTTTGACTTAAGAGCATGCTGATAAGCCGTCCAAGCTGTCTCCACTCCCAACCTTGCCGCATTGCCCTGATTAGCTCTCAAAACCGAATTTTCATCTGCGATCTGCTCAGAAATATCCAAAGCCCCTCCAGCAGTATCTCTTTGCAAATCAGCAATATCAATTGCCGCGGAATCACCTAAAACCGCAAGCAAATCGCCCTTTCTCACCTTATTTCCAACAACAGCATTCAACTTCACAACACTCCCAACGGCCTGTGGAGACACAAATGAAACCACCTGAGAAGCCACAGTCCCACTCTTTTCAAAGCTAATTTCCCCACCATCTTCACTTAAATCAAAAGCATCAACCTCACTTCGCACTGGCAAATCACGAAGCACCTTCCCTGTAGGCAAATCCTCTTTCTTATCAAAATAACTACACCCACCCATATTCACCAGTATCAGCACCAAAACCAAGTATAAAATTGACCTTTTCATTGCTACTAAAGTAAAATCTAAATATAAGAATTCACTATAAAACGAAAATACAAACAAGTCAATGCCCAAATACACCTTCGCCGACATCCTCATTCCACAAAAAATTGGAGCCAAGAATGATCTCCTTACCTACAGCTTGCCTTTAATTGAAGCTCCAGCCGAAATTGGGACCTCAGTAAGAGTCTCACTTCGTAATAAGCTCACCTTCGGAATCATTTGGAACCTCCACAATACTCAACCAAACTTCAAAACCCTTGCAATTAGCAACGTAATTTTGCCTCTACTCAGTCCCGAACAAACAAAACTCATTGATTGGCTCGCAGATTATTACTTTTACCCTCGACATCTACTTTTAAAAACGTTTATCCCAAAGAGAATACTTGAAAACAAGGAGTTTAGGGGAAGAAAACGCCGCGATGATCAAGTTTTTAGATCGCAAGCCAGAACTTTAACAGAAGAGCAAAAAGCAGCTCTAGGAAAGATAAAACAAAGCAGTGAGAACAAATTTTTAATACACGGAATTACCGGCTCAGGCAAAACAGAGATCTACACCCGCCTTGCAGCTGAGCAAATAGAGAAAAACGGCCAAGTACTCATCATGGTTCCAGAGATTGCCCTCACTCCCCAAAATATCGATTACTTTCAAAAAGCCCTCGGAGTAAAAGCCGAAGTCATCCATAGCAAAGTGGCTGAAGGCGAAAAATGTGCCACCTGGAAACGCATCCGCAGCGGTGAAAGCAAGCTAATAATTGGATCCAGATCAGCAATTTTCTCCCCCTTTCAAAATCTAAAATTGATTATTATCGACGAGGAACACGAAAACTCCTACAAACAAGACACCGCCCCACGCTATAAAGCTCACACCGTAGCCGAGAAACTACTAGAGCTCTTCCCAACATGCAAACTCGTCCTCGGCAGCGCCACTCCCTCCATCGAAACCGCTACCAAATACGCAAATTCCACCATTCATCTCCATTCACGCATCGGCACCTCCACGTTACCACAAATAGAAATAGTAGACCTCCGCACAGAATTCAAAAAAGGCAACTACTCCATTTTCAGCGAAGATCTCCAACAAGCCATAAAGGAAAGCTTAGAAAAAAAAGAACAGGTCATTCTATTTCTCAACCGCCGTGGCTCTGCCTCCTCTATTGTCTGCCGAGACTGTGGCTTCACCGAAAAATGCACCGACTGCGACCTCCCTCTCACCTACCACGAAAAAAACTTCAGCAAAAGCCTCCTTATTTGCCATCACTGCGGAAAAGTATACGATCCATCAACTACCTGCAAATCATGCCAAAGTACCAACATTAGATTTCTAGGAATAGGCACCGAGCGCATTGAAAATGAAGTAAAAAAACTATTCCCTGAAGCCAAAACTCTAAGAGCCGACAAAGACACTACCAGCAAAAAAGATAGCTTCAAAACTATCTACGAAACCTTTAAAAAACAGCAAGCAGATATTCTTATTGGCACCCAAATGATAGCCAAAGGCCTACATTTGCCCCAAGTGAACCTCGTTGGTGTAATTGTCGCCGACATCGGCCTCAATATTCCAGATTTTCGCAGCGGAGAAAGAAACTTCCAGCTTCTAACTCAAGTGGCCGGCCGTGCCGGCCGGGACTCCACCACAGGAAAAGTTATCATCCAAACCTACAACCCCACCAATTTCACCCTCCTCTGCGCCCAAAATCACGACTATGATGGCTTCTTTAAATACGAATCAACACAAAGAAAAATTCTCAAAAATCCCCCATTCAGCACCCTCGCCAAAATTATCATTCAAAAGCCAAACCTAAAAAAGTGTGAAGAAACAGCCCAGAAGATCGTAGCAGCACTCAAGGAAAAGCTTCACCAACAAGACCGCAGCTCAAAATTTGAGATCAACTATTACCCTGCCTTCATTGCAAAATTGCGCGGCAAATACCAATATCTCATTTTAATAAAATCCACCGACGCCGCGCACCCCCCTCACGACCTACTGACATTCCTCCCGGAAGAATATATAATCGACGAAGAAATCAAAATCGACATTGACCCCATAAGCACAATCTAATGAAAACTGTATTATCCGGTGTTCAACCCAGCGGCAAGCCACACATTGGCAATTACTTCGGCGCCATGCGCCAGCACATCGAAATGCAAAAAGAGTATCAATGTTACCTTTTCATCGCCGATCTCCACGCCCTCACTACAGTAAAAGACGCCGCACTAATGCGCTCCCAAACCCTCGAACTCGCCGCCTCCTATCTCGCCCTCGGCCTCGACCCAGAAAAAACAGTCTTCTTCAAACAATCCTCCATTTCCGAACACTCCGAGCTCTGCTGGATCCTCGATTGCATGGTGCACATCCCCTTTCTCGAACGTGCGCACGCCTGGAAAGACGCCAAAGCCAAAGGCAAAAAAGAGGTAACTGTTGGACTTTTCAACTACCCTATCCTCCAAGCCGCCGACATTCTCTTATATGAGCCAGACCTCGTCCCGGTAGGCCAAGACCAAAAACAACACATCGAAATGACCCGCGACATCGCCACCACCTTCAATCAAACATTCGGAGGACAAACTCTCAAGCTTCCCGAGCCATACATCAAAAAAGAGGTAGCAGTAGTCCCCGGCACCGACGGCCAAAAGATGAGTAAATCCTATGGCAACACAATCGACATTTTCGCCCCGGAAGCCCAACTCAAAAAGCAGGTCATGGGCATTGTTACCGATTCCAAAGGCGTTGCTGACGCAAAAGATCCAGCGACGTGCAATGTATTCAACCTCTATCAACTATTTGCGACTCCAAAAGAAAAGAAAGAGCTCGCAGAAAAGTACACCACCGGCGGCTTCGGCTACGGCGAGGCCAAAAAGCTCCTCCTGGCCAAAATCCTCGAGCACTTCGCGCAACCCCGAGAAAAGTTCACACAAATCATCACAAAGGAAAGCTACCTCCAAGAGATCCTCGCCGCAGGCGCCAAAAAAGCTAAGATCAAAGCCGCCGCCACTCTCGACAAAGTAAAAGAAAAAATCGGCTATCTTTAAACTCAATGAAAGAATCAACCACTACCAAAATTGGCTGGGTCGCCTCGCTCCTCGCCACCGCCATGTATATCTCCTATGTCGATCAGTTAAAATTAAACCTTTCTGGACACCCCGGCTCCATCATTCTTCCCATAGTCACAACTATAAACTGCACCGCCTGGATCCTTTACGGAGCACTCCGCACAAAAAAAGACTGGCCCCTAATTACCTGCAACATCCCCGGTATAATCTTCGGCCTCGCCACTGCAATTACAGCCATTTGATATGCTTTTGAGAGCAATGATTTGCAAAAGTTCGAATCCGAATTTGATCTTCAGAAATTTCTATCCAGCTCGCGAACGACTTTAGCTTGAACTTCCACCTTCATTGCTTTAAATTGAACCAGTAGGGCAAAAATTAAAAAAGAAAGATTTTGTGTAAATATATCTTTGTAACTGGAGGTGTTTGCAGTTCATTAGGTAAGGGCATCGCATCAGCATCAATCGGGGCACTTCTCAAGGCATCAGGCCTTACAGTGTTTACCCAGAAGCTAGATCCTTACCTCAACGTCGACCCCGGAACAATGAGCCCATTTCAGCATGGAGAAGTATTCGTAACCGACGATGGCGGCGAAACCGATCTCGACCTTGGCCACTACGAAAGATTTATCGACACCAGCTTAAGCAAGCTTTCCTCAGTAACTACAGGAAAAATCTACAGCGAAGTACTAGAAAAAGAGCGCAAAGGCAGCTTCCTCGGACGCACAATTCAAATTATCCCGCACATCACCGACGGCATTCAGGAAAAAATCACTGCCGCTGCCCACAAAAGCGGATGCGACATCATGATGGTGGAAATTGGAGGCACCGTTGGCGACATCGAAGGCCTTCCCTACCTCGAAGCAATTCGCCAATTACGCCACAAACTTGGCGCCGAAAATACATTTTTCGTTCATCTTACACTCCTCCCATATCTCGGAGCAGCAAAGGAATTAAAAACCAAACCAACCCAGGCCTCAGTACGAGAACTTCGCTCAATCGGTATCCAACCCGACCTAATTCTCGCTCGTGCCGACGCCCCGATTAAAAAAGAACATCTCAAGAAAATCTCTCTCTTCTGCGATGTTCCGGAAGAATATGTAATCCCGGCAGCAACAGTAAAATCCATCTACGAAGTTCCAATCAATCTTCAAAGCTACAACATTACCGAGCTCATCGCCCGCCAATTAAAACTTGGCAACATTAAGCCAAAAATGACTGAATGGGAAAAAGTCGTAGATCTAATTAAAGCCAAAAGAGCACCGCTAAAAATCGCGCTCGTAGGCAAATACACCGGCCTCGACGATGCCTACCTTAGTGTAATTGAATCACTGAAAATCGCCTGCTTCCACGAAGAACGCGACCTGGAGCTACTCTGGGTATCCTCAGAAAAACTTGAAGAAAAAGATGAAAAAAGCTGGGAAACACTTAAATCTGCCGATGGAATCTTGGTACCAGGAGGCTTTGGCATTCGTGGCACCGAAGGCAAAATCATGGCCGCAAAATATGCCAGAGAAAACTCAATTCCCTACCTCGGCCTCTGCCTAGGCATGCAGATTATGACCATTGAATTCGCCAGGCACTCACTCCAAAACAACAAACTCACCTCAGAAGAATTCGACGAAGACAACAAAGCAGGCACAAAAAATCACATTATTCACTTCCTCCCAGGCCAGCACAAAGATAGCGAAAAAGGCGGCACCCTAAGGCTCGGATCCCAACCATGCAAAATTCAAAAAGGCACAAAAACCTTTTCCCTATATAAATCCGAAATGATCGACGAACGCCACCGCCATCGTTATGAATTCAACAACGAATTCCGCAGCGACCTCGAAAAAGCCGGCATGATCTTTTCCGGCATCAATCCCAAACACAACCTCGTAGAAATAGCAGAACTAAAAGATCATCCATTTATGGTCGGCTGCCAATTTCACCCAGAATTCAAATCAAGACCAAACAGGCCACATCCACTTTTTCAAGGTTTTATTAAAGCTGCAAAACAAACAAAGTAAAACCTACCATGCCAATCTTTAGTTACACGGTAGCAAATAAAGAAGGGAAACAGTTAAATGGCAACGTCGAAGCGGCAGACGAAGCAACCGCCAGAACCGAGCTAAATAATCTCGGATTCTCGATTTTAACATTATCCGAAACCACAAAAGTTGAAGAAGGAAAATCCGGACTTAAGAAATTTGTTTTCGAAGCTATAGACAAAAATTCACGCCTAATTACGGGAACTATTCCAGCCCAAACAGAAGAAGAAGGCCTAGCGAGACTCACCACCGAGTACAACCTCACCGTCACAGCCATCTGGGACGAAAAGGCAACCGAAAAAGAAATTTCTGAAGCAAGAAAAAAAGCCCCACATCTGAAGTTACTTAATGAAACTACAAACGAAAGCTCCACTCAAGCTCCTAAAAGTCTAGAAGAAACAAAAAAAGAGGAATTCATCAAAAGTAAAATAGAATATATCCTCAAGGAAGTCGGCGACCTTTTGAACAATTTTGAACAAGAAATAGACCTAGACCAAAAAGCAGAAATCAATAAACGCATCGACAAACTACTAAGAATAAAAAACAGCACAAATCTAGACTACATCCAGTCCACTGCAGAGGAGCTGCTTCTATTTATTCAAAAACAAGAAGCATCACTAAGAGAAAAAGGCAAAAACGACAAGGAATTCGAATTAAAAGTAAAAACTCGCGAACTTCTAGAAAACCTCAACAAAGGACAACACCAAAAAACCTTCAACGAGGATATTACAGAAAAAATCACCAACTGGTCTCAATCTCACATTGCCAACAATCCAAACCCTCACTTCTGGGAAAAGTTAGTAGCTACAATATTCGTTGAAATCAAAGAATTATTTTACACTCCACCGGAAGTAATTTCGCTAAGAGAAAACATCAAATCTTACAACAAACAAATCATTGAATTCATAAAAATCTATTTCAAAGAACCAACCAAAGAATACAAAGAGAAAGCCAAAAGCAGCATCAAAGCAATTTGGGAAAAAAGAAAAGAAGCCCAAAAACAAATCAAAGAAATCCTCAAAGAAAGAAAAGCCAAAAATAATGAGACAGAAAACCTCCCAAAAGAACACTTTGGACTCTCCTTTATTGAAGAGGTAAACACCTTCACAGGATGGCTCTTAGTCTTTTACGTTTCTTACTACTTCATCGCCCTCTATCTTTCCACAAAAAATTTCGGACTAAGCTCAACCCCAAAAACCTTTCTCATTTACGAAAGTCACATCTTCAAGTACCTGCTGGTCACTATTTTCCTATTACATGCCAGCACCGCCATCAAAGTAAACTTCTTCAAAAAAAACACAGCTGCAAACTTCATCATTCCGCCATTTTTCATATTAATCACCCTCGTTTCATTACTTAATTTCTAGCCATGAATCCTGTCATCTTTTCGACACCATTATTCACTCTTCACACAATCTGGCTATTTTTCGCAATTGCTTTTGTAATTTTCTTCTACACAATTATCAGAAGAGCCATTCACAACGGACTGAAAATCCAATTCCTATCAGAAAACTTTCTTCCCTTATTTCTCTGGTCACTCCTTGGCGCACGAATTTTTTCATTAATTGAAAACTATCAAAATTATTTTTTTGACTTCTCCCTCCAAAGCATCCTCCCAACACTATACATCTGGGACAAAGGACTTAGCCTCTGGGGAGGAGCCATCGCCTTTGCGGCATACCTATATATTCTTTGCAAAAAAAATGACCAGAATTTCTTCAAATGGCTAGACTCAATAATTCCATCACTCATTATGTCTATTGGCATCTGGGACCTTGGAGCCTTTTTTGATGGTACAAATTACGGCAACGAAAGCTCCCTTCCCTGGGCAGTAAATTTCGACAGCCCAGCAATAAAATATGCCGTCCCAATTCACCCAACTCAAATCTACGCATTACTATACTCCGCACTAATCGTTGGAATTTTAATATTTTTAGAACACCAAGCCAAAGTACAAAAACTTGAAAAGAAAGGCTTTATCGCCCTTTGCGGCATTAATCTTTATAGCTTCTTTTTCTTCCTAGAAAACTTTGTCCGCGGCGACGACACTCTCATGATTTTCGACATCCGCATTCCCCAAATTCTCAGCTTAATAGTATTCATTAGCTCTGGCATATTTCTATACCTTCGATATAATCAAGCGCACAAGCACGAACACAGCGAAGTGCTAACAACTAAAACCACCGAATCCCCTAATAACCAAACCAACCAATGAATCAACTCAAAACTTTCCTCAGTTACGTATTCAGCCCCAATCCTGGCAACTTTAATCAATTAACTGCAATAACAGTGTTAATTGCTGTGTTATTCCTTTCAGCAATCGTCATGCATTTCCTCTACCGAAAGTTCAAAAAAACAGACCCAGCCTTCCGCAAATTATTCAAAAAAACAACTCCACGCCTCGGTTGGTTCACAGTTTTCTTTCTCTTTTATTCACTTGTTCGCTATGAGGCAATCCCCTACTTTAGCATGCGTCTATGGTTCTACGCAGCCATTTTGCTTTTAGCATTTTTTGCCTACAAAACTCTAAAAGCATACAGAAAAGACTACCCACGTGAAAAACACAACGTAGAACAAATCAAACATGTTCACGTAAAAAAGAAGGAAAAAATCTACCTTCCTAACAAGGCCAAAAAGTAAGACCACGGCTCAAGAGCCTACTAATCAACCTTTACGATCTCGTACTCTACAGATCCAGCAGGCACAGCCACCTTGATCTTGTCTCCCTTTTGCTTATCCAATAGAGCATTTCCTACAGGTGATTCATTTGAAATCTTTCCACCAAACGGATCCGCCTCTGTTGAACCTACAATTGTATAAACTTCCATCTCCTCCTTGGACTTTCCAAGTGGCTTCAAATGAACAGTTGTACCAAGCTGAATAGTTCGCGTCTCTTTATGATGATCAGAAATAATCTTCGCATTCTTAATTTGCTCTTCAAGCTCAAGAATTCGGCCTTCCACAAAAGCTTGTTCATTTTTAGATTCCTCATACTCAGAGTTTTCAGAAAGATCACCAAATGAAATTGCCTCTTTAATACGAGCCGCAACCTCTTTTCTTCTAGTTCCCTTTAAATAAGCCAATTCTTCATTCAATTTCTCTAAACCTTCCTTGGTCACCAAGGTTGCCTTCTTTCCATCATCAGTAAAAAACTCATCATGAGTTACAACTGTATCATCTTTTTTAGTAGATTTACCTTTAGTAGTTACTTTAGCCATATTTATAAATTAATAGTATTTTAATATTTCATTAACAACGCCTAGTGCGGACGAATCTTTACACTCGTTGGATGCTCTTTAAGTTTTTGAAGAACCTTCGCCTCAATCTGACGAATACGTTCACGTGTCACCCGGAATTCCTGACCAACTTCTTCCAAAGTGTGACCAACTCCATCCTTAAGCCCAAATCTCATTTCAATGATTTTTCGTTCACGAGGAGAAAGATATTGAAGCATTTCATGAATATTCTCCTTAATAAGCTGACGATTTGTAGATTCAGCAGGTGAAAGGGCCTCATCATCTTCAATGAAATCACCCAATTTACTGTCCTCCTCAGTCCCCACTGGAGCCTCAAGTGAAACAATATCCTGAGAAATCTTGATAATATGTCGCACCTTCTTTACATCCATATCCATTTCCGCAGCAAGCTCTTCTACAAGCGGCTCACGACCAAGCTCCTGTACCAACCTTCGTTGTGCATGAGTAAGCTTATTAATCGTCTCCACCATGTGCACCGGAATACGAATAGTACGAGCCTGATCAGCAATTGCACGTGTAATGGCCTGGCGAATCCACCAAGTCGCATAAGTTGAAAACTTAAATCCACGATGCGGATCAAACTTCTCAACAGCCCTAAACAAACCAATATTTCCCTCCTGGATAAGATCAAGGAAAGAAAGTCCTCGGCCAATATACTTTTTCGCAATACTCACAACCAATCTCAAATTGGCCTCGGCCAACTTACTCTTAGCACTCTGATCACCCTTTGCAATCCTCTTGGCCAATTCCACCTCTTCCTTCGCACTCAAAAGTGGCACACGGCCAATTTCACACAAGTACAAGCGAATAGAATCATTAGCAATTTCCTTAAACTCTGCCTCATCACGTGTTTTCTTTTCTTTTCTAGCTGAAGCTGTTAAATCAGGAATTTCATCTGCAAGAGCAGCCTCTTCAGTCTTCTTCCACTCTTCATCCTCCACCATGATCGCATCCTTGGTATCAATCACCTCCACACCCAAATCCATAAATAAGCTATAAATCTCATCCAAAAGAATAAGATCCTCCTCAATATTTGGCATCGCCTTAAGCAATTCCTGATGAGTAACAAAGCCCTGTTCTTTACCCTTTTTGATGAGGTCCTGTACTTCCTTTGGGAAATTCGCCAACTGATCATCTGAAGGTTGTGCGATAAACTTTGTAGTTCTAGCCATAATTTGCTTTTTAGCTGGATAATATTTCCTGCTGCTCACGTAGGAGCTGCATCAATTTTTCTTTGTCATTCGCGTTTTCAGCCTTAATTATCTCCTCTTGTAACAAATCCGTTCTGCTCTTTCGGCACTCTTCCCTGTGCTTGTCAATTAGTTTTATGATCTCCTGCTCAAGCGCAATCTGATTAAACACACTATACCTATCCTCTGCGTACAATCTCATCAACCCTACTTTACGTCTCAAGTTAGCCATTTCTGGCCTCTCGAAATCCCAGCCCTCGAAATTTTTCCAAGCGGAATTATACTGATCCAGTAGAGCTTTGTAAACATCTTCAGACTCAGCCTCAAAATCCTTTTCGCCCATATTTTCTTTTACATCCTTAAACAAAAAAGGAAACTCCAAAACCAAGGCCAAAATCATTTCAGCAACACTAAATTTCAATGCTTCAACTGGACCATCTCCCAATTGACGTCTCGCAGGGTGGTTTAACGGCAACTTATAATTATCAATCTCCTCATAAAGCGCCCTTTCTCCAATCTTAAGCCTAGAGGCCAACTCCCTCACAAAAAGATCCTTCGTAGTACCAGCCATTTCCTTACAAAAAGGCATCACCTCTCGCACAATCGCATCTCTACCTTCAAATGTATTTACATCATTACTCTTTGCCAATTTCTCTATCAAGAACACCACAAAATCATGAGCACCCTTAATCATCCCTCTAAATTTTTCCGCATCCTCACGCACCTGATCAGCCGGGTCCTTACCTGTTAAATTTTCAACTGATTTCATCGAAATATCCTCAGCCCGAAGCACAGCATAGGCCCTTTTTGTTGCCTCAAATCCCGCATTATCGTTGTCGAAACTACTAACAACACTACTCGTGAGCTTTTTAATTTGCTTTGCCTGTTGCGCAGTAAGAGCCGTTCCGCACGTAGCTACCACATTTCGCACGCCCTCCTGATAAGGCATGATCATATCGAAATAACCCTCAACAAGAACCACAAAACCCTCCTTCTTCACATCCACCTTCGCCCTATCCATACCAAAAAGAATCTGACTTTTATTATAAACAACATTCTCAGGAGAATTTAAGTATTTTGGCATCTGGTCGGCCTTCAAAGCCCGACCACCGAAACCACACACCTTGCCCGCCTGATTCATAATCGGAAACATCAACCTTCCTCGAAACTTGTCATAAACCTGATCCGAAGCCAAATTCTTAGCCGAAACAAATCCAGATTTATGCAAAACCGTCTTACTCACGCCCTTTTCCTGCAAATAAACATTCAACGCATCATAACTATCGGGAGCAAATCCTACCCTAAATTCCTCAATCGTCTCATCATTAAGGCCCCTTCGATGCAAATAATCAATCACCTTTTTACCATCATTAGTCTCCTTTAAATGTTTAACAAAAAAATCACAAGCCAATTCATTAGCAAAATAATATTCATCCTTTTCACTCTTATTCTCCCTCACCTTAGCCATCGACACCTTTTCCACCTTCACTCCGGCACGATCTGCCAGTATATCTAGGGCCTCCGAAAAGCTCACCCCTTCTAACTCCTGTACAAAGGTAAAAATATCCCCACCCTTATTACAGCCAAAACAATGACAAATTTGCTTCTCCAGGCTCACCACAAAACTCGGAGTTTTCTCACTATGAAAAGGACAAAGCCCCTTATAACTATTCCCCATCTTCTTCAACTGAACGTACTGTGAAACAACGTCCACAATACTCAATCTCGCCTTTATTTCTTCAACCGTATCTGCCATTAAAGCTTGTTAAAAAGCCTACACGTTATAGCGCAAAATCTCCCCGCAAACAACTACCTGCTCCGCTTTGGCAAAAATATCAGGAAAAAGGCCAACAGCAACATCATTAAAACCAAGGCAATCAATACAAAAAACTTCTGCTGACTACTCACCAAGTGCACAGCCGAAAAACCAAACACCGCAGTTACCACTAAATAAAAAAAGACCACTTTGCGCTCAGAAAAGCCACGATCCATTAATCGATGATGAAGATGCTTTAAATCACCCTTCCAAAATTTCTGCCCACTTAAAATCCTACGCCCAACCACCCAAACCATATCCAAAATTGGCAGCCCAATGACCAAAAAAGCCGTAGCCACCTTTCCGCCAGAAAAAATCGCCAAAGTCGCAATTAAAAAACCCAAAAAAGTACTGCCTGTATCCCCCATCAAAATTTTCGGCCGAGGAAAGTCAAAAAACAAATACCCAAGGCTCACCATCGCCAAAATCAAAGAAATCAACGCCACGCTATGCTGGGAAGCCAAATTCTCGTGCAACAAGGGATTAATACTAAGAAAAAACATCGTAATTCCAGCCACTGCACTCACTCCACTATTAATTCCGCTTACTCCATCCACAAAATTCATCGCATTCACAATCATCATTACCCAAAAAATAGTAAACAACACAGCCAAAATCGGCACTCCATTCACAATCCAATGATTCAAGTCCAACACCCCCAAAAAGGGCAAATTGATCGACAAAATACCAATTCCAAAAAAAGCTAGCAACAAAGCAGCAACAGCTTGAGCAAAAAGTCGTATAAAGGGATTTAAAGAAAACAAATCATCCAAAAAACCAACCACTACAATCAAAGTAGCCCCACTCATCAACCCCACAACGTGCCTTTCCAACGGCACAAAGGCCAATACACAAGCCAAAAAAGCCAGATAAAGCACCAGTCCACCATAATAAGGAATCGACGCACGCTTCAATCCATATTTTTCAGGACGATCCATTAACCCCCACCGCGGAAACAACTTCAAAGCAAAACCTGTTAAAACAACCACCAAGATCAGGGCAAAAACCGCTATCCAAAAATATTGATTCATCATAAAGAATACTTTTCTAATCGCCCAAGATTGTTACACAAAAAGGCTTTTCCCCACAAGAGGCAACTTCATCTAGCCATTAATTCACACTTGCTCCTGTTACTGCTAAGATCGCCATACATCAACCATATAACCAAATTAAAATGGCATTAGCATTAAAAAACTTTCCAGAACGCCTCTCTAGCCCATCGATACATAGCGGAGCAGATGTAGTAAGAATTGCCAATCAACCAATCCAACAAACCTGGTCGCCAGCACAAGCCACCGAAACTCCAGCTATAAAAGCCTATAAAGCCATCATGGCAGGTGCCGCCAACGCCCAAGAGCTCGCAGATGCCGCAGGCCTAGAAGAAGGAGTCCATTATACCCGCACAGAAATAGCAGAGACTCTCTCTCCCTAACCTCACCCCACAATCAACTTGCGAAATTTAACTCCCCCCTGAGGGGAGTTTTCTAATACACCAACAAATTTACCTCCACGGAAAGCCATCAAAACCCCACCCTGATCAATTTTCTTGCCCAAAAGGGTCCTTCCATCAGCAAGTTTCTCCATTTCCTCAGCCACCAATTCAATTTTAGAAAATTCCCCAGCGATATCTTCAAGAGCCAGAACGTACTGTTCAACATTCTTACTCAGCTCTCCCAGTAAAACCGCATCATCTAAGGAAAATACACCTATTTCAGTGCGCCTCAATTCCTCTACATAAGCTCCACAGCCCAATGCCTGGCCCAGGTCATGTACCAAAGAACGAATATATGTTCCCGATCCACACTTCACCCTAAAATCCACCACCGGCCAACTAAATTTTTCTATCTCAAATCCCAAAATCTCCACCTCTCTACCCTTCATCTCCACCTCCTTACCTTCACGCACCAAGTCACAGGCTCGTTTACCACCAATCTTTAAAGCTGAGTACCTAGGAGGCACCTGTAAAATAAGCCCTCTAAAAGACTCCATCGCCTTTTCCACATTATCCCGTCCCAACATTGAATTCGAAATATTGGTAATATCCCCCTCAGCATCAAAAGTATCAGAAACCGCACCAAATCGAGCCTTTACCAAATACTCCTTATCCTGACCAAGCAAATACTCCAATAATTTCGTACCTTCACCAATTGCCACAATTAATAGGCCTGTTGCCAAAGGATCCAACGTCCCCGCATGTCCCACTCTCCTCACTCCACAAGCCCGCCGAACACCAGCCACCACGTCAAAAGAAGTCATACCCTTTTCCTTATCTACAAACACAAATCCATTCATATCGCTACCTCCAAAGGTTTTTTAATCAATTCAGTAATTACTTGCCTATCACTCCATTTAATCTTTTTTCCACGCACCATCATCACCTCTTCCGCTCCCTTTCCACTCACCACAACACAATCCCCTTCCTTAGCCATAGAAAGCGCCAAACGAATCGCCTCACGCCGATCCGGAATCTTCCAAAACCCCTTACCTTCTTCGCGTTTCACCCCCTGCGCCAGCTGATCTATAATTTGTAGTTCATCCTCACTATATGGGTCATCATCTGTAAGTATCACCACATCAGCAAACTCGTTACCAATTTCACCCATTCTGGCTCTCTTGCCCTTATCCCTTCCGCCACCAGTTGCACCATAAACCGCAAAAAGCCGCCCAGGAGTTAACCTGCGATACAAACTCAACAAATTCTCTAAAGCATCACTAGCATGAGCATAATCCACTATCACACTGAATTTTTGACCCGCATTCACATGTTCAAATCTTCCAGGCACAGTGCCACTTCCTTCCAACCCCCTTTTCACAACTTCCAATGGCACCTGCAAAGCCACACACGCCGCTGCCGCGGCCAAGGCATTGTACACATTAAACTCGCCCGGCATTCCCAATTCCACTTCCACAGCATTGTTGGGCACATGCAAAACAAACTTCGAACCTTCAGGCTTCTGCACCACGTTTTCCGCATAAACAGTAGAATTTTTCAAACCATAAGTAATCTTCAAATCGGCCACAAATTGATTAAAAACACTATAATATTCATCGTCACTGTTGAGTACAAACACCTTCTGGATACCAAATTTTCGTTTACCCTTGGACACCTTTCCGAAAAGCTCAGCCTTAGTATTCAAATAATTATTAAATCCACCATGATACTCCACATGATCCGGGGTAACATTAGTAATCAACGCTACATCAAAATTCACACCATACACACGAGACTGATCAATCGCATGAGAAGTCACCTCAATTACCGCGTACCGCACACCGTTTTTCAACATCTGCTTCAGCATTCGCTGCAACACAAAAGGCCCCTGAGTACTTTGTTTCGTATCGTTATTCCACCTTTTATCACCAATTTGAAAATTAATAGTTGAGCTCATTCCCACCTTAAACCCCGCCTCATTCAAAATATTAGTAATAAGATTAACAGTCGTAGTTTTCCCATTGGTTCCAGTTACACCGATCACAATCATATGATTGGCCGGAAAGCCATACCACACCGCCGCCACAAAACCCATAAGCTTATGATACAAAAGCCTAAAAGGGCTGCGCTCGGGAAAAAGTTTTCTTAAAAAATTCATCATATATCGAGATTATACCAACTTTTAATTTCTTTCACATCCTTGGAAATCTGCAACGCCAAAGCGTCCATATCTTTAAACTTCTCAACTTCCCTCACCTTTCTCAACAAATTCACCTCTATCTCCACCTCATCCTCAACAATAAACTCCTCTCCACAATTTAATAAAAAGGCCTCACACAAAGGCACTGCATCATCAAAAGTCGGACGCCCACCCAAGTTCACCGCCGCCAAATACTCTTCAGTACCGATTTTCACTTTCGCAGCAAAAACACCAGAAAGCACTCCACTATAAGGAATATTAAGCGTAGGAAAACCCATTATCCTCCCAACACCCCGTCCACTAACTACTTTTCCAATAATTACTTCCATACCCGGCAAATATACCATAGACTCCTCTACATGAGAGTACTTCAAATCCTCATCTATCTAAATCTATTTTTCCTCCAGAGCTACCTGGTGAGATTCAGCCTTGGCAGCTATCCAAGCAACCTCCAGGAAATCCTCATCTTTAGCGCAACCTTAGCCTTTTTGATATTAACGATCAAAAATGGACAATTTATTACAAAAATAAAAAATCTGGCCAGATACAAAGTTATTGGCTTTTTTATAGTTGGAGCAATTGTTTTTAGCACCTTAGTGCCCATCGAAAACCGCTCAGACCTACTTCACTATCTGAAATTCACCTTCTTTGCAGCCCTCCTCACCTTTATCTCCCTCGAGACCTTCAAAACGGATCAAGAAAGAAAAAACCTTATAAGAGTAGGAGGCTACGGAGCTCTCGCATTTGGCCTATTCTCGTTAATATTCAACCTCACCGGCCACAATGTAGCCCTAGACCACCGTCTCCTCGGCCCATTAGATGCCGCCGTATATCTTGGCTACTACCTCACACCATTTTTTCTATTTTTCACCTTCGAAACAATTAAATTACAAGCCAAAAATGCCTCGCTCGCTACGCTCGCTCGGCCCCTTCTCCCCGCCATCACCCTAGGCCTCCTCATTTTAGCCACCCGCTCCATGGGCTCTGTCGCTGGCTCCTTTATCGTAATCACCATCTATATTTTCACTCAGAGCAAAGTAGAAATCATAAAAAACAAAACCACGAAAATCATGCTCAGCCTAATTGCCATAGCCATTTTTGGCACCATTTTTCAGATGAAAATATTACCCACCCTTAAATACACCAACTCCAGCCTAGACGAACGCGGTGAAATCTGGCAAACCTCGGCCCAGTTACTCCAGGACCCTAAAGAAAGTATCCTTTTCGGCCTGGGCCTCGGCCAATTCCAGGAAAATTACGCCACCACGGTCAAAAAAGCCCTCGGCCACGAACCCCTCGACTACATAGTCCTTCAGCCTCACAATATTTTTCTACTCTTTATCTTCAATTATGGCATCGCCGGCCTCGCCGCCTTACTACTTTTCACAGTATATCTCCTCAAAAACCTCCGCACCCCTGCGGCCTGCATTTGTCTTTATTTCCTCATCCACGGCCTCATCGACACCCCCTTCTTCAAAAACGACATGCTATTCCTACTCATGCTCTTCGCCGAAATGGCACTATTGACAAGCCGCCCTAAACATGATTAAATACGGCATCGTAATGATGCCCAATGCCCCCTTTAGCAGCAAGAGAGCTCAACAGCGGAGGAATGGGAGAAGTGGTAGATTTAATAACACCACCACCCGCCCCCCCAACCGTTGGGAAATTCGTCAAACCCAACCTTGCCAGCTCCACAATCACCCAGCAAAGATTTGAAAATGAAACCCACACAGCATTGTCGCTAAGCGGACACCCAGCCTTCCCACTGGTAGAAAAAATCATTCGCAATGCCACTCTCGCCATCCAAAATGCCCGTGGCGAAGAAAGACAAGAGAGGGTTCAAAGCGTGATTGTAATGGAAAAGCTAAGTTCCTACACTCTTAGAGACAGAGTCAACAACCTAGGCCCATTAAGCCAAGGTGAAATAGCCCAAATAGCCGCTGAATTGGCCCTAGCACTAAACAAAATGCACTCATTTGGAATTGTCCACCGTGATCTCAAACACGACAACATAGTATTTGAACCCAGCACAGGACGCGTTAAAATCTTAGATTTCGGACTAGCAAGCGACCAAAAAAAACCACTGGAAGAGGTAAAAGGAGCATTGATCGGTAGCCCAAGCTACATGGCCCCTGAGGCCTATTTTCTAATTCAAAACAAATGCGAATCCGACCTGTTCGCTCTTGGCATAATAATTTGGGAATGCCTAAAAACAGAACGAATGTTCAAGATTTCAGACCATGACGAATGGCTCAGAGACCATAGCAAAATCCCATACCTCACAACATATCTCTCATATATTGATGAAATCATTTACCTCTCAGCCGACCGTATCGATCCGGAATCAAACAAAAAAGTAGTTGAAGAAACAATAAGAAGACTACAATTAACACCAGAAGAAATCTACTCCCTCTGGCTCACGGAAGACCCGGAAGAAATCCGCACGCAACTACAAAAACGCCTAGACCAAGCAAAAGAAAAACTCGCCCCACTGCTAAATGAATACCACTTATTCTCATTAACTAACCTATACGGAAATATTAAAAAAAACGCCCAAGAAAAACCATCAGGCTCAATCAAATTCAGAGAAGTTATAAAAACCAAGCTGGATGCTCTAAATTGCGACGAAGAACTCAAAGAAATAATAACTAAACTGTTAGATCTAGACCCAAACAAACGAACCAAAAACGAATACGTACTGGCCCGAGACCTGGCAAAAATCGCAGTCAAACATGACCCAGATTTAAGGTTAGTAGAACCATTTTACACACTAGTGGGAAGATGCACCTCGATTTCCAACATTGAAGAACCACAGCGAACAAAAGTTGAAGTTGAAGTAGAAAAGATAACTCCGCCACCAACCCTCAGGTCCAGGGTAAAAGCATTTTTCAGGAAAATTGCAAAATTAATAGGAATACGATCACCCCAGCCCACCCACTAAATCCATCAAAACCGCATAAGGATCAGCAGCTTTTGTAATTCCAGAAGCCAAAAGCACACCACTCGCACCAAGCTCCAAGGCAATTCTTACATCCTCACCATTCTTTACGCCCGCACCCACCAAAAGCCTACCCTTACCCACAAGCTCCAAACACTCCTCAATAATTTTAGGTTCCGCCTTAGACACCGAAATTTCACCACCAATCAAATCTGGCGGCTCCACCGCTATCAAATCGGGCTCAAAAGCCAAAATCTGCCTGGCTCTTTCCGGAGTTTCTGCACACACCACCGTAAAAAGCCCCACCTCCTTGCATCTCGCCACTACTCGCTCAAGATATTCATTTTCAATTTTCCATTCAGCATGATTCACCAAAGTTCCATAAGCTCCCGCCCCCTTCACCAAATCCGGAGATATATGCCCAGTATGGCCACCATAAGCCACCGGATCCACATGTTGCGCAAACACCGGAATACTCACGGCCGAAGCCACTCGATGCAAATCCAAAGCATTCACACACACACCAATCGAAGCCCCGGTTTCCTTGGCCACTCTCTCATGAATTTGCGCCAACTCCACAGCCCTCTGCCCCACGGCAGATTCGTACAATTTAAAATTAACTAAAATCAAAGGTAACTTCATGCAAGAAATATACCCTCAACCAGCACGGCCCTCACCTCAAACAGATTGACCTTTAACCCAAAATTTGCTATAATTGTGAGAAATAAAAATTCACAAAAAAGCATATGGCCGCTTACGAAAAACAAAAACAGACAGTTTGGAATCGCGAAATAATTGCCACTTTTGGCAAAGAAAATCGTTTAGTATTCTTTGATGATGTACCTGGAAACAAACCACCTCTCGGTATTTCGGAACTCAAGCTAGATGAAAACCTCAAAGCCCAAATAGAGCTAAAGGAAGCCATAGACCAAGCAAAAGCAGCAGCAGAAGCAAAAGCAGCAGCAGCCACACAGGAAACAGGCGCAGAAGTGGCCAATACAATTTCACCATTTGAAACAAAAGACTTTAATGGCAAACTTTCCGATCCCGCCGGCCTTGAAAACGGCCGCATCGAAAATGGCCACCTAAAATTCACCGTAGCCGGCGTAGAACGCAGCTTCAAACTAAGCCCAACCTTCAAAGAAAAATTAGACAACACAGAAAGTCCCGAAGAATTCAAAGCCCTGACTTACAATGCCCTTCTTCATATTCTCTCAAAATCAAACGCCCTCACAACCAATAAATTCAACCTAAAAGGCAAAACAAGCGAAATAAACCTCTCCAATCTGGAGATGGAAAGTGATGTTCGAAAACATAAAGCTAAAACAACTCCCCAACCTGCAGAAGAGGCCCCTCTTGAAACACTTTTCGAGTCAGCACCTGCAGCAGCGCCACTCAAGGCAAGAGAAAAAGCAAAGGAAGCCAGAGATGAAAGACTTTCCGACCTACAACAATATGGACAAAATATTGAAGTCGGCAACACAGAATTCGGCAGCATAGGAACTACAGGATTATATACATTTGAACTTGGAGCTGATATTAAAGACTTCGACAAAACTTACAAAATCAACAATCCTGAAGTTGTTACACTTATTGAATCACGCGAAGACAACAAAAACTTCCATCAATTAAGTGACTATCACGAATATGAAAGTGCCCTAGCTGACTTAGGCGTCCCCCCGGGACAAGAGGGAGCAATGCTCAACAAAATCGTTACCGGAGACTCAATGTTCGACTTAAACAGCAGGCTAAATTTCAACGATATTCTAGAAAAAACCGGAGCCTACAAACCAACCGACCTGGGCCTTGAAGAAATAAATAATGAATCTTCAAAAAGAAGCCTACCCCTTGCTACTAAATTCAATATTGAATTCGGTACTCTACAAAAAAGACTCAACAATCCAAAAGAATACAAAGAACGTGCACAGGATCAAGCCCGACTCAAAGAACTTTACAAGATCTACCTCGCTTCTGAAAAAATCCTGCAAAATCTAGAGAAAGACTCCATCGCTGAAATTAGCAAAGCGAAAGCGGCGCCACTAAGCAATAATGAAAAAGCCTACCAAAATTTATACAGACAGCTTCGCTCAGGCGAAATAAAAGATCAAAAAGGTGCAATTGAAAACTCCATAGTGGATGCCCTTACCGGCACCGAAGGCACCTACGAAGAGGTAACCCTCGATAAAGAAAAAAGCAAATTCAAAGATGACGAGAAAGGGCTTCGCAAACAATTTTCTGCCAGCGCCATGGCCCAGCACCTACTGGATACTCCGCAAGTCACCATCATTAATAATGCAGGCGAAGAAGAAGACCTTCCTCTTTTCACAATGAAAGATGGTGAAAAAGTCTACAACGATAAAAACATCATTAGATATTTCAACCAGCTAATTAAGCTCGGTTTGGAAGCTCAATCTGAAAGAAGAGATATGAAAGCCGATCAAGAGGCCGAAAGAAAAACACAAGGAGTAAGTCAGCAAGAAAAAGACGATAACGAGGTAAGATTTAAGGCTGAAAAAATCAACCCAGATTTTAACGTTCTAACTGGCAATCTCACCGGCAGACAAATTCAGCTACTCCGCGATGGTTATGACACCGAATTAAGCGAAGACAAAGTAAAACAGCAACAAACACTGGAAGACATCATCCTATCTAAAGAACCCGCAATTGCCAAAAAGCAAATGGAGCTTCTTCAAGCCGGATACCCCACAAACAAAATCAAAGAAGTTGAAAGCAAAATCCTTGGAGCTATCGGCGCCAAATGGAAAGGCGGCGACTTCAAAGGTGGAGCCCTGGTCATTCCACTACCACTAGGAGACAACTTCGGCATCCTACTAGGAGTCACTACTACACCTGGAGTCAATGCCGGCTTTGGAGTCACCGGCCAAATCTACAAAGGTGACACAGTTAGCATGTCAGCTGGTGCCACAGCAGGTCTTACCATTGATAAAGATGGCCCTAAAGCCGTAGTTACAGCTGGGTGGGGTACAGCCATTAAAATTGGCGGACCCTTCGAATTCCTAATCGGATTTGGCGTCGCACAAAACGGCAAAGAAGGCATGGCCGGATTGACCGTTGGATTAAAATACAACGAAAACACCGACACTGAAATTATCAGAAAAGACCTCAACGAAACAGCCGGATTCACAGAAGCGGAAGAGGCAATTGCCAAAAATGCGACAGTCCACGAACTTGCCACTATTCTAAGAAAAACCGAAGCCTTTAAACGCGTCCCTGCCAATCCAAAAACCGATTACGCAGTCGTCGCAACCTATAAAGAGAAATATCAACCATATATCAACGCAACCGCACAGGACAAATCACATCCCCCACTTCACATTCCAATCACTACCATTGGCGGAGGCGTGGCCGTTGTTACAAAGGGCAATGCAGGCATAGTACTGGGAGTAGAATTGCGCTTCGGCTCTGTTTCAGTCTTTAAACCACAAACAGCCAAAGCACAGGAACTTGCAAACCTTCTAGGTCAAACCGAAATGGAGGACTTGATTACAAACGAAATGAGTGCACAAGCGCTCGCAGCTAATAAGGCCAATGTAATCTCCACCGCCTCTACAGATGATCTATATATCGATGCCGATGGGCATCTCGCAACTCTCGATGCCAAAAGCTCCGGCCACATAGAGGTAAATGAAAAGAGCCTTGAAGGCTACCAGATGAAAATTCAAAACGCCTCCATCGTATTAAAAGAAGGAGAACCTGCCAAAGATGTTCGCGAACTTATTATTGAAAACGACAAACTAAAGGATCTCGAAGTTTACGTAGATCCAGCGGCTAAACAGCTTGGCGTAGTATTCAATAAACCCGGTCAGCACATCTATCTCCCAGGCAATAGCAGCGACATTATCATTGTTAGAGAAAACTTCAAATACCGCTTCGACCTAAGAAAAGGTGGCCCAGCTTCCAAAGACCTCATTATTGTTACAACCAAAGCAGAATTTGAAAAACGAGGCTACAACCGTGATCAGATTATCAATCGCAGCTCTGAAGTTATTGAGAAAAAATATACGGACGGTGCATCTACCGACTGGGATATTCGCAGAGGAAAAGCATCAGGCTCAAAAGATCAAATCACCTACGAAAAAGCCTATCACGAAGGCAAAGAATGGAAATGGGACAACTATGCAGAAACCATCAATGGAGTTAGCAAGGCAGAACACGAATCGATTCAAGCAACAGCAAAAGATGCCGCCGATTCAACCCATGAAGAATACGAAGCCCTTCCAGAAGACATGGGAAATTGGGCGGAAGTTTCCGAATGGTTATTCACCCAAATGGCTGGAGATATTAGAAGCGGCCATCCAAAAATCAACGACTTCCCTGCCCTCATAGCCAAAGCTAAGGCACTCTACTCCAAAGCCTATAAAACAGAACTAAAACCAGAAGACTGGAATGCAAAAATGAGCAGTCAGCTCCTCACAATTTTCCAGCACAAATATTTCGTAAATCTTTGGGAAAAAGGTGATGGCAAAGTAAAAGGGATAGATGCTATCAAGAGTAGCTACGAAACAAACAGCAGATACGTTGCAGAAAACGTACTTGCTCCAGCCTTCAAAACCAAAATCATCGAACTTAAAATCAAGCCGGAAGCTGAAGCCGGAGCCTATGCCCTACAGCTCGCAAGATATGTTCAAAAAATAGAATCAGAAAGATTTAACGACAAAATTAACAAAGCAAACTTAAGCGATCCTCCAACCTTGGAGGAAATCAATAACCTAATCACACCAATTTCCGAAGGCAAACTCGTCTACTCAGGTACATATGTTCGCGCCACCAAAGAAAGTCTTCTCACAGGTGGTCCAAGCGTTTTCCAACCAATAGCAGGTTACCCTCGCATCGGTACAATTGGTGCTCCCAAAAATTGGAATCTTCATGCTGAAGGCCCAATCACCAGAGACATCGCCAGAATAATGCTTGAAAATGTCAGTCCAACTCCAACTATGTCACCGGAAGGCATTGCAGCACTACGCAGCAATCCATTGGCAAAAACTTTGATCAAATTCCCAGCTACAGGCTATCAAATGGGCTCTGAAAATTTCACATTGGTAAAGGATTTCATGAAAAATCCAGGGCAAGAATTGGCTGCTGGCTCCCCTATCGAAAAAGCCGTACAAGAGTTCATCAAATTTGCAGAAGATGTAAGAAACGCCTCAATCAATGGACGCAAAACAGTTCCACTTTCAATCATTGAAGGACAAACGGATCAAGTTTATCGCACTCTAAGATTAAAGACAGGCGCGCTAATACTCTTCCAATCACCAACAGTAGAAAGTGCCTCATATGGACAATGCGGAAATCTATCGCTCATGGCTAGAGAAGGCATGGCTTTAGTAACCCCTGGTTCTAGACAAATAGCCATAATTGGCGGCTCCCAAAAAGTCCACTCAGGAGCTGAAATCTCCGAAGAAAAACTCGGCTTCCTACTCGGCGCCACAATTTTTGAAGGCGACAAACCAAAAACAACACCTACAGGATCAACCGGCTCAGGAAGTGAAACTGATGAAACAGCCGGAGATGGAAATGGAGGAGCCAACACAGAAGATCCAGTAGCAACCCAACATGGAGACACCGCTGAAGCAGCTAGAGACTACAGATAATCTATAAACAAAAAAATAAAAATAAACCTCATGAATAAAATAGCCCTAAAAAATAAAATCACACAAATACTATTAGTTTCACTGATTCTCTCATCTGTAAATATTCTACCAGTAGCCAACGCTGGATATCTCCAAGTACCAAGAAACGTTTGTACTTTGGCGGTATTCCCCTTTAATGGAGACATAGTAGAAAGATTACTTGGAGCCAATGGAAACCCATTTATCAATAAACTAAACAGCGCCAATTGTAATGCGCACCTCAATGTAGCAAATGCAACTCCATACTCACCTCAACCACCAGTTTCAGCAAATAATCCATATGCAGCAAATGCTGAGGGCAGAAATGTACCTAGAGCAAAACACTTCCATAAATATTTCAACGACAGCGTACAGGACGATTACTACTACATGGCCTTCATGAAAGAGTTTGAAATTACAGTTGAAGCAGATGCTTTCGCATCCATAGAACAAGGAGCAAACGACATTAAATGTGGTATGGATATTGTAGAAGGAGACGCAGATCCACAAGAAATGGCCAACTGCAACACAGGCAATAATTTTGCCCAAAGCTGGGGAGGAACAAAAGTATCAAGAACCCCAGTATGTGCAAACCCCCAAATTGCATTTGCAAACTGCCCTGAAAATCAAAAAAATATCAAAATTCTTTTTGAATTTGGAATGACAACAGATCGCGACATCCCAATCGTATGGGGTGATAACGGAAACAATTTCGGTGACGTACCAGGAGACCTACATACTGAAGATAATCCAGGCAGAAACATGGAATTTTTCCTTGATTTCGAATCAAAAGATAATGACTCAATCTGGAGTGCAACCACAACATCCCGAACATTAATCATCCACAGAGCGATACTTAAATCCAACTTCCTGGCAAATGGTGGAAATGCTCCCTGTGCAGACAACAACGTCAACACTGGAGGGAATGGCTGGTGCTATATGCCTACTCCAGGTAATTTCGAAACAGAACCAGTCACAATCAATAATACCCCTAGAGAATTCCACTGGTTCCCAGTTGGCTCCGTAGCCACAGTTTGGAAAGAACAGCCGCCTGCTGAATGTACTGGTATTCGTTTAAATGAAAGGTCTCTCACAGTCAACGATGCCGCTGCGCCCAACAATATTAATGGTAAAACTGCTCATGAATTATGGGTAGACAACGTCACATTCTCACGCGGAGATATACCTGATGAAGCACAACTACAATGGACATCTGAATCAACAGGCCTATTCTTCACCCATGACAATGCTGGTTATCACGAACTTCCGGGCGCAAGAGTTTTGGATACTAAATTTTTATACACATCTAGGGCCACACACGTTTATTACATCAACCCATCAGACCAAGATGGCCACACCGTTAATGTTAGACTCATAAAAGAAAATGGGGGCAACTATGCAGAAATCTGTAAAGATGACTTCCCAGTACTGCCACAATCGGCAAACATCTGCGAAAGCATCACCCTTGTAAAAGATCCAAACCCGGTTCAAATCGAAGATCAAGAGGCCTACAAATTCAACGTCAGCTCCGCAAATTTTTCAGGAGCAACACCAGCCGAGGCACAAGTACAATGGAGTGCTCCATCCACAGGAAAGTTTTATACCTTTTTCATGGGCTTCCATGAAGCAGCTTCGAACACCATAAACAACACAAAACTAACCGTTCCCCTACCTGTAAATTTCCCCGTCTACTATGTAAACACCGGGAACAACAATCAAGAGGTCACTGCCACTTTAGTTGACACAAACAACAATAATCGTCCTTACGATATCAACAAATGCGTGGACTCTCTACCAGCCGTTGGCATTGCTCCTCCCGTATGTAAAGAACTAAAAGTAGATCATCCTACAAATATTTTTGAACAAACACTTTCTACATTCACCGGACAGTCAATCAACGATCAAGATCCTGCCGGACCTTACAACGAAGGCAAAATTCGCTACTCAGTTGAAGATGGCTACGGCTCATTCTTCACAGAAGATCCTGGCCTCACACCGGTAAACACATCCCCTATGGTCAATGAAACAGTTGATATGAGTGCAGCAAGGGATTTCATGAATAATTTATGGATCAATAACAATCCAATTAACTTTAATCTACAGGCACACCGTGGCCTTCTCTCCTTTGATTTCTCAAACGGCTTCGCATCAGCACTATTGGCCTTTGTTCCAGGACCACAACTCGTTCAAGACCTAAGCGGAGTTGATCTTGGACAAGGTGGAGAACCAGTTCAGCGCGACCCAATCGCCCCAATTGGTGGGATCCAACATGCCGTTCACCAATCAATTGAAGTAGAGCCCGGTACAAAAGTATGGTTCTTCGCCGATAAAGCTAGCAACAGTCCAGTAGACAATGTAATTCATATTGAACAACTTAGCTCAGCTGGCAAACCACTAAATAATATCTGTAAAAAAGACTTCCCTATCTCCCCTTTCTCAACTTGCGATAATCTACTCGTAAATCACGATAACGTTATCAAAGAAAATCAAATTTCCGAGTTCAATTCCAAGGCCATAGACGGCCACGTTCCTGCCCAGGATTTCGGAGGCCAAATCACCTACTCAGTAAACAGCACCGATTACGGCAGATTTTATCTCCATGATCCATCAGCAGAATTAGCAGGATTTGGCTATATCCCAAACGATTCTGGAGTAGCCCCTGTTGAATTCGATCCAGCAATTGCAATCAATGCACCTGCAGGCGGATTCTGCTCTGAAGGTCCTATTGAACAAGGCTTCGGGGG
>CAYHGX010000001.1:47129-60547 GCA_964356355.1 uncultured Candidatus Peribacteria bacterium | reverse complement strand
ACTTCAACCTACGTCACTCCTGCAACTCCATCCTACACAACCCCTATAACAATAGCTCCTCCTCCAGCTAATACAGCGACTACCGTCACCACCACTCCAGCGCCAACAACAACTAATACATCAATCAACTATAGTGGTATTTATGTTCCATCTGTCACCCTCCTTCAACTCAAACCCCAAGAAACAATCAATGTTGTCAATGATATTGCGACAGGATACCTCTTTCAACAAAATTTTAAATCCACTGTCACTCCACAAACATTCAATTATCAAAATCTTGGCGCCAATTCATTCTTCAATATTATCCAAGATATTCAGCCAGTAGCGCCAAACAACTTAAATATTCCAAATCCACAAATCCCAAACAATCCGTTTAGATTAAACCTCCAAGGACTCCTTCAACGAGTAGAAATCGATCCAGTTGATGCCTCATACCAGGAAATCACAGTTGATCCAGGCACCCCAGTTTGGTTTGCCGCAAAAAAACCGGGCAACAACGTAATTCACGTAAAAACAGCGTGTACAGAAGCCAATGGCTGTATCAAGGCCTTCTCCATCGCCGGAGTTCCAAAATGCGACAGTTTCAACATGGAAGTAAGTAAACCAACACCACTTAAAGTAGGTGAAAATGCCGGAATCCGCATCGCTCCAGAATTATCAAACGGAGTCAAACTGCCAGATTCCACAAAAATCAAAATCACAAAAAACACTACCGGTGGAGAATTAACCTCAGTCACAAATGGACAAAGACCAGTCACACTCGGAGATTTCCCGGCCACTTTCCATGGCTCAGATCACGCCGGAACTTTCGCCCTTTCCGTTGATCCTTTAGATCCGATGTACGCCGAAGTCTGTCAGGACCACTTCCTTGTTACCGCAGAGGCTCCTCCAATTTGTAAAGATCTCACCTACATTCTTCAAGAATTCTTCCGCGCCAACGAAGCCGACAAAGTAAACTCACTTGAAGAAAATAATTTCTACGAACTTACAAGCAATGTCACCCTAAATCGTGAGGTACAGGACGCTCCACTAGTAACCTACTCTATAAAGAACAACTATGGAGCATTTATTACACTTCCTGCTGATGTGCCATTACGAAGTGCAATCACCTTCGGCCTTAAAGCTCTAGAAATAAATAACAATGTCACAAAACAAACTCTAGGTAATATACTTGGTAACGACAATTTAAATTCAATGGTCAAAGCGAAAGAAGGAAAAACCGTTTACCTTATTACCTTCACCGATACTCCGGCCCATGGCGGCATAAATGAAGACATACTTAACATCAAAGCTTCAGATTTCAATCAAGAAGCCTGCGAAAAACAAATTCCTCTTAAGAAACCAGAAGTTGAAAAGGAATGTCTCGATCTCGCAATTGTAACTCCAGAAAGCCCATGGGAAATTGATCCAACAGACAACAGCCCAAGCCAGCTCTTCCAGATTGATGTAAAAACCAATCCTTTAAGCTACAAAAACGACCTCTTCTACCACTGGGAAGTTACAAATGGCGCTGGTAAATGGAACAACAGCAATGACGACACTGTAGTCGATGTCCGCGATACCACTCAAACCCTTAAGGATTTCGACAAAAACACTGAAGTTGATGTTTATGCCACCGACACTCGAAATGGCGAAAAAATCAACGCCTGTAAAGACTCGATCTCCGCAACAGTGAAGGAAGAAAAGAAAAAACCAAAGATCTCAAAATATGTCTATCCTCAAGGAAAAGTGGACGACAAAGACACAATTATCAACATTGGTGAAAAACGCAGCACACAATTTGTTACCTACCTTGTTGCCTTCACTCCTGGTGATTCAAAGTCCGTAGAAATTTGGGAAGACTCCATGAATCACAACCAAATTCAAAGCGAAGGTGAACTCAACGGCACACTTGATCTCGATCAAATGAGTATCAACATTCTCAACGAAAATGGCCACAACTACGCCTTCATGCGCTCCGAAAGATACACCAAAGACAGCGGCAGCAGCAGTTACAGAGATAGCAACTTTGCGGATCCAGACCCGGATCGCAAAATATTCTGCAGCGACAGAGGCATTGGCGACAACCAATTCTGTATCGATAGCGCCAACGATAGAGCCGAACTCATGAGAGAATTTGGCAACGGTGATCACATCAAATTTAAGAATGTAAATAACTTAAAAGACGGCGACCAGATCATCATTAAATACCGCGCTATAAATAACAGTGTCGTTGATAATGAAAAATGTAAGGATCTCGCCTCTTCAAACGGTTGTGGTGAGGAATTCGACAACACCATTAAATTCAAGGCCTACGAAGACAACGACTTCGAAAAGGAATTTGAAAATGGTAGAGACTCAGCCAAAGTAATCGTAATTTGTCCTTATGTCATCACTCGTGGCGGCGGCGATTCATTCTTCACAGACATCATTGATACCGGTACGGACGTTGCAAAATGTTCAGAGGTAAAGAGCTGCGAAGGCGTATGTATTACACCACCAAAAGATGATACGCCTAAAAATGTAAACACTGGTGCCGGCGAAATCAGCAAAGATCTACAACTCACACTCCCAAGCCACGATATCTGTAAATATTCAAACAACGGAGACAATATCGAAGGCTACAACGACGTACTAAAGAACTTCTCAAGTACAGTTTGTGAGGTAGAATCAGTAGTTGCTTCAATCTGGAAAGAGAAAAACATCAACGAATCAATAGCCGCAAACATCGAAAGACTCGCACGTTTCGGCAGCAACCTAAATGGTGGCACGCTTGATAGCATGGACAGCTTAAGAAATGTTAACAACGCCGCAAGTGGTGTCTTCATCAGCGATGGCAAAGACATTACGATTGATGCAAATGATGGCTACCTAATTAACTATTCCGACAGCGTACCTGCAGCTCAAACCTACATTATCAGAAATGCCAATCTACACATCAAATCTGATATCAACTACGCTCCAACCACATTCATGGATCAAACCAAGATCCCATCAGCAGCCTTCATCGTAATCGATGGTAATATTATTATCGACGATGATGTTGGTCACCTCGATGGTATCTATATGGCCGTAGACCTTGATAAAAATGGCGATGGTAAGGTTACAAATTCCGAAAATTTCGACCTAAACGCCACTAGCAGCACCCCACTAAGTATCTACGGAAACCTTATTGGTAACGTATACGAACTATTTGCCACCAGAAAAGGCTATGGTGACCCAACCAAAGATGAAGGTTCTGTTGTAGTTCACTACGACTCAAGAATCCTCCTCAACACACCTCCTGGTATCAGCGAACTCGTAGACGTAGATCAGTCACTAGTTCCAGGCTAAAAGCCACTGTCAATAATTTTCAACAGAGCCCCGAGCAATCCGGGCTCTGTTTTAATTTCATGGGAGAAAATCATTTTAATTAAGGGTTCGGCCTGGCAAATGAAGTTCGCGTGAGTATGAGGGCTTTTACTCAAATCACAGCGAAAAAAGCGTTAAAAAATTTCACGTGTTTGAGCGATTTTAGATAAAAACAAAATAGACTAAAGCCATGTGCGAGTTTGAAATTTTAGCTTTTGAGCGCAATGATTTGAAAAAGACCGATTCCGAACAAGAACTTTGTTTGCCAGGCCGAACCAATACCACCTATAATCAAAAGCCCAAGCACCAACCCACCCACATGAACCTTTTCCTTTTCCACGGCTCCGACAACTACCAAACCCTCAAGAAAATCAAATTCTGGCAGGAGCAGTTTATCTCTAAACACGGCGAAGAAGGCATCGAAGTCATCGATCACAAAGAGTTCGACCTAGGAAATTTCGCCACCAATCTCACCTCAATGCCCTTCCTCTCCGAAAAGCGGCTTATTATTGTGAAAAATCTTCTCACCAACTCCAAAAAAGAGGATTTCAAAGAGCTTTTGACAGCCATTAAAAACATCCCCGACTTCTCAATTCTCGTTTTCTATGAAGATACCAAAATCGAAAAGGCCAATTCTATTCACAAATACATCGCCAAATCCGGAAAAGTAGAAGAATTCAACACTCTTTCGCCAGAATTAGCCTCAAAATATATCGTGGACGAGGGAAAAAAAAGAGGCCTAACACTCAAATTCGAACACGCCCATTACCTCAGCCAGCACATCCGCACCGACCAATGGACCATCAACAACGAACTTCAAAAGCTCAGCTCCTATCTCGCAGGTGCTCCGGTCACAAAAGAGGCAATTGATATGCTTATCCCGCTCAATATCACCTCCTCCGTCTTCAAGCTCACTGATGCCATCGCCATCAAAAACACCAAACGCTCTCTCGAAGTTTTCGAAATCCTCAAAGAATCCGGCGAAGACCTAATCAAGATTTTCTTCATCATCGTGCGCCAATTCCGCATTCTACTCCAAGTAAAAGATCTCCAACAAAACAATCTGACTCAACGAGAAATAACGCTCAAACTTAAAGAGCACCCCTTCGTAATTCAAAAAAGCTACGACCAATGCAAAAACTTCCCCATGCCCAAACTCAAAGCAATTTACGAAAAATTCCTCGACATCGATCGTAAAACCAAAACCGGCATCATCAGGTTCACCGCCGCAGATAACCGCGCACTAAAACTGGCAATCGAACAACTCATAATGGATTGTTGCAAAGCCTAAAAGTTGATACAATCACCAGGCTGTCGTAAAAGCCTACACCATGTCAACAACGCTAATCAACGTACTCACAAACCTCGGTCTCACCGACAAAGAGGCGAAAGTTTACCTTGCCTGCACTCAGCTCGGCACCGCCGTAGTTTCCACTATTGGACAAGCCGCCGGCATCAATCGCGTCACTACCTACGACATCCTCGAAAAGCTCAAGCAAAGAGGTATGGTTAGTTATTACACCAAAAGGAAAATCAAATATTTCACCGGCACCAATCCCGAAACTCTTCTCGAAGAATTCGAAAAACGCACAACAGATCTTCGCAGCGCCCTGCCAAAATTCAAGAGTCTCACCGGCGAAATCAGCCATCCAAGGGTAAGATATTTCGAAGGACTAGAAGGTATCAAAGCTATTTACGCCGACACTCTCACCAGTAAAACTGAAATCCTAAACTTCTCCAACTCCCGCGAAATACGCATCCACTGGCCAAACTACGATCAAGAATACGTTGAAAAACGCGCCAAAAAACAGATTCACCTCCGCGGCATCTGCCCAAAAGATGAAGAGGGAGAGGCCGTTCAAGCGAAAGACGAAAAATACTGTCGTGAATTCCGTCTACTTGCACCAGAATCCTTCAATTTCACCAATGAAATCAACATCTACGATGATAAAGTTGCCATCATCTCCTTCAAGGACGAGCTCATCGGCATGATCATCGAAAGCACCGAAATCTCCAACAGCCAACGCGCCATTTTCGACATCTGCTGGCAATTCTGCGCCCTAAACTCCCAATCCCAAGAAATCAAAACCAGTTTACTAGAGCCAATAAAGATAATCACCCCCAAAGAGCCCCAAGCTCCTGCCGTACCAGACAAGAATTTACAACTTTTTTAATTTCCATACCTAGGGACGATTTGTCCCCACATAAACCTTTAAACACAACGGCTTCCAATAGCCATAATTTCACTGCAAATCTCTGTACGTGCAGACGCAAAAAAACACAAAATCACCAAGAGCTTTCTAGTAACCCCGTATCCTCAATCTCTCTTCAACAGACATATGCATATCCGCCTCAACTTGTCTACTAATCCTAGGCCTTAGCTCGGCAGTAATCTTAGCAATATCACTCACACAGCCAGCCCTCTCAGCAGCCCGATCAAGAGCATCCTTCAATATCACACCATGCGCCCATCCCAAGTTCTCTGCCATTACAAGAGGCAAAGACAGTTCCTCCGCTTTAGCAATTACCATTTTAAAAACCGTAGCAGGATCATACTGAACAAAAAATCCCTTCAACTGCTCATCCTCCAAAATTCGTCTCGCCACACCCTCTGGATCAAGAATACTCATATAGCTAGCCACCCTAGCCTCTATCAACAACAACCTCTCAATAACAAGATCAATTCGCTCAGGATTAGCATCAAGAAAACCCACTAAATCAGCACGGGTACCATCAGTAACAAGCGCCCCATTATCCAAACGAACATGACAATCCAAAATATTTTCAGCAACACGATTATTAAAACCATCAGGAATCGACATATACAAAATTTAAGTATCTAAGTAGCACACTATACGGCTATTCCTCAAAAAGTCAACCTACTACAAGCACGAACAATGCTAAGAATCTGGCTCAGCCATTTCTTAGGAGGATTGAGCAGTCTAAAGCTTTTCCAAAACACCAGCCACTCGCAAACACCTCCCCTCCTCAAACTGCGGAGCAATAATTTGTAACCCCACAGGCAAGCCCAAACTATTCACTCCACACGGACATGCCAACGCCGGCAAGCCGGCTGCACTCACAGGAATTGCCAAGGCATCAGCCAAATACATGGCCAAAGGATCGTCCACCAATTCCCCCACCTTAAAAGCCGCCACCGGCGCCACAGGGGCAATCAACACATCCACCTTTTCAAAAGCCTTATCAAAATCCTCACAAATCAAAGTGCGCACCTTCAAAGCCTTCTTATAGTAAGCATCAAAATACCCAGCCGAAAGCACATAAGTACCAATCATAATTCTGCGCTTAATCTCAGCCCCAAACCCCTCTCCACGAGCCTTCAAATAGTAGTCGACTAAATCATCAACATCCTGTGAAGGCTTCTTCCCATAACGAATTCCGTCAAACCTCTCCAAATTGGCCGAAAGTTCCGCCGGCATCGTGACATAATACACCGCCACTGCATATTTCGTCATCGGCAAGCTCACCTCTATCACCTCAGCCCCAGCCTTTTCCAGCTTCGCCACGGCCTCTTTCACCTTTTCCGCCACCTCCTTATCCACGCCCTCAGCAAAATATTCCTTTGGTAAACCAATTTTTAGTCCCTTCACATCCTGATCCAAAAAGCTCAAATAATCCGGAACCTCCACTTTTGGAGTGGTCATATCGTGCACGTCCGTACCAGCCACCGCCTGCATCACATGAGCAATATCCTCAGGAGAGCGACCAAACGGGCCAATAGTATCCCATGAAGAAGCCATCGCCGTTACTCCAGATCGGCTCACCCTTCCATAAGTAACTTTCATCCCATACACACCACAAAAAGCCGCCGGTAAACGAATCGATCCACCAGTATCAGTTCCCATTGAATAGAAACTCATGCCGCTCGCTACGCTCGCGGCGCTCCCACCCGACGATCCCCCGGCCACCCTCTCCAAATCATAGGGATTCCGAGTCACGCCAAAACAGGAATGTTCCGTAGACCCTCCGCATGCAAATTCATCCAAATTCACCTTACCCACCATCACCATGCCATTATCCTTCAACATCCTGATAGTCGTGGCATCATAAGGCGGCACAAAATCCTTCAAAAAAGGTGAACAACAGGTAGTTTTCACCCCTTTAGTATTAAACAAATCTTTGATACTCGCGGGAATTCCCGCCAAAACTGGCAACTTCTCACCAGCCTTCAAACGCGCATCCACGGCCTTAGCAGAAGCCCTCGCCCCCTCCTCATCCACAGTTATAAAAGCATTAATCTCCCCATCGCGTTCGCGAATCACCGCCAAGCAGTCATCCAAAAGCTCCTCAGAGGAAAATCGGCCCTCTCGTAGCCCCTTCGCCGCCTCTCCAATTTTAAGCTTATTTAGCTCCCCCATACTATTTGATTGTAGGTAATACCTTTACTTGATCATTTTCTTTTGGCAACTCACTGCAAGCCAAAAGCTCCGCAGGCGCCACCACCTTCTCCCCCACTTTGTCTTCCTCCATCACATTTACCAAACCAGTTACCTGATTTTTCTCTGCCACTCCATCCGTATCCACTTCTCCCAAAATCGCCACATAATCCAAAATCCTAGTCAACTGCCCACCAAATCGCTCCACCTCCTCATCTGTAAGGTGAAGTCTCGCCAACTTCGCTATATGTCGTACCTTTTCCTGGTCAAGCATAGGCCAAGTCTACAATCGCCCCTCCAAAAAAGCAAGATTCACCACCACCAAAGCCCTCCAGCTCCGCTTGTGCTCAACAATCGCTTACATATATAATCAACACCATGAAAGACATCGTCAAAACAATCGAAAATTTCAAGAAAATCGCTCTAACATTTTTCATTGCCACAGGAATGCTTCATCTTGGCACCAGCATTTTTATCGCCAATCACCTCTTTCTAAAAAACACCACCATCATCAACAAAACCATGGACATTCCATTTGCACTCACAGGCATAATTTATGGACTCTCCTCCTTCCGTCTCTCACTCACAGATCCAGAAAAAGATCACAAAATTCTCGACATCGCCCTCATTTCCACAACAGCTCTAATAATGGTAGCCTTAATCGCCATCAATCTCTTCATCCCGAACATAAACACATGAAAAACGACCCTGAAAAAAAACTAGTAATGGTCTTCGGCACCTTCGACTATCTCCATGCAGGCCATGAAAATCTCTTCTCACAAGCCAAAAAACTCGGCACTGAGATTATCGCCATCATCGCCCGTGACAAAACTGTCAAAACAATCAAAGGCGACCTACCTGATCACAACGAAAAAGAACGAGTCAAAAACCTTGAGGCCACTAGTTGGGCCCACAAAGTCATCCTCGGTAATCAAAAAGACAAAAATAAAGTTATCAAAGACTTCAAACCCCAAATCATTGCTCTTGGCTACGACCAGTTTGCCTTTACTTATCGACTAGAAAAACTTTTAATGGATATGCGCATCGACTGCAAAATCGTCCGTCTCGATCCATACAAACCAGACATGTACAAATCATCAATTATGAAAATGAAAAAAAATGAAACATAAAACACACATAACTCTAGTCTTTTCCCGCGCCTTCAAAGTTGCAGTAAACAACATTGTTCGCAACAAAATTCTCTCGATCGCCACAATTTTCGTTATAGCCACAATCCTATTCATCTTCAACATCATCGTTGGAGTAAATTTTATTGCAAAAGACGCCCTCAAAGACCTCAATAAAAAACTCGACATCACAGTATATCTCAAGGAAAGCACTACTCAAAACGACATCACAAAGCTCACCGAAAGTATCAAAGCCATCGATGGAGTCGCCGACGTAAAATACATATCCAAAGATGAAGCCCTCAATCAACTCAAAAAAACCAATCCAGATCTCACCCTCTCCTTTGAAAAATACAATCTTGAAAATCCACTACCATCAAGCCTTAATATCAGCACAAAAACCCCAGAAGGCCAAACAAATGTTCGAACCGCACTCCTTGAACCAAAATTTCAAACCTACATCAATAGTCCACCCAATGACAAAGAAACATCCAGCGACAAAATCCTTAGTAGCGTCAGCAACAATCTCATCAACCTAAATAACTTCACCTACCAAATAGTATTTTGGATGGTGATTATCTTCATTATCGGCGGCACACTAATCATTCTCAACGCCATCCAAATGACCGTACACACACGCAATCAAGAAATCAGCATCATGAAACTCGTTGGCGCACCATTCTACTCAATCCGTCTGCCATTCATGATAGAAAGCGTCCTATACGCCATCCTTGCAGTTACACTCAGCTTCATCCTTCTCTACTTCGTATCCAACCAAATTTCAGTTGGAGGCAACGCCCTTCTTTCCCATTACAACATTGTAGAATTCGGCAAAATATTTATTGGTGAACTAGCCTGCACCATCACCATCGCAATGCTTTCCACCTTTATCGCCACCGACAACTACCTCCACAGATGAAAACCGCCACCATCACCGGATTCATATTAGGCAGCAGGAATCTCGGTGAAAACGACAAAACCATCTTCATCTATCACCATGAACTCGGAAAAATAAAAGCTACAGCAAAAGGCTGCCGCAAATTTACAAGTAAATTTGTCGGCCATTTAGAAACCCTGAACAAAATTCAAGCATCAATTTATTTCGGGCCCAAAAATATCATTCTCACTGAAATCACAAACACCAGAATCTCCAGAAACTCTAATTTCAACAACCTAAAATCAAGGCTTCAAATAGCCGAAATCACAAACCAACTCATCTACGAAAGCCAAATAGTAGAGGGACTTGAAATGCTAATTGAAAATACCCTTCGACAGCTCGAGATATCCTCAAAAACCACCCTCATCACCATAAGTTACATTATCAAAATCCTCGATAAAACTGGCATCATTCCCGATTTCGAAGAATTAATCATCAACGACCCAAACAACAAGATTGATCCCAAATATCTAAAGTTCATAAACTTCGCCAAAGAAAAACCATTCAATGAAATCGAAAAAATCACACTCAGTGAAAGCGAAGAAAACTTTCTGAAAAAAATATTCGCACTCATTATCGAGCGTGAAATAGGAAAAAAACTCTCCTCTTTCCAATTATAAACCAGGAATCTTACGCGTAAACCAACCTTTAATTTTCCGCTTTGCGAAATCAGTTTTCACCATCGATAACCACTCTATCTTTGGAGTTGAACCCTTCGCAGTAACAATCTCCACCACGTCGCCATTCTGCAAAGGCTGATCCAAAGATACTTGCCTTCCATTCACCCTGGCCAACACACATCGATTACCTACCTCAGTATGAATGCTATAAGCAAAATCAATCGGCACACTTCCCAACGGCAAATCTCTCACCTCGCCCTTTGGAGTTAAAACAAAAATTCTATCCTTAAAAATATTCACCTCCACCTCACGAACCATTTCCATTTCGTTCTCCATCTTCTCATGAATTTTCTCAAGTCCCTTAATCCACCTCACCTGTTCCTCCACATCTTGATTCACCGCCTTCTCCCCACTCTTATAAATCCAATGAGAAGCAGCACCATATTCAGCATCTCTATGCATCTCATTATCACGAATCTGAATTTCAACAGGCCTCTCCCCTTCCAAAAGCCCTAAAACAACAGTGTGCAAACTCCTATAACCATTAACCTTCGGCACAGAAATATAATCTTTAAATTTAGCAGACACAGATTTCCACTCACTATGTATCAACCCCAAAATTAAATACAAACTATCAGTTACATCCTCCCCATCCAAAGATGAGACCACCACCCTCATCGCAATCAAATCCGACAAATCAATTACATTATCAAGCTGCTTACTCTTTAATTTGCGATAAATACTATAAACACTCTTCAATCTTCCGCTCACATCAACTGTCACATGCTTACTCAAAAAATACCCCTGCAACTCATTCACAATATGTTCAATCATTTCATTAGAATCCCCAGTTACAATTTTCAATTGTTTAGAAAGCTTTTCATACTCAATAGAATTAAGATATTTAAATGCCAAATCTTCCAAAGTAATCTTCATTCTATACACCCCAAGCCTTGCAGCTATCGGAACATATACATCCATCGTTTCCTTGGAAATACGACAATTATAATCAACATCATCGCTATACTCCAACGCCTCCATTTTACAAATTCGCAAAGACAACCAAATCAAAATCACTCTCAAATCTCTAGCCATAACTAAAAACATTTTCCTCAAAACATCCAACTGAGAGGACTTATCATTCTCGGAATATTTCAAATTACCCAACTTTCTCAAACTCAAAAGCATAGTCGCCACGCCATTGCCAAAAAGATCCCTTATGTTTCGATCCTCAATTAAATGCCTGGAATACAAATCATAAAGCAAAACAACAAAAACACTCTCCTCATCAGGTTTCAACGGCAACAAAATATCCAAAACTTTAAATGGATAATCAATGGTTCCTTCAGTTTCCTCATATCTATCCCTCACAAAAGAAAGAACCGAAAAAAGTCGTTCCTCATCAAACGTACTATTATAACTCCTGATTTTACTGAAGAGAGCTATGTTCATACAGCTCAAACATACTCCAGAAAGCCAATACTTACCAGAAATTAACTACGGAACCTTGATAATCGAATCAATGTTAGACCCGGGAACATCAATAACCTTTACCCCCTTAATCAACGCCTCCTGATTCAATTTCACGTCCTCCAACCTAGGCTTCAAAACAATCAGATACCGTTGAAAAGCCTTCAACAAAAGCTTCTCCGCCTCATAATAAGCCTTCAACCTTGTTCCATCATCAGAATTATCTATAAAACTACTCAAAAATTCAAAAGCCTGCTGCCCCTTAAGGGCATTCATGCTATCAAAAAATTTCTGCTCAAAATCATCTCTCACTATCGCAGAATTCTTATATTTTGCGTTCAGTAAGGCTAAATCATTATTCAAAACCACCACCACCTTATCAGAATCATCAACAATCGTTTGCATTTCCAAAATCAAATCCCCCACTATTTTCCGCCTATCAACAGAACTATCCACTAATGCATACACGTCAATTTCCGTAAGATTCTTTATTCTTCTCAACAACTCAACATCATCCACAAACACCTGCTTCCTAAAATCACTCTGAAAACCAAGATCAAAAGCTAAATCCAAACCTGTAGTCACCCCATATTTCCCAATTGGCTCAGCTACAATTTCAGGATTGGCCTCATCTGTATACTCAAGACCAAAAATATAAGAAGAAACTATTTGAGAAATAGTACTATCAGTTGAATCAACATCTGTATTTTCCACCACCTTGGTCACCTCTCTTGGCACCGACTTCGGAGCACCACTAAACCAAAAGAAATAAACAAAAAGACCCAAAATAAGAACAATAATAAAAGCAACAACGCCCTTCACCACACCTTTCGTAATTCCAGCCTGCTCAAGTATATGCCAAAATTCATCTCTCGTATCATCAACATCATTATGCTCAACAACTGATACCGGAGCCTCTTCACTATGAACATCCACCACTTCGGCCTCCACGTGCTCGACTGGCGCAACAGCCTCAATAGGCTCGACAGGACTTTCATTTTCCGGCTCAGAAGAAACCGCAGCCTCAACTTGCTCATCATCAACCACCTCAGAATCAGAATCAAAATCAGGACCAAAAATTGGTATATCAGATGGAGAATTAACACTTGAAGCCTGCGCATCTGCAAAAGAGAAAGGATTAACTGGTGGCGCATACGGCGCAGCTGGCTGATCCATAGCAAACGGAGTTACCGGTGGCGCATACGGCGCAGCTGGCTGATCCATAGCAAACGGACTTATCGGTGGCGCATACGGCGCAGCTGGCTGATCCATAGCAAACGGATTCACTGGGGCCACGGGCGCATCAGAAGCAAAAGGACTCACCGGCGCTACGGGCGCATCAGAAGCAAAAGGACTCACCGGCGCTACGGGCACATCAGAAGCAAAGGGACTCACTGGCGCAGCTGGCTGATCTAGTACCACAGGCGCATCAGAAGCAAAGGGACCCACTGGAGCCACGGGCGCATCAGAAGCAAAGGGATTCACTGGAGCCACGGGCGCATCAGAAGCAAAGGGATTCACTGGAGCCACGGGCGCA
>CAYHGX010000001.1:0-47029 GCA_964356355.1 uncultured Candidatus Peribacteria bacterium | reverse complement strand
ATTCACTGGAGCCACGGGCGCATCAGAAGCAAAGGGATTCACTGGAGCCACGGGCACCTCCATCGCGGGTTCCTCCGGCGCCATGGGCGCATCAGAAACAAACGGATTCATCGGCACAACAGGTACCTCTACCACTGGAGCATCCATCACTGGCTCCTCTGGCACTACGGGCACCTCCTCCTTAAAATCATCAACTACAACCTCTCGCTGAGCCACAACTTGCCCCTCACCAAACGAATCAATAGGCGCCGCCTCCGCGGCAGGCCCCACAACCTTCTTTTTCCTAGTCCTTCGCCTTTTCCTCTTCTTTACCTCTCCCACCACCACTGGCTCTTCCGTCACTCTCTCCAAAACAACTGTCTGTTCAACCACTGGCTCCTCCACCACAGGCTCCTCCGCTTCAAACGGACTTATCGGCGCCGCTTCCGCGGCAGGCCCCACCTTAATATTATTTTCATCCTCAAACTGATCTCTTGGCTGCTCAAAAACCGGGCTCACAACCACCGCAGCCTCCTGTTCCACCGAAACCACCGGAGCCTCTGGTTCCACAAAAATCCCGGGAACCTCCTGCTCCACCGGTTCCTTTGGCAAAGCGTCTCCGCGGCCCTCCTCAGAATTAATCTTCCCCCAAACCTGCTCAGCATAATTCTCAGGCTTTTTCGCCCCCGTCCTCCGCCTTCGCGGCCTCACCTGCTTTTTATCGTCCTGATCAGCCATTTATTAGATTTATATCTACATATTATACCACGAAAACACCAACACAGTAAAGATCACTGCACCACAAACAAAGCAATATCAACCCGTCACTTCCCTCTCTTCAAACCCCGCCAAACATAATATCCAGAAAATATCGCAAAAAAGACATTCAACCAGAAAAACACCCAACTCGCCTCAAAATAACTAAACAACGCAATCAGCCCACTTCCTGCAGTCAAAGCCACACTCCGCCTCAAGGTCCCCATTTGCAGAGCATAGCCAAGCCCAATCCCACCGAGCCCCACAATAAAAAACACCGTATTATAACCATCAAAAAGAAACAACGACCACACAATCAACCCCAAACAAGTCACAGACAACACGGGCACATCCACCTTATCCGGCGCATCCAGCATCATCAGCACACTCGCCAGCACCACCATAATCTCCAAAATCACGAAAAAAATCGGCCCGCCCTGTTGATAACCAAAAACAGAATAAAGAAGCATAAACAAGCCACCAATCGCAAACAACCAATTCTTGATAGACCTCATCGGATGCCTACCGCCTTTAGCCTCAGGCCACGCCGCCCCAGTCACCAGCACCAACGACCCCACCAATCCAGTAAAAAAGATATAGTCCATAAGCCTAATAAAAGACTCGATAATAACTACCCACAAAAATTTTCCCCAACAAAATCTGAATCAAAAACAATGAAAACACACCCACTGCCACTGCAATCACGGCATCTTTATGCGACATTCCCTTCACCTTAACCAAAAAGTTATAAGCCACAAAAAATACAAAACCAACCCCACCCAACCAAATCAAATTAAATAATCCCGAAATATCCATCAATCCAACAGCATCAAACATAAAAACCAAAGTAGTAAGCCAAAAAACAATAGATGCTCGTCCCAAAAGACCAAAAAGCTTCCTCCACTCCAGTTTGATTTTATAATTCTGCTCCACAAACAACGAGAGCAAAAAGAACGAACCCGCCAACGCCAAATAAGGCACACTAATAGGCCAAAATACAAACTTCGAAAATATCGCCCCTACTCCAGACGGAAAACTCATCGCCGCAAATAAAGAATTCACCACAACAGGAATCGCCAAAAATATCAATCCCCACTTAAAAGCCCCCTGCTCCTCAAACACGCTCTTCATTATCCCCACATTCATCTGCAAAATTGAAATTCCATCCTTCACCCTATCCACAATTTTAAATTTAGAATTCATAAAATAAAGTTAAACTTGAACCGATTCAGTCAATAAATTCACCAAATCTAAATAAAGTGATCTAAAATTTTCAAGAACAGCCCCCTCCTGATTAGGAGAAACCTTAAATCTCACAATAACTCCATTCTCCGCCACAGAAACAATAGATAAAGCCCCCTTCCCCTCACCAGTAAAGTTTTTATCAACATAGGCATCCAGCTCACCCGAGCTCACATAATCAGCAATTACCAAAAACCTATCAAAATAATCCCCACCCACTACTCCATTGCTAGTTGCGGGACCAGGATCAGCCTGCCCACTTTTTCTATAACTAACATTCAATTCCCTCTTCTCATAATTAGGAATAATTTTCAACTCAACACCTGATTGCTCCACTTGATTGGCTACCACTCCATCATTCACCGCCAAAGACAAACTAGCGACATTCTGTTTAGAAGAACATCCATAAAAGAAAATACCGCACACCACCAACATCAATAATAAATATTTTTTCATTGCAATGAGTTAACTATGCAAAGATTATAATATCTCTGACACCCACTGTCACGAAGAAATTAAAAAGCCTTCTCATCAGTTGCTGGAGCAGCAGCCGCTGGAGCCTCCTCAGTCGCCGCATTTTCATCCTCTACTCTAGGAGCAGCAACAGTAGCAACAACATCTTCAGGATCGTTCATAACTGTAATACCAGCCGGAACAACAAGATCCTTTACGCGAATGAATGAATGGAAATCAACCAAAGGCTCCATGTCCACCTCAATACTGTGAACCAAGTCCTTTGGCAAACATTTCACCTCAATCTCATGTAAATGATGCATCAACATACCAGAATGATCCTTAACTGCCACAGACATACCAATTAAATTAACTGGAATATGAGTATGAATTTCCTCATTTGCCCTTACATTCACAAAATCAACATGCACAAAAGTATCATGAATCGGATTATATTGAACGTCATGAACCAAGGCACTAATCTTCTTCTTCCCATCAATATTAAGCTCAATAACCGTATTCGAACCAGCAGTTCTATACACTCTTCTAAAAGTTTGATAATCCACCTTCAAAGACAAATTTTCCACACCCCGTCCATAAAACTCAATCGGGATCATGTCAACCTTCAAAAGATCCTTTGCTTTAACGCTTTTATCGCGTGTCTGTACGTCAAGAGAGATACTGTCCATATGTTCGCTTCTTAAATAAATTTCCCGCCTAGTGTAGACGATCTCAAATTCTTGTGCAATAGCATTTTTTATGATAAAACAAGCACAAGCGGAAGCGCAGTGCTAACGACTAACCGCACGAAACGAGTGCCTTTATGGCCGAGAGGAGTGCACATTATCCCTAACCAACCTTTAGTACCATGTTCGACAAAGCAAAAGATCTCTACAAATTACAAAAACAGGCTCGAGAAATCAAAAAACAACTGAAAAACACTCATATCGAAGCCGACCACGAGGGCGTAGTAGTCACCATGAACGGTGAACAGGAAATTATTGAAGTTAAAATCAACGAAGAAGCCCTATCCGACAAAAGGAAACTCGAAGACAACCTAGCAAAGTGTTTCAATAAAGGAGTAAAGAAATCCCAGCAAATAGGAGCAGAGCTAATGAAAAGCGTCATGGGCGACATGAATTTCCCCGGAATGGGCTAAGTTTTCTACGTGAGACAAAAAACTAAAAGAAAATTAAGAAAATTTTATTCATACTTAGCAATAAGTCTGATTTTAGTATGTTCACTCTACTATATTAGTTATCGCTCAAATATCTACACCCCAACCGATAAAAACGACCCCACCACCATCTCCTTCCAAGTTAAAAAAGGAGAAACAGCAAAAGAAATCGGCCAAAAACTTCAAGAACAAGGACTCACAAAAAACGCCTTTCACTTCTATCTATACACAAAAAACAATCACTTAGACACAACCATTCTACCTGGACGTTTTGAATTAAGAAAAAACATGAATGTCCCTGAAATTCTAAAAACCATAAGTGATGCCGCTTCATCTGAATCCATCATCACCATCCAAGAGGGACTCAAAATCAGCGACATAGATAAAAAATTAACAGATCTGGAATTAATCCAATCGGGCGAATTCACAAATGCTGTAAAAAACTTCGACGACTGGAGTAGTTATTCGTTTTTAGATGAGACCACAGCGAAAAACCTACCCATACCACTGGAAGGCTATCTATATCCCGACACCTACTTCCTCGACCCAGCCAACTTCAAACCCGAAGATCTAATCTCCCTCACGCTAAATAATTTCAAAAAGAAATTCTCCGACCTTCAAGGCAAAATTCACCGCCACACAATCAACGAAATCATCACCATGGCCTCCATCATTGAAAATGAAGTAACAAGTGACGAAGACCGTAAAATAGTCTCAGGAATTCTCTGGAAACGCCTAGATAGCAACTGGACTCTTGGAGCCGATGCCACCCTCCTCTATCTCGCCAACGACCGATCCATTAGTCAATCCGACCTAACAACAGATTCCCCCTATAACACACGCAAAAACAAAGGACTTCCGCCTGGCCCAATCTGCAACCCAAGCATCAGCAGTATCGAAGCCGCAATGTACCCAGAAGAAACCAACTATTGGTTCTATCTCACCGACCCAGAAAGTGGCAACACAATTTACGCCACCACCAACGAAGAACAAAACGCCAACAGAGCAAAATATCTAAACTAAATTCATTAAGGAGTAACAACCGGATCAACAGGCTTCACCGTATCCACTGGCGGAGTCACTGGCGCAGCCGGAGTAGGAGTTGGAGTTGGTGCCGGAGCTGACTGTTTCGTATAAAAGACTTTTATAATCAAAGTATCACTCTTATTTCCATCAGCATCCATAGCGTAAACTTCATAAGTATTATCGCCCTCCTTCATAAACCCAAAATCAAAATTCGCATAATAGATCCAATTACTATCACCGGCCTTAAACTTCTTTAATTCAAAACCATTCACAAAAACTCGTGTAGCGCCAGAAACCGTTCCGGTTAATGTCGTCACTCTTGATGTCACACGATAAACACCCGTTGCATCCGGAGCTACTCCACCAGCTACAGAAACAATTACTGGCTTTGCCACCTTCGCAGTAAACGCAGGTTGATCAGTTTTTGTAGTTACACCAGTTGTCTCAGCGCCTTCTACCTTCACGGGATTTCTATTTTCATCCAAAACTCCCGTTGAAACATCCTGAATATCTGTCGCTGGCACCTCCTCAATGGTCTCCTTTGGCGGAACCACCTTGAAGCCCTCTGCTCCATTCACCACCTCTTTCTCAAACTGAGTCGGCGCTCGATCTTCCTTCACGTTCCACAAATACCAATCTCCCTCCTTGAAGCTATCAGCAATTCCCTCAATGACCGAAGGACTATTATATGCCCAATACTTTTCCAAAACTTTATCCGTAAACACAATCTGCTGACCAACACTCACTCCTTCACTTTCAACAACCGTTGAAAGATCCTGACTCAAAACATCGACAGTCAAACCGGTCGCATCAAAAACACTCATTGCCCTCACCACCTTACTTGTTCCATTCTCAAGCTCAAAAACACTCGCATTACCAGCATTCACCACCAATCCATTCATGTCCACCGTCAACTTAGTTCCACTTGTGCCCTTATATAATCTATTAAACCAAACATCCCCACTTTTAAACTCCACTTCAATCAATGGTTCACTACTAGTCTCATCAACCGAAGTTAATTTAAAAATCGTTTCACTACCAACTCTCATGACAGTACCATCAAAAAACTCCATAATTATCTCAGCACCACTCGATGAAGCAATTTCATCCCCCTCCATCACTACAGTATCACTATTTAATGTGAAAAAATTCTCAGTACCCCATGCCTTCATCTGCGCACTACCTTTAACAAAATGCAAATAAGCCGCACGCTGAGGATCACTACCAAAAATAGACTTCCAAAGGCTAAACAACAAAACCACTATCACTCCCACAGCAATAATAATCAAAAAAGGCACAATATAATCCTTCAGCCCGGAGCCTGAAGACCTTCTTGAATGATAGCGACGTGAGTTTTGGTACAAAGCTAAAACTTAATTTTTTTAGAATATACAATAATATTCATCAAAATCAAAGCCCCATTTCACGCTTAATACAATTAACATCACGAACAAGTTTCACATCTGTCCTCAACCTCTTCGCAGTCTTACCACACGCATGCATTACAGTTGTGTGATTACGGCCACCAAAGCCCCTTCCTATCTTCTCATAAGACTCGTTCAACTCATTTTTGATTAAATACATACATACCTGACGTGGCAACATATATTCTTTATGCCTATTATTTCCAGTCAAATCATCAACTGAAACATTGTAATACTCAGCAACAATCTTCATCACCTCTTCCTCAGTTTTCACTCTGAAATTAGCCTTCTTCGCCTCAATGTCAAAACCAATAATTTCCTGAGCCTTATTCAATCTTCGAATAATATCTGCAACAGAAGAAATAGTAGGTACACGATCGAAAATCTGCACCTCAGCCACCACCTGCTTCAACACACCTTCAAGCTCTCTCACGCTATTCTGTACATTTGAGGCAATAAAACTCAACACTTCAGGATCAATAATCATCTCAAATTCACTGCATTTATTCTGGAGAATTGCCAATCTAGTCTCAAAATCAGGCATAATCATTTCCACCACCATTCCCATTCCAAATCTACTCACAAGCCTCTCATCAAGATCCTGAAGCTCAGACGGCGGACGATCACTTGTTAAAATAATCTGCTTATTTCCATCGTACAATTCATTGAAAGTATGAAAAAACTCCTGTTGAGAAGAATCCTTTCTAGCAAAGAACTGTACATCATCCACCAAAAAACAATCCACATTTCTATACTGATCCTTAAACTGCTTCATATGCCTTTTTCCAATCGCCTCTACCACCTCAGTCACAAATTTCTCCGCAGTAATATATTTCACCACCATGTCTGGATAATTGCGCAAAATTTCATTACCAACCGCCTGAAGCAAATGAGTCTTTCCAAGACCAACTGTTCCATAAATATACAAAGGATTATAAATTCCACCCGGAGTATGACTCACAGCCTGGCAAGCAGCATGCGGAAGTCTATTATCTTTACCAATAACGAAATTATTCAATGTATACCTATGATTCAGCATCCTGCTAACAATCGCCTCTGTTCCCTGCCCCTTGTAAACCTTCACCTCATTTACATTCCGAACCTTTCTAACTTTTTTGTCATCCTCTTCACGAAAAAATGGCATAACATCAACTCCTAAAATATTCCCCTTCTGATTCAACAAATCAGAAACCTGATATTCGAGAGCCACAACGGCAGTGTCAATCTCCTGCATTGCCTGCAACACCTTCAAGTGATATCGATTCTTGATCCAGTTTTCAGCATACGTATTAGGAACTCCCAAAATTACTACTCCATCCTCAGATCTATCAAAAACTGTCGTATTTTGAAACCAAGTTATGAAACAAGCCTTTTTAATAGTTGGCTTCAAACGCTTTAATACTGAAACCCAGAAATCTTTTTGCACCATAGAAATATTTTTTAAATGCCCTTTTGAAGAGTTTCAGTGCCCTTTGAACCTCTCTTGGAATGCATCTTATCGTCATCACACCTGATCAACAAGGCCATTACCCCCCAAAGCCACACACACCATGCATTGTCATACTAACCACGTCTGCCACTACATTTAGTGAATTTCCAGATACTACATAATATTTTCCCCACAACACAATCATCCTTCAAAACAAATCACCCCAAACAGGCAAGTAGAAAAATTCCTTGCCCGCTTTCTTAAGCCGGGAAGCAACGAAGTTGACGCAGTAGAGCGCGTTTTTCAGAGGTTCCTATCCAGCAATCAACCTAATGATATCACTGTAAGTAACAGCTAAGATCAAAATCAGAATCAAAATATAACCAAGAGCATGAACATAAGTTTCAAACTTCTGCCCCACTCGCCGACCAATAATTAATTCAATCACAATAAATAATAACCGCCCACCATCCAAAGCCGGGAAAGGCAAAATATTAATAACCCCCAAACTCAAAGATAAAATAGCCATAAACCTAATTACAGGAATCACACCCTCCTGCACGAACACATGAGTCATCTGCGCAATCCCCACGGGCCCCTGAACAGAATCTGGCACCTCCCCACTCGCCACAAATCCCCTCACAAAACCCACAAACATCTCTGCAGTTAATTTCGACAACCGATAAGTCTCACCTAAAGACTTATAAGCCGCCACATAAAATGGATACTGTTGATTTTTAATCTCCACCACCGACGAAACAACGGCACTGTTATAAACACTCAAACCATCCTTATCTCCATAACTTATTAACTCAGAAAGCAACACCCCAATACGCCCATCCTCACCAGGTTTCATCTGATAAAAAACGCGTTCACCATGACGATCTATTACATATGCAACCTCCTCATTTTTATGCTGCCCCACAAAAGCAATCAACTCCTCGCTATCACTAAGATTTTTACCATTCACAGACACAATCACATCGCCCTCTCTTATACCAACCACATCAGCCGGCCCACCAGCCAAAACGCTAGACACCACCACCGACCTCAAATTGGTCTTCTCCACAATAAAATGCTCCTCAACACCATTATGATAAATCAAATAATCAATACTCCCAGCCCCACGCGTAAATTCCTCAAACTCCTGCACACCATAAACTCCATGGTTATTAACTTTTAAAACAACATCCCCCGAGCGCATCCCCGCCTTATACTCAGCGGTATGAGCCTGCACATCATAAATCTTCACCCTTGGAAACCCTATATTGTCATAAAAAGCGACACCAAGCTCCTTGCCCTTGTATTGCTCGGCCAACTCCTTTGTAACCCTCACATTGGCCTTCTCAGAACCTCTTATTACATCGTAAACCCCCTCATGCACAGCCACTCCCGCATCAAGATCACCGTAAAACACATCACCCATTTTAAAACCCGCCTTCTCTGCAAATCCACCAACCTCTAAACTCTTAATTTTCATTCCCTCTTGAAGCACAACCTGCCCACTATCCACCGCCGGCAACACGTCATCGGGCCCGAGCAATGGCTGCATTCCAAAAGAAAAACACACAGTAAGCAACACCCACGCCAAAATGAAATTCATTACCACACCTGCCACAATAACCTTCACTCTCTCCCTCATCGGCTGAGCAATAAAACTTCGCTTATTCTTTAAAGCCTTTGGATCATGACTGTCCTCTCCCAACATTCTCACGAACCCACCAAATGGAATCCAATTTACTGAATAGATTGTTTCTCCCTTTTTCTTGCCCCAAATCCTCGGAGGCAAACCAAACCCAAATTCCTCCACCTTAATTCCCGCACGCTTGGCCATCACAAAATGTCCCAATTCATGCACGAAAACCAACACAGAGAAAATAAGAAAGAAAACTAAAGCAGTAATTATATAGTCCATAATTGTTTTAAATAGTCATTACATCTTTTTCCTTTGCCTTCGAAAGCTCATCTATATCTTTATTCACCTTATCCACCTTGTCCTGCAACCGCTTATCAGCACCATGCATTTCATCCTCAGTAAGCGCATTATCCGTCCTCATCTTCTTAAAATTATTATGAACATCCTGTCTTTCATTACGAATCACAATTTTAGAATCCTCAGCCAATTTCTTCACAGTTTTGGTCAACTGCACACGCCTTTCTTCCGTCAACGGCGGAATACTAATTCGAATGCAAACACCATCATTTACTGGATTGAGTCCCAAATCCGCCATCGTAATCCCCTTTTCAATCGCTCCCAAAGTTCCTCTATCCCATGGCTGAATTTGAATTGTTTTAGCATCTGGGATATTCACACTTGCAACAGCCTTAAGCGGCTGAACACTGCCATAAACATCCACCATTACATGCTCAACCAACATCGGTGAAGCTCTCCCCACCTGCAACCTGGAATATTCCTCTTTCAAATGGTGTAACACCTTCTCAAACCCCTTTTCAGCATCGTTCAAAATTTGGGTAACTGGCATAATAGATAGTTAAAATTTATTTAGTAATCAACGTCCCCACTTTTTCCCCCTTCACAGCCTTCACAAAATTGCCCTTCTTACTCATATTTATCACCAACATCGGCACATCAGATTCCTTCAACAAAGCTGCGCAAGTCATATCCATCACACCCAGCTTTTTATCAAGCACCTGATCAAAAGTCATTTTTTCAAACTTCTTGGCATCCTTATATTTCATTGGATCTTTATCATAAACATAGTCCACCTTTGTAGCTTTGATTAGAACATCACATTGCATCTCCAGTGCACGTAATGCGGCGGCAGAATCAGTAGTAAAAAATGGACTCCCCGTGCCGCCCGCAAAAATCAAAATACTTCCCTTTTCCAAATGATGCAGAGCTCTCTTAGGCACATAGTTTTCCATTGCCTTCTCGGCCGGAAAGCTACTCACCGCACGCACCTTGGCCTTCAACCCGGCCAAGGCCGCTTCCAAAGCCAAAGAATTCATCACGGTCGCCATCATCCCCATCGTGTCAGAAGTCACACGGTCCAATTTTATATCTTTAAAATCACGGAACCGCCAGATATTTCCACCACCAATCACTACACCCACCTCGCATCCCATCTTCGCCAACTCATGAATATTTTTTGCCACTTCTACCAAAGCCTCACCATCAATTCCGCCCTCACCCTTTCCCGCAAGAGATTCGCCGGAAAGCTTCACCAAGATTCTTTTGTATTTCAGTTTTGTAGCCATTTTTATGATTTAAGTAAAATCCACGCGAGCACCAAACCCAACAGTATCCCCCCAATAAAAATCATAGGACTTTTCTTATCGCTCTTTTCCTCATGTGCATTAGCCAAATCCGCAAGCAGATCGGTACTAATAATCACATCCTCATCCCGATGTTTATCAAAAATCTCCTCGTAAGCATGTGTCGCTACCAGGTTTACGAATTTATCGAATTTAATTTTTACCTTATCGTGAGGCTTCATCGCCACCCCTTCAAACTCCGCAATCGACATCTCCCTCGCACTCCCAACCAACTCCGAATCATCATCAATATGATTAATCCGAAACTCAGCTTCCTCATGCGCCGACTTCAGATTTATCACTCCGTCATCATCTTTATTTAAAGCCATTTAATTGGGATAAATTTCACAAAGAATCTTATCACCAATATCACTTCTCAGTCAAAGCCACCTTCACCCCAAGAGCCATCAACATTCCGCCTAAAGTTTTATTGAAGGCATTTTGATGCTTTTCAAACACTCCCCTCACCCGCTTCTGCGAAAGGAAAATTGCCACCAACGAAAACCACAGCATAGTGTCCACCACCATTATTACACTCATAATCAACATAATCACTAAAGGCGTCTCTGGAGAAATCACCAAGGTAAACAAACTCAAGAAGAACAAAGTGGCCTTAGGATTCAATACATTAGTCAAGAAACCCATACGCACAGCATTCAAAGCGGAAATATCAGTTTTCTTCTCCTGCTCCCCTACCTCAATTCGCGCAGACTTAGAAAAGAAAGATTTAAAACCAATGTAAATCAAATACGCGGCGCCCAAATATTTAATACTGTTAAAAAGCAAAATCGACTTGGAAATCACTAAAGCCAAACCCGCCAAACAATAAAAAACATGTACCGCAATTCCAAACCCCAAACCAACCGCCGTCCAAATCCCCGTTTTCCGCGAATAAGTAAGAGCATTCTTACAAGTCATAATGAAATCCGGCCCCGGACTCATAACCGCCAATAAATGTATCACCGCAACGGTGCCTATAAGAGCTAAATATTCCATGTGTTTTCAATATAATCTAAAAACCTAAACAAGCAGGCATTTATACCACTATAATCATTACTTCTTAAAGTTGCAGCATCCTGAATATAAGGAAGGCCTTTATATCTTTCCAATTCATCTGAGCAACTCTCAATCATGCCCTCAATCGCCTCCGGTGTGAATTCAAAATGACACTGAAAGCCATATACAATTGGAGTATATCGAACAATTTGTCGAGGACATCCATCACTATAAGCAAGAATTTCCGAATCAGCTGTCAACCCTGGCATATCACCATGCCAATGCCCAACAGGAAACTTTGCCGGAAAAGATAAGAAGAAAGGATCCCTGTGTCCAGCTTCAGTTAAGGTTAAATCAAACACTCCAATTTCCCTGTTGGGACTATGATCAAACGCAGCCCCAAGGGCTTCACCAATCAGTTGAGCCCCAAGACAAACACCCAAAACAGCCTTTCCTCCATCCACAGCCATTTTAATAAAGGCTATTTCCTTTTTAGCATTAAAATGAGAACACTCCTCCAATGTCGTCGCAGGAGATTGAGGCCCACCCATTACAACAAGAAAATCAAAACCATCCACACTCGTAGGCAACTCCTCATTCAAATAGAGCCTTGTATATTGAACTTCATGATTTTTATTTTTAGCCCAATCCGCTATTGCACCCGGAGCTTCAAAACTTTCATGCACAACGATATGTAGCTTCATATTATTTAGTTATTTTTTCTCTTCAACACATACAGTTATAACTGCTCTCACTATTTTTTGTAATACTCCACATTCCACCATCAGACTTTTTACCGCTCCAAGTAGATCCATCCTTTGCTACCTCAACAACAGACGGACTCGTCAAACCCTTTGCCCCTGCCCTACCTAATTCCGCAAGTGCACTCTGAAGTTTTGAATTCATATATAGTTTGTTAATTAAACACTAATACAACGAAAATTTTCCCGTAAATTCCCTCAGCTCCTCAGTCCCGCCAAACATCACAATCCCCCAGTATTCCAGCTCCTCCTCAGCAGTAGATCTCGTGGCATCCATCTGCTCCTGCGAAGTACCAACAGTCATTGTACTCGTAAAATCAGTAAACGGAATACTTCGCTCCAAACACTCATTACGCACTGTGCGAATCTTGTTTGAATTATCAGCCTTCAGCACAATAAAAGGATAATGCGAAATACTTGAATGAACCCCGCCATTGTTATCTACATACTGCAAAAAACACATCTCCTTAGCCTTTCCAGACGCACCAGCCAACCCCGCCGCCATATGCCCCAGCGCATTCATCACACGCCCCGGCTCCACTTTCTTATTGAGAACAGCAATAAATCTTTTCGAATTTTCGTCTGGGAGGGTAGTCATATAAAAAATTTAATCAAAGAAATAATTGTAACAATCGCGAAACCAATAATTATCGCCCCAGAAATTCTATTCACCCAAACTATAATATTCGATTTCAACTTTTTCCCAAACACTCCAAAAATCACACTCAACAACAGGTAAAGAAAAGCGGATCCAGCAAATACACCAAGAGTAAGCATTGAAGCCGAAAGATAATCTCCCGATTCTTGAGCCAATCCAATGCCTGCAAACACCGCCGTAAACATCAAAATCGTCATCGGATTAACAATCGTAAGAAGAAGTATTGATAAATAATCATTAAGAAGCCCTTTGCTTTCAACTTTTCGTATCTCACCCTCCTTAGGCTTCGCAATAAAGATTTTCACACCCAAATATGTCAGAAAAATCACTCCAATAATTCGAAACCACATTTGCTGCTCCACCAAAAAAGATGAAATAAAAGTGAGCCCAAAAGCCGCCACCGCACCATAAAATCCATCAGCAGTCGCCGCCCCCATCCCACTAAAAAATCCTGACCAATATCCATTCGCCAAGCTTCTCCGAATACACAATATCCCAATCGGCCCAATAGACGCGGCTATTGTTAATCCGATGACAAAGCCTTTAATAAAAAAATTTAGGTCCATAGTCCCTATTGTCGTTTATTCTTTACCCAGTAAGTAATCGCTAAGCTAATAATAGATGCCGGCACAAATGAAGCCGCCATTAGAAATAGACTTACAGGTGCAAAAATAGAAAAATCATTCATGAAGGAAGCCATAAATCCGCTTTCACCAATTCCTTCAATCGGTGGAGACGAGAACACCACTCCAACAACCAGAAAAACAAAAAGCACACATAACAATATCTTTTTGAATGCTTTTTTAAAGTTATCTATTTTGATTTTTGAGATAACAATAGCTCCTATTACAGTACCAATTAAAATCCCTCTCATTGCATAACTTCCCAAACAAATATCCCATGCATCACTACAATAACCGTTGTCGCTTAGGTATATTCCAATATAAGCAAAAATCAAACCGCTTAATGCACTAGCTATTGTATAAGTGATGAATTTCCATTTGGTTTCTTTCATAATTTGCAGAATTAGATAGTAGAACTTAAAGGCTTATAAATCATTCTTCCCAAAAACACCACAAAGAAGATCAAACACGCAATGATCGTGGCGATAATGCTGGGATACTGTCCATTAAAACCATCGGCTGATAAGTGCTTTAGAAGTATTCCTAGATACGCCCACACAAGTACCAACCCATAGGCAATATTCTTATCTTTATGCATCCGCAATAGCCCAATAGCCGCACCAACAAGCAAAATAATACTTGTCCACACAAAATCCGCGATACCGAATCCGTTCCAACCGATACTCACCAAAAACACCGTAATATTGGCAATTGAAGCTACAGTGATCCAGCCAAAATAAATGCTAAAAGGAGCCCAGATCAAAAGTTTTTCCAGCGAAGTAAATTGCTCCTTGCGCAAAATATCGGCGATCTTAATAAGAAGAAACAGCAATGACGCCATAATGAACACTGAAAGACCAATAAAATCATAGTGCCATGAAAATATCCACGAAATATTGGCAAGTGATGTGGCTATAAATAAAGGATTGATCTTTTTTAAGAGCCCTTCTGTTTTCTGATCCTTCTTTACAAACTGGTACATCACATAACCCCCAAGTAAAAGATAAATCAATCCCCAAATAGAAAAAGTCAGACCAGCCGGCGCAAAAAGATTGGGATAGGCATCTGATATATCGCCTGTTGACCGGTTATTTATCGGCAGGCTATTGGCCAAAAAGTTTACAACAACCATGGCGATATAGGCACCTAGAGCAAGTATTTTTAAAATCATGTTTTTCATAAATTTATTTTAAGGAAGTAGGCACATTTGGGGCATACCGAAGGATCACACCGCCCGTAGCAAGGGACCGTGCTTCCAGGAGATTGAGTTTTTCATGAGGGATTCCGTGATTGAACAAGAGTCTCCCTTTTCCTAGAAATACTGGTGCAATACATAAGCGATATTCGTCGAACAACTCTGCTTTTATCAAAGACTCCGAGAGATCACCGCTACCAAACACAAACATATCTCCGCTCCCCTGCTGCTTCAATTCAGGAATTTCAGCCACAGCATCTTTTACAATTGTTGTATTGTTCCAGTCTGCAGTTTCGAGCTTTCGTGAACATACAACTTTGGGAAGTCTGTTCATGTATTGCGCTATCTCCCCTTCAGTTTCATCTCCTTCAGCTTTAGTCCAGTAATCGGCCATACCTTTATAGGTCGTACTACCAAAGATAAGCATGTCGGCGGATTCTAGCTGTTCACTGCTGAAATTCTCAAGCTCTTTGCCCCAGACGAGCTCGTGAAACCCCAAGTCCCAATTTTTCTCACCCTCAAAATACCCATCTAGGGTGACTACATTCCACATTATTAGTTTTCTCATAAAAGTTTACTTAATATTCCCCACTATAATACACGAAAAAAAGGTCCACGATTAAGCGAAGTGAATGAACCCGTTACTCATTGCTAGTCATTGCAATATATAATGGCTGCCACGAAGGACAGCCATTACTTTTCTGGGGGATTTTCGTTTCTCTTATCTATGCAGCGACAGCTTTCCAATTCGGATGCTTTGTAACAGGACTATTGGAAAAAGATAAAGAGAAAAAAGTACCTTTAACCCATCTCTGATTAACCATAGCTTGTAAAGTTTCTAGAGGTAGGTCGGCCCTATTTCCTAATAATTCAACATAAAAATGGTAAGGATAATTAGTCCCAGTCAAATTGTCTTCATCTGATCCAATGATTTCCACAACTCTTGATACAAGTTCCACCGGAACATCGCGACGCACGCCTATAATCCAAAGAAGCGCTTTTGCTTGCTCTGATTCTCTTTGACCAATAGTATCCAGTAACTCATTGAGTAGAGCAGGTGTTGCAGCTTGATTTTTAGCTACATTTTTTACGATGGCAGGCGTTTTTAATTTGAAGAGGTGCCTAACTGTTTCCGGCTTTAAACTTGGATTCTGTGAAAGGCGGAAAAGTGTTGATAAATTTTGAGTTGTCATTGCCAAAGTATGCAGAAGGTCCGGGTTAGCATCTGGGTTTGATGCAATATTGTCAGATTCTTCTTGAGTAAATATTGGTGCGTCTACTTTAGGCTGTTTCGTGATATCGTATTTGTCAGCTTTATCTCCAAGTAAATCGATGAGACCAGCAGCACCTGATCTTACTCTCGCTATTTCATCAGCACTAACTGCGTCCAATACGCGTTGATGAACCTGACTGTATGCTGATTCACGGGCTGCCGAAGCATTGATTATCTCAGCAGCATCGGAATGACGGGTTTGGTCTAACATAAGTTTTGTTACTTTAACAAATAAAAGAGCAGTACAATAACATGATGCTTGCCAAAACGCAAGCTAATTTCTCGCCATCGGCTTTTATACGAACCTCCGCCAAACAAAACGCAGGCCACCAATTAAAGCAGCCTGCATCAATATAATTCAAAGACACTTGGCGCTAACGCGCTTCGTACCTGTTACATCATATCCCCCATTCCACCCATTCCCCCCATGCCTGGCATGCCGCCCTCTTTCTTCTCCTCCGGAATGTCACAAACGGCACTTTCCATTGTGAGAAAAATTGCCGCTACAGAAGAGGCGTTTTCAAGGGCACTCCGTACCACCATCTTCGGGTCAATAATGCCTGCGGCTTCCATGTTCACATACTGGTCCTTGGCCGCGTCATAACCCACTCCAGGCTCAGCGTTCAGAACCTTGTCCACCACCACCGCTCCATCCTTGCCTGCATTTTTGGCAATCTGCAATAGCGGCGCACTCGCGATGTTTTTAATAATATTGATACCGGTGGTCTCGTCATTGTCATTACCCACCATGCCCTCAAGTACCTTTGCAGCAAGCAGCAAAGCCACACCACCACCCGGCACAATTCCCTCTTCCACAGCCGCACGAGTTGCATTCAACGCATCCTCAATTCTGTGCTTCTTCTCTTTCAGCTCAATCTCAGTCGCCGCACCCACACGAATCACACCCACACCGCCTGAAAGCTTCCCAAGTCTCTCCTTCAATTTATCCTTATCAAAATCGCTATCACTCTTGCTCAGCACCACCTTAATCTCCGCAATCCGCGCCTCAATCGCCTCCTTCTTGCCTTTGCCCTCCACAATCGTAGTGTGTTCCTTATCAGCCACTACCCTTCTCGCCTCACCCAAATGTTCCAGCTCAGCACCCTCAAGTTTCAATCCAACCTCCTCACTAATCACTGTAGCGCCAGTAAGCACCGCAATATCCTTCAACATCTCCTTTCTTCGATCACCAAAGCCCGGAGCCTTCACCGCGAGCACATTGAAAGACCCACGCAGTTTATTCAAAACCAAAGTGGTCAACGCCTCTCCATCTACATCCTCGGCAATCACCATAAGCTCTTTTCGTCCACTCTGAGCCACCTTCTCTAGCAAAGGCAAAAGCTCTTGAATCGAGCTCACCTTCTTATCCACAATCAAAATCTTCACATCATCATAAACCGCCTCCATTCTGGAAGTATCAGTCACGAAATATGGAGAAATATAACCATTATCAAACTGCATTCCCTCCACCACCTCTTTCTCAAGCCCCATCGTCTGAGATTCTTCAATCTGAATCACACCATCATTCCCCACCATTTCCATAATCTCCGCAATCAGCTGCCCCACCTCTTCATTCTGCGCAGAAATTGCAGCCACTTGAGCCACCTTTTCCTTGCTGTCCCCAATCTGCACGGCCATCTTTGTAAGCTCAGCACAAAGAGCCTTTACCGCCTTCTCAATACCTGCCTTAAGATGCATTGGATTCGCACCAGCAGTAAGATTGCGCAAACCCTCTTTAATAATCGCCTCAGCCAAAAGAGTGGCAGTAGTAGTACCATCGCCGGCCACATCGTTAGTCTTTGTCGAAACTTCCTTCACCATCTGCGCCCCCATGTTTTCATATGGATCTGGTAATTCAATTTCCTTGGCAATTGTGACACCATCATTAGTCACCAATGGCGCACCATATTTCTTGTCCAACACCACATTTCTACCCTTTGGCCCCAAAGTAACCTTCACTGCTCTCGCCAACTTTTCCACACCAATCAGAAGCTTTTGTCTCGCTTCGTCCCCAAATAGCATTTGCTTAGCCATATAATTTGTAAATTAGTAAATATTGGATATTGTGCACTCCTCTCGGCCTAAAGGCACTCGCTCCGTGCACTCAATTGTTAGCACTGCGCACCGATAAATCGGAGCTCCGCGCTTGTTATTGAAATTTCGCATACACATCGCCGGCAGAAAGAATCAACACATCCTTTCCATCCACCTTCACTTCAGTTGGTCCATATTTCGAAAAAAGCACAGTATCACCCTCTTTTACCTCCATCTCTACTCGCCCACCATCCTCCTTCAATTTTCCCGGCCCAACAGCAAGTACAAGTCCCTTCATCGGCTTCTCTTTAGAAGCAGTTTCAGGAATCAAAATACCGCTAGAAGAAGTTTTATCCTCTATAATAGCCTCCACAACGATATTATCCCCTGTAGGAATTAGTTTCGACATACATATATAAATTAAATAATAAACCTAATTAGCAGGCATCATTATAGAGTGCTAACCACTCTCGTCAAGCATTTTTAAGCTGCAGCATCTTCACAACCATTTTGGCAGCTTCGGCCCTAGTTAAGCTATTATCCGGACCAAAAAGTCCATTCCCATATCCACCCACTACCTCATTAGAAACAGAATAATTTAAATATGGCAAATACCAACCAGAGTCCTGAACATCCAAAAATTTACTAACACCCTTATATTTATCCAAATCATCAGATTGCCCACTAGCAGTAACCAAAATCTTCAAAGCCTCCGCTCTTGAAATCTCCGCATCAGGCTTAAACGACCCCGCACCATAACCCTCCACCAATCCAAGTCCATCGGCCAATCCTACAAAATCATAAGCCCAATGATCCTTGCTCACATCAGAATAAAGCAAATCAGGATGATTACTATTAATATCATAACCAAACGCCATCAACACCATCTTCAAAAATTCAGCTCTCGTAATTGTATCTGAGGGCAGAAACTTTCTATACCCCTTTCCCTTCACCACCCCATCTGCAAAAAGCTGATTCACATAAGTTTCAGACCAATGGCCAGAAACATCATCAAAAGGAATCTCATTATTCACCAACGGACTTGCAGCAACACTATCTTCCATCACCACAAAAGTACTAAAGTGATAGGTCAAGAAAGCCGCAGTTTTACCATCCAATGAAATCGCAAGATCACTCACATAATCATATTTTTCCTTTGTTTTATCATAAAAATACACAATCAGATTTTTTGAATCCAAAGAGGCCCCATTCAAAGCCTTCTCCAAATCAAAAGTTACAATTACCGGCTTAGAAAAATATACCGACTCATTAGCTGAAGTTTCAGCATTAATCGTTAGCAAAATGTCATTTGATATATCCTGTGACACCAAAGGCGCACCAGACTGAATCACCGGTTTAAAAATATCACCATAAAATTTTTCCTTTCCTCCCAAGGTAATCTCAGCGTCACTCGGTATATACAAACTCAAATTATTCAAAGCATCTTTAATTTCAAACACCTGTGTAGAAACAGCCTGCAGATCCTCCGGTACTCTAAATACACCATCCACAACCTGTACACTCTGTGGCACCTCCAAGGTGGTTGGCTTCAATTCTACTGAAGAAGTACCTGTACTATCCACGTTTACAGCCGTATCAGTCTGCTGATAAACATAAATTTGTCTCTCCTGATAAATAGTATTCGTAGTCACAGTAACAGTAACAGGTTTCTCCGGAGTCGTGGTTGAAACCTCACTGATTAAAGACTTATGACCAAAAGAATCAAAAGCCCAAATTTCAAAATAATAAACAGTACTATAATCCAATCCAGTAATCGTAGTTTTTTTTGCCCCCAAAGTACTCAATGCCAAATCATTATCCTTATTCCAAAGTTTACTTGTACCAGAATGCCCCTTCACCTCATCAGCATTTTGCCCATACCAAATATCATAAAATCCAAAATTAGAATCCACAGTAGGCTCCCAATTCAAAGTCACATTCACACTCGGCTCAGAAGTTAAGGTCGCAACTCCATTGATCGCCGGAGCTTTAGTGTCCAAAGAAAAAACACTCGAAGAAACATAATCACTAACATTTCCAAATTTATCAGTAGCTCTCACTCTAAACATCATCGTGCTCTTGTCATTATCCGCAAGATCAACGCCCGCCTTCCACAAAATCTTCTTTCCAACACCAGTTACAATATTAGCTCCCAAATCACCAGTAACATTTGTAGCCACCACATCCCAATTCTCTCCAGAATCAGCCGACACTCCTAATTCAACAAGCACAACATCACTATCGTCAGCCAAATCATATGAAAAATTAACATCATCACTTCCCACCAACTGAGAAGCAGCAAGATTGGCTACAACTGGAGCTCTACAGTCTATCACCACCTTATCTCCAGCTACCTTCCAATCACCCAAGTCAATCGCATCTTTCGCTCTAGACCTTATTAAAACACCCTGAACACTATTGCCATTCAAAGCACAAAAATCATAAGAGACAGTTCCAACTTTATCATCCGAAAACCCTTCTCCCTCCATTTTTATCCAATCAACTCCCTCATTCAAAGAATATTCAAACCCATCAACCGTAGGCACATCACTATCCAAATCACTCAACTGATAGGCAATTTTAATTCTCTTATCCTCAATAGACTGTGAACCAACAATAGAATCCACAACCGGCGGATTATTATAACGATAAACATAAACACCACCACCATTGCTCACCACTCTATCACTTCCAGATATACCAGAAAGAATAGTCCCCCCATTCACGGCCACATCGTAACCAAAATAATCAGTAGCCATCAACCCATCAGCAGGCAACCTCAAAACCTGGCCCCAATTATTTGCTCCGCCTAAATCCTTATCAAAGAGATAAGATGCACCAAAAGTAAGCTTGCCCACGGCTCCAACCACCAACTTTGAACCATCCAATTTCAAGCTATAACCAAAAGAATCATTAGACAAAGTATCCTTCGCAATCAACTTTTTCACCTGTCCAAAATTTCCACTTCCGCCCTGATCTTTAGAAAATATATAAACTGCTCCTCTTTTACTATTCATCCGGTAAGCACCAACCACAACATTGTCCCCATCAATATCAACAGCATATCCAAAATTAGCCGAAGCTACACCATCGGAAGCCGCCAACCTCTTCACCTCACCATAATTATTTTCTCCACCCTGATTCTTAGAATAAAGATAAACAGAACCCACCGTACTATTATCACGATAAGTACCCATCACCACATTCTCACCACTAATCGCAATGCTATCACCCAAATAATCACCAGCAATTCCATCACTCGCCACCATTTTCTTCACCAATCCCCAGTTATTTTCTCCACCCTGATTTCTAGAAAACACATAACCAGCACCCTTCATCCCATTAGCCCCAAAGGCCGAAACTGCCAAGTTATCACCGTCCAAATCCACTGCTCTACCAAAATAATCCGCCTTCACACCACCAGCTACAGTAATTCTCTTTACCATTCCCCAATTTTCATCCCCCCCCTGATTCCTAGAAAACAAATAAACTGCTCCAATACTTGAAGTTCTTCCATACGCACCAACAGCAATATCATCACCGTTAATAGCTACAGAAAAGCCAAAATTATCATTTGCTACCAACTTATCCGCAACCACTAATTTCTTATATTCAACAAATTGCCCAGTCACAGAGTCCTTATGCAAAACATAGGCAGCACCAGCTCTAGCCCCCTTAACAGGAGCACCCACCACCGCCCAATCACCAGACACATCCACTACCGACCCAAACCCATCATTCACCGCAACATCGGCAGATGTAACAAAAGACGAATAATTCCACGTCGCCAACACTTCACTAGAAAAGGAGGAAGCAACTGTCATAAACATCACTAAGGACAGCACTAATCTAGTTTTCAATGAATTCATTTTTCGTAGACGTTAAGTAGCAAATTCCTCAGCCCGAGTTTCGCGAATCACATGAATCTTCACAGGACCAGGATGCTGAAGATCATGTTCAATTTTACGTGCCAACATATGTGAAAGCTTCACCGATTCAAGATCATCCAATCCCTGAGGATCAACAAACACCCTCACCTCAGTACCAGCCTGAATAGCAAATGATTTAGCTACACCATCAAAACTATTACAAAGGTTCTCCAACTCATTTAAGCGTCTCACATAAGTATCCAAATTATCCCTCATCGCACCAGGTCTTGCATTTGAGATCATATTTGCAGCCTGTACAAGTTGAGCCTCAAGAGTTTCCGCTTCAGGATCACCATGATGAGCCTCAATTGCATGTACCACCTCTTTAGGAAGCCCAAACTTTCGCGCGATATCAGCACCAATCTTAGAATGATGCCCAGGGATTTCATGATCAACAGCCTTTCCAATATCATGAAGCAGTCCCGCCTTCCTACAAACTCCCTCGTCAGCGCCCAATTCAGCAGCCAAACTTGCCGCCAAAAAGCTCACCTCCATTGAATGCTTTAAAGCATTTTGCCCATGAGTAACTCGGAATTTCAAACGTCCCAAAATCTTTATCAGATTCGGATGCAAACCAGTCACACCAGTTTCCAATACCGCCTTTTCGCCAAGTTCCTTAATAAGAACATTCACCTCTTCCTTAGACTTTTCCACCATTTCCTCAATTCTAGCCGGATGAATTCGTCCATCTTCAATCAATCGTTCAAGCGCCACCTTAGCCACATACCTACGCACCAAATCAAAACCAGAGATCACAATTGAACCCGGAGTATCATCAATAATAACGTCCACTCCAGTCATTTGCTCAAAAGTATTAATATTTCTACCCTCTCTACCAATAATTCGCCCCTTCATTTCATCATTTGGCAAATTCACAATTGTCGCAGTAGATTCAGCCGTAGTCTCAGAAGCACATCTGCAAATGGCATCAGCAATAATCCACCTTGCACGCTTATCAGCCTCCTCCTTCAATACTTTCTCAGAACGTTTAATTTGAGCCACAATATCCTCCCGTGACTCCTCCTCTACCTTTTTAAGCAACACCTCTTTTGCCTCCTCCTTATTCATCCCCGCAATTTTTTCCAACTGCAAGGCCTGCTGACGATAAACCTCATCAATCTCATCTCTCACCTGTTTCACTGAAACAATTTTCTGATCCAAATCTCCTCTTACTTTATCTACATCCTCAGCCTTTTTATCAAGAGTCTGCTCCTTCTTCATCAAGCGCTCCTCAATCTCATTAATATGAGACTGCCTACGCTGCTCCTCCTTCTTAACTTCATCCTGAATCTTAAAAGCCTCATTTTTAGCCTCATAAACAAGCTCCTTAGCTTTATTCTTGGCATCATTAATAAGCTGTTCAGTCTTCAAAACAAGATCTCTGTTTTTCTCTTCAACCTGTTTCTTCCTGTAATAATAGCCAGCACCACCACCCGCAGCTAGGCCAACTACTGCGAGAACAATTGTTACAAACATAAAGGATAGGGTTAATCATAGCCCTAGCCGCCTAAAAGAATCTTTGTATATTAACGCCATCTACCACAACTTTTCCCGATCTAAAACTTTTTTTATCTTTAATTTGAGTATCAAAGCGTGGAAAACAATTTATCTAAAAATGTACAAAAAATTCTTTAAAACAAGCTAAAACTAACTAAATTTCACACACAATCTACCCTCCTAACAAAGGCCCGTCAACAAGCAAAATGACACCCAACAGGATAAACACCTTCCCCCCATCCTAATCAGGCGACCATTTTGACTTGCCAAACCATGTAATTATTCCAAAACAAGCTATTGCCAATGTCTCATCATCAACGCTACTCTCTGATTTTCATCATCTGGATTAAAATCTCCATTGTTTTTTACAAACATCGTTGCGAAATCCTCCTCAGCACATAAGGGCATTCCATCCTGATAAGCATAAATCTCTCCCTTTAAAAATTTCCCGAAATTTCTAACCACGCCATTCCACCTAAATCCCTTACCAGAATAAACTCCATCAAAAATATCCCAAGTATCAACCCCCTCAAGCACCTCAATCTCCTCCAAATGACCAATATTACAAATCCCCAAACACCCAAGCGCATTCACAACTCCTTTCACAGTAATCTGAACGGGCCCATTTGGATCCTCAATTGCATCACATTTCAACCACCCAGCCTCAACAGTAATGGCCTTCATGGCCCCCTCACTCACTTGAATTGACCAATGATCAACCTCATTCGCACTATCAGTATAAGTAGACCAATCAGCCAACACTACTGCTCCTAACTTATGCGCCGCCACCATTTGCTTTGTAAGCAAATCCTCATGATTTCCAAATCCTTTTGGCACAAAAACAAATGGCTCAGATTTATTTCTCGTACAGTGATAATCAATCAACACATCAGCATTCGCCTCAATAATAGCCTGCTGAATTTGCCCCACCCTCTGATGATCAACAGTCAGGCCACTCTTACCAAAAACCCTATTAGGATCAACCTCCACACCCCTTTCACCCTTCCTCACCGCCTGCGGACTTCCTAGTATCAAAGTAATTTCACCTCTAAGTTCACTCTGAATTGCCGCTATTTGAGGCAACAAAATCTTCAACGCCTCTACCGGCCCAACCTCGTCACCATGCAATCCAAAGATTATCACCACCCCTTTGTCCTCAGGAGACACCTTCTTCCCAAACTTCCACATATATTCACCAACATTAGGCTGATGAATTCTGCACAAATCCGCAACAAGTTTCTCCCCAATAGACTCTTCAGAAACAACATTATTTAAAGTTTCAATCTCCATATAAATTTTGAAATTACGCAATAAAAAAACAGGCCCATCACACCGCCAAGCAATTCAACTCTCAGCGGCGTAGATCGATCCGATTTTCACTACGTTCATTTAAAACTTCCTCCTTCACTAAAGAATATGCCTTTCTAAAAGGTATTCCCTGCTCCACGTATTGATAAACCCTCTCAGTTGCATAAATCTCCTCACTCATAGCAGCCTCAAGCCTCTCTTTATTCACCTGCAAATTAGGTGCCAATAAAATCGCCACCTCCAAACACTCAATCACAGTTTTAAAAGTTCTAACTAACGGCTCCTTTATAAGCTGCGAATCTCTATGATAACCCGAAAACAGCTTCAGCATGACCTGTTCCACCTCCGCCTTAGCAGAGAAAACAGTGGCAACTTTACCTCTCATCAACTCCAAAACGTCATAATTTTTCTTCTGCGGCATAATACTAGATCCAGTACAAAACTCAGCAGGCAGAGAAAAAAACGCAAACTCTTCAGTAGTAAAGAGCAACAAATCACTCGCCCACCTACCAAGTATACCGCTAATCAAAGCACAAACTTGCATCGCCTGCGGCTCCAACACACTTCTAGAAAGCTGGGCATACAAGGTATTTTGCACTTTAGCAAAGCCCAATTTCCCTGACGTAAATTTTCTATCAATTTTCAACGGCACACCATATCCAGCTCCACTGCCCAACGGAGATTGATTACACAATTCCACTGTAGCCTCACAAAGAAAGGCCAAATCCTCAATCCCCGCAACATAAGACCCCTGCCACTCACCCACAGTTGTTGGCATCGCCTTCTGCATATGAGTATATCCAGGCATCACCACCTTCTCGTGTTTGTAAGCCCAAAGATTCCAAGTACTTTTTAAATCAACCAATAACATGTTAATTTGCTCCAACTGATCCAGAATATAAAGCCTCACCATGGTTAACGACTGATCATTTCTCGACCTAGCAGTATGAATTTTTTCACCAGCCTCACCAAACTTCTCAGTCAAATAAGCCTCAATTGCCGTATGACAATCCTCCATCTCCTCACCAATCTGAAAGTCACCATTTTCCCAAAGATCTAAAATATCACCAAGTCCCTGACTAAGTTGCTGAAACTCTATCTGAGTCAAAATACCAAGATTAAACAACATTTCAGCATGAACCTTCGATGCCTTTATATCGTACGGGAGAAAAATTTTCTGATCCAAAATCCTATCATCTCCAGCAGTAAACTTTAGAATTTTCTGCTCCAGATTTTGCCCAGTTGTATTCCAAATTTGTGACATAACTTTATTGATTACTTTGGATTACTTGATTTGCGATCTTGGCCTCAAGAGAATAAATTTCAATAAAACCCGGACTCGCATTCTGATTAAACTCTGATGATTTCATGAAAGTCACCAACTGCTGTTTCACAAGCAAATTCGGCGAATCCACAGCCATTACACTCACTCCACCCTTGTAAAGTTTAACCTTCACCTTGCCCGAAACTTTATCATTCATGCAATTTGTAAAAGCATTCAATGAACTCATCAACGGCTCATACCACTTCGCTCCATAACATAAATAAGCCCACTTCTGATCAAGAATTTCCTTCTGCTGATTTTCCTCTCTCGTGCACACACTCTTCTCTAAAACTTTATGAGCAGAGATCAAAATATGCGCTGCCGGTGCCTCATAAACATCTCTAATTTTCAAACCCACAAGTCTATCCTCAATATGCACAGTTATACCAACCCCATGAGCAGCACCAATCTCGTTTAGCTTATAAATAAGATCCACAAGCTCCATTTTGGCCCCATTCAAGGCCACCGGCACACCCTTCTCAAATTCAAGCTCCACCATTTCCGCCTCATCTTTTGCCTCCTCAGGAAGCTTGCAATAAGCCAAAATCTGGTCCAACTTCGGCACCTTCGTAGGATCCTCAATTTCACCACCCTCAGCCGAAATCCCCCACATATTATCATCGTAAGAATATGGCTTATCGATAGTATGAGGCACCGGAATATTGTTCTTATGAGCATAAGCAATCTCCTCCTCCCTACCAAGTCCCCACTCTCTCACCGGCGCAATAATTTTCATCGATGGATTCAAAGTAAGAATTCCCGCCTCAAGTCTCACCTGATCATTGCCCTTTCCTGTACATCCGTGAGCAATAGTATCTGCTCCATATTTCTCAGCAATCTCCACCGCCAACTTTGCAAGTAACGGCCTGCCAATACAAGTTGCCATATGATAATCTCCCTGATAACAAGCATTTGCTTTAATCGCAGGGACAATATAATTCTCAGCAAACTCAGCCTTAGCATCAATTACAATTGCCTCAATAGCACCAAGATTAACAGCTTTCTGCTTAATTGCCTCAAGATCATCAGCCAACTGGCCAATATCAATAGTAAGTGCAATCACCTCACAGGAATATTCATCCTGAATCCACTTCAACATCACAGAGGTATCAAGTCCTCCAGAATACAAGAGCACCACCTTCTTCACTTCGCCAACTTTGGCTTCATATGAAGAAACTTTTTGATACAGATTTTCAGTTTTCATAAACATTGTTTTTAAGAATTTAAATAAAAAGTTAAAAGAGCCTTCGCTATGTGTAAGCGGCATTCAGCCTGATCAAAAACAATAGAAAACGGCGCATCCATTACCTCATCCGTTACCTCTTCCCCTCTATGCGCCGGCAAACAATGCATAAAATTAGCATCCACCTTCGCCCTTTTCATCAACTCCATATTCACCTGATACCCCTCAAACGCCTTAAGCCTTTTAGCCTTCTCCTCCTCCTGACCCATCGAAACAAAGGTATCGGTATAAACGATATCCGCATCCTTTACAGCCTTCACCGGATCACTCACAAACTCCATCACCGCCCCACTCTTCTTCGCCGCCTTCATAGCCTTCGCCTTTTCTGCAGCCAAAACCTCATAGCCCTTCGGACTCGCAATCGCAAAATTAATGCCCATGATCGCACAGATCTGCATCAAAGAAGTTGCCACATTATTTCCATCACCTATAAAAGCCACCTTCAATCCCTGATATTTATTTTTATGCCAAATTATCGCCATCAAATCGGCCAAAGCCTGAGTAGGATGATGCACGTCACAAAGCGCATTAATCAATGGTTTACTCAACGACCCCTCCAGAGCCTGAATCGTCTCATGCGAATACACTCTCGCCAAAATTAGATCAGTAAATCTTTCCAAATTTTTTGCAATATCAGTCACAGACTCCCTCCCCTTCTCATAATTTCCACTTGAAAATATCTGCTCACTCGTAAGAAAAATTGGCGTTCCTCCTAAGTAAGTAGTGGCCACTTCAAAAGCCACTTTCGTTCTCAAGGAAGGTTTCTCAAAAATCATCGCAACGCTTTTCCCCTTCAAAACATTCTCCTTATGAAGTCCATTCTTAAGCTTTTTCTTATACTTAAAAGCATCGTTCATCAGCGCCAAAATTTCTTTCGGCTGCAAATCCATTATTTGGGTCAAACTTTTCTTCATGGTTTTAAAATTAAATAAACAAAAAAAACTCCCATCCTTACCTTCAAGCAAATGCTTGAATTCAAGGACGGGAGCTCAATAAACTCACGTGTACCACCTCAATTCGTCTCCAGATCACTCCAGAAACCTCAGTTCGTTCTCATACCCTTAGCCAAAGCTTTGGAGACAAACGATGTAGTATGATTACGGACTACTTCCGTCGTACATTTTGTGTACGCACCTGCCTTTCGGCATCAAGACGCGTTCAATTTCCTTCGGTTACCGGGCTCACACCAACCCCGACTCGCTTTAACCTAAGAGAAATCTACTATTTCTCGACATCGGCTTTATCAAACTTATTTTCAAAGTAACCACACTAAATCACCCATTAATACCTTTGTCAAGAAAATCATCGTCCACAAAATATAGAATTTAAGTTTTTTTAATAATTCCCTGCTTTCATTCCCACATGAGAAAAACATACCTACAGATAATCACCATGCTCATCTATTTAGCACAAACAGCAAGTGCCAACCCACTTTCGTCCATGGAATTTTCAGAAGTATCCTTCAACAACCCCATCCAAGACTACATAAAAATTCAAATAAACTTCCACCCAGAATCACCAATCCAAATCAATATAGACAAACCACTATTGGAAATCTTACCATCACAAATTACTACTCAAAAAGAAATCATCATTCGTTTCAAATCAGCATCAAACGAGACAAAAGAATCACCAAACACTCTAGAAATAAACACAACTGAAAAAGGTCTCACCGCCACCACAGAACAACTAACCATCACGACAAACAATCAAATAACCGACTATGTGTGTTGGCAAAACTCCAAAATAGCTCAATCAGAACAAAAAGATTTAGATGAACTATCCGCTCTTATCCCAACATTAAATTGCATTAACAGCGAAGAAGTAAAGAAAGATGGAATAATCAAAAAAAATTCAAACAAATGGGAAATAAGTAATCCAATCAAAAAATCTAAAACCACAAAAAAAACATCAACAAGAAAAATCACAATCAACCCAAAACCAATATCAGACATAAAAAACCTAGAAGTAAAAACTCAAAACATCAACACCCCAAATAAAGAGAATCACTCAAATGAAATATTAATGGCCGCAACCACCATCACCCTAAGCGCAGCAATTTTAATATTAACAAAAACAAAAGCTAAAGATCTGCCTTAGCTAACATTGCCTTATAAATAATAGATGCCATCTCACCCCTCGTAAGCTCATGACCAGCATCAAAATTACCTGCCAACAATATTAAACCCGCATTTTTTGAAGCCTGAGCAACACCAGCATACCAAGGAGCCCCAGCACCAATCTCAACATCCACAAAAGGCTTAGAAACCAAAGACCCATTTGCAGGAATATCAAGACCAAAAGCATTCAAAGTAATCTTCAATGCCTCAGCTTTATTTATATTCTGTATAGCTTTAAAAGTTCCATCCGGATAACCATTTACCCACCCATAATATTTACCAGCACAAACTGGAGGTGCATACCAATGTTCCGGAACATCCTTTACATCACCGAAACAATTAGCCAAAAGACCAGATTCAATTTTCGTATAATCCACATCTCTCGCCTCCGCCAACATCTTCATGAATTCAGCACGATTGACCTTGTTCTGTGGCTTATAAGTACCATCGCCATATCCATTAACAACCCCCGCATAATATAAAGCAATAATTTCATTAGCATTCGGATCACCATATTTCACATCAGAAAATGGGCTAGGTTTTTGATTCTCCTGACCATTAGTAGCGCCAGCCTTTGTAGCAATAGCAACATTATTAATTCTCAAATCAGAAATATCAGTAAAGGCATAATTCAAAAAACTATTATTTGAAGCGAAAGAAGAAAAAACAGCATACCCAGAAACTCCAATTACCAAAGCCAACATTCCAACAAAAGGTATATGTTGATTCATCTTAGGCTGTTCCTTCTTATCCACCACCTCATCCACACCCTTTTTAACCACTGCTTTTTTTATTACCTTTTTTGCCATAAAATTTATTTTTTAAGAACTTTATTATATTCAGCCTGATAAATATGCAAGAAAGACATCACCAACATCAAAACCAAAGGACCAATAAATACACCATTAAACCCAAGTACATAAACACCACCAAGTATCACAAAAAAAGTCATCAAAGGATAGGTATGAGCCTTTCCACCAATCAAATAAGGACGAATAACATTATCCACAGTACCTATTAAAATAAAGCCCCATAGAAAAATGAAAATTGCAGCACCATAGCTACCAAGAATAGCCAAAATAATAGCCGCAGGCACCCAAATAATTGCAGTCCCAATCATCGGAACCAAAGAGAGGAAAGCCATTATAGCACCCCAGAAAATTGGACTGGAAATTCCAGCAATAGCAAAACCAACACCTCCCACAAAGCCCTGCGCAAAAGCAGTCAAAAACACACCAACCACTATCGCCCTTACCATCGCCGCAATTTTCCCAAACAACTGAGCCTCATAACTAGAAGGCAATGGACTGACAGATCCAATCTTCTTAACAATTTCATCTCCATCACGGAAGAAATAAAACATCGCAAAAAGCATCAAAATAAAATTAAAAAACACACTTGAAATACTTTTAATAAAAGTCGCAGTCTGCGAAACAAGATAAGAACTCATCGACTGAGCCACATCGATAATGTTTTTCTTTACATCAAAATTATCCAAATTAATTATTGGCTGAGCCTTCTCCTTTAAATCAAAAAAGAACCCACCATTTTCCCATTTCAAATAATTATCAAAAACACCAGAATCAAGCTTCTGTTGAACTGAGTCATAGGTATCTAGTGCTTCTCCAGTCATCAAAATTGAAAACACAACAACAGGCACAACTATAATCACAATCACTAATAAACAACTCACAAATGAAGCTAAACTCTTTCGCCCACCAAAAAACTTAACCAATCGCTTATATGGAGAATAAAAAGCAATAGCCATTACAGCAGCCACACATATTACTGTCAAAAAAGGCTGCAGCAACCAAAGCAATCCACCTAAAGCAAGTAACAAACAGGCAACTAAAAAATACCCAGGCAAATTTGGCAAAATCAACGACTCACTGTCCTCATTTGAAGTTTGTTTTTGGGAAGTTTTTTTCATAAAGCAAAGATAGCACAAAACCAAAATACTCAAAAGAAATTTTATATCAACGGCTCTTCAAATACCGGAGCCTCCTGAGGCCCCGCGTCGTCAAATTCCCCTGCCTCATCCCACTTACTAAGCATATCTTCAACATCCTCTCTCCTTACACAAAAAGTCTTTCTCGAATTTTCAATAATTTCTTTCACATAGGTCTTCTCCATCTTTGGCACAGCAATTGTTTTACCAGAAAAAGCCTCTCGAATCTCACCATTCACAGAAATTTTACAATAAAACTCCCTTACACCAAGATTAATAATATCCCTTTCACTAAACACAGGGTTGTACTCTGAAGCCAAAATGTCAGCATCCTTAGCCCCAACTCTAAAATTAATAATTGAACCCACGTTACCAAAAACTGTCTCCTTCACAACATCACTCAACTGCCCCATATACTGATGAGCAATAGTCAAATTCAAACGATACTTCCTCGCCTCAGACAAAATCTCAGCAAAAGTATCCGTAGCAAAATTCTGAAACTCATCGACGTAGAAATAAAAATCTTTGCGATCGTCCTCCTTCATATCAGCCCTACTCATAGCCGCCTGATAAAGTTTCGTAATAATCATCGCGCCAAGTAATCCACTATTTTCCTCTCCAAGTAATCCCTTAGACACCTTCATCAACAAAATCTTCTGCCCATCCATTATTTCGCGAATATCAAATTTATTATTAGGTTGACCAATAATATTACGAATCATATTAGTCGCAACAAACTGCCCTACCTTATTAAGCAACGGCGTAATTGCCTCAGCATCAAATTTCTCACTCCATGAAGCAAACTCAGAAACCCAGAAATTTTTAACTACATTATCCTTAATACGAGAAACAATCGTCTGACGATAATTCTTGTCAGTTAACATTTTCAAAATAGACAACACAGTAGTATTTGGACTATCCAACAACGCCAATACCGTATACCTAAGCACATGCTCAAGCCTATCCGTCCAATTAGAACCAAACAGTTTTTTAAAAATCTGCAAAAATCCAATGGTCACTTGCATCTTATAAGCCTCGTCTACATTTTCCATAGGATTAAATGAAATCGGAAAATTCACATCAGAAGGGTCGAAATAAATCACATCCTTTATACGATGCTCAGGAATAAACTCCAGTATGCTATCCACAAGATCGCCGTGAGGATCAAGCACCCCCACTCCCTTCCCTGCTTCAATATCAGCCTTAATCAAAAGCTCCAGTAATTTAGATTTACCAGAACCAGACTTACCAACCACATATAAATGCCTCCTTCTATCCACTCGCTTAATACCAAATGTATCAAAATTATTATGGTAATTCGTCATACCAAAAAGACTCACGTCCGGCTCACCCTCCTTTGGCAAATCCTGAGGAGCCTCAGATTTCCTCGCCAACACATGCACGATATGAGGCACAAAATCAGGATTCGGAAAATGATATAAAGTAGAAATTTCCTTAGGACTAAGAATAAAAGGAGCAATCATCTTTCTACCCTTGTATTCATTCAAAAAAGTTTTATCTGAAAGCTTCACCGGCACAAAATCTTGAATATCAGTCTTATTAAATTGATAAAAACTATTCACAATAGCCTCAAGTTTACGTGAAGCATCAGCCTGCGTCTTCGCCAAATAAGCCACCCTTATATTCACAAAAAAGGGCTCGCATTTAACCTTTTCCACAGCCAAAGCTGTTCTCTGATTTATCACTCCATTCTCATCTTTAACCCTCACCCGATCTCTCACGCTAAAAACTTTTTTAAACTGATTCCATCTAAGTCCAAATCTTCTATTTAAATGATACCCCGAGGTTTCATCCCTTGGATTAATAACAATCTGCACCCAAACTTGATCGCCAGTCGCAATTTTTGAAATCACCGAAAAAAGCCTACTCTGACTATCCTCTTCAAACTCATCGTAAGTCTTAAATGGATAAATGTCTCCCCATCTCAATCGCAATCGAACACCAGAAATAGCAAGTTTACTCGAAGCAAAGGAATCCACATAATCACTCACCAATTTCACTTCACAATCAGGATAAGCCGAATAAATCAATCCCTCAATCGTCTCATAAAGGTTATCAGGCACAGCAAAAAAGAAATACGTATATTGTTCATATCCGAATATCTCCATCGAAACAGGCACATCCTTCACAGTATTTTGAAGATTCACCAACATCTCTTGGAAAACAGCCTCTCTTTTTTTACCACCATCCCCTTGTGGAACGATAAGCTGAAAATATTTCATAATAATAGTCTATCAGGAGGGCATTATAACCCGACCTAATACACTTCTTCAAGGTAACATTCCTCACAATAAACCCTTTCCTTTCTTCCAGGCTCAAGCCCAGTCTTCATCATCTTTCCACATTTCATACAATCTCTCTCCCACAATTTACGCGGATTCCTCAACTTCATTCGCTCATCATGCCTACAACCAGGACAAGAATTCGGAACAGGCAATCCCAACTGCCTCAACCTCGTCAACTCGGACTTAATAATTTTATAGTTTTTACCACACTCCTTGCACGCCAAAGTTGCATCCAAAATTTCATCTCTCACGTCAGCAATATTTTTTGGAACCACATAAACTTGAGGCTTATAATCTTTCTCATCTGGATCCTTCCACTTAAAACCCTGCTCCAAAGCCATCTCTCTACTTAAAGGGAAATACTCGTAAGCCACCGTCTCATTATAACCAAACGGCGAAGACTCTATTGGGAAATACTTACCCCATTCTCCACTCTTCTGCATATGCTCAATTATCTTCGGCACCAACTCTTCATATTGATCCTGCGTATATTGCTTATTAAAAATGCAATATTGTTTATTCCTAAGCCCACAACATCCGAAAAGATTTTTAGAGTGAAAACAAAACTCGCTATACATAACGTCCTGACTATGAAAAACATACAAACTAAAAATCACATTATAGGTCTCGATCGTGCCCAACACCTGATAATTCAACTGAGGCTTCAAATACATATTCGAACAATCAATCAAATCCTTTGCATTCACACCAACAGTCACATACATCAAATCCTCACTATCATTAGCATCATAAGTATCAATACAATTTTTACAATTAGTTAAAAAATCACCGGTAGAATTCTCGCAATTCACCACATTGGAATATTTATAAATTCGTTGCACTCTAATATCCCTAAAGATATTCATCGCCTGTTCCAGCCAATCATCAGATTCAAAAACAGCCTTCACCCTAGCCTCATACTCCTCCCTAGAAAGAGGCTTATTCATAAAATAATAACTTTTATTCGCCAAATTGGTTGAAAGAAAACAGTTGTTACAACCCTTCAAATTATCCGAGAACCAACAATCAGAAGAGTTCAAACTATTGTACACATACACACAGTTATAACACTTTGTCAGATAGAAACATTGATAACAAAGCTCACTATTATAGCAATAACTGGAGTCCATCACATTAGTGCAATCCTGCAATAACTTAGAATAGCTACAGTCCTCACAATTTTCAGAACAATTAATAAGATAACAATTCTTGCAATAACCAGTCCCAGTAGTATAAGGAGAATTCTCATTTTCAACTTGAATCAAATTCACCCTTGGGATCTCCCGACTCAGCACTTGAAACTGTTCAAAAAACTTACGTAAAAAATCAAAATTCCTTCCGAAAAGTAGTGGATCCCAATTATCACTCCACCATTCTGTATGAGTAAAAATTTTATAGTTTTTACCCCACTCAGTATCGGGTGAATACAAAGCCAAAAGAGATTTACCAGTAACAGCAGACTTGTTATGGTAAAAATTTTGCTCATTTCGATAAACAGTTCTAGCAGCCAATCTACAGTCCGGACAAAACTCCGGCTCCGGAATCAAAAATTTTTCACCACCAAATACAGGACTCACCTTTGGCAAAAATTCCTTTTCTCTTTCACTCACCACGAACTGCTTGGCACACCTCTTACAGTTTTTCATGACCATAAAGTTAATAAACAACCTTCAAATAACACTCGCCGCAATAAACCTTCTCCTTCCTCTCAGAAGAAAAAGTAGTCTCTAGTTCTTTCGCACAAGAAAAACATTTCCTCTTAAAAAGCCTACGAGGATTCCTAAGCCTCAACCGATGTAAATGCCTCACATCAGGACAAAACTTCGGCAAAGGCAAACTCATCTTTTTATAAAAATCCGCCTCTGTCTTCTGCAACCTAAAAGCCTTTCCACTCTCCAAGCACACCAATTCATCACCGGAAAAATCAACAACCTTCTGACTCACAACCTCCACTGGGAAATACTCTTGAGCAACAGTTTCAATATATTCAAACGGAGACATTGAACTCGGAAAAAATTCTCCCCACTCACCCTTCCCAATCATATGCTCAATTATTTTCGGCACCAACTCCTCATATTTTTCCTTGCTATACTGTTTATTTAAAATGCAATACTGCTTCTTCTTAAGCCCAACGCAGCCAAAACAGTCCCTACAATTATTCACACACAAAAGCGAATAATAAACATCACTACTACTCCAAACATTCTCGCCAAAAAGCACATGATTAACATCGTAACCCACAGTTCCACACTCATATGAATCCACCACACCAAGACCAAAAGCCGTCACATCATAATTAGAATGACTCACACTTTCCGCCCGTTTTAAATCATAACACCACTTACAATTCTCCAAATACTCAGAGTTATAACAACTCTCACAACCCTTACAATTCACCAAATAGTCACCCGTACAACTCTCTGTATTTTTTTCATGCATCCATTTCACAAACCACTCCTCACGAAACCTCATCAACTTCTCTAAAATCTCAACAGTTGAATATTTGGCTCTAATATCAGCTACCTTCTTCTCCCATTCCACCTTCGTATACTGTTCATTCAAAAAACAATATTCCTTATTACTCAAATTCGCAGAGAAAAAACAGTTTCTACACGAATTCAAATTATAAGAAAAATGACATTCACTAGAATTATGCGAATCAAAAAGATAGGTACACCTCTTACAATTCGTGGAATCCATCACCTCATAACAAAGCTCACTATCAGTCACATTCGTACAGTCCAAACACTCATAAGAAAAATTCACAGCCTTGCTATACATGCACTTCTCGGCATTATCAGTATTAAAAATGAGATAACAATCCTTCAAATAACCTGCATGATTGCAATAATCTGAATTCTGCATGGTAGTCTTTGCAACCGCTAAGGCAAAATGTGGCACCACATCGCGCAGCTCAGCCAATTGCTCAAAAAAACCTCGATTAAAATCAAACTCTCTTCCATAATCAATAGCATCCCACCCATCTCCCCACCAGAAATCATTATCATACACCGGGAATTTGGCATCCTCCTTATACATAGACAACATTTTCACTCCAGTTTCACTGCAATTCCGATAATACAAACTCCGCTCATTTCGCCACGCCAATCTTCTTTGCTGCCTACAATCAGGACAAAAAGTTGGAGATGGCACCAAAAATTTCTCACCATTAAACACCGGCGAAACCTTTTCATAAAAACCAATATCATCTTCCGTCACATCAAACTCACCACTACATTGAATACAAGACTTAAGCATGGCCAAATTATAAACACAATCTCACCTTAGTAAATAGCAGCCGCGTAACAGCTCTCACAATAGACCCTCTCTGATCTTTCAGGGGCAAAGGTACTTTTAATACCACCTCTACATTTGGCACAAGTTCTCTCCCACAAATGCCTTGGATTTCTCAAAACAATCCTATCCCTATGCCTTTGATCCGGGCTCACTCTCGGCAAAGGAATATTCATCCTCCGATAATACTTCAACTCCTCAGGGATAATTTTATAAAACTTGCCACTTTGTTCACACTTCAAAATAGACTTTAAAATAGCACCATCAACATCTCTAATATTATCAGGCAAAATAACATCCGGCCCTTTATACAAGCTTTCACTTTTATCTTCCCTCCAAGTAAAACCACTGTTAATAGCTTCCAACTCAGACAAAGAATAATACTCCTGAGCCACTGTTTCATTATAAGCAAAAGGCGAAATAATCGACGGAAAAAATTCACCCCACTCACCATTGACCTCCATATGCCGAATTATTTCTGGCACTAAACTTTCATACTCCTCCTTACTATACTGTTTATTCAAAATACAATACTTCGCCCGATTCAAACCAATACAACCAAACAAGTTAGATGAATTATTAGTCAAATCACAATAATAAACTTCGCTACTATAATGACTCGCCATCGAAAAAGCGCTTCTCACCATACTCAAAGTACTAATCAGCTCATAAGACAACTCCGGCTGATAAAGTGAATAATTCAGATCCGAACAGTCCTTGGCATCCAAAACATCATACAAATAAGCGCAATCCTCGCAATTAGTAGCATTAAAACTTTGCTCCACATTTCTACAGTTTTTCAGGTTATCCCCAAAACACTCTTCGCAACTAAGCATATACGCAGAGCGAAAAATACCATTTTCCCTTAAAAACTTCACCCAACCCTGAGAAAGCTTCAAACGCTGAGAATAGCTGCCCAAAGCCAGCTTATCCAAATACTTATAATATTCATCCTCAGAATATTCCTTGTTAAAGATACAATATTGCTTATTCCTAAGGCCAGAAGAGAAAATACAGTTTTTACACCCCTTTAAATCAAAAGAGTAAAAAATATCACTCGAATTCTCACAGTATTGACAGTTCTGAGCATTGTAGCATTCGTAGCAATTAATACACTCATAACAAAGCTCAGAGTTATAAACAAAAGTACAATCAACCACATTTCTAGAATACTTCACGAAAAGATTATAAAAACACTCCTCATTCGCCTCACCTGCAATATCTAGATAACAATTTTTATCATCACCACAATAATTACAATAATAACTATTCTCACAATTCACTATATCGATACCCAGTCGCGGAACACCTTTCATCAAGTCCACAAATTGCTCAAAAAACGGTCGTGAAAAATCAAACTCCCTACCGTAATCCAGAGCATTCCATTTGTTACCATACCACGCATCAGGATGATACACCTTATACTTCGAATCACTTGGATACATAGACACAAATTGCTTACCCGACAAATCACACTTCCTCACATAAAAAGCTCTATCATTACGAAAATTTTGCCTCCTCTGATTCCTACAATCAGGACAAAAAGTAGGCAATGGCATAGAAATTTTTACATCACCAAATTTTAAAAATAATTTCTCAAATCGACAGACCTCAGAATTAGAAACCTTAAATTTCGCACCACATTTTTTGCAATTTCGATTCATATTATTAATATGTAATCTTCAGATAACATTCCTCACAGTAAATCTTACCCGGAAAATCCAAAGGATAAGAAGAAAGCAAATCCCTGCTACACTGATTACAGCTTCTCTTTATCAATCGCCTTGGATTACGCATCCGAAGCCTTTCCCTATGCCTCTCATCCGGACACCTCAGGGGAACAGGCACCTTCATTTTCTTATAAAAAACAAGCTCTTGGGGCAAAATTTTATAAGGCTTTCCTGTCACCTCACACTGTAAAATTTTGCTACAAATCGAATTATCAACATCTTCAATATTCTTAGCTACCTCCACTCTCGGACCAGCATATTGTTGAGACTTTAAATTTTCCGACACAGCCTCAGGAAAATATTCCTGAGCCATACTCTCGCCATACTCAAAAGGCGAAATTGAGGAAGGAAAAAATTCTCCCCACTCACCAGTCGCCTCCATATGTTCAATAATTCTTGGAACCAGCTTTTCGTATTCCTCCTTAGAATATTGCTTATTAAAGATACAATATTCCGACCTTTTCATCCCCACGCAACCAAATAAATTTTGGGAATTAAAACACAAGCTACAATAAAAAATATTTGAATTATACCAACAGATATCACTAAAACATTGATGATAATTACTATCAGCACCTATAGTCTCATAGTCCAACTCAGATTTATCATCATTACTCAAATCATAACAATCCTTTAAATCAGTAGCATTTGTAACATACTTACAATCCTCCAACTTCTTTACTTCAAAACAACACATACAATTCTTTGAACTACTTATACTATCACCAGTACAATTTTCTATATTTGTTCCATTGATATATTTTCTCACACCTCCAATTAACTCTTTAGCATAGAAGGCTCGCACACTATCAAAATCCCTCCTGTAAACCTCAACCTGCTTCAAATATTCATCCTTAGTAAGCTGCTTATTGCCAATGCAATAACTCTTATTTACAAGCCCATGAGAAGCAAAACAATTATTACAACTCTTAAGATCATAACCAAAAAAACAATCAGAACAATTCGAACTAGCCTGCACCCAGGCACAATTATAACAATTATCAGAATCAATTACCTCATAACACAATTCAGAATGCGTAACATTTGAACAGTCACAAACATTACGATCATTCAAAAGTCTATTAGAATAAAAAGAATCTTCACATTCAGCAGAAGTAAAAAGCAAATAGGAATTTTTGTTTTTTATAGCAAAATTACAGTACTCACTATTTTCATGTTCCTTATTGATCAGATTAATTCGTGGCACATCTTTCATTAGCCCAGAAAACTGCTCAAAAAACGGACGCGAAAAATCAAACTCTCTACCATAATCCTTAGCATCCCATTTGTCACTCCACCACTCGGATTGATCATAAACCTTATATGGCCTCTCAGCCTCATACATTGAAATTATTTGTTTACCACTAAAATCAGATTTTCGATGATAAAGATTTCGCTCATTTCTAAAAGACCATCTCCTCTGCTGCCTACAATCAGAACAAAATCTTGGACCTGGAATCAAAAATTTTTTACCATCAAAAACCGGAGAAATCTTGTCATAAAATTTCAAATCTTCCTCCGAAATCTCAAAATTCACACCGCATTTTCCGCAACTTTTTTGCATAAAATTACAAAATTAAAACTAGCCACCCTTATAACACCAAGGCAAGCCGTTGTCCATAGCACTCAACAGGAAAAGCACAGCTCAACAGCTTGAAATTCGCGTAAATAAAGGGTAAAATAAATACAATTCAAAAACTGTTGAAAAACATCAACAACACCAATGATCAACGAATTAACAGAATTAGGGCTAACGCAAGAGGAGTCAAAGGTATACCTGGCAGTACTTGAACTTGGAGGATCCTACGCCAGCAACATAGCCAGAAAAGCCGGAATCAAACGAGCCACCTGCTACCACACATTAAACAACCTAAAGCAAAAAGGTCTCCTCCACTCCTATTCAAAAGGAAAAGTCCTCTGGTTCAACGCCGAAGATCCACAAAAAATCCTCAGCATTCAGAAAGCAAAATTAGAAACAGCAAAAAATCTAATCCCTCAACTACTCTCAATAACCAATACCTTAGCCATAAAACCAAAGATCAGATTCTACGAAGGTATCGAAGGTGCAAAAAGTATTTTCGAAGACATTCTCACTACAAAAGAAGAAATACTTGGATATACCAACATCAAAAAACTCGGCAACCTCTTCCCCTCTTACTTCAAGGATTTCTGCAAAAGAAAAATTCAAAAGAAAATAAAAACACGATATCTCTCCCCGGAAACCGGAGAAGGCGTAGACCTAATCGACCAATTTTATCCAAAAAATTACAACCGCGATCTAATAGAAATCCTGCTAGTAAACAAAGATGAATTTTACTTCGAAAACGACATTTCCATCTACGACAACAAAGTCGCCATCCTATCGTTAAACACGGATGAACCCATCGGCCTCCTAATAGAAAGCACCACCTTCGCTAAATCTATGAAATCCATCTTCAATCTTGCCTGGCTCGGAGCAACAGCCTTCGTAGCAAAATAAAAAACTCCCCCAAGCCATGTAACCATTCTCAAAAAGAACGGTATAATATTAATGATGGCCATATTCAAACCCAAAAATATAGACACCCCAAAGCAGCTTGAAAAAGCCTTTTCAGAATGGGGAGATTCAATTTATGGGTTCACACTGTTAAGAGTTCAGAACAAAGAAACAGCAGAAGACATAGTTCAGGACGTCTTTTTCAAAGCATATCGAAGCCGCGACACCTTCAATTCTGAAAAATCCTCACTAAAAACATGGCTCTTCACCATCGCAAAAAACGCAATAAGCGACCACTTCAGAAACCTAAAACCACAAACAGCCCCAATTGAAGAACTCAAGGACGAAATTTCAGACACAAAAACTAACATACAAGAAGACACAAGAAACCAAGAACAAACCAATATAGTTTTCAATAATTTAAAACTGCTAAACGAACGAGACCAAGAACTTATCATCCTAAGATTCAAAGAAGACCTCTCTATTATTGAAATCTCAAAAATTTTAAACATAGAGTATTCAGCAACAAAAGTCGCAATTCACCGAGCACTAAAGCGCCTTTCAGATTTATGCCAAGAATAAATGTAACCATTTCCACCCGCAAAGGTATACAACTACGACTAACAATAAAATCATGAAAACAGAGGAACTAATTAAAGCAATAAAAACTATAAGCTCCACCTCCTCAGAAGAGTGGAGATCAAAAGTTATTTCAAATATTCATCTTCTAAAAGAAGAAAAAACATCAAACAATTTTTCACTATTTAACAACCTACTTACCATGAAAAAATTAATCCCAAGCGTAGCATTGGCATTGGTTATCAGTGTAGCAACTGGAGGCTACCTCCATGCAACATCGCCATATACAAAAGCTCTAAGCCACCTTGAAAATGCATCTGACGCGCTTACACAACTAAAAAGTTTAGCTTCAACAGAAACTTTTCCAGCAAAAGAGGCATCTCTATTCAATACTGCATATGCTGATAGCACCTCCGCAGAACAAACCGTCGAACTAATCAAAACAGTCGAATCAGAAACAGATGAAGCAACTACAGAAATTGAAGATATAGATGACGCAGATGATGCAGCAGAAGTACTTACAGAATTAGACAAAGTACAAGATGATACAGTAGATACACTTTCTACAGTCATAGCATCAACAACTGACGATCAAGTAATAGAAGCCGCGGCCACTTCAGTAGAGAATGCCGATGCTGGAAACGAAGTAGTTGAGAACACTCTTAAACAGCCAAAAGAATCAATCAAAAAATTAAAGGAAAAAATTAAAGAAAAACGCGCTGAAAAACATGCCAAAAAAATCGAGAAAATTGAAGTAACTCTCGAAAATTTAAAAACAAGCTATGATGCAATGGATGACAATATGAAGAAAAAATATGACACAATCCAAGGAATAATTGCTGCCTGCACCTCTACTCCAGAGGATAAATGCCAACTTGGAAAAGCACATGGACTAGCGGTTGCTCTAAATGCAAAAGCAAACAATGAAAACCGAAAATTAGAGCATCAGAAAGAAAACGATGAAGAGGATAAAGACGATGAAAACGATAAAGACGACGAAAATAAAGAAGTCAAAGAATTAAAGAAAGAAACTCAGAATCAGGACAAAAAAGAAGACACCACAGATATCAACGAAGAAACAACCCCTCCCAACCTAGAAGAAAAAGCTGAAGTTGAAGTTGAAGTTGAATTTGAAGTCGAAAACGATGACAAACAAGACAGTGAAGAAAAAGACAACAAACAACAGGACACAGAAGTAAAAGAAGTTGAAACAGAAAATAACGAAAAAGACACTAAAGAACATGACGAAGAAAACGAAGAAGACTAAGCATCAAAAGAAACTCAGAAGTGCCCACACCCAAAGGGCTCCCTCACCGGGAGCTCTTTTTAAATCAAATTAATAACTCCGTGCTGCAACTCAATTCAAAAAAACTTTTCCCTTAACCTCCAATGTAGCCAAAACCAGCTCCTTGAGATCTGCAGGAACATGTTGATTCTGCCATTTTCTTTCCTCCCCAACTGAGCAACCAGCACACTTAATAGCCTTCAACGAATAAAGAGCCCCTCCCAAAGAATGGTCAGACATGTGAGCCGTAGCAACTGCATGCCCAACAGCACGAGCAATAGCTATTTGAACCGGATCAAGTAACTCTCTAGCAACAGAATGTGACACAACAGCAGCTTTCATAGCTTCTCCAGTTTTAACGCTCCCATTTCCCCATTTTTTTGCAACAACCAGAGCATGAAGCAACCTATCGTCCACAGTTACATCCAAAAGATTAATAGCATGCTCCACACATTTACAAGACCATTTGATTAAACTTCTATGCTGCTGCATATCCAAAAGCCCCCCTCGATGTTTCGCAATAAATTTTTTATCTCGCATAAAATTATCATAGGACTTCAACCCGGCTCTACCTTGCGGCAGAGCCGCTTTGCATTTGCTGGCTAGTCGGGTCTAGCACCATCACAATTACCGCTCAAAGGATTTTTAGCTGACACTAAAATCACACATGATACGGACACCCAGCAGCCGTAGCTCGTTCTCTTATAATTGTTCTCATTTCGCTAAGACTTTTGAAGAGTTCACAGTCCGGAGCTAATCCAAATACATCACCAATCATTTTAATTGCAGCATCCCTGTTAAGTTCACTCACAGTTAGATACTGCATCACCTCGGACCAAAGGCCATGATGCACCAAGTCAGGGTGAGGAGGGCCATATCCTCTTTCAATATTTCCACGAATAATATCTAACCACCTTTCATGTACACCTACTTTCCCCTTTAAATAATAGAAACCATGGTGAGAATTAAAGTTTACATAAACACCACTATCTGTTTTACGAGGACTAGCTGAATCCTTATGAGCATGGAAGAAAGCCGTAAAAAATGGATGTCCTCCAACGCAGACAGCAAAGTTTGGATCCTCTACATTACGAGAAAAAAGTACAGGATCACTAGGGGTAGAAAAATTCTTAACATCCAATTCCAGAAGATTTTTCACCAACGCAAGCATTTGCCTACATGCATCCAATTCTCCCTCAAACTGTTGATTTGGGAAAAACGCTGAAAAAGAGGTCGGCTTCAAACCGTGAGATTTTCCAATTTCATCAGGTCGTGAGTGCTCCAAAAACTTCATTACATCGTGCGAGATTACTTCGGCAGTGGGGATGCTTGCCATATCATCATAACTTCCCATCATAAAAGTTCCAGTATGACTAATAGTTTGCTTAGCGCCTATACATGGAAATTTTGGCTGCCGAACTATTGAAATAAAGTCTCTTAATCCTCGCTGAGTATCAGGATGTATAGGATCACTGGTGATCAGAGACAAATTTTCGCCCTCAGGATGAAATAAAACGGGAGAATATCCATTACTAAGATAAGGATTTTTTACTCCATTCTCTAAAGTTGACTCACTTTTTGACATATTGATTCGTTAAATCCCATTAAGTGACCAACTTTAAGCATATTATCTCTAGATGTCAAACGCCTTAACAATAAGAATGCAACACAAAGACCTTCCGCCGGTGACGCACAAGTAATAATATTACCATCAACAACAATATTCTCATTAGATATATTTACACCAAAATCACTAAGTTGTTGCATTCGAATACCATTCAATTGATAGGTGGTAGCCTTTCGCCCTCTCAATACCTCAGCCTTCCCAAGCGCTAAAGATCCTACGCATATGGAGGCGATAGTCTTGCCACTTTCATTAAATTTCCTGATAACATCAGTAAATTGACCTGAATAAGCATCCTTATAGAAACCAGCTTCTTCAAATCCACCAGGAATAGCCAAGGCGTCATATGCAGTCACATCTACCTCTGAAATCATAAGATCCGGCTTAACAGTTAGTCCCCATGTACACTTCAACAATGGATGAAGACCACAAGTTACGATATCTATATTGGGTCCATTATTCTCACTACTCCAACCAAGCACATCGGTAAAATATCCTGCCTCAAGTGCTTCAAATCCATTTGATAACAACAATAAAACTCTAGGGGTTTGCATATAGCAAAAGTATGTTATTATATGGCCTTAAATTCGACCTGAGTATAAATGAGAAATCCGGATCAAACAAGAAAGATAGGAATCATTGGAGGAATGGGGCCGTCCGCCTCAGCAAGCTTTTTAAATCTATTAATAAGAGAATGTCAAAACAGAGGGGCGGTGCTGGATTCAGATTTTCCACACATAATATTAGAAAGCATTCCTTTCCCAGACTCAAACGAGCTAAGCTGTGGAAATGTTGATGAAGTGATAGCCCTTACTCAGGCCAGTGTTGATCGAATGACGGCTGCAGGAGTAGAAATTGTAGTGGCAATATGTAACACAATCCATCTTCATATAAGGAGTATATTCGGAGAAAATGGCCCCGAGTTAATAGATATAACAGATGCCGTAGCGCAAGAGGCAAAGAAAAGAGGCTACAAACAAGTAATAGTGCTGTCATCACAGGAATCAAGAGATAGCAGCTTATACAAAACGGCACTAGCAATACATGGAATCAAATGTGAATACCCTAAAGACTTAGAAGATCAGGAGAAAATTAACAGAATTATTTTAAATGTTATGAGAGGAGATATTGCAGCCGCTCAGATCGAGTTAGTACAATTGATCGAAAAATATATTGAACAGACAGACGCAGTAATATTGGGGTGCACAGAATTACCATTAGCCTTTAATTCAGATGACGATCAAAAAATATTAGATCCCAATAGGCTTTTAGCTAAAGAGTTGGCAAAAAGGTCAATGGAGGGCGGTACAAAAAAACTCACTTCCAGCATCCCTTCCCCATAGGGCTCCTCATCAATTCCAATCTCCCTCAGCGCCAAAAAAGTCACACCATCCCTACCTCTTTTAACATTAGGATTACAAGAATGATTCAAAAATTTTAAAGGAGAATCAAGATGTGGATCCAGCCAAAGAAGAAACACAACAACTCATTCAGGTTGTGTCGAGGGAATCGGCTCTAGTACCCCCCCGCAACTTTTTAACATCTTTCTTTACACCAAGATAACTCTTCTTACTCACAACCTTTTCCCCCGTCTTCTCTTCAAGCTCTATCCGTGCTCTTTTGGCAATAGCACCGCCCTGTTTACCGGCAACCTTATTTTCTTCCATCCCAGTCGCTTCAACACTTCGCGCAATCTCCCTTGTCGAAAGCTCTGCAAGAGCAGTAAAAATCAACTCCGCTTCCGTCATATGATCACGTAAATTCTGAGTCTTCAAACCCTTTAACTCCTTATGAGATTTGACGCTTACTTCCGCCCATTCCTGATGAATAATACTAGTCAAAATAGCAAACTCTTTGCCCTGTTTTATTTCGTGTTCGCTCCAATAATCTGTAAGCTTATTGCGAGTTTCCTGCCCCATCATTCGTTGCTGAATCCATTTCCCACTTCTACCATGTTTTTTCCAATTCTCTCTCGCCCTATTCAAGGATTTTTCAGGATCAGCCAATTCTTGTATTCTCTCATATCCAACTTTTGCGAGCCAAAGCTTCACAGGCTCAGCCTTC